>NZ_CP009248.1:1946099-2594799 GCF_001941505.1 Corynebacterium sphenisci DSM 44792 | reverse complement strand
TGCTGTCCTGCGCGCGCGGCGAATCGCCGATCACCGGTTCTCGACAGGGGGCGAACAGTCCGTCCACAGCCGGCGATCGGGGATGAGCTGGATTTCCACAGGGTTGCCCACAGATGTGGAAAGCCACGCGCCTTCTTTTCCTCACCAGATTATCCACATGCTGTCCACCGCGATCAAGTTATCCACAATATGCCCCGTGACCTGGGGGCTTGGCGAACCCCGGAACAAAGCCCGAGAGGGCACTAGACCCTGTTTTTCACATCTGTCAACTCTCCAGGGCCGCTTGAAGGTTGTGGATAACCCGGCGACCTGGGGTTCCGCCGCGGCCCGCGGGATTCCGCCAGGTCCCCGGCACCCCCGGATTTGTGCTCGCCGAGCGGGCGCACGTACTGTGTTCACGTCTGTCATATCCAGCGGCCCCCGGGGCCGCCGATATGTTCACCGCGGGTGATCGGGTACCCCCATCGCCGCCCGCGGGCCCTCCCGGCGGCGGATCGCAAGCGGATCCGCCGGTCACCGGCGGGGCGTGAGCACATTCATCGTCAGGCCCGATCCCCGCGCCGGCCGCGCCGGCGGGGACGGATCGGCCCGCATAACCTGAGGAGTTCAACCGTGTCGAAGCGGACGTTCCAGCCGAACAACCGTCGCCGTGCCCGCGTGCATGGCTTCCGTACCCGTATGCGCACCCGCTCCGGCCGCGCGGTCGTCGCCGCGCGCCGCAGCAAGGGCCGCGCCCGGCTGTCGGCCTAGCGCCGACCCGATTCCCGCAGCCACCGGTGTTGCCCCCGCGGCATAAACTGCACCGACCCGCCGATTTCCGGGCCACCATCCGGGGCGGGCGGCGGGCCGGCCGCCGGACCCTGGTGCTGCACCTGCGCCGAGTGCGCGCAACCGACGTCGACGCCGACGCGGGACCCGCCCGATGGGGCGGACCCCGCGTCGGCCTCGTCGTCTCCAAGAAGGTCGGCGATGCGGTCACCCGGCACGCCGTCTCCCGGCGGTTGCGCCATGTCATGCTCAATCTGGCCGGGGAGATCGGCGATGACGCCGATATCGTGATCCGGGCGCTGCCGGCCGCCGCGCACGCCTCCAGCGCCGAATTGGAGGGGGACATCCGCAGTGCCCTTGCCAAACTCGCCTGAGCGCCCCTCCCCCGCCGCCCGCGCGCTGCTCGCCCTCATCGGCTGGTACCGCGCGGCGATTTCCCCGCTCAAGGGCGGCGGCACCTGCCGCTTCGAGCCCACCTGCTCCGCCTACGGGATGGAGGCGGTGCGCCGCTTCGGGGCGGTGCGCGGCGGCTGGCTGACCCTGCTGCGCATCCTGCGCTGCGCCCCCTGGCACCCCGGCGGCTGGGACCCGGTGCCCCCGCGTTTTCCGGCGCTGCGTTCTTGGTGGACCCGGATGCACGGGTAGCCTCTGGTGCAGGCCATCGTGGACGGCCGCGAGATCCGATGAGAACAGGAGACCCCGCACACCGTGCTTAATTTCGTCTATTGGCCGATTTCGGCCATCATGTGGTTCTGGCACCAGGCGGTGAGCCTGGTCATGGAGCCCTCCTCCGGGCTGTCCTGGGTGCTGTCCATCGTGCTGCTGGTGGTGACCATCCGGGCGCTGCTCTTCCGCCCGATGTTCAAGTCCCAGCGGTCGATGCTGAAGATGCAGAAGCTCCAGCCCATGATGCAGGAGATCAAGAAGAAGCATCCCAACGACCAGCAGGCGCAGGCCATGGAGATGCGCAAGCTGCAGAAGGAGATGGGCGTTAACCCGCTGGGCGGCTGCCTGCCCATGCTCGTGCAGATCCCGGTGTTCATCGGCCTGTTCCACGTGCTGCGCTCCTTCAACCGCACCGGTGACGGCGCCGCCCAGCTGGGGCTGTCCGTCGAGCAGAACTGGAACCTCGGCAACTACATCTTCGGCGTCGACGACGTCCGCTCCTTCCTGCTCGCCCGCGTCATCAACGCCCCCCTGTCGGCCTCCATCGGGATGCCCCAGGACCAGTACGCCGCCTTCACCGCGCCCGGCACCACCGCGGACTTCACCCGGATGGACATCATCATGGTGGCCCTGCCGCTGATGGTGATCTCCGCCCTGGCCACCCACTTCAACGGCCGGATGACCGTCAACCGCACCCGGCGCCGGCAGATGGAGGGCCTGCAGAAGCAGGCCGAGGGCATGATGGGCCAGCAGGCCGAGATGATGAACAAGATGATGATGTGGTTCTTCCCCGCCATGATCCTGTTCACCGGCGCCATCTGGCATATCGGCCTGCTGGTCTACATGCTGACCAACAACATCTGGACCTACTTCCAGCAGCGGTACACCTTCGCCCGGCTGGACCAGGAGGAGCGCGACGAGATCGAGGCCGAGAAGGCCGCCAAGCGCGCCGCCCAGGAGCGGCTGGCACCGAAGCCGGGCGCCAAGCCGGTCAACCCCAAGAAGGGCGGCAAGGCCCCGAAGAAGGCCCCCTCGGGCGTGGCCACCCTCGAGGACGGCGTCGCCGACAAGGCGGAGCCCGCCGCGGAGCAGTCCGGCGAGGCCCCATCGGCCCCCGCGAAACCGCAACCCGGCCAGCGCCCCGCGAACGCCAAACGCAAGAAGAAGCGCAAGCGGTAGAACGGCCCGCCGTCCACGAAGGAACCGCCGCCCCCCCGGGGGCGGCGGTTTTCGTCATTCCGGGCGGCGGTGAACTACAGGTCTGTAATTCACCCTGCTCCGCCCGCGGCGGCCGGCTCGGGAACGCGCCCGGGCCAGGCCCGGCGTCATCGACCGAGCAGCCCCTCCCCCGCCCGGGCCGTCCGGCCCGATTCCGTCAGGTTGGGCCTGGGGTCCGGGGAGCCTTTCCCTTGGTGGCGCACGTGTCGGGGCCGCCGGCGTCACGGCGTGATGTTTCACGTGAAACCTCCGTATCCGGCGGTGTGGGTGCGCGCCGCCCGCCCACCGGCCCCGTCGCGCGCATATTCCACGTGAAACATCGGGGGATCCTCCGAATGCCTCAGAGAGGCGGCGGGTCGATGCGGGCAAACCATGGGCCGAAGGTTTCACGTGAAACATCGGGTATGGATCGCCCTTATTGCCCTGGCCGCTGCCGACAGCGGTTCCCGGATGTTTCACGTGAAACCGCGCCGGGGCCGCGGGGTGCGGGGCTCCCCGGGCCCTGGGCCCCGGGAGTGGCTGCGGCTGGCCCGGGCGGTAGGGCTAGGCTGGTCGGCACGACTACGACAGCCGACACCGGGGTTTCACGTGAAACATCCCGGGACCCACAGGTGTGAGGACCATGCACGAGCAGAACGAGACCACCGCCGCCGAGACCGGTATCCCCGAGGCGGCCCGCGCCGTATTCGGGGATCAGCTGGGGCTGGCGGTGGAGTACCACCGGTGGCTCGCCGAGGAGGCCACCACCCGCGGACTCATCGGCCCCCGGGAGGTGCCGAAGCTCTGGGATCGGCACATCCTGAATTCCGTGCTCCTCGCCGAGGTCATCGAGGAGGGGGCGACGGTGGCGGATATCGGATCCGGCGCCGGCCTGCCGGGGATCCCCTTGGCCATCGCCCGGCCGGATCTGCGGGTGACCCTCATCGAGCCGCTCCTGCGGCGGACCACCTTCCTGGAGGAGGTCGTGGCCGCCCTGGGGTTGGACAATGTCCGGGTGCTGCGCGGCCGAGCCGAGGACAAGGCGGTGCGCGCGGAGGCCGGCCGGTTCGACGTGGTGACCTCCCGGGCGGTGGCGCCATTGGCGAAGCTCGCCGCCTGGTCGCTGCCGCTGGTGCGGCCCGGTGGGGTGATGGCCGCCCTCAAGGGCTCCAGCGCCGCCGAGGAGGTCGCCCGGGATATCGCCGCGATCCGCAAGGCCAAGGGCCGGGAACCCGAGGTAATCGAACTCGGTGCCGGCATCTCGGCCACGCCGACCTTCCTGGTCCGGGTGCAGCGCACCTAGGCGGAAGGGTCCTCGGCCCCGGCCCGCCCGGCGGCCCCGCCGCGGCCGGCGGGGCCGCGCTGCCCGGGGTCACCCCTGCCCGCGAATCCCCTATTGAGCCCATGTCCGGAACCCGACTAGAGTCATGGGTATCGAGGCCCCTCGGCGATGCCGTCGGGGCCTTTCGAGGCGATGGAGCGGATCCACCCTCCGCACGGCGATGAAGGGAAGCTCATTGATGGCGAGGAAGTCCTGGGAGGACACCCCGATCGCGGCCGCCGCACGGCGGGCCGCCCAAGTGCAGACCCCGAACCGCCTCTCCCTGCCGCGGCCGGAGCGCACCCGGCGGATCACGATCGCCAACCAGAAGGGCGGGGTCGGCAAGACCACCTCCGCGGTGAACATCGCCAGCGCCCTGGCCCACCATGGCCAGCGGGTGCTCGTCATCGACGCCGATCCGCAGGGCAACGCCTCCACGGCGCTGTCCATCGAGCATCGCAGCGGCACCCCCTCCACCTACGAGGTGCTGATCGGCGAGGTGGATCCGGTGGACGCGATGCAGCGCTCCCCGGAGGCGGAGACCCTGTGGTGCATCCCCGCGACCCTGGATCTGGCGGGTTCCGAGATCGAGCTGGTCAACCTGTTCAACCGGGAGAGCCGGCTCAAGCAGGCGCTCACCGACGAATTCCTCGAGGAGCAGGGCATCGACTATCTGATCATCGACTGCCCGCCCTCGCTGGGGCTGCTCACCCTCAACGCGATGACCGCCGCCGATGAGGTGCTCATCCCCATCCAGTGCGAGTTCTACGCCCTGGAGGGCGTCACCCAGCTGCTCAACAACGTCTCCATGATCCGCCAGCATCTCAACCCGGATCTGCACATCTCCGGGGTGCTGCTCACCATGTACGACGGGCGCACCCGGCTCTCCGAGGAGGTCGCCGAGGAGGTGCGCCGGCATTTCGGGGACGTGGTGCTGCGCAATGTGATCCCCCGGTCGGTGAAGGTGTCCGAGGCCCCCGGCTACTCCAAGACGGTGATCTCCTACGACCCCGGTTCCCGGGGCGCGCTGGCGTACATGGATGCGGCGAAGGAGCTCGCCGAGCGCGGCGACTACCTCCCCTCCCCCACCTCCGGTGCCGTGGGGGTCGCGCCCTGATCCCCTGAGCCCCCATCCGCGAGACCGCGCCCGCCCCGCATCCGCCCGCACCCGACACCGGCCTGCCGCCGACGACCCCCGGAGAAGAGAGACCAGAGATGAGCCAGGACAAACGTGAACCGCGCAAGGGCGGTCTCGGGCGCGGGTTGGCCGCGTTGATCCCGACCGCTCCGGAGGGCCGGCCGCATCTCGGGGACTCCGCCGCCGATGAGCTCTTCGGCCCTTCCCGGAAGCCGGATCCCGCCGACGCGGGGGGTACCACGGGTACCGGCAGGAAACGTCACGGTGACGATACGGAAAACGCGGCCGATGTTTCACGTGGAACATCCACGGGCCCGACCCGGACCGCGGGCCGCGGTGGCGCCGGCGGCGCCCGATCCGTCGGCGCGACCTACCGTGAGATCCCGGTGCCGGTGATCATCCCGAACCCGGACCAGCCCCGGCAGGTCTTCGAGGAGGAGCCGCTGCGGGAGCTCGCGCACTCCATCCGCGAGTTCGGGCTCATGCAGCCGATCGTGGTCCGGGCCATCCCCCGGGCCCGCCGGCCGAAGGCGCTGGAGCTCGCCCGGCAGCGCGATCCCGGGGCCCCGCAACCCGAATTCGAGATCATCATGGGCGAGCGCCGCTGGCGCGCCGCGCAGCTCGCCGGGCTCGAGGTGCTGCCCACCATCGTCCGGGACACCGCTGACGACGCCATGCTGCGCGATGCGCTGCTGGAGAACATCCACCGCGTGCAGCTCAACCCCCTGGAGGAGGCCGCGGCCTACCAGCAGCTGCTCGAGGAGTTCGACGTCACCCAGGCCCAGCTCGCCGACCGGATCGGGCGCAGCCGCCCGGTGATCACGAACATGATCCGCCTGCTCCAGCTCCCGGTGCCGGTGCAGCGCCGGGTGGCCGCCGGGGTGCTCACCGCCGGGCACGCGCGGGCGATCCTCGGGGTGCGCACCGGGGCGGAGGATCAGGAGCGCCTCGCGGAGCGGATCGTCGCCGAGGGCCTGTCCGTGCGGGCCACCGAGGAGGCGGTCACCCTGATCAACCGGGGCCGCGGGGAGAAGCCCGCAACGACCCGCCGGGAGCCGGTCCCCCAGCCGGAGCGGCTCACCGCCTGGTCGGAGCGCCTCTCCGACGACTTCGACACCACGGTGACCGCGACCATGGGCCGGCGCAAGGGCAAGCTGGTCATCGAGTTCAGCGATCTCGAGGACTTCGAGCGGATCATGGGCATCATCCGGCCCCGGGAGGGGTAGCCCCCATGGACGCCCCGTACCTCGAACTGCTTCGGCTCCGGGAGCTCACCGCGGCCCATCCCGCGGCCCTGCGCAGCCTGTTCTGGCAGTTCGGCGCGGGGCCGGAGCCGGTGCCGGACCCGGTGCTGGAGAAGGAGTCCTGGATCAACCGGGTGACCCTGGAGTGGGGCTGCTGCGGCTACAACCTGCGCGAGCAGGCCGAGGGCCCGGCCGCCGCCACGGCGCTCTTCGCCCCGCCCCGGTTCACCCCGGCGGTGCGCCGGCTGCCCACCGCCCCGGTATCCCCGGATGCGGTGCTGCTGTCCTCGCTGCACGTGGACCGCTGCGCCCGCGGCCGCGGGTACGAGGCCGCCCTGGTGCAGGCGGTGCTGCGCCATCTCGCCGGCCGCGGGGTGCGGGCCGTGGAGGCCTTCGGCTGCAATGGCCCGGACCCGGCGTCGACGCATCCCGGACAGGAGGATATCCATCGCGCGAACTGCGGTGATGACCCCGCGGAATGCCGTCGTCCGGCCGATGGCACCCTCTGCCCCGGCGACACCGCCCCGGAGGCGGCCTGCGCCCCCGGCGCACTTGGCGATGTCGCACATGGCGCGGGGGATTTGCCGGAGACCACGGTGCTGCTCGGCTGCGGTTTCACCGTGGTCGCCCCGCATCACCGGCATCCCCGGCTGCGCCGGGAGATCGACTCGGATCTGGACTGGGGCGCGGCGGTCACCGCGGCCCTGGATCAGCTCGCGGCGGCCCAGTACTACTCCTCGGCTTCGTTCTCCAGGAGCTCGATGAAGCTGAACGTGCCGGTGGGCAGGTCATCGTCCTCCAGCATGTAAAGGCGCTTGACCGCCACCACGATCGCCTCCGCGATCGCGTCCCGCTCCTCCGGGGAGGTGAGGATCGCGACATCCACCGGGCTGGTCAGGTAGCCCACGGCGACCTCCACGGTGGGCATCTGCGTCAGCCGCAGCACATCCCAGGTGCGGGCGTGGGTGCGGCAGTCCACCAGGTTGGTGCGGGCGACGATCTCGCGCTGGATGAGCCCGGAGAGCTGCTCGCCGACCAGGGAGCTGGCGCCCTGGTGGGAGCCGTAGTAGAAGGTGGCCACGCCATGGGCCTTGGCGTTGCGGTAGCGGTCCGCGCGCAGCGAGATCACCGCGTCCGCGCCGAAGGCGTTGGCCATGTCCGCACGCTCCACGGTGGACGGGTCGCCGGTGCGCGGCCGGGAGAGGATGGTCTCCACCCCGGCGGCGACCATCCGACCCTCCACCCGGGAGGCGATGTCCCAGAGGATCTCCTCCTCGCTGATCGGCCCGTAGGGGCCGGCCACGCTCAGCCCGGTGCGCGATCCCCCCAGGCCCGGGTCGATGACCACCCGCTTCCCGGAGAGCTGGGGCCCGGCCTGGCGGACCTGCTCGCGTTCGTGGAAGGAGGCCGCCGAGCCGCCGGTGACCCGGCAGCCGAGGTAGCTCAGCGCCCGCAGGGTCACCGGGCCGCAGATCCCGTCGACCCGCAGCGCGTAGTTCTCCTGGTAGTCCCGCACCGCCAGATCGGTGTTCGGGCCGAAGTGGCCGTCGACCCGGGAGGTGTAGAAGCCCAGCTCCTGCAGGGTGCGCTGCAGCTGGCCGACGTCATCGCCGGTGAGCGGGGACAGCGGGTCGTAGCTGAGCACCCGGGCGCCGAGGGTGTAGGAGGCCTCCCGGAGCACGTGCAGGGTGTGCTCCCGGATCACCCCGTCGGCGATGATCCCCCGGGACTGCTGGAAGGCGCGCAGCGCCTGCTCGAGGGCGGGATCGAAGAGGTCGTCGTCCCCGGACCACTGCTGCGGGGCCGACTGCGTGGCATCCCCGGCGTAGCCGGGGAGCATGCCGAGGCGGGCCAGCGTGGCCCGGACCTCGGCGACCCGGGGGCTGCGGTCCCCGACGCGCACGCACTCCACCAACGGAATCCTGCCCCTTTCCCGCCTGCCCGTGCCATGGTGCGGCACCGGGTCGACCTGCGATATTACCAGCTAGAGATGGGCCTCGAGCCGCTGCCGGATCTCCGCCTTGGGGCGCGCCCCGATGATCTCGTCGACCTTCTTGCCGTCCTTGAAGATGAGCAGGGCGGGGATGGACAGGATCTGGAACATCGCGGCCAGCGCCTGCTGCTCCTCCACGTCGACCTTCGCGAAGGTGACCCGGTCGCCCATTTCCGCGGCGAGCTCGTCGATGACCGGGGCCAGTTTCCGGCAGGGGCCGCACCAGCTCGCCCAGAAGTCGACGAGGACCGGGCCGGATGCGTCGACGACGGTGTCGCGGAAGGTGTCGGAGGTGACGTCCTGAACGCTCATGATGCTCCTGTATCGGTAGAGTGAACTGATTTTATCGCGTGCCGGGGCCCCGGCAAACCGGGCATGCCGCGGGGCCGGGGGCTCAGGCCCCCTCGGCGGCGAGCAGATGGTGCTCGGCGTCGAGGGCGGCGGTGCAGCCGGTGCCGGCGGCGGTGACCGCCTGCTGGTAGCGGGAGTCCACCAGGTCCCCGGCGGCGAAGACGCCCTCGGCGCTGGTGCGGGTCGAGGGCGCGGCCACCCGCACGTAGCCGGCCTCGTCGAGGTCCACCTGGCCGGCGAGCATCGCCGACCGCGGGTCATGCCCGATGGCGACGAACATGCCGGTGACGTCCAGGGTGGAGGTCTCCCCGGTGCCGGTGTCCACCAGCTCCAGGCCGGTGACCTTGTCCTCGCCGAGGACCCGGGAGACGGTCTTGTTCATCTCGAAGCGGATCTTCGGGTTCGCCGTGGCCCGCTCCACCATGATCCGGGAGGCCCGGAACTCGTCCCGGCGGTGGATGACGGTCACCGAGCGGGCGAAGCGGGTGAGGAAGGTCGCCTCCTCCATCGCGGAGTCGCCGCCGCCGACCACCGCGATGTCCTGGTCCCGGAAGAAGAACCCGTCGCAGGTGGCGCAGGAGCTCACCCCGCGGCCGAGCAGCTCCGCCTCCCCGGGGACCCCCAGGTAGCGCGGGGCGGCGCCCATCGCCAGGATCACGGTGCGCGCCCGGAACTCCTCGCCGCCGGAGCGCACGATCTTCACCTCGCCGGCGAGCTCCACCGAGTCCACGTCGGCCATCCGCAGATCCGCGCCGAAGCGCTCCGCCTGGGAGCGCATCTGCTCCATCAGGTCCGGGCCCTGGATGCCCTCGGCGAACCCGGGGTAGTTCTCCACCTCGGTGGTGGTCATCAGCGAACCGCCGAACTCGACGCCCTCGAACACCAGCGGGGCGAGCTCCGCCCGGGCGGCGTAGATGGCGGCGGTGTAGCCGGCCGGGCCGGAGCCGATGATGATCACGTCGTGGATGGTGCCGTCGCTCATGGGGTCGCCTCGTCCTTCGAAGTCGGGAGTCAGTCCGTACGGTGGCAGCCTACCGCCACTCCCCCCGTCGAACGCCCGGCCGGCTCCCCGCATTCCCCCAGATACCGGCGCAGCTCCCGCCGGGCCCGCCAGCAGCGGGATTTCACCGTCCCCGGCGGCACCCCCGTGGCCCGCGCCAGCTCCCGGGGGCTCCAGCCGCGCAGGTCCACCTCCACCACCGTCTCCCGCCACTGCGCGGGCAGCTCCGCCAGCGCCTCGGCGAGCACCAGCGGCAGCGCCGCATCCGGTGGCGGTCCGGTCGCCGCCGTCCGGGCCCGGTCCAGGGCGGCCAGCGCCTCCGGGTCCATCGGGTGCAGCCGGCCGCGGGCGGCACGGCGGCGCTGATCGTGGGCGGCGTTGACCACGATCCGGTGCAGCCAGGTCGCCACGCTCGAGGCGCCCCGGTAGTCCGCGGCGCGGCGGTGCGCGCGCAGCAGCGCGTCCTGCACCGCCTCGGCGGCCGCCGCGTCATCGTCGACCACCCGCCGGGCCACCCGCCACAGCCGGGCCCCGTGCCGCTCCACCAGCCGGGCGAAGGCCCGGGCGTCGCCGGCCACATGGGCCCGCAGCAGCATCTCGTCGCTCATCATCGGCGCCGATTCGCGCCCCCTCGCGAAATCCATGCCTGGATGCTGCCACGGCCGCCGGCGCCCCGCGCGGCGGAACCGCCCCGGCACCCGGTGACGGTGGACAACCCGGGCCGGGGCGGGGCGGGATGTGGACAACCCGCGCCGCGGGGCTATTTCCGGGTGACCGTGATCTCGTTGATCCGGGCCGCGTCCGGCATCGGCAGCGCGGAGACCCACACCAGCAGATGCGCCGAGGCCGGGGCCCCGCGCACCGGGATCGCGGTGCGGCCCTCGCCGAGCACCGCCTCCCCCAGCAGCGGCAGCGTGGCCACGTCCACCGGGTCCGGGGAGTCGATCGCCAGGATCTGCACGGTCGCCCCCGGTGAGCCGAGGATCTCCACGCCACCGGGGCGCACCGGGCCCTTGAACTCCAGCAGCAGCCCGATCCCGGGCTTGAACCCGGCCGGGGAGGGATCGAACTGGGCGGCGTAGACGGAGCTGGACCAGGCGGTGGCCGGATCCCCGTCCGCCGCCAGCGGGGCGGCCTCCGGGTTGTCCGGCCCGGCCAGCGGATCGTCGTTCGGCGGCTGCCATTCCGCCACCGAGGTGATGGTCGCGGTCTGGGCGACCGCGTCCTCCACCGCGCCGGGCCCGCGGCGCACCGAATCGGGGGTCAGCGGCGCCTCCTCGCTGCGGTTGAGCACCGCGAACACCGCGGTGGCGACCAGGGCGGCGACCAGCACCAGGCCGACCGCCACCCCGCCGATGCCCCACAGCCGGCGCCGGGAGGTGCCCCGGGCCGGGGCCAGGGCGCGCCCGGTGCCGGTGGTGCGCGCCTCCTCCGGTTCCACGCTCAGCCCGTCCGCCGACCCGGCCCAGGCGGCCTCGCGCAGCCGGTCCGCGGTGGTCGCCGGATCGGCTTCCCCGGCCTCGGCCGCGGCGGCCCGGATCGCGCGGGTCGGCGCCGCGCAGTCGTCGAGCAGCCCCTCGAGCACCCGTGCCGCGGCGGCCCGGTCCGCGGCCGGGTCGGCGTCCACCCCGGGGGCGGGGAAGGCGAGGGTGAGGGTGCCGTCGACGCTGACCCGCAGCCGTTCGGCCCCGTCCAGGCCGAGCGCCGCCCCGGCTTCGCCGGCGCGGGCCACCGCGTCGAAGAGCCCGGCGGCGGCCAGCGCCGCGGCCTCCGGGTTGAGCCGGTCGGAGGCCACCGCGGCCAGCGCCGCCCCGGGGATCCACTCGGCGACCACGATGAACTCGGTGCGCCCGGGGATGACCTCGGTCACCTCCGCCAGGCCGGGCCCGGCGAGCTCGCCGAGGCCGCGGGCGGCGGAGATCATCGCCTGCGCCGCCGCCGCGGAGGTGATCCCCGGATGCGGCAGCCGGCCGGCGTCGACGAAGACCAGGCCCACCTCGCGGCGGCCGGCCCCGGAGTTGTCCATGGCCCGCCAGAAGCGCATCCCGGGCCGGGCCCCCTCGGCGGAGATCAGCCGGAACCGGCCGCCGCGGATCATCTCCCCCGGCACGAACCGGGGCGGCCGGGCGGCCTCGGTGGGCATCGGCGGCAGCAGCGGGGAGGCCAGCACCCCGTCCGCGCCGAGCGCGGCGGCGTCCCCGGCCGCGCCCGCGGCCACCGCCTCGGTGACCTCCTCCGGCGCCTCCTCGGCGGCCGGGGCCAGCCGGGACAGCCCCGGCATCCGGCCCAGCGCCGCGGCGATGGTGCGCACCTCCGGCAGCGGGGCGCGCATCAGCACCACCCCGGTGACCCCCAGGAAGACCACCCCGGCCACCGCGGTGCGCAGCACGTAGCCGGCGGAGCCGAACCCGCCCAGCGGCCCGCCGAGGAGATGCTCCACGACGAAGGCCACCGGGGCGCCGACCGCGGAGGCCCCGGCCGCCCACAGGCAGGTGCGCAGCACCTCCCCGCCGCGCAGCGGGCCCAGGGTGCGGTGCAGCAGCACCACCCCGATCACCGCCCCGGCGACGAAGCCGAACCCGTTGGCCGCGCCCAGCAGCACCACGGTGAGCTGGGGTTTCGCCGCCACCAGGGGGGCGAGCAGGCTGAGCAGCACCTTCACCACGGTGATCCCGAAGATGATGAAGGTCGGGGTCCACGCCTCCTCCCGGGCGTAGAAGACGCGCAGGTGCAGCAGCACCAGCGCATAGGGGATCAGGGTGAAGGAGGAGAAGGACAGGGTCCAGCCGAGGATGTCCGCGACCTCGGCGGGGAAGCGGCCGTAGGCGAAGAGGGCGTTGGCGATCTGGCGGCCGAAGACGGTGAAGAAGACCACCACCGGGATGAGCGCCAGCATGGTCAGCTTGGAGCCCACCGCCAGGTCGCGGACCACCGCGGCGTCATCGCCCTCGGAGGCGTTGCGGGACAGCCGCGGCATGATCGCGGTGAGCAGGGTCACCCCGATGATCCCGTAGGGCACCTGCAGCAGCAGCCAGGACTGCTGGTAGATGGTCGGCGCCGCGGCATCGGCCAGGGAGGCGATCCGGGTGGTCACGATGTAGCCGGACTGGCTGATTGCGACATAGGCGACGATGGCCACGCCCATCCCGGCGAATTGCCGGATCCGGGCGTCGATGCCCCACAGGGGGCGCAGGTTCACCCCGGCGCGCAGCAGCGGCGGCACCAGGATCACCGCCTGCACCACCACGCCCAGGGTGGTGCCCAGGCCCAGCAGCAGCACCTGCGGATCGGTCACCGGCACCGCCCGGTCCGGGTCCAGCCGGCCGGGCAGCGCCCAGTACAGCAGCAGGGTGGCGATGGCGACGACGTTGTTGGCCACCGGCGCCCAGGCCCCCGGCTTGAACACCCCCTTGGTGTTGAGCACCGCCATGAGCAGCGCGAACACCCCGTAGAAGATGATCTGGGGCAGCAGCAGGAAGGCGAAGGCGGTGGACATCACCACGTTGACCTCGCCATCGGCGTCCAGGTTCACCCGGGTGAGCACCGGGGCGGCGGCCACCGCGGCGACGGTGACCACGCCGAGCAGGGTCAGCGCCACGGTGAGCAGCCGGCGGATGAACGCCTCCCCGCGGTCCGGGTCCTCCCGTTCCGCGCGCACCAGCACCGGCACCACCAGGGAGGTCAGCACCGCGCCGAGCACGATCTCGGTGATCAGGTTCGGCAGCGTGTTCGCCACGTTGAAGGCCGAGGCCACCGCCGGGCCGAGGGTGATCCCGATGAGCGTGTTGCGCAGGAAGCCGGTGATCCGGGAGATCAGGGTGGCCACCGCCATCGAGCCGGTGGAGCGCATCACCTCCGCGTCGCTGGCCCGCCCGTCGCCCCCGGCCTCGCCGGCGGCGACCTCGGCGACCGCGGTGCGGCCGCCGGTGGGCGGCCGGCTCAGGTCGGGCGCCGGCTGCGCCGGGCGCGGGGCGCGCGCGGCGGGCACCGGCGCCGGCGGCGCGGGCCGCCGGATGCGGTCGCGCTGCCCGGCGGGGGCGGGGCTGGGGTCGGGATCGCTCACGGGCCCCATTGTCCATCACCGGCGCGGCGGGGGCTGAATCGGTCGGCGCGGCGCCGGGCCAGCACGGTGCCGGTGCCCAGCGCGGCCGCGGCGAGCAGACCCAGCAGCACCAGGGACCGCACCCGCGGCCCGGAGCGCACCGTGATGTCCACCGGGGCGGAGATGGTCCGCCCGGACCGGTCCTCCAGCACCATGGTCAGCTCCGAGCGGCGCCGGTCGCCGGGATCGACGTCGGGGAAGAGCTGCAGGGTCACCGAGCCCTTCGCCGGCAGCATCGCCTGCTCCCGCAGCGGCTCCGCCATGCCCTGGCCGTCCAGGAGCACCCGGGCGGGCACCGGCAGCGGCAGCCCGTTGGAGGCCACCACCGCCACCGGGGAGGCGTCCGTGGCCCGGGTGTACACCCCGCCGGGGGCGAGGATCCGCACCGAGTCGCGCAGCCGGCGCACCAGCCGGCCGTCCTCGGCCTGCAGCCGGGCGGCGGCGGCGACCGCCCGGTCGTGCCCGGGCCGCCAGCGCCGGCCCACGGTGGTGAGGCTGCGCAGCACGTCCCGGCGCAGCGGCCGGGTGAACCCGGCGGGGGTGAGCGCGATATCGGGCGCCTCGGCCATCAGCGAGGTCAACTCCCCCAGGTAGCGGGCCTGCTGCCCGGCCCGGCCGATTTCCGCGTCGGTGACCGCGCCCGGGTCGGCGGGCAGCGCGGCGATCGCCCCGGTGCCGCCGGCGGCGATCCCCGCCCGGGGGCCCAGGGCCCGCTCCAGGGGCAGCGGCGCGGCCTCCCCGGCGGCCAGGGCCGCCCCGGCGGCGGTGAGCCACTCCCGGGCCCCGGCGCCGTCCACGGACCACGCCGGCGGGGGCGCGGTGATGAGCGCCGGGGCGTCGGCCTCCCGGAGCCGCTGGTGCAGCACCCCGATCGCGGACTGCATCCGGGCGGGGGCCGAGTCCGCCTCCAGGCGGTGCCGGCCCAGCGGCCGCGACCAGCCCGCCAGCCGGGGCCGGGCGCCGGTGCCGGCCAGGGCCGCGTTGATCTCCCCGGCGGCGGCGACGGCGCGTAGCCCGGGGCGCAGGTAGGTCGCCGCCCCCGGCGGCAGCGGCGCCCCGCCGGAGGTGACGGTGCCGGAGGCGACCAGGGCGGTGAGCTCGCCGGCCCCGGCCCGGGCGGAGAGCAGATCCGCGGCGGCGCCGGTGAGGTAGCCCTCCGGGGGCAGCACCACCCCGGGCAGCGGATCGGCGCCGAGCACCCGGGAAATCGTCTCCGGGCCGTCGTCCAGCCAGGTGCCGGCCAGCGCCGGGTCGCCCGCCCCGGCCACCGCCGCGGCCTCCGCGGCGGCCCAGGGCCAGGCCACCACGCACAGATCGGCGGCCAGGGCGCGCAGCCGGGTCAGCCAGCGGGCGGCGGCCTCGGCGTCCCCGGCCGGCTCGGCGTCGCCGTCGTCGCCGCGGCCCCAGGAGTCGCGCAGCCGCTCCCCGGCGGCCACCGGGTCCGGCCGCCGGCTGCCCACCAGGTAGCCGTCCGCCATCCGGGAGGCGGTCTCCACCAGCTCCGGGTCCACCGCCAGGCAGGTGGCCTCCCGCAGCCGCTCCCCGCCCGGGGCGGCCAGCGCCTCCTCCAGGGCGCCGAGCAGCTGGCCCAGCCGGCCCCGGTCCATGGCCGCGGCCAGCGAGCCGTCCGCGAGCATCAGCTCCGCCGGGTCCGGGGCCTCGCCGACCTCCCCGGGGGTCAGCGGCACCCGGGTGGCCAGGGGCCACAGCAGGGTCAGCCCCGGCGGGGCGGGCGGCGCCGGCTCCCCCGCGGCCGCCGCATCCCCGCCCTCGGCGTCGATGGGCACCAGCATCCGGGTCTCCGCGAGCAGCTCCACGATCCCGCCGTCGCGGCGGCCGTTGGCGTTGACCAGCACCGGGTACACCCCCGGGGCGGTCACCCCGAGGCCCTCCGGGGCCGCCCGGCCCGGCTCCACCCGCAGCGTCACGGTGCGCCCCTGGCCGGGGTCCAGGCGCAGCGGCTCGCGGAAGTCGGTGGCCACCGGGAACGCGGACTCCGGCTCCGCCAGGGCCACCGCGGCGTCCTCCGCGGAGGCCAGCGGATCGGCGCGCTGCAGCCGCAGGCTCACCTCGTCCAGCGGCTCCTCCCCCCGGTTGGTGAGCCGTAGGCTCAGCCGCAGGGCGCCCGTGGCGGTGACGGTGCGCGGGGCCACCGACTCCACCGCCAGCTGCAGGGGCCCGTCCGCGCCCACCCGGGAATCGGCGCCCACCCACTGCGCCGCCACCGCCGGGTCCGTCGGCGTGGTCGGCCAGGGCGCGGCCGGCGCCGGCGCGGGCGCCGCGCCGAGCACCAGCGCCGCCGCGGCCGCGCCGGCGGCGATCCGCCGCAGCCGCCGGCTCATCGCGGGGTCAGCCTTCCCGCGGCCCGCTCCGTCCGGGCCAGCTCCGGCAGCAGATCATGGGCGCGCCGGGCGAGCTTGCGCTCGTCGGCGTAGGCCAGCCGCTCCACCAGGCCCACCACCGGCACCCACTGCACCTCGGTGACCTCCGGGTCATCGTCGTTGAAGGCGCCGTCGACGAAGCGCAGCAGATGATGGTGCACCGTCTTGTGGATCCGGGTGCCCTCGGAGACGAACCAGTAGTCGATGACGCCGAGTTCGGCGAGCACCTCCCCGCGGATCCCGGTCTCCTCCCACACCTCCCGCTCCGCGGTGGCGCCGTGATCCTCCCCGGGTTCGACATGGCCCTTGGGCATGGACCACAGCAGCCGGCCGCGCCGGTCCACCCGGCCGATCAGGGCGACGTAGATCCGGGCGAGGTCGACGTGCCCGTCGGCGTCGACGGCCTCCGCCAGCCCGGAGACCACCAGGCCGCCGGCGGAGGTCTCCACCGAGGTGCGCATCCGGGGCTGCCCGGTGCCGGCCCCGCCGCGGCGGCGCTGCGCCCCGCCCCGGTTCGCCGGCCGCGGCCGGTTGCCGCCCCGACGGTTCTGCCCCTGGCCCTTGCCCTGGCCGGGGCGGGACCGCCGCCGCCGGTTGCGGTTGCGGTTGCCGCCGCCCTGCCCGCCGGATTTGCCGCCGCCGCCGGGCTTGCCGCCGCCGCCGGTTTTACCGCCGCCGGATTTGCCGCCCCCGCCCTGCGCGCCGCCCCCGCCGTGGCCGCCGGGCTGCCCGCCGCCGGAGCCCGCCGCCCCGCCCCGGCCGGCCCCCGATCCGGCCGCGCCGCCGGCGGAACCGGGGGCGCCGGAGCGCCGGCGCGGCCGGCGGCGCCGTCGCCGCGACCCCGCCTTCCGGCCCTCGCCCTCGGTCTCGCTCATTCCTCATACCCTAGCCGTCCCGCGCGGGCCTGCGGGTAGGGTGTCGTGCGTGACCCAGCAGCCCCAGCCACCCCACGGCACCCCCGGACCGGCCGCCGGCGCCGCGGCGGCGGACCTGCCCCGCGCCGCGGTGCTCGCCCGCGCCGACCAGGCGATCGCCGCCGAATCGGCGCTGCTGACCCCCCTGGCCGCCGCCTTCGAGGCCGCCGGGGCGGAGCTGCACCTGGTCGGCGGCTCGGTGCGTGACGCCCTGCTCGGCCGGCTCGGGCACGACCTGGACTTCACCACCGGGGCCCGGCCGGCGACGGTGCGCGCGATCCTCGAGGACTGGGCGCCCACGGTGTGGGACACCGGGATCGAGTTCGGCACCCTCTCCGCGGCCAAGGACGGCCGCCAGGTGGAGATCACCACCTACCGGGCCGACGTCTACGACCAGGTCAGCCGCAATCCGGAGGTCACCTTCGGGGAGGACCTGGCCGGCGACCTGGTGCGCCGGGACTTCCGCTGCAACGCGATCGCGGTGCGGCTGCGCGGGGACGGCACCCGCGAGTTCGTCGACCCCCTCGGCGGCTTCGCCGATGTCGTCGACGGGGTGCTGGACACCCCCGGCGCCCCGGAGGTCAGCTTCGGCGATGATCCGCTGCGCATGCTGCGCGCCTGCCGCTTCACCAGCCAGCTGGGCTTCCGGGTCGCCGACCGGGTGCGCGCCGCGATGCGCGCCATGGCCGGGGAGATCCGCCGGATCACCGCGGAGCGGGTGCAGGCGGAGCTGGACAAGCTGATCCTGGGCGCCGACCCGGCCGCCGGGATCGACCTGATGGTGGACACCGGCCTGGCCGGGCACGTGCTCCCGGAGATCCCGGCGATGCTGATGACCGTCGACGAGCACCGCCAGCACAAGGACGTCTACCGGCATTCCCTGCAGGTGCTGCGGCAGGCCATCGCCCAGGAGGAGAACGGCCCGGACCTGGTGCTGCGCCTGGCGGCGCTGCTGCACGACTGCGGCAAACCCGACACCCGGGCCTTCCGAGCCGACGGCTCGGTGACCTTCCACCACCACGAGGTGGTGGGCGCGAAGCTGGTGCGCCGCCGGCTGCGCGCCCTGAAGTACCCCAAGCGCACCGTGGAGGAGGTCTCCCGGCTGGTGTACCTGCACATGCGCTTCCACGGCTACGGGGAGGGCCGGTGGACCGATTCGGCGGTGCGCCGCTACGTCACCGACGCCGGGGACCAGCTGGACCGGCTGAACATGATCGTGCGCGCCGACTGCACCACCCGCAACCGGCGCAAGGCCGCCCGGCTGGCCCGGGCCTGCGATGACCTCGAGGAGCGGATCGCCGCCCTGGCGGAGCAGGAGGATCTGGCCCGGGTGCGCCCGGATCTGGACGGCAACGAGATCATGGCGCTGCTGGGCATCCCGGCCGGCCCGGAGGTCGGCGCCGCCTGGCGGCATCTCAAGGAGCTGCGCCTGGACCGGGGCCCGATGGACCGGGCGGAGGCGGAGGCGGAGCTGCTGCGCTGGTGGCGGGGGCGCGCCGGCGGACCGGCATAATGGCGGATATGGACTCCACCGGCAACCTCTTCGGCGATCGCCTCTTCACCAGCCTCGAGCGCACCGAGCCGGCCACCGGGATGCTGCTCGTCGCCGCGCCGGGCATGGCCTCGCCGGGGTTCGCCCGGTCCGTGATCTTCCTCATCGAGCATGACGCCACCGGCACCCTGGGCGTGGATCTGACCACCCGCTCGGAGACCCCGGTGCACAATGTGCTGGAGGACTGGGAGCCCCTGATGAGCAAACCGCCGGTGGTGTACATCGGCGGCCCGGTGAACCGCACCCAGCCGATCTGCCTGGGGGTCACCGCGCTCGGCGCGGAGCTGCCGGAGCAGCCCGACCCGGAGCTGGGCGGGGCGCCGGCGGCGCAGCGGCTGGCCAACCGCTTCGCGATCGTCAACCTCGGCGCCGAGCCCGGGGTCTTCGAGGGCCGCCTGGCCGGGGCGCGGCTTTTCGCCGGCTACGCGGGTTGGGCCCCGGGGCAGCTGCACGATGAGCTCGACCGCGGGGACTGGTACGTCGCCCCGGCGCTGCCCTCGGATGTGCTGGCCCCGGCCGGCGCCGACGTGTGGGGCGACGTGATGCGCCGGCAGGCCTGGCCGCTGCCGCTCTACGCCACCTACCCGGAGGACATCCGGGACAACTGAGCCGGCCCCGGAGGCTCAGGCGCGCAGATGCGCCACCCGCAGCCAGCCCGGGTCATCGGCGGCGTCCACCGCATGCTCGCCCTGGTCCCAGCCGGCGGCGAGCTCGCGGATCCGCCCCTCCCCGGGGCCCTCCGGGTCGACGTAGAAGTGCAGCAGGCGCAGCCCGTCGGAGGTCTCCGCGGCGACGAACACGCCCTCGTCGCCGGGGGCCTCCGCCATCGCCCGGCCAATCTCGTCCAGGGCCCGGGCCGACCCCGGCCCGGGCAGGCCCTCGGCATCGACCTCGGAGTACAGCAGCTGCACCACCACATGCCGGGTGAGCAGCGGGTCCACCAGCGGCGACAGCGGGGCCCGGGCGGTGACGTGCACCGGCAGATCCTTGGTCACCGCCTCCATGCCGTACCAGACCGGGCAGGCCTCGGCGACGCGGGCGATGATCCCGGGCAGCTCCGCCAGGGCGACGGCGCCCTCCGGGCGCTCCCGGGCGAGGACCACATCACCCACCCACAGCCCGAAGCCCTCCTCGCCGAGGACCAGCTGCAGCAGCATGAAGCCGATCTGGGTGACCTCCCGCTCCGCGGTCGCCGCGGCCGGGTCCTCCGGCCCGGCGACCCCGTCGAGCAGCTCCGCGAACACCGGGTGGTGCAGCCGCACCCCCACCACGGTGGTGCCGGCCATCGCCTCCACGGAGGCCTCCCCGGGGTCGATGGTGCGCCCGTCCCAGGTGATCGCGGCGGTCGGGTCGGGCCGGCGGAAGTCGGTGAACGCCCAGGTGGCGTCGTCATCGGGCCCGGCGAGCAGCATCCGGCGGGCGGTGGCGCGCACTAGCGGGTCCCCGCCGGCGGTGATCGTCAGCAGATGCCGGGAGTCCTCCCCGCCGGGGCCGAAGCCCCAGGCCAGGCGGGGGTCCACGGCGGCGACGCGGTCGCCGACGGCGCGGTGCACGTCGATCGGGTCGCCGACCCCGGTGAACATGGCGTCCAGGGCGGCGCCGCCGCCGTCGTTCCACCAGGACCAGAACCCGGCGATCGCGGCGTCCCGGGCGGCGGGGTCCGGGGCCTGCGGATCGGCGGGGCCGTGGTCGGGGTCGGCGTCGGGGGCGGGGCGGTGGCGGGCTGAGCTCATGCCACCGTGTCTAGCAGGCCGCGGGCCCCGGCGGGGCGCGGCGGGCTCAGCCGGCCGCGCCGGCCGCGGCGGCCTCGGCCTCCCGGCCCCAGCGGGCGGCGTACCAGGCGCACATCATCAGCTGGATCTGGTGGAAGATCATCAGCGGCAGGATGATCACCCCGGCATTGCCGCCGAAGATCACCGCCGCCATGGGCAGCCCGGTGGCCAGGGACTTCTTGGAGCCGCAGAACTGGATCGCGATCCGGTCGGCCCGGTTGAAGCCCAGCCGGCGGGCCAGCGCCCCGGAGGCGCGCAGCAGCAGCTCCACCACCGCGGCGGACAGGGCGCAGAGCACGATCAGGTCGGTCATCGGCACCGTGGACCAGATGCCCTCCACCATGCCCTCGGAGAAGGCGGCGTAGACCACCATGGCGATGGAGATCCGGTCCACGTTGCGGGTGCGCTTGGCCGCGGCCAGGCGCAGCGTCCAGCGCCGGGTGAGCTGGCCGATGGCGAAGGGCAGCAGCAGCTGCAGGGAGATGTCCGCGAAGACGGAGCCGTCCACGCGCACCCCGCCGCCGGTGGCCATGAGCAGCATCACCAGCACCGGGGTGATGACGATGCCGAGCAGGTTGGAGGCGGAGGCGCTGACGATGGCGCCGGCGACGTTGCCCCGGGCGATGGAGGTGAAGTTGACGCTGGACTGCACCGTGGAGGGCACCAGGGTGAGGTAGAGCACCCCGAGGTACAGCCCCGGGGAGAGCACCAGGTCCAGGGGCCGCAGGGCCAGGCCGAGCAGCGGGAAGGCGATGAAGGTCAGCGCCAGGATGGTCAGGTGCAGCCGCCAGTGCCGCAGCCCGTCGAGGGCCTCCCGGGGGCTCAGCCGCGCCCCGTAGAGGAAGAACAGCAGCGCGATGGCCAGTTTGGTGGCCACCCCGAAGCCCTCGGCGAAGGCGCCGCGGGCCGGGAAGGCGATCGCCAGGGCCAGGGCGACCAGGATGAGGACGATGAGCGGGTCGGGCCGCCAGGTGCGCAGGCGCTGGAGCATGGGCGTCGCCGCCGGCCTCAGCCGGCCTCGGGCCGGGGGGCCGGATCCGGGGTGGGCCGGCGCGCGGCGCGGCGCAGCGCCTCCCGGTCGATCCCGTCGGCGGGCGCGTCGCAGCCGTCGCAGCTGCCGCATTCCCGGCCGTCGCCGCACACCCCGCCGCCGCGGCCGTGGCCGTGGTCGTGGTCGTGCCCCCCGGGGGCGTCGGCGCAGCCCCCGGAGGAGCAGCAGTCCCCGGAGTCGCGCTCGGCGGCGTCGCGGCGGGCCTGGTAGATGGCGATGGTGTGCGCGCCCATCGCCGAGCCCACGCCGAGCATCGCGATCCCGGCGAGCGCGGCGACGGCCACCCACAGCCACATCCAGCCGGAGGCCGCCGGGTCGATGGCCTGCCCGGCCAGGGCCGCGGCGGCGGCGAAGGCGACCGCGGCCACCGCCCACGGCGGGCCGGCGACCCGGTGCGTGATGTCCCAGTTCTCCCGGGAGCGGCGGGCCTCCGGGGCGCGGATCCCGATGTAGTTGTTGCCGGGCAGGTGCGCGGTCCACGCGGCGGCGGCGACCACGCCGACGGCCACGGCGATGACCAGCAGGATCAAGGGGATGGCGATCATGGGCCCGAGTGTACTGCCCCCGCCCGGCGGGTTCCGCGCCGGGCGGCGCTCCCCCGGGCCCGCGGCCGCGTCCTGGGCCGTTAGACTGTCCAACCATGACGAACAGCGACAACGCCGCCGCGGAGGCCAACCACAACTACACCCCGGCGCTCGCCGCCGCGATCGAGTCGAAGTGGCAGCGCTACTGGGCGGATTCGGGCACCTTCGAGGCCCCGAACCCGGTGGGCGATCTCGCCCCGGCGGACGGCTCCGCCCCGCCGGCGGACAAGCTGTTCGTGCAGGACATGTTCCCCTACCCCTCCGGGGTGGGCCTGCACGTGGGCCACCCCCTGGGCTACATCGCCACCGACGTGTTCGCCCGCTTTCACCGGATGCGCGGGGCGAATGTGCTGCACACCCTCGGCTACGACGCCTTCGGGCTGCCCGCGGAGCAGTACGCCGTGCAGACCGGCACGCATCCCCGGGTGACCACCGAGGAGAACATCGCGAACATGGAGCGCCAGCTCGGCCGGCTGGGCCTGGGCCATGACAAGCGCCGCTCCTTCGCCACCACCGACGTGGACTACTACCGGTGGACCCAGTGGATCTTCCTGCGCATCTACAACGCCTGGTTCGATGAGCGGGCCGGCCGGGCCCGGCACATCGACGAGCTCGTCGCCGCCTACGGCTCCGGGGAGGTGGCGCTGCCGGAGGAGTTCGCCGGGCGCGCCTGGGCGGAGCTGGATCGGGTGGAGCGGGCCCGGGCGCTGGACGCCCGGCGCCTGGTGTACCGCTCCGATTCGATGGTGAACTGGTGCCCGGGCCTGGGCACGGTGCTGTCCAATGAGGAGGTCACCGCCGAGGGCCGCTCCGAGCGCGGCAATTTCCCGGTGTTCCGCAAGCGGCTGGGCCAGTGGATGATGCGGATCACCGCCTACGCGGACCGCCTGGTCGACGATCTGGAGCTGCTGGACTGGCCGGAGAAGGTCAAGGCCATGCAGCGCAACTGGATCGGCCGCTCCCGGGGCGCGGAGGTGGTGTTCACCGCCGTCGGCGCCGATGGCGCCGAGTACCCGATCGAGGTGTTCACCACCCGCCCGGACACCCTCTTCGGGGCCACCTACATGGTGCTCGCCCCGGAGCTGGACCTGGTCGACGAGCTGGTCGCCGACGCCTGGCCGGAGGGCGTGGATCCGCGGTGGACCTCCGGCGCGGCCACCCCGGCGGAGGCGGTGGCCGGCTACCGGCGGGCGATCGCCTCGAAATCCGATCTGGAGCGCCAGGAGAACCGGGACAAGACCGGCGTGTTCACCGGCGCGTACGCGGTGAACCCGGTGTCCGGGGAGCGGGTGCCGGTGTTCATCGCCGACTACGTGCTCGCCGGCTACGGCACCGGCGCGATCATGGCGGTGCCCGCCCATGACGAGCGCGACCACGAGTTCGCCCGGGCCCTCGGGCTGCCGATCCGGGAGGTGGTCTCCGGCGGTGACGTCGCCGAGGCGGCGCATGTCGGCGACGGGGTGGCGGTGAACTCCGCCAATGACCGGGGCCTGGACATCAACGGCCTGGCGGTGGCGGAGGCCAAGGCGGCGACCATCGACTGGCTGGAGGCCCACGGCGCCGGCCGGGGCACCACCCAGTACAAGCTGCGGGACTGGCTCTTCGCCCGGCAGCGCTACTGGGGCGAGCCCTTCCCGGTGGTCTACGACGAGGAGGGGGTGGCGCACGCCCTGCCGGAGTCGATGCTGCCGGTGGAGCTGCCGGAGGTGGACGACTACCGGCCGGTGACCTTCGACCCGGAGGACGCGGACACCGAGCCGCAGGCCCCGCTGGCGAAGGCGACGGACTGGGTGGAGGTGGAGCTGGATCTCGGGGACGGGCCGCGCACCTACCGCCGGGACACCAACGTGATGCCGAACTGGGCGGGCTCCTCCTGGTACCAGCTGCGCTACATCGACCCGAACAACGACCAGGCGCTGTGCGACATCGAGAACGAGCGGTACTGGACCGGGCCGCGCCCGGAGATCCACGGCGAGTCCGATCCGGGCGGGGTGGACCTGTACGTCGGCGGGGTGGAGCATGCGGTGCTGCACCTGCTGTACTCCCGGTTCTGGCACAAGGTGCTCCATGATCTGGGCGACGTCACCTCCGTGGAGCCCTACCGGCGGCTGTTCAACCAGGGCTACATCCAGGCCTTCGCCTACACCGACGCCCGCGGGGTGTACCGCCCGGCGGCCGAGGTGGTGGAGCGCGACGGCCGGTTCTTCATCGGCGAGGAGGAGGTCTTCCGGGAGTACGGGAAGATGGGCAAGTCGCTGAAGAACGCGGTCAGCCCGGACGAGATCTGCGACTCCTACGGGGCGGACACGCTGCGCGTCTACGAGATGGCGATGGGCCCCCTGGACACCTCCCGGCCCTGGGCGACGAAGGACCTGGTGGGCGCCCAGCGCTTCCTGCAGCGGGTGTGGCGGCTGGTGGTGGACCAGGCCACCGGCGGGTGCGCCGTCACCGGGGCGGAGCCGGATGAGGCGGATCTGCGGGCGCTGCACCGCACCATCGAGGGGGTCACCGCGGATTACGCGGCGCTGCGGGACAACACCGCGGTGGCCAAGCTCATCGAGTACGTCAACCACCTGACCAAGGCCCATGGCGAGGGCGGCGCCCCGCGGGCGGCGGTGGAGCCGCTGGTGCTGATGCTCGGCCCGGTGGCCCCGCATATCGCCGAGGAGCTGTGGCAGCGGCTGGGCAATGACCGCAGCCTGGCGGCCGGGCCCTGGCCGGAGGTCGACGAGCGCTGGCTGGTCGACGATGAGGTGGAGTACCCGGTGCAGGTCAACGGGAAGGTGCGCTCCCGGGTGCGGGTGCCCGCGGACGCCGACCGCGAGGAGGTGGAGGCCGCCGCCCTGGCCGATGGCCGGATCGCCGAGTACGCCGCCCAGGGCACCGTGGCGAAGGTGATCGTGGTGCCCGGCAAGATGGTCAACGTGGTGGTCAAGGGCTGAGGCCCCTGCCCCGCCGGGACCGGGCGAGGACGCCGCCGGCGCGGACCCGCGGGTCCGCGCCGGCGGCGTCGTCTCGTGCCGGGCTAGTCGGGCAGCCCGAACATGGCGATGGACAGGGTGCCGGTCATCCACAGCAGGGTGTGCGGCAGCAGCAGCCAGCACATGGCCAGCCAGGGGCGCCAGCGCTGGAAGGCGGCCCATTTGCGGTAGGTCATCCAGAACCCGCCGAGGGCGCCGACCAGGCTCACCGCGGAGGTGGCCAGCGGCCAGGCCAGCTCCCAGGTCCGGGAGCAGATGAACCGGCTGGCCCCGGCGTCGCAGTTCGGGCCGCCGGCGACCGCCCCGGCGACGCCGACGCCGATGGCGGTGAGGATGGTGGCGATGATGACCCCCGCGGCGTAGCGGTAGGCCTGGCGGCCGGAGCGCTCGTTGCGCTCCAGGCGCAGCAGGGGATCGTCGGCCGGGTCGATCGGGCGCTCGGCCGGAACCTGGTCGTGGATCTCGTCATCGGGCATGGCCCCGACCATACGCGGCGCGGCGGCGGCGTCAGGAGGGGGTGATCATCATCGGCACCGGGGCATGCCGGATGATGTGGTTCGTCGAGGAGCCGGTGAACACCCGGCCGAAGGGGCCCAGGGTGGAGGAGCCGAGCAGCAGCAGATCCCCCTTCTTCCACTTCACCGCCCCGATCGCCCCGGCCCAGCCGTCCCCGGAGCCGACATCGGCCTGCACCCGCAGCTCCGGGTGCCGGGTCAGCGCCCGGTCCCGGCCCCGGTCCAGCAGCGCCAGGGCCTGCTCATGCCACTCCACCATGAGGTCCTCGGCGGAGCCGTAGCCGGCGGCGGTGGGGTACATGGTCGCCCCGGCCGGGGTGAAGGCGAGCAGCCGCAGCGGCACCTCCCAGGCCCGGGCGAGGTCCGCGGCCCGCTCCAGGGCGCCGTGGGACTGCGCGGTGTCGATGTAGCTGCAGCTGACCCGGGTCACCCCCCGCTTGGAGAGCACGGCGCCGGGGATGGACAGGCCCAGCGGGATCGGCGAGAAGTGCAGCAGGGCGTCCGCGGTGGCCCCGGCCCGGAAGCGGCCCTCGGGCCCGCCGATGCGGGAGCCGAGCAGGATGAGGTCGGCGTCGAATTCGGCGGCGGCGGCGGTGATCGCGGTGGCCTCGGAGGAGGACTCGATGATCCGCACCGGATCCTCGTCGTCGATCATGGGCTTGCGCAGCCCGGCCCGCTTCGCGGCACGGCGGATGTCCTTGGCGGTGGCCTGGGAGACCTCGCGCACCCACCGGTCGCCGGCGTCGAGGCGGGCCAGGGAGGTCAGCGGCCAGCCGCGGGAGACCACCGCGGCGAAGCGGATCCGCACCGGGCAGGTGCGGGCCAGCCAGGCGGCGTGCGCCACCGAGTCCAGCCCCTCCGCCCCGGGCCGCCAGGCGACCAGGATCCTCATCGGGCTGCTGCTCATGGGCTGCTCCTCGGCGTCCGGCTGCGGCGCCCCGGGGGTGCGGCGCCGCCGCCGATGCTAGTCGCCGCGGGCGGCGGGCACCGGCGTTCGGCGCACCCCGGCGGGACCTAGGGGTGCTCCTCGTCCTGGCCGTAGGTGTCCAGGATGCGCTGCAGCACCGGCACCAGCTGGGCGCCGACGGCGAGCTGCTCGGGGCTGAGCGTGGCGAACATGGCGGCCATCTGCTCATCGCGCTCCCGGGTGACCCGGGCGAGCTCCTCGCGGCCCTTGGCGGTGAGCTCCACGCGCACGCCGCGGCGGTCCTTGGTGTCGCGGACCCGCTCCACCATGCCGGCGTCCTCCAGGTGGTGCACCGCGTTGGAGGCGGTGGGCATCCGGATCGCCTCGGCCTGGGCGAGCTGGTTGATGCGGCAGGGGCCGAGCGCGTCCAGGGTCATCATGATGGACAGCTGGGCCCGGCTGAGCTGCGACTCCTCGGAGCGGCGGCTGTAGAGCAGTTCCGCGCGGGTCAGCAGCGGGCGCAGCTGGCGCGCGATGGACAGCGCGGTGTGGCCCTCCGCGGTGTCGGGGGTGGTCTCGTTCATAGGAGGAATGCTATAGGATCAGCCGCCCTGCTTGCCATCCCAAAATAACACTGCGCAAACAGTTATAGATTCGCACCGATGCAGAAGGGCCGTGGCCGTTTCCCCGGCAAGAGCGGCGAAGGCGTTTCCGGGAGCCGCTCCACGGCCCGGGTGGCGGGGAAACCCCAGGTCGCATCCTGGCGCAAACAGTAAACGGCATTCGAACACGACGTGACCGGCCGCGGACGCGCAGGTCCGGGCCGGTCACGGGAGTGTTACGGACGGGGGTGGTGCGGGGGTGGTTACTTCCCGTCGTCCTCGCCGGCGATGAACGCCTCCAGGCGGGTGCGGGCCACGTCATCGGCCAGCTGCCGCGGCGGGGACTTCATCAGGTAGGACGAGGCCGGGTACACCGGGCCGCCGATCCCGCGGTCCAGGGCGATCTTCGCCGCGCGCAGCGCGTCGATGATGATGCCCGCCGAGTTCGGCGAATCCCACACCTCCAGCTTGTACTCCAGGTTCAGCGGGACCTCGCCGAAGGCCTTGCCCTCCAGGCGCACGTAGGCCCACTTGCGGTCGTCGAGCCAGTCGATCCAGTCCGAGGGGCCGATGTGCACGTTGCGGTCGTCGATGAGCCCGGCCAGCGGGCCGGTGAGGTTGGAGGTCACCGCCTGGGTCTTGGAGATCTTCTTCGACTCCAGCCGCTCGCGCTCCAGCATGTTCTTGAAGTCCATGTTGCCGCCCACGTTGAGCTGCAGGGTGCGCTCCAGGCGGACCCCCCGGTCCTCGAAGAGCTTCGCCATCACCCGGTGCGTGATGGTCGCGCCGACCTGGCTCTTGATGTCGTCGCCGACGATCGGCACCCCGGCGGCCTCGAACTTCGCGGCCCACTCCGGGTCGGAGGCGATGAACACCGGCAGCGCGTTGACGAAGGCGACGCCGGCGTCGATGGCGCACTGCGCGTAGAACTTGTCGGCCTGCTCGGAGCCCACCGGCAGGTAGGACACCAGCACGTCGACCCGGGCGTCCTTGAGCGCCTGCACCACGTCCACCGGCTCGGCCGCGGACTCCTCGATGGTCTCCCGGTAGTACTTGCCGAGCCCGTCCAGGGTGGGCCCGCGCTGCACGGTGACGCCGGTGGCGGGCACGTCGGCGATTTTGATGGTGCAGTTCTCGGAGGCGTCGATCGCCTCGGCGAGGTCCCTGCCGACCTTCTTGGCGTCCACGTCGAAGGCGGCGACGAACTCGACGTCGGAGATGTGGTACTCGCCGAAGCGGACGTGCATGAGGCCGGGCACGGTCTCGTCCTCGCTGGCATGGCGGTAGAACTCGACGCCCTGCACGAGCGAGGAGGCGCAGTTGCCGACGCCGACGATGGCTACGCGGATGGAACTCATATGGCTTTTCGTCTCCTTGACACTTACGGGGCCGCGCCGGAATCGGCGGGCCCACCGTCCTGACGCTATCGCCTGGCGGCCCCGGACACGACACCGCGGGCGCCGTCGGCGCCGGTGAACCGATACAGCGGGCTGGTCGGGGCCCGCCCCCCGCCCGCCGGCGCCCGCCGCCGGGCCCCGGCGCGCCCGCGCGCCGGGCGCCCCGGCGGCGCCGATCCCGGCTCGGATATCGCCTCGGGGGCCCATGCCTCGTATCCTGGGGACTCGGACCCGCCTCCGGCGCGACTGGCGCCGCCCGGGGGCATGAGAAGCAACCTCGGGAGAGCCTGTGAGCAAGGAAGCGCATTACCCCGACGCCGCCGGCGGCGGGCGGGAGGACTGGGTCGACGAGGCCCCGCCGGCGGGCGGCCGCGGCCGCCTGTGGGCCTGGATCGGCGCGGCGGTCGCCCTGATCGTGCTCTTCCCCTTCGCCATCTTCGGCATCGCCTACGCGGCCACCGACGTGCCCAGCCCCGAGGAGCTGGCGAACAACCAGATCGCGGTGATCTACGACCGCACCGGGGAGGGCGAGATCGCCCGGATCGTGCCGGAGGCCGGCAACCGCAAGCCGATCTCCCTGGACGAGGTGCCGGTGCAGGTGCGCAACACGGTGCTCGCCGCCGAGGACCGGGAGTTCTACACCAACCCCGGGTTCTCGCTCACCGGCTACGCCCGCGCCGCGATCGGCGCGGTCACCGGCAACCGCTCCGCCGGCGGCGGCTCCACGATCACCCAGCAGTACGTGAAGAACGCGGTGGTCGGCAATGAGCGCACCCTGACCCGCAAGGCCAAGGAGCTGGTCATGTCCGCCAAGATGGCGCGGCAGTGGAGCAAGGACCAGATCCTGGAGGCCTACCTCAACACCATCTACTTCGGCCGCAACGCCTACGGCATCGCCGCCGCCGCGGAGGCCTACTTCGGCAAGCCGGTCGCCGAGCTCACCACCGCCGAGGGCGCGGTGCTCGCCGCGGCCATCCAGCGGCCCTCCGACCTGGACCCCTGGGTGAACCGGGCCGAGGCGGAGCAGCGCTGGAACTACGTGCTCGACGGCATGGTGGAGATGGGCGTGCTCGACGCCGGGGAGCGGGCCACCACGCCCTACCCGGACACCATCGACCCCGCCGAGGTGCCGGTGCCGACGAACACCGACGGCCCGGAGGGGCTGATCCGCAACCGGGTGCTCGCCGAGCTCACCGAGGAGGGCATCACGGAGACCCAGGTGAACACCCAGGGCCTGCGGATCACCACCACCATCGACCCGACCGTGCAGCAGGCCGCGCTCGACGCGGTGGACACCTACGTGGACATCGACGGCGGCCAGCGCGCCGCGGTGGTCTCCGTGGAGCCGGCCACCGGGGCGGTGCGCGCCTACTACGGCGGTGACGACCCCAATGGCTGGGACTACGCCAACAACGGGGTGCAGACCGGGTCCACCTTCAAGATCTTCGCCCTCGCCGCCGCCCTGGACCAGGACATCCCGCTGTCCCGGACCTACTCCTCGGCCCCGGTGACCTCCGGCGACGCCACCATCTACAACGTGGGCAACGCCAGCTGCGGCACCTGCCCCATCTCGGAGGCGCTGAAGCAGTCCCTGAACACCCCCTTCATCCGGCTGCAGCAGGACCTGGAGCACGGCGCGGAGGACACCGCGGCGATGGCGCACCGGCTCGGCGTGGCCGAGGAGCTGCCCGGCCTGGGCCGGACCCTGATGGAGGAGGACGGCACCACCTTCGACGGGATCACCCTGGGCCAGTACCCCACCCGGCCGCTGGACATGGCCGTCGGGCTGGCCACCCTCGCCGATGACGGCATGTACCACCGGCCGCATTTCGTGAACCGGGTGGAGACCGCCGACGGGGAGGTGCTGCTGGACCGCTCCGCGGACCGGATCGAGGGCGAGCGCCGGGTCTCCGAGGCGGTGGCCACCAACGTCATCGACGCCATGGAGCCGATCGCCGCCTACTCCAACCAGGCGCTTTCCGGCGGCCGGCAGTCCGCGGCGAAGACCGGCACCACCCAGCTCGGCGACACCGGGCTGAACAAGGACGCCTGGATGATCGGCGCCACCCCCCAGCTGTCCACCGCGGTGTGGATGGGCATGGTCGACGGCGATGCCCTGTACAACCCGTGGGGCGGGGTGATGTACGGCGCCCAGTCGCCGGGCTCGATCTGGAAGTACACCATGGACAACGGCCTGGTGAACGAGGAGTTCAAGACCTTCACCGCGCCGAAGGCGGTGGGCGGCCAGGCCGGCCGGCCGGTGGTGCCCACCCAGACCTACGTCCCGGAGACCACCGAGGCGACCACGGAGGAGACCACCAGCTCCGAGGCGCCCACCCCCGAGCCGGCGCCGGTGGAGCCCCCGCCGGTGCCCGAGCTGCCGCTGCCGGAGCTGCCGTTGCCGGGTTTTGGTGATGGCGGCGCGGAAGGGGGTGATGCGGGGGGCGGTGACGCCGGCGGCGGCGCCGGCGCGGCGGATCCGATCCCGGCGGAATAGGGGCGCGTGATGGACCTGTGGATGCTGCTGACCATGGTCAGCGTCGGAATCGGCTTCCTGCTCTTCGGCGGTTCCTTCGCCGCCTTCATGTACGGCCGGCCGCGGTCGCTGGTGTGGGGCCTGGCGCTGGGCGCGCTGGTGCTGTGCACCATCATCCCGGTGACCCTGGCGGTGTTCCTGGGCACCTCCGCCGGGTGAACCCCGCCGGGTGCGCGGATTGGCCGGTGACCGCGTCGATGGGCTACCCTGGCCGGGTTGCCTGACGCAACGAACCCTCCTGCCGCGGCGAATGGCGCCGCGGCCTACCGCAAACGAGACCACAGGAGGTGATGAGGTCCGTGCGTCACTACGAAGTCATGATCATCCTCGACCCGTCGATCGATGAGCGCACCGCAGGCCCGTCCCTGGAGAAGTTCCTCGATATCGTCCGCAAGGACGATGGCGAGGTCAAGAAGGTGGACGTCTGGGGCAAGCGCCACCTGGCGTACCCCATCGAGAAGAAGGACGAGGGCGTCTACGCCGTCGTCGAACTCAACTGCGGGCCGGATGCCGTCAAGGAGATGGACCGCCGGCTCAACCTCAACGACAACGTCCTGCGCACCAAGGTGCTGCGGACGGATCGCTGACCGGCCCCGGTCATCCGGGCCACCCTTAGGAGCGAAGAATGGCACAGGGAGAGACCCCCATCACGCTGATCGGCAACGTCGTCGCCGATCCCGAGCTGCGCTACACCGCGTCCGGCACCGCGGTGACGAACTTCCGCGTCGCCTCCACCCCCCGCGTCTACGACAAGCAGGCGGGGCAGTGGACCGACGGCGAGGCCCTGTTCCTCACCTGCAACGCCTGGCGGGAGATGGCCGAGAACGTGATGGAGACCCTGAGCAAGGGCATGCGCGTCATCGTGCAGGGCCGGCTGCGCCAGCGCAGCTACGAGACCCGCGATGGCGAGCGCCGCACCGTCTACGAGATCGAGGCCGACGAGGTCGGCCCCTCGCTGCGCTTCGCCTCCGCCCAGGTCACCCGCAACCCCCGCGGTGGCGGCTCCGGCGGCGGCGGCTCCTTCGGCGGCGGTGGCGGCCAGTCCTTCGGCGGCCCCCGCGGCGGCTCCGGCGGCGGCCAGCCGTCCGGCTCCTTCGGCGGCGGCCAGCCGGCGGAGGACCCCTGGAACTCCGCCCCGCCCGCCGGCGACTTCGGCGGCGGCGACGAGCCCCCCTTCTGATCCGGACCCGACCGGGAACCCATCTTTTTCGACCAACAGACATTCACCCGAAAGGCAGGGATCATGAAGCTGATCCTCACCGCCGCCGTCGACCATCTCGGTGTCCCCGGGGACATCGTCGAGGTCAAGGCCGGCTATGGACGTAACTACCTGCTTCCGCGCGGCCTGGCCATCGTGGCCACCCGCGGCGCGGAGAAGCAGATCGAGGGCATCCGCCGTGCCCAGGAGGCCCGGGAGATCCGGGACCTGGACCACGCCCGCGAGGTCAAGGACACCCTGGACGCGCTGGAGAACGTGTCCGTGTCCGTGAAGGCCTCCGAGTCCGGCAAGCTCTTCGGCTCGGTCACCGCGGCCGATGTCGCCGGCGCCATCCGCGCCGCCTCCGGGCAGGCCGTGGACAAGCGCGCCGTGGAGCTCGCCCCCGGCCAGATCAAGGCCCTCGGCCGGCACACCGTGGACATCGCGCTGCACCCGCAGATCACCGCCCACGTCTCCGTGGAGGTCGTCGCCGGTTAGCGCCCGGCCGCCGGGTATCCGGCGGCGGCCGGCGCGCACCCCGCCCGGCCCATAGACAACAGCAGCCCAGGGGCCCCGTCCGGACCATCGGACGGGGCCCCTCGGCGTGCCCGCCGGGCCCGGGCCCGCGGCCTGCGCCGATGGTGGATAAGCCCTGTGGACAACCTGTGGACTTCTCCCCCGATCCGGGCCCGGATCCGCCCCGGGCGCATGACCGGCACCGGATCGGGGGGTGAACGCGGGGCGACGAAAACCCGTTCGGTGACGAGTGTGACTATTGGGGAAGCAGGGGCTAACCCGGACCGGAAACACCGCCCCACCTGCGGATATGTACCGTCATTGCAGGTCATGGGCCCGCTGCGGCGGATGGTGCGGCCCCTCCCCCGGCGGCACCACCTGCGCATTCACCGGTTATTCACTTTCGGCCCCGGGGTTGTCCACAGGACCGTCCACAGGGCCTGTGGATAACCCGGTGGATGACCGGCCCCGGCGGGTGCCCCGGGGCCCCGCCGCCGGCGGGGCACCCGGCGCGCCCCCGCGGGGGCCGCGCCGTCCCGGGGTGGTCTAGCATGTGGTGGCCACGCCAGGAGGCGGCCGGCGGAGAGGAAGCGACGGCGACGATGACGAGCAGCCCCCAGCACCCGGTTCCGGAGGAGCCCGCGGGCGTCTCCTTCGACGACCCGCCCCCGCCGCCGGAGGACCCGGCGGCCGACTACCGGCGCCGCGGCGAATCCGCCGGCGGACCCGCCTTCGACCGCAAGCCCCCGCACAACATCGAGGCCGAGCAGGCGGTGCTCGGCGGGATGCTGCTCAACCCGGCGGTGATCGCCGACGTCTACTCCATGCTGCGCACCGCCGACTTCTACCGGCCCGCGCACCAGACCATCTACGAGGCGATCCTGCACCTCTACGGGGAGACCTCCGAGGTGGACCCGATCCTGGTCGCCGGCCGGCTGGACAAGCTCGGCGAATTGGAGCGGATCGGCGGCGCCCCCTACCTGCACACCCTCACCGCGATGGTGCCCACCGCCGCCAACGCGCACTACTACGCGCGGATCGTGGCGGAGAAGTCGCTCATCCGGCGGCTGGTGGAGGCCGGCACCCGGATCGCCCAGATCGGCTACGCCGGGGCGGAGGACACCGAGGCGGAGAAGCTCGTCGACGCCGCCCAGCAGGAGATCCTGGAGCTCAACCAGTCCTCGGAGACCACCGACTACTCCTCCATGGCGGAGCTGCTGGAGCCGGTGTTCGGGGAGCTGCGCCTGCTGCAGCAGGACGGCGGCCTCGCCCGGGGCGTGCCCACCGGCTTCGGCGACCTCGACGAGCTCACCAACGGCATGCACCCCGGCCAGATGATCATCGTCGCCGCCCGCCCCGGCGTCGGCAAATCCACCCTGGCCATCGACTTCATGCGCTCGGCGTCGATCCGGCACGGCAAGACCTCGGTGATCTTCAGCCTGGAGATGTCCAAGTCCGAGATCATGATGCGCATCCTCTCCGCGGAGACGAAGGTGCCGCTGGCGAACATGCGCGGCGGCCGCCTCGACGAGGCCGAATGGGGCCGGCTGATCGACGGCCTGGACGCCTGGAGCGAGGCGAAGCTCTTCATCGACGACTCGCCGAACCTCACCATGATGGAGATCCGCTCCAAGGCCCGGCAGCTCAAGCAGAAGCACGACCTGGACCTCATCGTGGTGGACTACCTGCAGCTGATGAGCTCCGGGAAGAAGGTCGAGTCCCGGCAGCAGGAGGTCTCCGAGTTCTCCCGGCACCTCAAGCTGATGGCCAAGGAGCTGGAGGTGCCGGTGGTGGCCATCTCCCAGCTCAACCGCGGCCCCGAGGCCCGCACCGACAAACGCCCCCAGGTCGCCGATCTGCGCGAATCCGGCTCCCTGGAGCAGGACGCGGACATCGTGCTGCTGCTCTACCGGCCCGATTCGCAGGCCCAGGAGGAGTCCCATGAACGCGCCGGGGAGGCCGACATCATCGTGGCCAAGCACCGCGGCGGCCCCCTCGGCGTGGTCACCGTCGCCTCCCAGCTGCACTACTCCCGCTTCACCAACATGCACAAGGGGCCCTGACCCCGGCCCCGGGGCGGGGCTTGACCCGATGATGACGGCTGGTAACCTTGGGCGCGTCCGCGGGCCCACCCGCCCGCGGCGCACCCCGGGCCGCGGCCGCCACCATCCCGCGGCCCGGCTCGCGGCCGCGGAACGCACCATCCCGCGGCCCGCCCACCCCGCCCCCACGGCGCCGCCGCGGGGGCGGGCGCGCGTATCCGGCGCCGGGGCCCGGACGCGCCCCCGGCCCCGCCCCGCCCAGGAGATGCCCGCCGTGCCCCAGCCCGCCCCACGGACCACCGCCGCCGCCGCGCCCGCGCGGCCGCGGCGGCGCGTGCAGTGGGTGGACGCCGCCAAGGGCCTGTGCATCGTGCTCGTGGTCATCGGCCACGCGATCACCGAACTGGCCAACCACGGCTACGCCACCGGGATCTGGGCCCAGGTGAACTTCATCCTCGGCCCGGTGCGGATGCCCCTGTTCTTCCTCGCCTCCGGGCTCTTCGCCGCCAAGGCGCTCTCCGAATCCTGGCCGCGGCTGGCCGACCGCCGGATCTGGGTGATGGTCTGGCTCTACGTCATCTGGGTGCCGGTGCGCGAGATCTTCCACGCGCTGATCCCGCGCACCCGGGTCGACGAGCCGGGCATCCTCGCCGCCCCGGAGATCGCCGATCCCCTGGCCTGGCCGCGGCTGGCCGCCCGGATGGCCCATGCCGTGGTGGAGCCCACCAGCTACCTGTGGTTCCTCTACGCCCTGGCCATGTTCGCGGTCGCCTCCAAGGCCACCGCGAAGGTGCACCCGGGCATCCAGATCGCCGCCGCCGCGGCGCTCAACGTCCTCGCCCCCTTCGCCCCGGTGAGCTGGTCCTGGAACTTCATGACCCAGATGTACGTGTTCTACCTGATCGGCATGTACGCCGCCCCGTGGATCTTCGCCATGGTGGCCCGGCGCAACCCGCTGGTGCCGGCCGCGGCGGTGGCGCTCTACGCCGCCGGGGCGGGCTGGATCCTGGCCACCCACGACACCTTCAACGAGGGCAACACCGGCCTGCTGCGCTTCGCGCTGTCCCTGGTCGGGGTGACCGCCGCGGTGAACCTGATCGCCATGGCCGAGGGCACCCCGCTCATCGAGCCCTTCCGCCGGCTCGGCGCGCGCACCCTGCCGGTGTTCCTCATGCACATCCCGCTGATGGCCGCGATCGTCTTCCTGGCGAACCTGGTGCTGCCCGCCGACCCGGGCCTGCCCGGGCAGCCGGTGCTGCTCGCCCTCGCCGGGATCGCCGCCTGCCTGGGCGTGCACCGGCTGCTCATGGCCCATGGCGGGCGCTGGCTCTTCGCCCGCCCGGAGCGTCTGCGCCACGCCGGCTGAGCCGCGCCCGGCGGGGTCGGGAACAAACCCCCGGGGGTGTCCGTTGCACCCGTCGAGCGCGCCGGAACCGGCGCGACCGCCGACACCCCCGACTACCCCGAGGAGCTACCCACCATGGCCACCATCGACGTGACCAACGCCAATTTCGCGGAGACCGTCCAGGGCGAGGGCATCGTCCTCGTCGATGCCTGGGCCAGCTGGTGCGGCCCCTGCCGCCAGTTCGCGCCCATCTACGAGGCCGCCTCCGAGCGCCATGACGACGTGGTCTTCGCCAAGCTGGACACCGAGGCCAACCAGGAGATCTCCGCGGCGCTGGGCATCCAGTCCATCCCCACCCTGTTCCTCTTCCGCGACGGGGTGCTGCTCTTCCAGAACCCCGGGGCCATCCCCGGTGAGGCGATCGACGATCTGCTCCGCCAGGCCCGGGAGCTGGACATGGCCGAGGTGCGCCGCCAGGTCGAGGAGCAGATGCGGCAGAACCCCGGCGCCGGCGCCTGACCGCCCGCGCCGCTATTCCGCGGCCCAGGCGGCCGCGTTGCGGCGCAGCCCCCAGCCCAGGGCGAACCCGCCCCCGGCCAGGGCCAGCCCGCCCAGGGCGAGCAGCCCCGCCGGCGCCCCGCCGGAGGCGGCGGGGCGCACGGCGGCGGCCGTCGCCGGCGCCCCGTGGCCGGGCAGCCGATCCCCCAGGATCGCCGCCACCGCCTCGGTGAGCGCCTCCGGCCGGTCCACCCCGGAGGTGAGCACCGCCATGGTGAAGCGCCGATCCTCGCCGAAGAACCCGGCGCTGGTGCGCATCAGCGGATCCACCCAGCCGTTCTTCTGGCCGACCTCCTCATCGGGCAGCGCCGCCCGGATCCCGATGTCCTGGTCCATGCCCCCGTAGGAGTACTTCGGCAGCGACAGCAGCAGCCGGGTGAAGTAGTCGGTCTCCGCCTCGGACATCCCCCCGGTGCCGGAGAGCACCCCGTCGTAGAAGCGCACCATGTCCTCCGGGGAGGCCTGCACCGAGGACCAGTTCGGCCCGTTGACGGTGGCCTCAGACAGCCCGTAGCGGGTGCGGATGCTGTCCATGATCTCCGCGCCCCCGTAGCGGGCCCACAGCGCGGTGGTCGCCTCATTGTCGGAGAGCCGGATCATGTCGTCGCGCAGCATCGCGTCCGGGTAGCCCGCCTGCGGCATCTCCCCGGATCCGGCGGCGATCCCGGAGCCCTCCGGCGGGGTGTAGTTGGTGTAGCCGACCACCTCGGCGATGAACACCTTCACCAGGCTGGCCAGCATGAAGGACTCCCCGCCGCGCTCGTTGGCGACCACCCGGCCGGTGGCCCGGTCCAGCAGCGCCACCCCGATCCGCGCCCCGGAGGCCTCCAGCTCCTCGGTGACCTCGGCCATCGCCTCCCCGATCGCGGCGTAGTCCACCGGCGGGGCGTCGGCGGCGGGCGTGGTCGCCCAGGCCGCCGGCCGCGGCGCCGGGCCCGGGGTGCGCGTGGCGGTGCCGGACTCCCCCGCGGGGGTCCTCGTCGCGGTGCCCTTGCCCCGCGCGCCGCCCCGCCCGGGGGAGTCGCCCCCGCGGGTCTTCGCCGGGGCCTTCCCGGTGGTCCGGGGGACGCTCGTGGACGCCTCGGCGGCGGGGGCCGCCCAGCGGGTGCGCGCCGCATCCGCGGCGGGCTCGGCCTCGGCGGCCGGGGCCGCGGCGGCGCCCGGGCCGGCGAGGGCCAGCCCGGCGACCGCGGCGGCGGCGGGGATGCGGCGCAGCAACCGCGTGGTGGACATGAGGCTGGATGATACCGCGAGCCGGTGGTGAGGGTGCCCTGAGCGTCCCGGATAGCGCCCGCGCGGGCCCGGGTCGGCCCGTAGCATTGGCGGTGATCGGCCGGTGGTGGACCGGGCCGGCGCACGAGCCAAAGGAGAGAGCGATGCCCAACCCCTTCTCGAAGGGCTGGAAGTACCTGATGGCGTCCTTCGACAAGTCGATCGAGGACAACGCCGACCCCAAGGTGCAGATCCACCAGGCCGCGGAGGCCGCCAAGGAGCGCCACCGGGCGATCCAGGAGCAGGCCGCCGCGGTGATCGGCAACCGCAATCAGCTGGAGCTCACCCTGGGCCGGTTGGGCAAGGAGCGCGACAAGCTCGCCGAGGGCGCCCGCGGGGCGCTCGCCCAGGCCGAGCGGGCCCGCGCCGCCGGGGACGAGGCCCGCGCCGCGGAGCTGGAGGGCACCGCCCAGGCGCTGGCCGCGCAGCTGGTCACCGTGGAGCAGGAGCTCGCCGACACCGCCGAGGCGCATGAGCGCGCCGGGCGGGCCGCGGAGGAGGCGCAGGCCCAGGCGAAGCGCTCCCAGGAGGAGTACCGGGAGCTCTCCGGCACCATCCGGGAGCTGGAGGCGCAGGCCGACCAGGCGGCGATGCAGGAGCAGGCGGCCGCCGCCCTGGACGGGGTGCGGGCCCGGGCGAAGGAGTCCTCCGCGCCGACCCTGGACGAGGTGCGGGCGAAGATCGAGTCCCGCTACGCCAACGCCCTGGGCGCCCAGGAGCTCGCCGAGGGCTCCGCGGACGGCCGGATGGCCGAGGTGGAGGCCGGGGTCGCCGACGCCCGGGCGAGCGCCCGGCTGGCCGAGATCCGCGCCGAGCTGGCCGGCGGGGACGCCCCCGGGGAGCTCACCGCCGGCGAGGACCCCGCCGCCGACGGCGGGGCCGACCGCGGCTGAGCGGGGCCGCCGGGGCTAGCGCCCGTCGCGCTTCCGGGTGAGCAGGATCGCCCGAATCCCGGCGTGGAAGCCGTCGCGCAGGTTGACCCGCTGGCCCTCGTCGAGGGTGTACTCGTGCAGGGTCTCGCAGGCGAACTGCAGCAGCGGCCGGTCGATGTCCGCGGGCAGCCCGCCGCCGGAGAGCAGATGCGCGTCATCGCGCTGCGCCTCCGTGGCCGCGGACTCGAACCACCAGCTGGCGTACTGCTTGCCCACGTCGAAGGGGGTCTGGAACCCGGCGGAGCCCCACACCTCATTCGGCAGCGGCACGTAGCGGGAGCGCAGCTTCCGCCGCGGCGCCATCATCGACGGGTTCGGCCGCGGCGCCGGCTTCGGCCCCGGGGCCTCCGCCGGCTCGGCTTCCGGGTCCGCCGCCGCCTCCCCGGGATCCTCGGCGGGGTCCCCGTCGGCCCCGGGCCGGTCCGGTTCCGCGGTCCCGGCGGGCTGGTCCGCTGCGGCGTCCCCCGCCGGTGCCGCCGTGGCCGGCTCCGCCGGCGCGGGGCTGGCCGCGGGGGTCCCGGAGTCGCCGTGGTCGGACTCCGCCGCCGCCGCGGAGCCCGGTCGGGCGCCGGCGTCGGGGGTGGGCTGCGGTTCCGGGGCGCGGGCCGTGGGGGTGGCCGGGGCGGGGGCGCAGTCGCCCCCGTCGGCCGGCGCCGGGTCCGGATCCTTGGCGACCTCCGCCGCCGGGGCGGAGCCCTCCGGGGCGGCGCCGGTGCGGTCCGCGCCCCCGCGGAATTCCGCCACCGGGGTGGCGCCGAGGTCCTCCGGGGGTTCGGCATCGCCCACCGGCTTGGCCCGCACCACCGGCGGCAACGGGCCCTCCAGCACGTTGAGCTGCATGCATTCGGCGAAGTCCTCGCGCGGGTCGAGGATCGTGGTGGTGTCGCAGGCGTGCCGCAGGGCCGAGGACATGGAGTCCCAGCCGAAGCCGTAGAGGTGCACCCGCACCCCGGCGCCGGCGGCCTCGTTGACCCCGGGCAGCATGTCCGCGTCCCCGGAGACCAGCACCATGTCGGTGACCTGGTCGCGCAGCGCGGCGATCACCATATCGGCCACCAGGCGGGTGTCCACCGCCTTCTGGGTGCGCCGGTCGCCCCATTCGATGAGCTGGCCGGCGCGCAGCCGGACCCCGTCGATGGTGCGCAGTTGCCGCTGGTAGCGGTGCGGTCCGGACTCGGGCAGCCCGTCGTACCAGAGCTGCCGCTGCACCGGCTGATCCAGCTGCGCGGTGATCATCCGGTCCAGGACATGGACCACCTCGCGGAGATCGATCTCCAGCTGGCCGCGGGCCCCGGTCTCCCACGAGTTGTAGAAGCTGGCGAGCAGATAAGACGTGTCGACGTATACGAGCGTGCGTTCAAGCATGGGCTCCTTCATTCCGTTTCACAGTGCGCTAATTCATTTCGTTGCACTCCCCAGGATGCACTACCGGGGCGGGCCCGCGCCCCCGGGCGCGCGCCGCGGGCGCGCGCGGCGCGGGGGTAGGTTGGCGGGGGATGCTGGTCACGCGCGGAAAAGGGAGGCACGGGTGCGGTCCTGGTTCCTGCGGCTGACGGCGGTCAGCGTGGTCGCCCAGGCCGTGTTCAACGGCGGCCGGGTGCTGCTCAGCTACCGGGTGCTGGAGCAGGGCGGCGACGCCCGCACCATCGGCTGGTTCACCGCGGTGTTCTCCCTGGTGCCGCTGCTGGTGGCGTTGCCCGCCGGCCGCCGGGTCGACGGCGGCCGGGCCCCGGGGGTGCTGCGTGCGGGCCTGATCGCCACCGCGGCGGCGCCGCTGCTGATGGCGCTCTCCCCCACCCTGTGGCCGCTGCTCGCCGGCTACGCCCTGATGGGCTTCGCCCATATGCTCACCCTGGTCGCCGCCCAGGGCATGGTCGCGGGCCTGCGCGGCGGGGCCCGCGGCCTGGACTCCGCCTTCGCCCAGTTCACCCTGGGCATCTCCGTGGGGCAGCTGGTGGGCATCGTCTTCTCCGGGTGGATCGCCGCCCGCGGCGGCGGGTCCCCGGACGCGGTGGCGACCACCCCGGCGCTGCTCGCGCTCACCGTGCTCGGGGTGCTCGCCCTGCTCGGCGGCTGGGCGACCGCGGGCCGGTACCGGGTGATCGCGGCCGGCGCCCGGGATGCGGCGGGGGCCCCGGCCGCGGCGGGGCCGCAGGCCCATGAGGGGGCGTGGCGGATCCTGCGGCATCGTGGGATGGCCCCGGCGATGTTCGCCTCGGTGAGCGTGATCGTGGCCATCGATCTGCTTACCGCGTACATGCCGGTGCTCGGCCGCGAGCTGGGCCTTTCCGTGGGGGCGGTGACCGTGGTGCTGGCCGCCCGCTCCGGGATGGCGGTGGTCTCCCGGGCGCTGATGCCGTGGATCCTGCGCCGCGCGCGCCGGGACCTGGTGCTGGTGCCGGCGGTGTTCGCCGGGGCCACGGCGCTGGCGGCGATGCCCTGGCTGGGCGGGGTGGGGCCCCTGGCGGTGGCGACGGCGGTATGCGGGTTCGCCTGGGGGCTGGTGATGCCGATGACCATGACCTGGGTGTCCCAGCTGGCCGGGCCGGCGGATCGGGCCACCGCCTTGTCGGTGCGGCTGATGGGCAACCGCCTGGCGCAGGTGGCGCTGCCGCCCCTGGCGGGGCTGGGCGCGGCGGCGATGGGCGCGGGGTCGGTGTTCCTCTCCGCGGGGGTGCTCATGGGCCTCGCCGGGGCGGGGGCGGCCGCGGCCTCGCGTTCGGGCACCCTGGACCGGGGTTGAGCGGGGTGCCGGGGAAGGGCCCTTTCCACCCCACTGCCTGCGGGTTTGCGGAAGCGTGAAGGCCGTGTGTAGTGTTCTCCTGGTCAGCGCGCCGCGGTGCCGCCGGGTCCCGGAAGGGATGCGGGGGATGCGGGGCGCGGACCACGGGGGAGATGCTCATCATCACGAGCCGACGGCCGGTTTGACTGGTTGCGGCGGGTGTGGTTAGAATCTTCTCTTGCTGCCTGGGGCGCCGGAGTGGTCCGGTTGTCCGGGTGTGCGCGTGTTGTGTGAGAACTCGATAGTGTGCCGATGTACTACTTATTTTTCCGGTGATGGTGCCGGGAGTCTTTTTCAGGGGCTCTTGAAACAATCACTGATGAGCGTGTGCCCGGTTTGTTCCCCGTCAAGGGCTTCGGGTGCGCGCGTTTTTTGGACAATACGCCAGACTGGGGTCTGTTTGGGTCCTGGTTTGTTGTTTGTTCTTTTTGCCAGTTTTCGGGCTTTTCGCTTAAAAGCTTTTGTGGAGAGTTTGATCCTGGCTCAGGACGAACGCTGGCGGCGTGCTTAACACATGCAAGTCGAACGGTAAGGCCCCCGCTTGCGGGGGTACACGAGTGGCGAACGGGTGAGTAACACGTGGGTGACCTACCCTGCACTTCGGGATAAGCCTGGGAAACTGGGTCTAATACCGGATAGGACCAGCACGTAGGGTGCTGGTGGAAAGTTTTTCGGTGCAGGATGGGCCCGCGGCCTATCAGCTTGTTGGTGGGGTAATGGCCTACCAAGGCGTCGACGGGTAGCCGGCCTGAGAGGGTGGACGGCCACATTGGGACTGAGACACGGCCCAGACTCCTACGGGAGGCAGCAGTGGGGAATATTGCACAATGGGCGGAAGCCTGATGCAGCGACGCCGCGTGGGGGATGACGGCCTTCGGGTTGTAAACTCCTTTCACCATCGACGAAGGTTTTCTGACGGTAGATGGAGAAGAAGCACCGGCTAACTACGTGCCAGCAGCCGCGGTAATACGTAGGGTGCGAGCGTTGTCCGGAATTACTGGGCGTAAAGAGCTCGTAGGTGGTTTGTCGCGTCGTCTGTGAAATTCCGGGGCTTAACTCCGGGCGTGCAGGCGATACGGGCATAACTTGAGTACTGTAGGGGAGACTGGAATTCCTGGTGTAGCGGTGAAATGCGCAGATATCAGGAGGAACACCGATGGCGAAGGCAGGTCTCTGGGCAGTAACTGACGCTGAGGAGCGAAAGCATGGGTAGCGAACAGGATTAGATACCCTGGTAGTCCATGCCGTAAACGGTGGGCGCTAGGTGTGGGTCCCTTCCACGGGGTCCGTGCCGTAGCTAACGCATTAAGCGCCCCGCCTGGGGAGTACGGCCGCAAGGCTAAAACTCAAAGGAATTGACGGGGGCCCGCACAAGCGGCGGAGCATGTGGATTAATTCGATGCAACGCGAAGAACCTTACCTGGGCTTGACATATACGGGATCGCCGTGGAGACACGGTTTCCCTTGTGGCTCGTATACAGGTGGTGCATGGTTGTCGTCAGCTCGTGTCGTGAGATGTTGGGTTAAGTCCCGCAACGAGCGCAACCCTTGTCTCATGTTGCCAGCACGTTATGGTGGGGACTCGTGAGAGACTGCCGGGGTCAACTCGGAGGAAGGTGGGGATGACGTCAAATCATCATGCCCCTTATGTCCAGGGCTTCACACATGCTACAATGGTCGGTACAGTGGGTTGCGATGCCGTGAGGTTCAGCTAATCCCTTGAAAGCCGGTCTCAGTTCGGATCGGGGTCTGCAACTCGACCCCGTGAAGTCGGAGTCGCTAGTAATCGCAGATCAGCAACGCTGCGGTGAATACGTTCCCGGGCCTTGTACACACCGCCCGTCACGTCATGAAAGTCGGTAACACCCGAAGCCAGTGGCCCAACCCTTGTGGGGGGAGCTGTCGAAGGTGGGATCGGCGATTGGGACGAAGTCGTAACAAGGTAGCCGTACCGGAAGGTGCGGCTGGATCACCTCCTTTCTAAGGAGTTATTTTTGTAGTCGCGTCATTGGCGTGGTCCTGTGGGCCGGCTGGTGGTGCGCGTTTTTTGTTTTCGGGTGGACGCCGTCCGCCGGGGAAGTCGTGGTGCGCCGTGCTTGCCCGGGCCGTGTGGTCCGGGTCGCCCTGTGGTGGTGGGTGGCCCTGTTGTCGGGGTCGCCGGTGGGGTGCGCAGGTGGTGCGTCGGCATGCTGTCGGGTGTCTGGGACGACACGTCCCTTGTTGTGTTGCGCCCGTCGGGTGGCGGCGGAGGCTTGTGGTCTCCGGTTGCCGGCGTCGGGTGGTGTTGTGTGAGAACTGGATAGTGGACGCGAGCATCTTTTTTTTTGTTGTGTGTGTTCCTTGATTTTTTTGTTGTGTGTGTGTTCAAGGGCGCACGGTGGATGCCTTGGCATGGAAGGCCGATGAAGGACGTGAGAGGCTGCGTTAAGCCTCGGGGAGCTGCCAACTGAGCGTTGATCCGAGGGTGTCCGAATGGGGAAACCTGGCCGTCGTTATGGGCGGTCGCCCGCATCTGAATTCATAGGGTGCGTGGTGGTGACGCGGGGAAGTGAAACATCTCAGTACCCGCAGGAAGAGAAAACAATTGTGATTCCGTTAGTAGTGGCGAACGAACGCGGATGATGGCTAAACCGCGCGCGTGTGATACCGGTCAGGGGTTGCGCGTGTGGTGTTGTGGGGCCGCCCGTGGTGGGATCTGACTGTCCTGCCCGGGGTGTGGATGTGTTAGCGGAAAGTGCGTGGAATCGCCTGCCGTAGACGGTGAGAGCCCGGTACGTGAAAGCATGTTCATATCCTGTGTGGCGTGATCCCCGAGTAGCAGCGGGCTCGTGGAATCCGCTGTGAATCCGCCGGGACCACCCGGTAAGCCTGAATACCTTCCGTGACCGATAGCGGATAGTACCGTGAGGGAATGGTGAAAAGTACCCCGGGAGGGGAGTGAAATAGTACCTGAAACCGTGTGCCTACAATCCGTCAGAGCCTCCGTGTGGGGTGATGGCGTGCCTTTTGAAGAATGAGCCTGCGAGTCAGCGGCATGTCGCGAGGTTAACCCTTTTCGTGGGGTAGCCGTAGCGAAAGCGAATCCTAACGAGGGTGTGTTAGTGGCATGTCCTGGACCCGAAGCGGGGTGATCTACCCATGGCCAGTGTGAAGCGATGGTAAGACGTCGTGGAGGCGCGAACCCACTTAGGTTGAAAACTGAGGGGATGAGCTGTGGGTAGGGGTGAAAGGCCAATCAAACTCCGTGATAGCTGGTTCTCCCCGAAATGCATTTAGGTGCAGCGTCGTGCGTTTCCTCCTGGAGGTAGAGCTACTGGTTGGTTTAGCGGGACTATCATCTTAGCGACATCAGCCAAACTCCGAATGCCGGTGAGGTCAGAGCACGGCAGTGAGACTGCGGGGGATAAGCTTCGTAGTCGAGAGGGAAACAGCCCAGATCGCCGGCTAAGGCCCCTAAGGGTATGCTAAGTGGAAAAGGATGTGGGATCGCGAAGACAACCAGGAGGTTGGCTTAGAAGCAGCCATCCTTGAAAGAGTGCGTAATAGCTCACTGGTCGAGTGGTCCCGCGCCGACAATGTAGTGGGGCTCAAGCATACCGCCGAAGCCGCGGCAGTGCGCCCTCGTGGCGTGCTGGGTAGGGGAGCGTCGTGTACGTGCTGTGAAGCCGCAGGGGTGACCCGTGGTGGAGCGTGCACGAGTGAGAATGCAGGCATGAGTAGCGAATGAGGAGTGGAAACCTCCTCCGCCGAATGACCAAGGGTTCCTGGGTCAAGCTAATCTTCCCAGGGTGAGTCGGGACCTAAGGCGAGGCCGACAGGCGTAGTCGATGGACAACGGGTTGATATTCCCGTACCCGTGATATCGCGCCCCTGGTGAATCAGTGATACTAACCCTCCTGAAGCGCATCCGCCGCCGGCCCTTCGGGGCCGGCATCCGCGGGCGCGTGGATGCAGGGGACCTGAGCTGGTAGTAGCCAAGCGATGGGGTGACGCAGGACGGTAGCCGTGCCACCAGATGGAAGTGGTGGTGCAAGCGTGTAGCCCGCGGGCCAGGTAAATCCGGCCCGCGCTTGAAGGGTGAGACGTGACGCGTACCCGTAGTGGGGACGTCGGTGATCCGATGCTGCCGAGAAAAGCCTCTAGCGATGTGATGTCATGGCCCGTACCCCAAACCGACACAGGTGGTCAGGTAGAGAATACCGAGGCGATCGGGATAACTGTGGTTAAGGAACTCGGCAAAATGCCCCCGTAACTTCGGGAGAAGGGGGGCCGCGGCCGGTGACCCGCCTAGCGTGGCAAGCCGGCTTCGGCCGCAGAGAATAGAGGGAAGCGACTGTTTACTAAAAACACAGGTCCGTGCGAAGACGGGTAAGTCGAGGTATACGGACTGACGCCTGCCCGGTGCTGGAAGGTTAAGAGGACCTGTTAGATCACGTAAGTGGTCGAAGCGGAGAATTTAAGCCCCAGTAAACGGCGGTGGTAACTATAACCATCCTAAGGTAGCGAAATTCCTTGTCGGGTAAGTTCCGACCTGCACGAATGGCGTAACGACTTCCCTGCTGTCTCAACCACAGGCCCGGCGAAATTGCAGTACGAGTAAAGATGCTCGTTACGCGCGGCAGGACGAAAAGACCCCGGGACCTTCACTATAGCTTGGCATTGGTGTTCGGTTCGGTTTGTGTAGGATAGGTGGGAGACTGTGAGGCGGCCACGCCAGTGGTCGTGGAGTCGTTGTTGAAATACCACTCTGATCGGATTGGATGTCTAACCTTGGCCCGTTATCCGGGTCGGGGACAGTGCCTGGTGGGTAGTTTAACTGGGGCGGTTGCCTCCTAAAGAGTAACGGAGGCGCCCAAAGGTTCCCTCAGCCTGGTTGGCAATCAGGTGTTGAGTGTAAGTGCACAAGGGAGCTTGACTGTGAGACTGACAGGTCGAGCAGGTACGAAAGTAGGGACTAGTGATCCGGCACTGGCTTGTGGAAGCGGTGTCGCTCAACGGATAAAAGGTACCCCGGGGATAACAGGCTGATCTTCCCCAAGAGTCCATATCGACGGGATGGTTTGGCACCTCGATGTCGGCTCGTCGCATCCTGGGGCTGGAGTAGGTCCCAAGGGTTGGGCTGTTCGCCCATTAAAGCGGCACGCGAGCTGGGTTTAGAACGTCGTGAGACAGTTCGGTCTCTATCCGCCGCGCGCGTGGAAACTTGAGGAAGGCTGTCCCTAGTACGAGAGGACCGGGACGGACGTACCTCTGGTGTGCCAGTTGTCCCGCCAGGGGCATGGCTGGTTGGCTACGTACGGAAGGGATAACCGCTGAAAGCATCTAAGCGGGAAGCCTGTTCCAAGATCAGGTTTCTTTTGAGGTCCCCAGCAGACTACTGGGTTGATAGGCCGGATCTGGAAGCACCGCAAGGTGTGGAGGTGACCGGTACTAATAGACCGACCACACCACAACCCCCCACCCCCAGCGGTGGGAGCAACGGGTCGAGGTGTGCGCACGACAACACGAAGAATAGAGCTTGTGCTCGCGTCCACCATCCAGTATCTGGGACAACACCGCCCACCATAGGCATGTAGTGCTTTTTTGGTGGGTTTCCCGTAACACGTGTCGGTGGCGAAAGCGGCGGGGCCACGCCCGGTCCCATTCCGAACCCGGAAGCTAAGCCCGCCAGCGCCGATGGTACTGCACCCGGGAGGGTGTGGGAGAGTAGGACACCGCCGGCCACAAACCAAGCACGACCCGACGCCCCCGAGGCGCCCGGCCCCCACAAGGGGCCCGGCACCCCGGGGGCGTTCGGCGTACCCGGGGGGGGGCAGGCCGCCGCACCCCGGCCGGCCCCGGAGCCGCCCGTGACGGGCGGGTCCGGGGCCTTTCGCATATCCGGGTTCGACCGGCAAATATCTGCCCGAACACTCACATGGGCACCGCGGTCCCCCCGGGGCCCCGGCCCGGTGTGCCGGGTTCGCCCGTTTGCCGCGTAGCGTGATCGCCATGGGAATGAAGAAGCTCTACGTCGCCGCAGTCGTCTACCTCATCCTCGGGCTCTCCGCCGGGGTGTTCTACCGGGAGTTCACCCGCGTCTTCGACGGCGCCGGCGGCAACACCCAGCTCAACACCCTGCATACGCACCTGATGAGCCTGGGCGTGCTGTTCTTCCTCATCGCGCTGCTGCTGGAGCGCTCCTTCCGGCTCTCCGCGCACCCGAACTTCACGCTCTGGTTCTGGCTGCACAACATCGCCCTGTTCTGGACCATCGGCTTCATGACCGCCAACGGCATCGTGCACGCCACCGGCAACGGTGAGGCCTGGACCGCCATGTGGTCCGGCCTGGCCGGGGTCGGCCACATCCTGCTCACCGTGTCCTTCGCCCTGTTCTTCGTCATCCTCGGCAAGCGGGTCCGGATCGCCGGGTACCGGGACGCCCAGGCCCCGGAGGCCGCCTAGTCCTCGGCCATCGCGGCCAGCGGCGGCACCTTCGCCGCCCGGGCCGCGGGCCACGCCGCGGCCACCACCCCGGCCGCCGCGGCGCCGGCGAAGGTCACCGCGAGCAGCCCCCAGGGCACCGCGATCACCGCGTCCGCGGCGAAGACCACCCGCAGGAAGGCCCAGCCCAGGGCGAGGCCCAGGGCCATGCCCAGCACCGCCCCGAACAGGGCCACCTGCACCGACTCCAGGACCACCATGGTGCGCAGGCCGGCGCGTTGCATGCCGATGGCCCGCAGCATCCCGATCTCCCGACGCCGCTCGATGACGGACAGCGCCAGGGTGTTGAGGATGCCCAGCACCGAGATGACGATCGCCAGGCCCAGCAGGGCGTAGACCACGGCGAGCATCCGGTCGATGCCCCCGGCGACCTGGTCAGCGTACTCCGCCCGGTCCCGCACCTCCGGGATGAGGAAGGGGTCGGCGGCGTCCTCCACCGCGGCGCGCACCGCGGCGGGCACCGGCGCATCGCCGGCATCGGCGCCGCCGGCGACGGAGAGGTAGATCTCCCGCACGCCCAACCACCCCGGGCGGGCCACGCCGAGGATGCCGCGGGCGATCATCACCGGCGCGGTCTCCCCGTCGTGCACCCCGGTGATGGAGGTGGCCACCGCCCCGGTGGGGGTGAGCACCGCGACATCGGAGCCCAGGGTCCAGCCGTTGTCCCGGGCGGTGCGCTCGTTGACCACCACCCCCGCATCCGGGGCGCCCAGATCCAGGGAGCCGGCGGTCGCGTGCAGGGAGTACCAGCGGCCCAGGTCGCCGTCGAAGAAGGGCTGCAGACCGCCCATCCCGGACGGCGGCCGCCCGGCGGCCCCGGCATCGCCGCCCGGATCGGCGGCGCCGCCGGCCGGGTCGGCCTCGGGGCCGTAGCCGGCGGCCGCAGCGGCGGCGAGGATCCGCTCCGCGTCCCCGGGGTCGAGCACCGCGACCGGGGCCAGGGCGAAGGAGGCGGCGCCGGTGACCCCGTCGACCTGCTCGACCGCGGCGCGCACCCCGTCGGGCAGCGGCATTTCGGAGGTCATCGGCGCGGAGACGATGAGGTCGGCGCGGAAGTCCTCGTCGAGCATGCCGGTGGTGAACTCCTTCATGGAGGCGCCGAGCATGCCCACCGAGGTGACCAGGGCCAGGCCCAGGGTGAGCGCGAAGGCGGTGGCCGCGGCGCGGCGGGGGTTGCGCCGGGAGTTCGTCGCGGCGAGCCGGCCCACCGCCCCGAAGGGGGCGCCGAGCACCCGGCCGATCCCGGCGGCCCCGATCCGGGCCAGCGCGGGCCCGGCCAACCAGGCGGCGAACAGCGCGGCCAGGGCGCCCACCCCGACCAGGATCGCCCGGGGCCTGGTCTCCTCGGCGTCGATCCCCAGCGCGACGGCCACGGCGACCAGGGTGAGCGCGAGGCAGCCCGCGCCGGCGAGGGTGCGCGCCCGCAGCGGCGCGGCCGCGGCGTCCCCGGCGCGCATCGCCGCCACCGGGGGCACCGCCCCGGCCCGATGCGCCGGCGCCCAGGCGCCGAGCACCGTGATCGCCACCCCGGCGGCCGCCGGCACCAGGATCGCCGCCGGGGACCAGGCCAGCGCCGGGGCGGGCATGCCCAGGGTGGCCTCCAGCACCGCGGTGAGCACCCGCACCAGGCCGAAGCCGGCGGCCACCCCGAGGGCGGAGCCGACCAGGCCGACGAGGGCGGATTCGGCGAGCACGGAGCGGGTGAGCTGCGCCCGGGCCGCGCCGATGGCGCGCAGCAGCGCGAATTCGCGGATCCGCTGGGCGACCAGCATGGCGAAGGTGTTGGCGATGATGAACGCGCCGGTGACCAGGCCGATGAGGCCGAAGGCGACGAGGAAGTAGTTGACGAAGTCGAGCTGCTCCGCGGTGTCCGCGGAGCTCTGCGCCACCCGGTCCGCCCCGGTGCTGACCTCGGCGTCCGGGTGCGCGGCGGCGATCGCGGCGGCCACCCGCTGCGGCGAGCGGCTGCCGTCCACGCCGAGCAGCAGCCGGGGCACCCCGCCGGCGGGGGCGTAGAGCCGCCGCCACAGCGCCGGGTCCACGGCGGCCAGCGGCCGGGTGGAGCCGGGCCGGGGCCGGAACACCCCGCTGACGGTGAGTTCGGCGCGATCCCGGGCGGTGACCACGGTGATCCGGTCGCCGACGCCCGCGCCGCCGGCCTCGGCGGCCCGCCGGTCCAGGGCGACCTCCTCGGGGCCCTCCGGGGCGGACCCGGTGTCGTAGACCACCGGGGAGCCGTCCAACCAGGTGCGTTGGGCGGGCCGGCCCTGCGGGGAGACGGGGGTGCGCAGCCGGGCCCCGTCCGCCCCGGTCAGCACGATCGCGTCCAGGCCGGTGGATTCGCGCACCGCGCGCACCCCGGGGGTGCCCGCGATATCGGCTATCGCGGCCTCGTCCAGGCCCGCCCCGGGCCCGGCCTCGACGATCACGTCCACCCCGGCGTACTCCCCGGCGACGACGTCGTCGAAGGCGGCGGAGAGGGTCTGCGTGAAGACCATGGCGCCGGTGATGAAGGCGGTGCCGAGCACCACGGAGATGACGGTCAGGGCGAGGCGGAGCTTGTGCGCGGCGAGGGTGCGCACCCCGATCCGCAGCATCGGGGAGCGGGTCACGGCGCCTCGATCCCGGCCATCCGGGCGAGGATGGCCTCCCGGTCCGGGGCCCGCAGATCGTCGACGATCCGGCCGTCGGCGAGGAAGAGCACCCGATCCGCCCAGGCGGCGGCGACCGGATCATGGGTGACCATCACCACGGTCTGGCCCATCTCGTCGACCGCGGCGCGCAGGATGGCGAGCACCTCCCGGGAGGCGTTGGAGTCGAGGTTGCCGGTGGGCTCGTCGCCGAAGATGAGCTCCGGCCGGCCGGCCAGGGCCCGGGCCAGGGCGACGCGCTGCTGCTGGCCGCCGGAGAGCTCCGCGGGCAGGTGCCCCAGCCGCCCGGCCAGGCCCAGCCGGGAGGTGACCTCCTCGAACCAGGGCCGGTCCACCCGCCGCCCGGCGATGTCCGCGGGCAGGGTGATGTTCTCCCCGGCGCTGAGCGTGGGCACCAGGTTGAAGGACTGGAAGACGAAGCCGAGCCGGTCCCGGCGCAGCGCGGTGAGCCCCCGGTCGTCGAGGCCGGCGAGATCGGTGCCGCCGATGCGCACCTCGCCGGCGGTGGGCGCGTCCAGGCCGGCCATGCAGTGCATGAGGGTGGACTTGCCGGAGCCGGAGGGGCCCATGATGGCGGTGAACTCCCCGGCGGCGAAGTCCACGTCCACCCCGTCCAGGGCGGTGACCGCGGTGTCGCCGGCGCCGTAGCGCTTGGTCAGGCCGCGGGCGCGGGCGGCGGGGGCGGGGGGCTGCTCGGCGTGCATGGGGCTCAGTATGGCACCGGCGCGGCGGGGCTGTGAAGGTCGCGGCGGGAGTGGAACTCCCGGCGCTCCCCGGTGCGCGGATCGGCGAAGGCGAGGGTGCGGCAGAGCAGGTGCAGCGGCCGCGCCGGGTCCTCCTCCGCCGCGGGCGCGATCTCCGGGTAGAGGGGGTCGCCGAGGATGGGGCAGCCGGCCTCCGCCAGGTGCAGCCGCAGCTGGTGGGTGCGCCCGGTGAGCGGCCGCAGCCGCCACACCGCGGTGCCGTCGCCGAGCTCGCGCACCGACTCGACGATGGTGCGCGCATTGGGCTCGCCGGCGATGGTGCGCGCCCGCAGCACCCCGCGGATCTTCTCCTGCCGGGTGGCCAGCTCCGTCCCGGCGGGGATCGGGCGCCCCGGGGCGGGGGTGCGCGCCTCGTAGATTTTGGTCACCGCCCCGGGGGTGGCGAACAACTCCTGGTAGGCGCCCCGATCGGCGGGCCGGCGGATGAAGAGCAGCAGGCCCGAGGTGAGCCGGTCCAGGCGGTGCGCCGGGGTCGGCTCCTCCTCGCCGAGGGTCCGGCGCAGCCGCACCACCGCGGTTTCGGTGATATGCGCCCCGCGGGGGGTGGTGGCCAGGAAGGGCGGTTTGTCGACGACCACCACCCGCGGATCGGCGTGCACGATCGGCATCGGCCCGGCGATGGTCCGCTCCGGGGCGGGCATCCGGCGAAACCACAGGTCGGCGCCGGCGGGGAGGATCTCCTCCGGGGCCACCGGGCGGCCGGCGGCGTCGACGACCTCGCCGGCGGCGAAGCGGGCGGCGACCGCGGCCGCGTCATCGGCGGGGTGCCGGCGGCGCTGCCCGGCCACCGCGGCGGCGATGAGCTCGCCGGCGGTGACGCCCTCGGCGGGGCAGCGCACCCGGGAGGCGGTGAGGCCGCCGCGGGGCGGCAGCGGGGCGCCTCGGCGGCGACGGGGGGACATGCCCGCAGGGTAGCGCGCCGGGTGGGGCCCGGGCCCGGTCAACCGCAACCGGAACCCTGGAAAGCGTTCCGCGCCGGGGGTACCGTTGGGGTTGGAAGCGACGCTATCCGGGCCCCCGTCTCGGGCGGCACCGGGAGGAGGGAGAGGGCACAATGCCCAAGCAGGACATCATCGTCTGCGCCGTCGACGGTTCGGAGGCGGCGAAGACCGCGGTCCGGTGGGCCGCCAACGCCGCGGTGAAGCGCGGCGTGCCGCTGCGCCTGGTGAGCAGCTACTCGATGCCGCAGTTCCTCTACGCGGAGGGCATGGTGCCGCCGCAGGAGCTCTACGACGATCTCGAGGCCGAGACCATGGAGAAGATCGACGAGGCCCGGGCGGTGGCGGAGGGCTTCGCGCCGGGCGTGGAGGTCTCCCACCAGATCGAGGAGGGCTCGCCGATCGACATGCTGCTCGACCTCTCCGAGCAGTGCACCATGATCGTGATGGGCTCCCGGGGCCTGGGCGGGCTCTCCGGCATGGTGATGGGCTCCGTCTCCGCCGCGGTGGTCTCCCACGGCGCCTGCCCGGTGGTGGTGGTCCGGGAGGACAATGACGTCACCGAGGAGACCAAGTACGGCCCGATCGTGGTCGGCGTGGACGGCTCCGGGGTCTCCCAGCGCGCCATCGAGCACGCCTTCCGGGAGGCCGACGCCCGCGGTGCGGAGCTGGTCGCGGTGCACACCTGGATGGATATGCAGGTGCAGGCCTCCCTGGCGGGGCTGGCCGCCGCCCAGCAGGAGTGGAAGGTGGTGGAGGAGGAGCAGAACGCGCTGCTCGGCCACCGCCTGGCCGGCTGGTCGGAGAAGTTCCCGGATGTCAAGGTCACCCGGGTGGTCACCCGGGACCGTCCGGTGCGGGCGCTGTGCGACGCCGCCGAGGGCGCCCAGCTGCTGGTGGTCGGCTCCCATGGCCGTGGCGGCTTCCGCGGCATGCTGCTCGGCTCCACCTCCCGTGCGCTGCTGCAGGCCGCGCCCTGCCCGCTGATGGTGGTGCGCCCGGTGGAGGGCGACGTGAAGTAGCGCCCCTCGCGGATCGATCGGGCCCCCGGCGCCGTCCCGGCGCCGGGGGCCCGATCGCGTCCGGCGCCCGAATGCCGCATGGGTGCGCGGATGCGGGCGTCTCCTGCCCGGATCCGGGCCACCCGGGCGCCCGCTTCGCCCGCGTGGCCCCGCCTTCCCACCGTCCTGGCATAATTGTTAACTCTTTGTTACCCTCTTTTAATCCCGGTTACCCTATACTGGGAGCCGGACACGCCGCGTCCCGCCGATCCGGCGGGCCGCGTTCCTGACGAAAGGTTAACCATCATGACTGACACCCTGCTTCTCGCCGCTGAGGGCACCCCGGCCCTCGGCTTCATCGGCTGGATCATCATCGGCGGCCTCGCCGGCTGGATCGGCTCCAAGATCATGGGCACCGACGCCCAGATGGGCCTCGGCCTGAACATCCTCGTCGGCATCATCGGCGGCTTCATCGGCGGCTGGGTGCTGACCCTGTTCGGCATCGGCTCCGGCGGCTGGATCTGGTCCTTCCTGACCTGCCTGCTCGGCGCCGTCATCCTGCTGTGGATCGTCGGCCTGGTGACCAAGAAGCGCTAAGCGGACCCCGCGTAGCACGACGGCGACCCCGCCACCCGGGACCTCCCGGGGGCGGGGTTTTCCCGTGCCCGCCGGCGGACAGCCCGGTTCGTACGGTGCGGGAGCCCCGCCGGGCGGCGCACCCGGTTAAAATGGGGCGACCGAGGAAAGCGGATCCGGAAGGGTTGGTGCACGAGGTGGCTGAAGCGACGCAGGGCAGGGGAGTGCGGGGCGGCCGCGGTTCCCGCGGCGGCGCCGGCCGCCGCAACCGGCCCAGCCCCCGCGAGCGGCTCCTCGCCGGCGCCACCGAGCTGTTCACCACGGAGGGGATCCGGGTGATCGGCATCGACCGGATCCTGCGCGAGGCCGATGTCGCCAAGGCCAGCCTGTACTCCCTCTTCGGCTCCAAGGACAACCTGGTGATCGCCTACCTGGAGCGCCTCGACGAGATGTGGCGGGCGAACTGGGACGCCCGGGTCGACGGGATGGACACCCCCGAGGAGAAGATCCTCGCCTTCTTCGACGTGTGCATCGCCGAACAGCCCCAGATCGGCTTCCGCGGCTCCCATTTCCAGAACGCCGCCGGGGAGTACCCGCGCCCGGAGACCGATTCCGAGCGCGAGATCCGGGCCACCGTGGCCCGGCACCGGGAATGGGTGTGGGAGACCCTGCGCGGGCTGCTCGTGGAACGCGAATGCGGGCAGGCCTCGCTGCACGCGAACATGCTCATGGTCTTCCTCGACGGGGGGCTGGCCGGCGCGAAGATGGCCGGCAACCTCACCCCCCTGCAGACCGCCCGGGATCTGGCCCGGGATTTGGTGTATTCGGACCATTGAGCGGCCACCGCGGCGGGGCGGCGTTGGCCGCCACCCGGCGCACCGGCTCCCCCGGCGCCGACGGCAGCTCCAGCACGAGCGGCCAGGTGCCCTCGGCGGGGCCGGGGCCGGGGATCCGGTGCTGCTCGGCCGGCCGCAGCCACACCACCATCGCCCGCATCCGGGCCACCTTCAGCCGGCGCTGCCGCTCCGCGCGGGCCGCGGCGGCGGCGATCTCCGGGCCGGCCCGGCGGACGGCCTTGCGCTCGGCGCGCACCTTCGCCGCGTAGTCCCGGAACTCGCCGGTCAGCGGCAGCCGCCGGTCCACGGCCAGCACCAGCACCGCGGACTGGGTGCTGGTCCACAGGTTGTTCGCCACCCAGTAGAGCATCACCGCCACCGGGGCCGGGCCGAAGAGGCCGAAGAGCAGGGGGAAGGCCGCGCCCAGGCACGCGAGCACGACCATCGTCGGCAGCATGGTCCGGGCGAAGCGGGACTCCCGGTCCATGGTGCGCCGCATCCGGTGCACGCTCCAGGACATGTTCGCGGTGGTGAGCACCGTGGCCATCAGGATCAGCGGCAGCGCCAGCTCCATTACCCCGGTCCGGGTCACCCCCAGCTGCACCAGGCCCGGTTCCGGCATCGCCGGGTAGGCGGGCAGCGGCACCCCGCGGAAGGAGGAGGCGGCGAAGCCGGCGACGTCCTCGGCGGGGATGAACTTCACCGGGTGCGGGCGGCGGTCCCCGCCCACCCCGAAGGCCATCTCCCGGACCAGCCGGTACAGGCCGAGGATCACCGGCACCTGCACCAGGGGCATCACGCAGCCCGCCCGGGGCGCCACCCCGTTGGCGCGCTTGAGCTCCTCCCGGCCCCAGCGCAGGTACTTCGCCGCGTCCGGGTCGCCGTAGTAGCGGTAGCGCCGGGACATGGCGCGCATCCGGGGCCGCAGCAGCACCAGGATCCGCCCGGAGCGCTGGGAGCGGTAGGCCAGCGGGGCCAGGGCCCCGCGCACGGTGGCCACCAGCAGCAGAATCGACGCCACCCAGGTCGCCGAACCGGCGAGGTGGATGACGTCGGCGAGCAGCCAGTGCCAGAAGCGCAGCACCAGCGACACCGGGTACGCGAAGAGCTGGCCCACCGCGTACGGCGGGTAGAACAGCAGCCTCAGCAGCACCGGCGTCTCCCCTCAGCCCGGGCCGGGACGGCCCCCGGCCCGGGATGGGAGTCTAGTCGGGCGCCTAGGCGTGGGCCGCCTCGTACTTGGCGATCACGTCCTTGGACAGGGCGCCGCGGTCGGCGACCTGGATGCCCTGCTGCCGCGCCCATTCGCGGATGATCCGGTTGCGGTTGCGGTTCGCGTTGGTGTTCCGGGTGGTGCGGCGCACCCGCTGCTGCACCGGCTCCACGGGCGAGGCCTTCTCCACGTAGCCGGCCATCACCTCGTCGAATTTCCGGGCATTCTCCTCGGAGAGATCGAGCATGTACTGGCGGCCCTTGTAGCCGAAGCGGACCACGTTGACGTCATCCTCGTCGAGCGGGGTGCCGTCGAGATCATCGAAATAGCGGGTGATTTCCTTGCGGGCCATGCTGCTGTCCTCCGAGGTGGTGGTGGATGTCGGGGGCGGTAATTCCCGGCGCCCGCGCACGGGCGCGGCACCGGTATCCGCCGTCGTGAATGCCATCGTATATGGGATGGTCCGAAAAATCGCGCAGCGACGGGGGAGTTCCCCGAATCATCCCCCGCATGGGTGGAAAGGCGGAATTGATGACGCGGTCGTGGTCGCGTCCGCAATCGGCTAATCGACGGCCATGATGGGCGCGCCGCGGCGGATGCGGAACCGGCGGTGCGTGAACACCCGCGCCGCCGGGTTCGCCTTGTCGTCGACGAAGCGGTATTCGGCGAGGATCGCATCGGGCGCCACGGTGACCCGGGCATAGCCGTGGTGATCGAACTCCAGATAGCGGCAATGCCGGTTCGCGCCGGTCAGCGCGGTCTCCGCGGCGCGGGAAATGGGGTTGCGCTGCGGCAGGCCCACGATGTCGTCGATATTCGGGGAGGACACCGAGGTGCACACGATCTCGGCGGCGACGACCCCGGCGCCGGGGTAGTCCCCGGGTTCGCGGGGCACGTCGCAGGCCCAGGAGGAATGGATGTCCCCGGTGAGGAAAACGACGTTGTCGATGCCCTCCGCATCGAGCAGCCCGATGACCCGGCGGCGCTCCGCGGCATAGCCGTCCCACTGATCCAGGTTGTAGGGCAGGCCCTGCTCGGGCAGGCCGAGCAATTCGGCGACCGCGGCGCCGGCCCGCGGCGGCATGGGCGGAATGAGCACGGGGGTGAACATCACCGAATTGCCGACGAGGTTCCACCGGGCGGTGGAACTGCGCCACCGGTCGGCGAGGAAACGGAACTGGGCGGAGCCCAGCATGGTGCGCCCGGAGTCGTCGATTCCGCCGACCGCGCGGAACTCCAGGGGCCGGTCCCGGTAGCTGCGCAGGTCCAGCATCACCAGCTCGGCGAGATCCCCCCAGGACAGGGTCCGGTAGAGGTGCCCGCCGGCGGCGGGGGCGGTGGCGCGCACCGGCAGCCACTCCAGGTAGGCGCGCATCGCCGCATCCCGGCGGGCGGCCCAGTCGCCCTCGGCGGCGTCATCGTGGTTCTCCGCGCCCCCGGACCAGGAGTCGTTGGCGGTCTCGTGATCGTCCCAGGTGACGATCCAGGGCTTCGCCGCGTGCGCGGCCCGCAGATCCGGGTCGGTGCGGTAGGTGCCGTAGCGCAGCCGGTAGTCGGCGAGGGTGCGGATCTCGTGGGCGGGCCGGTGCTCGCGCAGCGGGCCGAGTTTCCCGGCGTACTCCCCGGCGCCGTATTCGTAGATGTAGTCGCCGACGCACATGATGACGTCGATGTCCTCGTCGGCGGCCATGTCCCGGTAGGCGGCGAAATAGCCCGATTCCCAGTTCGCGCAGGAGGTCAGGCCGATCACCAGCCGGCCCGCGGGCGCCCCGGCGGCCGGGGCGGTGCGGGTGCGGCCGGTGATGGACTGCCCGGCGTGCTCCCCGGCGGCGACGGTGAAGCGGTAGTGCAGGGCGGCGTCGGCGGGCAGCCCGGTGGCGTCGACCTTGACGGTGTTGTCCGCCTCCGGGTCGGAGACCGCCGTCCCGGCGGCGAGCACCCGGGTGAAGGCCGCGTCGGCGGCGACCTCCCAGCGCAGCGGCACCGGGCGACCGGCCCCGGCGCCGGGGACGTCCCCGGGATGCGAGGTCACCCGGGTCCACAGCAGCACCGCATCCGGCAGCGGATCCCCGGAGGCCACCCCGTGGGCGAAGACCCCGGGGGCCCCGGCGGCGGGGTCGGCGGGGGCGGGGGCGGGGCGGGTGGTGAGCAGCCCGCCGATTCCGGCGAGGCCGCCGGCGCGCAGCAGGGTGCGCCGGCTGGGGCGGAGCGGGGCGTTCGGGGTGGTGGTGTTCGGCACGGCACCACCCAAGCGCACCCCGGCACCGGAAATCATCTCGCGGACGAGGAAAACCGCAGGTGGCGCGGGGAATTCCCGGGGAATTCACCGTGGTGTCACCTGCGGTCGGCCGCGCGGTCACCGCGCGGGGGGTGCGGCGGGGGTGGGCCCGCTCAGGCGCGGATGCCGAGCCGGTCCATGATCTCGGAGTCCAGGCCGTCGAGTTCCGCGGCGATGGAGTCGTGGGCGCGGCGACGCTGCCGCGGCGGCAGATGCTCGGCGTTCTTCACCCCGTCGACGAGCACGTCGAGGCGGTCGTCGGCGTCGGAGGCGAAGCCCACCGCCCCGGCCAGGCCGGAGGAGCGCAGCCGGTCCACCGCATCGCGCACCGCGTCGATCCGGGCCAGCAGCGGGGCCCCGTTGCCGGGGTGCCGGGCCACCGCGTCGGCGGTGACCCCGAGCCGGCGGGCCTCGGACTCCTGGCCGCGGTTCTGCAGCCAGGTCACGCCCCGGTAGGCCAGCGGCACCAGCACCGGCAGCAGCAGCCGGCCGCCGCCGATCCAGCTCTTCGCCTTCTCCTTGCCGAACCCGGCCTGGCGCTGCTGCTCGAGGACCTTCTCCGCCAGCTTCGTCTGGTGCCGGCGCTTGGCCTTGGCGGCCTTGGCCTCCTGCTTGGCCTGCTTGGCGTGGATCTTGTCCAGGTGCTTCAGGGCGCTCCGGTCCCGCTTGGCGGCCCGGCGGGCCCCGCGCTCGGTGGCCCGGGTCTCGGCCTTGAGCCGCCGGGCCTCCTCCTTGCGGCCCTGCTTGAGGGCGCGGCGCTTGAGCTTCGCCTCATGCCGGGCGTCCTCCTTCGCCTTCGTGCGGGCCGCCTTCAGCGCCAGCCTGCCCTCGCGTCGCCGATCCCGGATATCGCCCAAGAAGCTCATCATGATCCTGTTCTGCCGTCTGTTCGCGTCGCCCGCGCACAGGCTTCGGCTGCCGCGGTCGCCCACCAGGCTACCGGCCGGGTGGGCCGGGGTTAGGCTGGTGGGCACTGTGATGGACGAGGATACCCGCATCGAGGCGTTCACCGGCCCGGATCTCCTCGGCTGCCGGCACCGGATGGCGCGGATCCTGCGCGGCGATCCCGCCCCGCCGGCGGCCCCGCCGGATCCGGCGCGGCGGCCCCCGGCGCCGCACTGGCCGGCCGGGGCCACCCGGATCGACCCCGGCCCGGACGCGGATCTGGCCACCCTGGAGGCGATCGCCGCCGGCGCCCCGCTCATCCTCGACGCGGTGCTGCCGATGCCCGGCGACGCCGGCGTGCCGGAGCGGGCCCGGGTCGAGGCCCTGGTGCGCTGGGCGGGCCCGCACGGCTATCTGCCGGTGCGGGTCACCGGGCATGCGGTGCTCGCCCCGCGCCGCGGCGGCGGCACCGCCGCCGCCCGGGTGCTGGACCTGGCCGCGCTGGCCGCGCCGGAGCCGGCCCGGCGGGTGGCGGAGCGGCCCGCGCTGCGGGTGCGCGAGCGCCGCGCCGACGCGGTCGCGCTCGGCCAGGCCGCCGCCGCGCTGGACGCCCTCGGCGCCGGCTGCGGGCTGGTCGGGGTGCTCGGCGCGGAGCGGTCGGCGCTGGCGGTGGCCGCCGCGGCACCGCGGATCGGGGCCTACCGGCGGGCCCGGGGCGCCGTCGCCGAGGTCGCCGCCGGCCTCGCCGCGGGCGTGGTGCCGCCGCCGCGGCGGGTGCGCCAGTGCCGGGGCTGCCGCTGGCGGGCGGCCTGCGAGGCGCGGCTGCGCGCCGCCGACGACATTTCCCTGGTGCTGCCCGGGGACCGGGCGGATCGGCTGCGGGCGCGCGGCATCGGCACGGTGCGCGCCCTGGCCGGGGCGGAGGGCGCCGGGGAGGCCGCCTGGCTGGCCCGGGCGGCGGTCGCCGGGATCCCGGCGGTGCGCCGGGTGCCGGTGACCGCGGCGCCCCGGGCGGCGGTGGAGGTCGATGTGGACGTGGAGGCCTACCCGGGGGCGGGGCCCTACCTGTGGGGGGCGTGGACCGCCGGGGGCTACCGGCCCTTCGTCAGCTGGGCCGCCCCCGGGGCGCGCGGCGCGGAGGAGGCCCTCGGCGCCGCCTTCGCCCGGTTCTGGGCCTGGTTGAGCGGGCTGCGCCGGCAGGCGGCGGCGAGCGGGCGCAGCTTCGCCGCCTACTGCTGGGCGGCGGAGGCGGAGAACCGGTGGCTGCGCCAGTCGGCCGCCGCCTTCGGCGGGCGCCGCTTCGACGGCCCCGACGGGCCGGTGACCGCGCCCACCCGCGCGGAGGTGGACGCCCTGCTGGGCTCGGCGCAGTGGGTGGATCTGTTCCGGGTAACCCGGACCCAGCTGCTCGCGCCGGGCGGGCTGGGCCTGAAGCAGGTCGCCCCCTGGGCGGGGTTCCGCTGGCGGGATCCGGAGGCCGGCGGGGAGGGCTCCCTGGCCTTCTACCGGGTGGCCGCGGGGATCGCGCCGGGGGACGCGGCCGCGGCGCGGGCGACGCTGCTGCGCTACAACGCCGACGACTGCCGCTCCATGGCGGTGATCCGGGACTGGCTGGGCGGGGAGGCCAGCCGGGTGCTGCCGCATGGCGCGGATCTGCCGGCCCCGGTCAGCGCCGGCGCCGCAGCGGGGCGCCCCGCCGGGTGAACCGGGGCGCCTCCCCGGCCGCGGCGGCGGTCCGGGCCCGGGCGGTGTTCTCCTTCAGCAGCAGGGACAGCTGGGCCAGCCGCTCCCGGCGGAAGGTGGCCCGCGGGCCCCGGTGCGCCCGGCGCAGCAGGCGCTTGACCGCGGCGAGCTGATCCGGGGAGCGGCCGATGAGCCGGGCGGCGAGCTCCCGGGCCAGCGCCTGGGCGTCGCCGTCGCCGGCCAGATGCGTGGCCAGCCCGATTCGGGCGGCCTCGGCGCCGTCGAGCTCGGCGGCGGACATGGCCAGCCAGGTGGTCCGGCCCGCGCCGACGGCGTCGACGAGCAGCCGCATCCCGGCCATGTCCGGGACCAGCCCCCAGCGGGCCTCCAGCACCGACCAGCGGGCGTCGGGGGCGGTGACCCGCAGATCCGCGCCGAGCGCGATCTGCAGTCCGCCGCCGAGGCAGTGCCCGTCGACCGCGGCGATCACCGGCACCGGCAGCCGCCGCCAGCACCAGGCGGCGCGTTGGAAGAGGTTCGCCCCGTCCGCCCCGGGGAGGAAGCCTGCGGCCACCGCGGCCGGCCGGCGCAGGGTCGCGGCGAAGTCCAGGCCGGCGCTGAAGGAGCCCCCGGCGCCGGTGAGCAGCACCGCGCGCACGGTGCGGTCGCGGCGGATCTCCCGGGCGGCGGCGGGCAGGCCGCGCAGCATGGTCGGGGTGAGCGCGTTGAGCTTGTCCGGCCGGTCCAGGGTGACCACCGCCACCCGAGCGCCGGCGATGGTCTCGTGGTGGACGATGACGGTTCCGGGATCGGCTGCCATGACCGCAGTGTAGTGCGCCCCGCGGGTACGCGAACGGGACCCGCCGCCCGCGGTGGCCGCGGTGCGACGGGTCCCGTCCCCGAAGGGCCGCGCCGGGTGCCGGGGCGCGGCCGGGGGTCCTACTTGCCGGAGGCCTTGGCGAAGCGCTCGGCGACGTCCGCCCAGTTGACCACGTTCCAGAAGGCCTTCACGTAGTCCGCCTTGACGTTCTTGTACTGGAGGTAGAAGGCGTGCTCCCACATGTCCAGCATGAGCAGCGGGGTGAGGTTGATGGAGATGTTGCCCTGCTGGTCGGTGAGCTGCTGGATCACCAGGCGGCCGGCGATGTGGTCGTAGCCGAGCACGGCCCAGCCGGAGCCCTGCAGCCCGGTGGCGGCGGCGGAGAAGTGCGCCACGAACTTGTCGAAGGAGCCGAACTGGTCGTCGATCGCCGCGGCGAGCTCCCCGGTCGGCTTGTCGCCGCCGTTGGGGGAGAGGTTCTTCCAGAAGATGGAGTGGTTGGTGTGCCCGCCGAGGTTGAAGGCCAGATCCTTCGACACGGCGGTGACGATGCCGCCGATGGTGTCGTTGTCGCGGGCCTCGGCCAGCTTCTCCAGCGCGGTGTTCGCGCCGTTGACGTAATTCTGGTGGTGCTTGCTGTGGTGCAGCTCCATGATCTCGCCGGAGATATGGGGCTCCAGGGCCGAGTAGTCGTAGTCGAGCTCGGGGAGTTCGTAGATGGCCATGATGGATCCTCCTGTGATCGTTGGCGATGTGTCACCGATGTTACAGACCCCCGGCATTTACGCAAAGTCTTATGTGCGTAAATTGCGGGACTCCGCAAGGAGCCAGGCCCTTCCCCGCGGCGGGGCGGATCGGCGATGATGGGGCCATGGCGCCCTTCCCCTTCCCCCGCCCCCGGATGGTCGATCCCGCCCGCGCGCTGCGCGGCGGGGAGCATCCGGTGCTGCCCGATCCGCCCCCGCACCGGGTGCTCGGCACCCCCCTGACCGGCCCCTGGCGGGCCGGCCAGGCCGAGATCTTCCTCGGCATGGGCTGCTTCTGGGGCGCGGAGAAGCTCTTCTGGGGCCTCGCGGGGGTGGAGTCCACCGCGGTGGGCTACGCCGGGGGCTACACGGCCAACCCCACCTACCGGGAGGTGTGCACCGGCCGCACCGGGCATGCCGAGGTGGTGCGGGTGGTCTACGACCCGGCCCGGCTGCCGCTGCGCCGGGTGCTGGCCGTCATGCTGGAGAACCACGATCCCACCCAGGGCCACCGGCAGGGCGCCGACGTGGGCACCCAGTACCGGTCCGCGATCTACGCGCATGCGGAGGAGGACCTGGCGCAGGCGCGTGCCATGGTCGGGGACTACGGCGCGCGCCTGCGGGAGCGCGGGTTCGGCGCGCCCACCACGGAGCTGCGCCTGCTCGGGGACACCCCGGCGGGGCGGTTCTTCCTCGCCGAGGAGGCGCACCAGCAGTACCTCGCCGCGAATCCGGGCGGGTACTGCCCGGTGCACGCCACCGGGGTGTCCTGCGGGGACTAGGCGCGCCCCTCGTCCTCCGCGGCCGGGGCCTCGCCGCCGAGCTTGTCGGAGGCCACCTCGGTGGCCTTGTCGATCTTGTCGGCGTACTTGCCGCCGGTGCGCTCGTTGACGGCGTCGGCGGCCTTGTCCAGGCCCTGCTTGACCTTGTCGGGGTTCTCGGACGCGAACTGCTTGGCCTTGTCGAGGAAGCCCATGCGGGTGTCTCCTTCGGGGTAGAGGTCGGATGTGCGCGGCCCAGGGTAGCGCCCGGGGGCGCTCACCCCACCGAGTTGCGCCGGATCCACCGCGCGGCGCGGGCGAAGCGCACCCCCGCCGCCCCGCCCCGGTCGGCGTCGAACTCGGCGCCGAGCACCGCGGCGAAGGCGGGCAGCATCTCCTCCTCGTAGCGGTGCCCGTGCCCGTCGCCGACGGCGACGCTGGTCAGCCCGTCGACGAGCACCTGCCAGAAGGTGACCAGCGGCCACCAGCGCATCGCGGTGATCACGTCCCGGCCGCGGCGCTCGCGCAGCCAGTCCGGCCGCCGCCAGGCCAGCGGGGTCTCGCACCACACGATCGGATCCGAGGCGTGCTGCAGCCAGGCCACCCGGGGCCGGGCCCAGTGCCCCAGCGCCTCACCGTCGATGGACTCCCACAGCTCCTCCGGGCGGGTGGCGAAGCGGTGGTGCGCGCCCCCGTCGACCACCGGGGCGATCTCCGGGGAACCCGGATCCCGGCGCCGGGTGAGCTCCCGGCGGATCGGGGCGTACGGGGGGCTGCCCGACCACACCGCCCCGTCCACCCGGGCCAGCAGATCCGCCGGATCCGCGAAGGCGCCCTGGCCGCCGATCGCGCCCAGGGACTCCCCGGCGGCGATGAGCATCGGCCGGGCGTCGGCGGGCAGCCGGGCCCATTCCTCGCGCACCCGGTCGAACAGGGCCGCCCCGGCGGCCAGGGGGCTCTCCCGGTCGGTGAGCCAGGCCACCGGGGAGGGCAGATCCGAGTACTGCAGGGACACCTGGGCGCAGTCGCCGCGGGTGAGGAACTCCACCGCCGCCGGCGCCCACTCCGGCACCCAGCCGGTGCCGGTGGAGGTGTGCACCACCAGGTGCCCGCGCCGGAAGGCCCCGGTGCGGTGCAGCTCCCGGATGATGAGCTCGGTCTGCGCGGCCAGGGTGCGCCCGGGCACCCGGCCCGCGTAGAGCCGGATCGGCTCCCGGACATCGCGGGGATCGGCGCCGACCACCGCGGCGATGTCCCGGGCCCGGGGCCCGTCGGCGACGAAGGCCCGGCCCTGGGCGCCGAGGGCGTGCCAGGGCTCCAGGGACCAGGGGCTGCCCGAGCGGGAGGGCTCCCAGGGCTGCACCCGGCCGGGCAGCACCCGCATGTTCAGCCGGGCCGCGCGGCGGGACACCCGGCCGATGGCCCGGCGCACCACGAGCAGATCCAGCGGCGGGGCCAGGGCGGCGGCGACCAGGGCGCCGGCGGCGGCCGGGGCCAGGCCCCGGGGCAGCCGGCGGCGCAGCAGCCCGGTGAGCCCGCCGTGCACCCGCTCCACGCCCACCGCCGCGGCCCGGGTGGCCAGGAAGGCGGCGGTGCCGGCGGCGGTGCCGCCGAGCTGCGCCCGGGCCGAGGCGAGCTCGTCGTAGCCGACCAGGGCGGCGATGGTGCGCTGGTGGCCGATGGAGCGCAGCCACACCCCCACCGTCACCGCGCTCATCGCGGCATGCGCGGCCAGCGCCACCGCATCCCGGGTGCGCGGCCGGCGCCGCGCGGCCCGGGTGGCCCGGGGGAACAGCCGCCGGCCCGCGGCGCGGGCGGCGACCCCGGCGGCCACCCCCACGATATGCCCGCTGACCTGGGCGGAGAAGGTGGTCATCGCAGTGGAGGGCCAGGGCCGGGGGATGAGCGAGGGGGTGAACGCGGCCCAGGAGGCGATTTCCGCGCCGAGCAGGCCGGGGGCGGCCAGCGGGCGGCGGGCCAGCGGCCCGGAGGCGCGCAGCGTCCAGCCCGCGGCGGAGGCCGCGGCCCGGCCGGACCGCCGGCTCAGGGAGCCCCAGGATGACATGCCCCAACTATGGCAGAGCCCGCCCCGGGCGGGCCCGGATCCCCCGTGTCCGTTCTCACAGTCCCGGACCTGGCCGACACCGGCCCGACCGGGCAGAATCGGAAGATGAAACCGTATTAACAGGGCATGAACGGGCATGGCCGGGGTGACGGGAACCGGTGCGCCCGCGCCCGGAAGGGAACCCCGTGAAGCTCTCCGTGGGCAACAAGGTCGTCCTGATCGGAGCCGGCGACGTCGGCGTCGCCTACTCCTACGCCCTGGTCAACCAGGGCATCGCCGACCACCTGGCCATCATCGACATCGACGAGCGCAAGACCCTCGGCAATGTCATGGACCTCAACCACGGGGTGGTCTGGGCGCCCTCGCGCACCCGGGTCACCCGCGGCAGCTACGCCGACTGCGCGGACGCCGCCATCGTGTGCATCTGCGCCGGCGCCGCCCAGAAGCCCGGCGAGACCCGCCTGGACCTGGTGGACAAGAACATGCGGATCTTCCGCGGCATCGTCGACGAGGTGATGGCCTCCGGCTTCGACGGCATCCTGCTCGTGGCCACCAACCCGGTGGACATCCTCGCCCACGCCACCTGGCGCTTCTCCGGGCTGCCCGCGCACCGGGTGATCGGCTCCGGCACCGTGCTGGACACCGCCCGGTTCCGCTACATGCTCGGCGAGTACTTCGAGGTCTCCCCGATGAGCGTGCACGCCTACATCATCGGCGAGCACGGCGACTCCGAGCTGCCGGTGCTCTCCGCGGCGAACATCGCCGGGGTGGGCCTGGCCGCCCGGCTGGCGGAGAACCCGGAGCTCCAGGGCGAGCTGGAGGACATCTTCGTGCGCACCCGCGACGCCGCCTACGAGATCATCGACGCCAAGGGCTCCACCTCCTACGGGATCGGCATGGGCCTGGCCCGGATCACCCGCGCCATCCTGCAGAACCAGGACGTCGCGCTGCCGGTGTCGGCGCTGCTGCGCGGCGAATACGGGGAGGAGGGCATCTACATCGGCACCCCCGCGGTGGTGAACCGGCGCGGGGTGCGCCGGGTGGTGGAGCTGGAGCTCGACGAGCACGAGCGCGAGCTCTTCGCCCGCTCCGTGGCCACCCTGCGCGAGGTGCAGGACCCCTTCTGGGAGGGCACCGGATCCGGCGCGGGGGCGTAGCCCGCGCCAACCCCGGGTGAATCCCCGGTGAAAGCCCGGTGCGGGGGCCGCCCCGGGGGTGCCCCCGCCGCCGCCGGCGGGCCACAATCGGCGGTGGGAGCCGCGGCGGACGCCGCGGGGCAAGGAGGCATGCGTGAGCGCACCCGGGGGCATCGCACCCCTCATCGCCGAACTCGACGAGCTGATCGGCCAGCTGGATCGGGTCACCGCCGAGCACGCCGCGGCGCTGGCGGGGGTCACGCCCGCGCACCGCGCGGGCGCGGAGAACCTGCTGCACTACGCGCACCTGCGCGGGGTGGACGTGCGCGGGCTGCAGAACGGGCTGCACGATCTCGGCGCGACCAGCCTGACCACGGTGGAATCGCTCACCGGGGGCCGGCTGCGGCTGGCCAGGGCGGTGCTGCGGGCGCTGGCCGGGCAGGACCCGGACACCGACATCGCCGGGATCATCGCCGCCGACGATGAGGCGGACCGGGTGCTGGAGGCCAATGCGGAGGCGCTGCTCGGCCCCGAGCGGCCCGGGGTGCCCGCCCGGATCATGGTCACCCTGCCCGCGGAGGCCGCGACCGACCCGGGCCTGGTGCGCGGCTTCGCCGAGGCGGGGATGGACCTGGCCCGGATCAACTGCGCCCACGACGGCCCCGCCGCCTGGGCGGCGATGATCGACCACGTGCGCGCCGCCGCGGCCGCGGTGGGCCGGGAGATCCCGGTGAGCATGGACCTCGCCGGGCCGAAGCTGCGCACCGGGCCGATCGCCCCGGGGCCCCGGGTGGGCCGGGCCCGGGTGCTGCGCGACGACTCCGGGAGGGTCATCGCCCCGGCCCGGCTGTGGCTCACCGCCGCCGGCGACCCCGACCCCGCCCCCGCCCCGGAGACCCCCGCCCCGGGCCGGCCCGCGCTGGCGGTGCGGGTGGACCGGGCCTGGCTGGGCCGGTTGCGCCCCGGGTCCGTGATCGGCCTGGTCGACGCCCGGGACCTGCGCCGGGAGTTCACCGTCGTCGCCGCCGGCGCGGCCGGGGTGCTCGCCGAGGGCCGGCGCAACGCCTGGGTGCCGGAGGGCGCCCTGCTGCGCCACGAGCACGAGGCCACCCCCGCCCGCGGGATCCCGGCCACGGTGCGCCGGCTGCGGCTGCACCGCGGCGATCTGCTGCACCTCACCGATGAGCCGATCCTCGCCGAACCGGCCGCCCCCGGGGCCCCGGGTCGGATCTCCTGCACCATCGGCGCCGCGGTGCGCGCGCTGCGCCCCGGGGACGCGGTGCTCTTCGACGACGGCGCCATCGGCGCGGAGGTCGAGCGCCTGGAGCGCACCCCGGGCGGCCATGTCGACGCGGTGTTGCGGGTGACCCGGGCCCGGCCCGGCGGGGCGAACCTCGCCGCCGGCAAGGGCGTGAACCTGCCGGACACCCCGCTGCCGCTGCCCTCGCTGACCCCCGAGGACGCGGAGCACCTGCGTTTCGTCGCGGAGCACGCGGACATCGCCGCGGTGAGCTTCATCCGCACCCCCGGGGACGTGGCGCATGTGCTCGGGGTGCTCGGGGAGCTCGCCGCCGAGCACGACCGCGCCGGGCGCCCGGAGCTGGCCGCCCGCGCCCGGGACCTGGGCCTGATCCTGAAGATCGAGACCATCCCGGGCTTCCGCAACCTGCCCGGGATCATGCTCGCCGCGATGGCCCGCGACGAGGTGGGCGTGATGATCGCCCGCGGGGACCTGGCCGTGGAGCTCGGCTTCGACCGGATGGGGGAGGTGCCCGGGCAGATCCTGGCCCTGGCCCAGGCCGCCCGGATGCCGGTGGTGCTGGGCACCCAGGTGCTGGAGACCCTCGCCAAACGGGGCCTGCCCTCCCGGGCGGAGATCACCGACGCCGCCCATGCGTTGCGCGCCGAATGCGTGATGCTCAACAAGGGCCCCTTCATCGTCGACGCGATCGCCGCCCTCGACGATCTCGCCCGGGCGCTGGGCCGCTCCCGGCGGAAGAACCGGATCCTGCTGCGCCGGATCCGCTCCTGGGACGGGGCCGGGCGATGATCGACGCCGAGCTCCGGACGCATGTCCGGGCGCATGTGGTCGCCCTCATCGGCGGCGCCCTCGCCCTGCTCGCCCCGCTGGCCGCGGCGGCGACCTGGGGGGCGCACCGCGCCCCCGGCGGGGACGTCACCGGCATGGTGCTGCTCACCCCGGTCGCCGGGCTGCTCGACTCCCTCGTCCTCGCGGCCGGGGCGACCCTCGCGGTGGCGGTGCTCTCCCTGCTCGGCGCCCTGCGCACCCGGGCCCTGGCGCACCGGCCGCCGCTGGCCCGCGGCCGCGCCGGGATCACCGCGGCGCATCTGCTGCCCCCGCTCAACCTGATCGGCCCGGTGGCGGTGCTCGCCGAGACCGGGGTGCGCACCCGCCCCGGGGCCTGGGCCTGGTGGGCCGGCTGCCTGCTCGCCCCGGTGGCCGCGGTGGCCCGGCTCACCGCCCTCACCGCCGGGGAGCGGATCCGCGCGGATCTGCTCGTCGGCTGCGCCGCGCTGGCCCTGGCGCTGGCCGGCGCCGCCCTGGAGCGGGCCCTGACCGCCGTCCCGGCGCGCCGGCTGCCCGCCGCGGCGCCGCCGCCGGCGGGTCCGCGGCCCTTCTGGGCCCGCGGCGCGGACCCGGCGGCCCGGCCCCGCGGCCGGGTGGTGCTGGAGCCGCCCCTCGACGACGGCGTCGGGGATCTCATCATCCGCGGCGGGGAGGGCCGGTGATGGAGATCATCGCGCACCGCGGCGCCTCCGGGGAGTTCCCGGAGCACACCCTGCTCGCCTACGCGATGGCCGTGGAGCAGGGCGCCGACGGGGTCGAATGCGATGTCCGGCTCACCGCCGACGGGCACCTGGTGTGCATCCACGACCGCACCGTGGACCGCACCACCGACGGCACCGGGGCGGTGCGCCGGCTCACCCTGGACCGGCTGCGCCGGTTCGACGCGGGCGCCCCCGGCCACCCCCAGCCGGTGCTCGAGTTCGAGGAGCTGCTCGACTTCGCCCTGGACCATCCGCGGCTCGGCCTGTTCGTGGAGACCAAACCCGACCCGGGCCGCGGCACCGCCCTGGAGCGCGCCCTCGCCGACCGGCTCCGGGCCCGCGGCCTGGCCCGGGATCCGCGGCTGCGGCTGATGAGCTTCGCCCCGGCCTCGGTGGCCGCGCTCGGCCGGCTGCTGCCCGGCCTGGACCGGATCCAGCTGGTCGACCGGCCCGCCGGGACCCGATCCGGGCTGCGCCGGGCGCTGGCCCGGCCCACCCACCTGGGCGTGAATCTGCGCGGCGCCCGCCGCGACCCGGTGCGCACCCGGCGGGTGCCGGATCTGCGCTACAGCTGGCTCGCCCGGGGCGACGCGGACGTGGAGTTCGCCGCCGCCGCCGGGGTGCGCTGGCTGGCCACCGACTTCCCGGACCGGGCGCGGGCGGTGCTGCGCCGGGGCGCGCCGGGCACGCGGGGCCGGTCCAGCCGGTAGGTTGTGGGGCCGTGGGAAAGAAATCACGGAAGAACCGAGCACATGACACCCCGCCGGCCGGGATGAGCCGCCGCCAGGCCAAGCTCGCCGCCCGGGCCGCCGAACGCGCCCGGCTCGCCGGCAACCCCCGGCCCTTCGCCGGCGTGCCCGCCGAGGCGGACCTCATCGCGCTGCGCGAATTCGTCTCCTCCGCCACCGCCCCGGTGGAGGTCGCCGGGGCGGAGCGGGGCATCCGGCTGTGCACCGTGCTGCCCGGCGGCGGCGCGGCGGTGACCCGCGCCGCCGAGCACGGCGGCGGCGCCCTGGTGGCGCTGCAGACCCGGGACCGCTCCACCGACGCCGCCGCGGACCTGGCCCGCGCCCTGGACTGGGCGCGCGCCGCCGGCGACGGGGAGGTGCTCGACTCCGCGGTGACCGGGGCCGCCCCCGCCCTGGCGGAGCTGCTCACCGGCGTCGACCCCGCGGCGATCGAGGTGCACGGGGACTTCGCCTGGTGGCTGCCCCCCGGCGCCGACGCCGCCGCTGCGGGCCCGGAGATCCGGGCCGCCGCGGAGGCGATCGTGCCGGCGCACCGGGTCGCTGCCGAGGTCCCCGGCGCGGTGTGGTGGGCCGACCCGGGCGAGCGGGCGCATCTGCGCTGGGTGCGCCCCGAGGACCCGGCGGCGCTGCTCGACGCGCTGGCCCGGGTGCACGCCGCGGACCACCTCAGCCTCGGCGAGGGCACCAAGTTCGCCGGGGTGTTCCGGGTCGCCGGGGTGCTGGTGCCGGTGTGGGACGTCGACCGGGACGCCCCCGCCGACTCCTGGGCGGCGGCCGTCGCCGCCGGCGAGCGGCGGATCGCCGCCGCCCTGGCGGAAACCGGCCCCCTGGACGCGGCGGGCCGGAAATCCCGGGAGACGATCCTCTCCCGGCAGGTGACCCTGACCTAGCGGATCCGGCGGAACAGGTCGGCGGCGGCCTGCTCGTCCCAGAGCAGCACATCGCCGACGTCGACCGTCATCGCCCCGCCGACCGGCACCGTCTCCGAGGCCGAGCCCAGCGCCAGCCGGCCGAGCAGCCAGGCCAGGTGCCAGGAGTGATCCCCGTCGCCGACGGTCACCGCCGTCGTGGCCGCGCCCAGGGTGGGCACCAGGCGCAGCGGGTTGAGCAGCACCCCCGGGGAGCGCAGCCGGGTGGTCAGCGCGGCGAGGAACTCGCGCTGCCGGGCCACCCGGTCCAGGTCCCCGCCCGCGGTGGAGCGGGTGCGCACGTAGCCCAGGGCGGCCGCCCCGTCGTAGTCGCCGCAGCCGGCGGGCACGTCCAGCCCGGCCAGCGGATCGTCGATCGCCTCCTCCGGGCACAGCTCGATCCCGCCGGCGGCGTCGACGACGCGGGCGAAGCCGCCGAAGCCGATCTCCGCGTAGTGGTCGATGCGCACCCCGGTGGCCCGCTCCACGGTCTCCACCAGCAGCGGGGCCCCGCCGTAGGCGAAGGCGGCGTTGATCTTGTCCATCCCGTAGCCGGGCACCTCCACATAGGAGTCCCGGGGGATGGACACCAGGGTGGGTTCCCCGATGAGGGGGATGTGCGCGATCAGGATCGCGTCGGTGCGCTGGCCCTCGATCCCCCCGCCGGCGGCCAGGGCGGCGTTCTCCTCCTCGCTCATCCCGGCCCGGGAATCGGAGCCGACCAGCAGCCAGTTCGACGCGGCGCTGCGGCCCGGCCGATCCGCCAGATCGGCGAAGACCTCGGTGCGCTGCAGGCGCAGCTCCACCACCGCGAAGGCGGCGAGCACCAGCAGCACCAGCAGCAGCGCCAGGGTGCGCACCGGCCGGCGCAGGCAGCCGGGCCGGCGCCGCCGGGGCTTCGGCGCCGGGCCCCGGCCGCGGCGGCCCCGCGGGGGCGGCGGCGGGGCGGGCGGCCGGTAGCCGGGCGGGGGGAAGCGCGGGTCGGCGTGCTGGGCGCGCGCCGCGGGCGCCGGCTGCGCCGGCATCGCCCGGGTCCGCCCGGCCGCGGCCGGCCGGGCCCCGCGCGGCTGCCGGGGCAGCCGGTGCGCCCCCGCGGCGCGGTCCGCGGCGGCGCGCTCGGCGGCGGCGCGGCGCCGGATCCGATCCGGGTCCAGCCGCGGATCCCGCTCCGGGGGATCCGGGCGCTCCGGGCGCCGCCGCGGTTCGGGCGTCCCCGGCCGCTCCCCGCGCAGCGGGCGCTCCCACTGCGGGCCCTGCCCCGCGCCCCCGGCCGGCGGCGCCGGCCGCGCCGGCCTGCGCCGGATCGGCCGGCCGAAGCGGTCCAGGCGGGGGCGGCCCTGCGCATCGAGCACGTAGTCGCCGCCGTCGGCGGGCCGGGGGGTGTCGCTCATGCCTGTAGACAATAGGAGATGGGGCCGCCCCACGGGCCTACGCTGGGGCCATGGCCGAGGAGATCCACCGCAAGACCCGCCCCGGCGCACCGGCCGGGTTCTTCGACTGCGAGGCCGCCGGCCTGCGCTGGCTGGGGCAGGCCAGCGCCACCGGCGGCGCCCGGGTGGCCCGGGTGCTCGGCGTCGGGCCCGAGGAGCTGCTGCTGGAGCGGATCCGCCCCGCCGCCCCGGACCGGGCCGCGGCGGCGGCCTTCGGGGCGGCGCTGGCCGCCACCCACGACGCGGGCGCGCCGGCCTTCGGCGCCCCGCCGCCGGGCTGGTCCGGGCCCGGGTTCTTCGGGCCGCTCGCCGACCCCCGGCCGCTGCCGCTGCACCCCCGGGCCCGCTTCGGGGAGTTCTACGCCGCCGATCGGCTCGCCCCGGCGCTGGCCGCGCTGGACGGGGTCTACGGCCCCGCCGAGCGCGCCGTCTTCGATGCGGTGGCGCGGCGGCTGCTCGCCGGGGACTTCGACGACGACGATCCCCCGGCCCGGGTGCACGGGGACCTGTGGTCCGGCAACCTCATGTGGGATCGCCGCGGCGCGGTGCTCATCGACCCGGCCGCCCACGGCGGGCACCGGGAGTCGGATCTGGCGATGCTGGAGCTCTTCGGCGCCCCGCACCTGGACGCCATCCTCGGCGGCTACCGGGAGGCGCACCCGCTGCCGCCCGGCCGGGAGCGCCGGGTGGGGCTGCACCAGCTGTACCCGGTGCTGATGCACGCGGTGCTCTTCGGCGGGGGCTACGCCGGGCACGCCCTGCGCCTGGCCCGGGCCCTGGTCTGAGCGCCCCGCCTAGGCTGGGGCGCATGCCGGCACCGCAGCGGGAGCTCATCCACCTGATCGCGCCCTCCGGGCACCCCAACTACGGCGATGAGCTCATCGTCTCGGCCTGGCTGCGCTTCCTCGCCCGGCGCCGGCCGCGGGCCCGGGTGGTGCTGGACTGCCACACCCCCGGGGTGGCCGCCGCGCTGCACCGCGGGGAGCACCCCGGGCTGCTCGCGGTGGACACCACCTTCCGGGTGGGGGTGCGCGCCGCCGCGGACGCCGGCGGCGACCCGGCCGCCGCGGTGGCCCGGGCCCGGGCGATCCTCGCCGACCCGTCGATCTTCGCCCAGGTGGCGGTGAACCTGGACTGGGCGCGCCGGGCGGAGGTGGTGCACGTCCTCGGCGGGGGGTGGATCAACGATCTCTGGCCCGCCCACGCCGCGGTGCTCGCCACCGCCGGGGAGCTCGGCCGCACCCGGGTGGCCACCGGGCAGGGGCTCGTCCCCGGGGAGTCCCTCGCCGCCGCGCTGGCCGGGGTGTGGCCGCGGTTCGACCTGGTGGACGTGCGCGACGGGCCCTCCCGGGCGCTGGTCCCGGCGGGTGCCTCGGCGACCGGCGACGACGCCTGGCTGGGGCTGGCCGCCGGCCCGGCCGGGCTGGGCGCGTCCCGGGCCCGGCCGGTGGTGCTCGCCGCGCAGGCGGATCTGCTCGCCGAGGGCGATCCGGCGGCGCTGGCGGGGCGGATCCTGGCCATCCTGCGGGACTGGGGGGTCTCCGGGGAGGACCTGGCGGTGCTGGAGTGCATCCCGGACGTGGACCTGGTGGTGTGGCGGGAGATCGCCGCCGCCGCCCCGGATCTCGCCGCCGGGGCCCGGATCGTCGGCTTCCCGGAGCTGCTCGCGCACGGGCTGCCGGCCCGCCCCGGGCAGCGCTGGCTGAGCACCCGCTACCACCCGCATCTGGTGGCCGCCGCCCGCGGCGCGGCCGGGGTGGCCCTGGACGTGCACGCCGGGGGCTACTACGCGGTGAAGCATGGCGCGGTGGCCGCCGCCGGCTCCGGCTGGCCGGTGGTCGACGGCCGGGCGCCGGCGCGGCCCGGGCCCGGGTTCGACCCCGCGGCGGCGCGGGCCGCGGAGGCGGCGAAAACCGCCCTGGCGGAGCGGATCTACCCGCGCCGGGGGCCGCTCAGCCGAGCAGCCCGGCGCCGAGGAAGGCCACCGCGTCGATGAGGAAATGCGCCCCCACCAGGGGCCACAGCCGGCGGGTGCGCAGGAACCAGGCGGCGAAGACCGCCCCCATGACGAGGTTGCCGACCCCGGCGGTGGGTCCCTGGTAGAGGTGGTAGGCCCCGCGCAGCGCCGCCGAGGCCGCCAGCGCCGCCGCCGGGGAGCGGCCCAGCTGGCCCAGCCGGGTGATCAGCCAGCCCACCACCACCAGCTCCTCGGCCACGGCGTTGGCGGCGGCCAGGGCCAGCAGCGGCGCCACCGTCGCCGCGCCCACCCCCATCGCCGCCGGATCCACCGGCCGGCCCAGGCCCAGGGCCAGCCCCGCCAGGTACAGGCCCAGCCCCGGGATCCCGATCAGCGCGGCCAGGCCCGCCGCGGCCGCGGCGTCGCCGCGCCGGGGCCGGCCGGGCACGCCCCGGACACCGTCCCGGGCCAGCAGCAGCCAGGCCAGCCCGCCCCAGGCGGCCAGGGCGGCCGCCCGGGTGAGCTGCAGGCCCAGGTTCAGCCAGGGCCCCTCGGCCAGGGCCTCGTTGAGCGCCACCGGCTGCGCGCCGAGGGCCCCGCCGGCGAGCACCCCGGCCAGCTGCAGCACCGCGCGCACCGCCGCGGCCCCGAAGGTCGCCGCCAGCAGCAGGGCCAGCTCCGCGCGCAGCAGCCGCCGGCTCATCGCCGCTCCAGCACGGCGCCGAGATCGAGCAGTTCGGCGGCGCCCGCGCGCACCGCGCCGAGATGCACCGAGGCCCCGCCGAAGGGCAGCGACAGCGCCGCCCAGCCGGTGAGGTTCCACAGGGAGCAGAAGGGGGTCCACCGGGTCTGCGCCGCGAAATCCGCCGCGTGGCCCAGCCCCGCGAAGTAGCCGATCGGCGGCGGATCGTGGGCCAGGGTGGGGGTGAGCGCGACATCCACCGGCCACCGCCGGCGCACCGCCTCCGGCAGCCCCGCCCGGTCGGCCAGGCACCGCGCCCGCCGCGCCGGGCCCACCGCGGCGCCGCGTTCGCGCAACCAGCGGGTCATCGGCGCGTAGTCGCGCTCCGGCAGCCCGGCCAGGGCGGCGGTGATGGTGTCCGCGAAGAGCCCGGCGGCCCAGTCCGCCGGATAGGGCGCGGGCAGCTCCACCACCTCGTGGCCGGCGTCGGCGAGGGCGTCCGCCGCCGCCCGGGCGGCGGCCGCCCAGCGACCCCCGGCGCGCACCGGATCCTGCAGCCCGGTCAGCCGCAGCCCCACCCGCAGCCGGCGCCGCCCCGGGCGGGGGGCGGGCAGCCGGTGCAGCACCGCGAGATCCGCGAGATCCCGGGCGAGGAAGCCGGTGGCGGCCAGCGCCCCGCCGGCGGTGTCGTGGGCGGGTTTCAGCCCGGCCACCCCGCAGGCGGCGGCCGGCACCCGGATGGAGCCGCCGCCGTCGGTGCCCAGCGCCGCGGGCACCACCCCGGCGGCCACCGCCACCGCCGAGCCCCCGGAGGACCCGCCCGGGGTGCGCCCGGGCGCGATCGGGTTGTCCGGGGCCGCCAGGCCGGTGGGCTCGGTGTAGGCGGTGGCGCCGACCTCGGCGGTGGCGGTGGTGGCCACCGGCACCGCGCCCCGGGCGAGCAGCGCGGCGACCTCCGGATGGTGCGCGGCCGGGCGGTGGGTGAGCCGCGCCGAGCCGAGGGTGCAGGCCACCCCGGCGATCGGCAGCAGATCCTTCACCGCCACCGGCAGCCCCGCCAGATCCCCGCCGCCGCCGCGGGCGTCGAGGGCGCGGGCCCGGTCCAGGGCGCGCTCGCCCAGGCAGGTGGCGACCCCGGTGGCGCGGGGGTCGCCGTCGGCGGCGGCCAGCGCCGCGGCGGCCGCCGCGGCGGCGGGGAGCTCCCCGGCGGCGATCCGGCGGAGCAGGGTGCGGGCCCGGGTCATGCACGGATGGTATCCGGCCCTTAGGCTGGGGGCCATGACCACCGTGACCTTCCTCGGCCCGGCCGGCACCTTCACCGAGGCGGCCCTGCTGGACATGGCCGGCCTGGCCCCGCTGGCCGGGGCGGGGCTCGACCCGGTGCCCGTGGACTCCCCGGCGGCGGCGCTGGGCGCGGTGCGCCGCGGGGCGGCGGACTACGCCTGCGTGGCCATCGAATCCAGCGTGGACGGCCCGGTGACCTCCACCTTCGATGCGCTCACCGCCGGCCCGGAGCTGCAGATCTACCGGGAGACGGAGATCGACGTGGCCTTCTCCATCCTGGTCCGGCCGGGCGCCGATAGCGCGGCGGTGCGCAGCTTCGCGGCGCACCCGGTGGCGCTGCCGCAGGTGCGGCAGTGGCTGGACGCGCATCTGCCGGGGGTGGAGCTGCACCACGCCAGCTCCAACGCCGCCGCCGCGCACCGGGTCGCCGAGGGGGCCATCGACGCCTGCGCCGCCCCGGCCCGCGCCGGGGAGCTGCTCGGCCTGGCCGAGCTGGCCGCCGACGTCGCCGACGTGCGCGGCGCGCGCACCCGCTTCGTGCTGGTCGGCCGGCCCGGGCCGGTGCCGGCGCGCACCGGGCGGGACCGCACCGGGGTGAGCTTCACCCTGCCGAACCGGCCGGGCACCCTGCTCGACGCGCTCACCGAATTCGCGGTGCGCGAGGTGAACCTGTCCCGGATCGAGTCCCGGCCCACCCGGGAGGCGATGGGCGCCTACCGCTTCCACGTGGACATCATCGGCCATCTCGCCGACGCCCCGGTGCGCGGGGCGCTGGCCGCGCTGCACCGCCGGGCCGAGGATCTGCGCTTCCTCGGCTCCTGGCCGGCGCACGCCCCCGGCCCCGCCGACGCCCCGCCCCCGGACGTCACCGAATCCCTGGCCTGGGTGGACGCCCTGGCCGACGGGGGGCGGCGATGAGCGCCGGCCGGCTGATCCTGATCCGGCACGGGCAGACCACCGCCAACGTGGCCCGGGCCCTGGACACCGCGCTGCCCGGGGCGCCGCTGACCGACCTGGGGGTCATCCAGGCCCGCCGCCTGGGCCGGGTGCTCGCCCCGGCGGCCGGGGGGCTGGCGGAGGTGGTCACCTCCCATGCGCTGCGCGCCCGGCAGACCGGGGCGGGCGCGGTCGGCGGCCTGCACCGCATCGCCGGGCCGGGGGTGCGGCTGCGGCACGCCGCCGGGCTGCAGGAGGTCGCCGCCGGGGAGCTGGAGGGCCGCGCGGACCGGGAGGCGCACCGGATCTTCCTGGAGATCTTCCACGCCTGGACCCACGGGGAGCCGGAGGCCCGGGTGCCCGGCGGGGAAACCGCCGCAGAGGTGCTCGCCCGGTGGCGGGCCGCGGTGGCCGCGGCGGTGGCCGCCGCCCCGGCCGGCGGGATCGCCGCGGTGGTGGGCCATGGCGCGGCGATGCGGCTGGCCGCCCAGGATCTCGCCGGGGTGGACGGCGATTTCGTGTTCACCCACCCGGTGCCGAACACCGGCCGGATCGAGCTGGTCCGCGACGGCGCGGGCTGGCGGGCGGCGGACTGGGCGGGGGCTCAGCCGTAGCCGAGGCGGTGCAGGTCCTCCTCGTCGAGGCCGAAGAAGTGGCCCACCTCATGCAGAAGGGTCACCCGGGTCTGCTCCACCAGCTCCGCCTCGGAGGCGCAGATCTCGGCCAGCGCCTCCCGGTAGATGTGGATCACGTCCGGCGGGGTGGGGAAGTCGACGACCCGCTCCGGCAGCGGCACCCCCTCGTAGAGCCCGAGCAGGGTGGGCGTGTCCGGGTTGCGGTCGGCCACCAGGATCGCGACATTGCCCAGCCGGCGCAGGAACTCGTCCGGGATGAGGTCGATCGCCTCGTCGACGAGCTCCTCGAACCGGGCCGGGGTCACCTCGATCACCGCGGCGCCTCCCCCCGGCGGGGGTTGCGCGGCGGCGGCGGGGTCGGCGGGGCCCCGTCGATGGTGAACTCCCCGAGCACCGGGCCCTGCAGGGTGGCGAAGCCCTCGCCCCCGGAGTCCTTCGCCAGCCAGCAGTTCGTCGAATGGGAGCCCCGGGACCAGGACTCCTCGCCGACGGGCAGCCAGAAGGGCAGCAGGGTGGAGGCGTAGAGGGCGTCATCGCCGGCCTCGCCGCCGCCGAAGTAGTCCACCGCGGCGGTGGTGCACACATCGGAGAGGTAGTCGTTCTGGGCCTGCTCGGCGGGGAAGGCCTCGCCGAACTCGGCGCGCAGGTCCACCACCGCCACCGACTCGAAGATGTGCGGGTCGGCGCAGTCGGCGGGCACCAGGCTGCCGCGCTCGTCGACGGCCACGCAGGCCCCGGGCGGGTACGTGGCGGCCTGGTCGGCCCGCCGCGCCGGGCCCTCGTTGACCTCCGGGGAGCCGTCCGGGCCGGGCCGCTGGATACCGCAGAGCATGGTCCGGTCGCCCTCCGCCCAGGCCTCCGCCGGGGGCAGCATGGGGGCGATGGTGAACGCCCCGGCCGGGTCGAAGCGGCCGTCCAGGTAGTCGATGGTGGCCTCCCGGCACACCCGGTCGCGCAGGTCCACCAGCTGCCGGGCGGTGGGCTGGCCCACCCCCGGCGGGTACTCCCCGGCGACCTCCGGCAGCTCGGCGAGATCCACCCGGCGGGACACCTCGTAGCGGTGCGGTTCGGCGCAGTCCACCACCGCGAAGGCGGTCACCCCGCCGGCGGGGTCGGTGCGCCAGCTGATGCACTGGCCGGGCCGCGCCCCGGTGAACGGATCCGCCGCCGCGGCGCTGGTGGCGGTCGAGCCGCGCGGATCGGCGGCGCCGGGTGCGCCGCCGGGCGCCCCGGCCCCGTCGACCGCGGCGCCCACCGCGGCGGCGGCGATGCCGCCGGCGAGCATCGCGGCGGCCACGGCGCGGCCGCCCCAGCCGCCGCGCAGCCGGTTCGAGGGTCTCCGGGAGGTGCTCATCGTGGGCCCCATTGTGCCCCATGGGCCCGGGTCCGCCGCGCCGCCCCGGCGGGGTTAGGCTTCCAGCCATGCCGCACTCCCTCCACGACCCCCGCGGGGGCACCCGGTGAACTGGGCGGCGCTGGCCGCCATGCTCGGCGTGCACGTCATCGGCATGGCCTCCCCCGGCCCGGACATCGTGCTGATCCTGCGCCTGGCCACCCGCTCGCGCCGGCAGGCGCTGGCCGCGGTCGCCGGGATCGTCACCGGCGCCAGCGTCTGGGTGAGCCTCACCGTCGCCGGGATGGCCGCGGTGCTCTCCGCGCACCCGGGGCTGATGGCGGTGATCCAGGTCCTCGGCGGGGCCTGGCTGGCCTGGTCCGGCTGGGGGATGCTCGCCGCGGGCCTGGCCGCCCGGGGCGCCACGGTGCCCCGGATGGCCCCGGCCGATGACGCCGCCCCCGCGGCCCGCTACCGGCAGGGGCTGCTCACCAACCTGTCCAACCCGAAGATCGTGCTGTTCATGGCGGCGGTGCTCAGCCAGTTCATGCCGGTCGGCGCCCCCGCCTGGGTGCAGCTATTCTACCTGGCCTCCCTCATCGCCTCCGCGGTGCTGTGGTTCTCCCTGGTGGCGGTGGTGTTCTCCACCCCGGCGATGACCCGCCGGCTGCTCGGCGCGGGCCCGCTCATCGACATGGTGGCCGGGGCGATCTTCCTGGTGCTGGCGGCGGTGCTGCTCACCGGCGGCGGGGGCACGCTGTTCGCCGCAGTCGTGGGATACTCGGGTTCATGACGCATCAGACCGGAATCACCGCACTCGGCGTGTCCGATCACGCCTACCTGGAACTCGATCTGGTCGACGGCGCCGACCCGGCCGAGGCCGTCGGCCGCCTGGCCGCCGCCGTGAACCAGCCCACCACCATCGCCGCGAACATCGTCGTCGGGGTGCGCCCCGAGCTGTGGGCCAGGGTGGCCCCGGCCGGCGCCGCCCCGGAGGGGGTGCACGGCTTCAACGAGCCGATCCGCGGCCCCGGCGGCTACGCCATGCCCGCCACCCAGCACGACGCCTGGATCTGGGTCTCCGCCTCCGCGCGCTCGCGCTGCTTCGACGTGGCCAAGCTCATCCTCGGCGAACTCGACGGGGTGCTGCGCGTCGCCGACGAGATCGTCGGCTGGGTCTACGAGACCAACCGGGACCTCACCGGCTTCGAGGACGGCACCGAGAACCCCGGCGCCCTGGAGGCGCCCGGGGTGGTGGCGGTGCCCGCCGGCCGGCCCGGCGCCGGCTCCTCGGTGCTGCTCTTCCAGAAGTGGGAGCACCGCAGCCGCGACTGGGAGGGCCTCGGCGAGGATCGCCAGGAGGAGATCATCGGCCGCACCAAGGCCGACAGCGTCGAATTCGACGACGAGGTCAAGCCGGAGGACTCCCACGTCGCCCGCTCCGTGGTGGAGGTCGACGGGGAGGAGCTCGACGTCTACCGGCGCAACGTCGCCTACGGCGATTTCGGGGAGCACGGCACCGTCTTCGTCGGCTTCAGCCACGACCAGTGGCGCCTGGAGCAGATGCTGGTGCGCATGGCCGGCGCCGACGGCGGGCCCCGGGACACCCTCACCCGCTTCACCGACGCGCTCACCGGATCCTGGTACGTCTGCCCCGCGGTGGAGGCGCTGGCCGAGGTCGCCGAACCCTACCTGCCGGAGGAAGAGGACTAGGCCGCCGCGGGACCGGGGATCCCCCGGCCCGGTCAGCCCCGCAGCACCCGGGTGCCGGCGGCCCGGTCGTGGAACACCGGCTCGGCGCGGCGGGCGCGGATCGCGATGATGATGCCGATCAGGGTCACCAGCGGCCCGCCGAGGCCCGGGATGAGCCCCAGCAGGAGCCAGCGGTTGCGCCGGGCGGCGACCCGGAGGTCCATCGCGGCGCCGCCGGCGCGCACCACCCGGGTGCCCAGCACGGTTTTGCCGAGGGTGCGCCCGGTGGCCGCCTCGGCGAGCGTCTTGTACAGGTAGAACAGGGCCACGCCGATCAGGGCGGCGACCGGCAGGGTCTGCATGCCGAGCACCAGCTCCCCCTCGGCGGTGAAGACCGCATCCCGCCCGGTGGCGTCCAGCGCGGCATCGACCCGGTGCAGTAGCGCGCCGGTGACCCAGCCGATGGGGATGCTCAGCAGGCACCAGTCGATCAGGTAGGCGAGCACCCTGCGGGTGCCGGAGGCCGGTCGGGGGGCGTCGTGCGGGGCGCTCATCGGAGGCTCCTCTGCTCGGGGACGCGGACCCGGCGAGTATCCGGCGCTCACCGCCGGTCGTCCAGGGGAGCGCCGCCGGGCGCCCCCAGCCGGGTGGGGCCCCCGGGGGCCGGGTCCGGGACCACCCGGGTGCGGGAGAGCCGGTCCACGAAGGCGGGCCCGCCGGCGGCCTGCGCCATGAGCAGGAGGCCCAGGCCCAGGGTGATCGCCCAGCCGATGAAGGGCAGCGCGGCCGGCAGCAGCCACAGGTTTCGGCGCAGCGCCGCGCCCGGCGACGGCGGCGCCCCGCCGGGGCCGAGGATCCGCAGCCCCGCCATCCGCTTACCGGGGCTGCGGCCGTACCGCGCCTCGGCGGCCCACCGGTGCAGGAAGAACAGCAGCTGCGGCGCCGCGGTGAGCAGGAGCAGCCGGAGGCCCGGGGGCATCGGGCCGATCCCGTGGATCGCCGGCAGCAGCAGCGCGGTGGCCAGGATCGCGGCGACGCCGCCGGTGCCCAGATCCAGGACGAAGGCGCGGAGCCGGGCGCGCACCGGGGCGGGCCGCCCCGCCGGCGGTCCCCGGTGCGGGTTCGGCGGCCCGCTCATCGCCCACCCCATCCCGACGCCGGCCTACTCCTGGACCACCTGGGTGCCGGCGGCGCGGTCGTTGCGGGGCGCCCCGCCCCGGCCGATCCGGCGCAGGATCAGGATGCCCAGGATGAGGGTCACCAGCCAGCCGAGCATCGGGATCGCCGCGGGCAGCAGCCACAGGTTGCGGCGCAGCGCGGCGCGCATGCCCACGGCGGCATCCTCCCCGGGCCCGCGGACGACCCGCAGCCGCATCAGCCGCTTGGCGATGGTCTGCCCGCCGCTGGCCTCCAGCCCGGCCTTGTAGAGCAGCACCAGCGCCGTGGCGAGCAGCCGGCCGAGGCCGGGGAGGTCCACGTCCGCGCCGGCGAGGAAGAGGGAGAGCTCGATGGTCTTCGCGGTGATCGCGCCGAGGATCCCGGCGGCCGGGGCCACCAGCAGCAGGTCCATCAGCAGCGCGCCGAGGCGCAGTCCGGCGGCGGCCGGGATCGCGGCGGCGGTTCGGTTCTCGCCCATGGCCGGGCCCTTCCGGATGGTGGTCGATGAGGGTTGCCTACGATTATCTCCCCCGGCGGCGCCGGGCACCGCCCGGCGCACCCCCGGCCGGGTGGGCCGGGCGCGGGCCCCGGCTGAGCAGGGCACCGGGGAAGCTTCCTTCCCCTCGGGGGTGAGGGGGGTTAACATCCGGGCATGGACGATTGCACGCATCTCGTGTTCATGGGGGTGAGCGGCTGCGGCAAATCGACCGCCGCGGCGCTCGCCGCCGGCCGGCTCGGCCGGCCGCTGGCGGAGGCCGACGACTTCCACCCGGCCGCCAACATCGAGAAGATGGCCGCCGGCCGGCCCCTCGACGACGCCGACCGGGCGCCCTGGCTGGCCGCGCTGCGCGACCGGATGGCCGAGGTGGGCGCCCCCGGCGCGGTGGTGACCTGCTCGGCGCTCAAGCGCGCCTACCGGGACACCCTCCGGGAGGCGCCGGGCCGGGTCTTCTTCGTGCACCTGGCCGGCTCCCGGGAGCTCATCGGCGCCCGGCTGGCGGCGCGCACCGGGCATTTCATGCCCGCGGATCTGCTCGGCTCCCAGTACGCGGACCTGGAGCCGCTGGCCGCCGACGAGGACGGGGTCACCCTGGACGTGGCCGCCGCCCCGGGGGAGCTCGTCGACGCCGCGCTCGCCGCGGCCGGGCTGGCCGGGGGCGGGCGGTGATCGCCGCGGCGGCGCAGGCGCCGCTGACCACCGCCGGGCCCGCCCAGCTGGTCACCGCCGCCCTGATCGGGATCGCCGCGATCATCGTGCTCATCGTGTGGGTGCGGTTGCACCCCTTCCTCTCCCTGATGGTGGGCTCCGCGGTGCTCGCCCTGGCCGCCGGAATCGCCCCGGTCGACGCCTTCACCGCCTTCACCGCCGGGCTCGGGGACACCGTCGGCGGGGTCGGGGTGCTCATCGCCCTGGGCGCCATCATCGGCACCCTGCTGGTGAAATCCGGGGGCGCGGACGCGATCGTGGACGCCTTCCTGGCGCGCACCGGGGAGCGCGCCCTGCCCTGGGCGATGGCCGGGCTGGCCTTCGTGATCGGCATCCCGCTGTTCTTCGAGGTCGGCGTGGTGCTGCTCATCCCGGTGGTGATGCTGGTCGCCGCCCGGGTGCGCAAACCCGTGGTGCTGCTGGGCATCCCGGCGCTGGCGGGGCTGTCCGCCCTGCACGGGCTGGTGCCCCCGCACCCGGGGCCGCTCATCGCGATCGACGCCCTCGGCGCGGACCTGGGCCTCACCCTGGGCCTGGGCCTGCTGGTGAGCGTGCCGGTGGTGGTGATCGCCGGGCCGCTGTCCGCGAAGGTGATGGCCCGGTGGGTGCCGATCGGGGCCCCGGCGACCTTCACCGCCGGCGAGCCGATCCCCGCCGAGCGCCGGCCGGGGGTGGGCGTGGCCCTGTCCGTGGTGCTGCTGCCGGTGGCGCTGATGCTGGCGCGCACCATCGCGGAGACCACCGGCCTGGGTGGGCCGGCGGGCGCGGCCCTGGACATCCTGGGCACCCCCCTGGTGGCGCTGCTCATCACCACCTTCGTGGCGATGGCGGCGCTCGGCCTGCGCGATGGCCGGGATCTGGCGGCGGTGTCCGACCTGGTCGGCTCCTCCTTCGCCCCGGTGGCCGGGATCCTGCTCATCGTCGGCGCCGGCGGCGGGTTCAAGCAGACCCTGGTGGACTCCGGGGTGGCCGAGGTGGTCGCCTCCTGGATCGAGGGCGCCCCGCTGTCCCCGCTGGTCGCCGGCTGGCTGGTGGCGGTGGCGATCCGCCTGGCCACCGGGTCGGCGACGGTGGCCACGATCACCGCCGCGGGGATCATGGCGCCGATCGCGCCGGGGCTGGATCCGGCGCAGCAGGCGCTGCTGGTGCTGGCCATCGGCTGCGGCTCGGTGTTCCTCTCCCATGTCAACGACGCCGGGTTCTGGCTGGTCAAGGAGTACTTCGGGATGACCGTGCCGCAGACCTTCAAAACCTGGTCGCTGATGGAGACGATCCTGTCGGTGACCGGTCTGGTGGTGGTGCTGGCGGTGGGGCTGGTCGTCTGAGGCCGCCCGGATCCGCCCGCCGGGTACCCTGGGCCCGTGATCGATCTCAGATTCCTCCGCGACCACCCGGACATCGTGCGCGACTCCCAGCGCACCCGCGGCGAGGACCCGGCCCTGGTGGACCGGCTGCTCGCCGCCGACGCCGCCCGCCGCGAATCCATCGCGGCGGCGGACGCCCTGCGCGCCGAGCAGAAGTCCTTCGGCAAGGAGATCGGGGCGGCGGCGAAGGAGGACCGGCCGGCGATGATGGCCCGCGCCAAGGAGCTCTCCGAGCGGGTCAAGGCCGCCGAGGCGGCGCAGAAGGCCGCCGCCGCGGAGGTCGACGAGCTGCAGCTGCGGCTCGGCAACGTCGTCGAGGGCGCCCCCGCCGGCGGGGAGGAGGACTTCATCGTCCTGGAGCACGTGGGCGAGCCCCCCGAGTTCGACTTCGAGCCCAAGGACCATCTGGACCTCGGCGAATCCCTGGGGCTCATCGACATGGAGCGGGGGGCGAAGGTCTCCGGCTCCCGCTTCTACTTCCTCACCGGCGCCGGCGCCCTGCTGCAGCTGGGCCTGATGCAGCTGGCCGCGCAGAAGGCGGTCGCCGCCGGTTTCCGGCTGATGATCCCGCCGGTGCTGGTGCGCCCGGAGACGATGCGCGGCACCGGCTTCCTCGGCGCGCACGCCGACGAGATCTACTACCTGCAGGAGGATGACCTCTACCTGGTCGGCACCTCCGAGGTGGCCCTGGCCGGCTACCACGCCGATGAGATCATCGACCTCTCCGCCGGGCCGCGCCGCTACGCCGGCTGGTCCTCCTGCTTCCGCCGGGAGGCCGGCTCCTACGGCAAGGACACCCGCGGCATCCTGCGGGTGCACCAGTTCGACAAGCTGGAGATGTTCTCCTACTGCCTGCCGGAGCAGGCCGCCGAGGAGCACCGGCGGCTGCTGGACATGGAGCGGGAGATGCTCGCCGCGGTGGAGGTGCCCTACCGGATCATCGACGTCGCGGGCGGCGACCTGGGCTCCTCGGCGGCCCGGAAGTTCGACACCGAGGCCTGGGTGCCCAGCCAGGGCACCTACCGGGAGCTGACCTCCACCTCCAACTGCACCACCTTCCAGGCCCGCCGGCTGCGCACCCGGTACCGCGACGCCGAGGGCAAAACCCGGTTCGCGGCGACGCTGAACGGTACCCTCGCCACCACGCGGTGGCTCGTCGCCATCCTGGAGAACCATCAGCGCCCCGACGGCTCGGTGGTGGTGCCCGAGGCGCTGCGCCCCTTCGTCGGCCACGAGATCCTGGAGCCCGCCAAATGAGCAAGCGCCCCGTCCCCGCCGGATACCGCCGCGACCGCGGCTTCCTGGTCCCGGAGTCCTTCCGCCCGGCCCCGCCCACCGAGGAGGCCCGGGAGCCCTTCTACTCCTGGGTGATCCGCACCGCCCGGCGCTATATGCGCTTCCAGGGCCTGGAGATGACCGTGGACGGGGCGGAGCACTACCCCGTCGACTCCGGGGCCATGATCGTCGGCAACCACACCGGCTACTTCGACTTCGTGCACTTCGGCGTGCCCGCCTTCCTCAACGGGGGCCGGCTGGTGCGCTTCATGGCGAAGAAGGAGCTCTTCGAGCACCGGATCGCCGGGCCGATGATGCGCTGGCTGCACCATATCGAGGTGGACCGCTTCGCCGGCGCCGCCGCCCTCGATGAGGCGATCCGGCGGCTGAGGGCCGGGGCCCTGGTGGGCATCTTCCCGGAGGCGACCATCTCCCGCTCCTTCGAGATCAAGAGCTTCAAGACCGGCGCCGCCCGGATCGCCCGGGACGCGGAGGTGCCGCTGATCCCGGTGACCATCTTCGGCGGGCAGCGGCTGTGGGCCAAGGGCGGGGAGCGCAGGCTGGGCCGGTCGAAGATCCCGGTGTGGATCCGCGCCGGTGAGCCGATCCTGCCCGGCGAGGACGCCCAGGAGACCACCGACCGGCTGCATGCGGCGATGGTGGCGCAGCTCGCCCAGCTGCGCGAGGACTACATCGACCGCTACGGCCCCTTCCCCGAGGGGCTGCCCTGGATGCCCGCCGCGCTGGGCGGTTCCGCGCCCACCCTGGAGGAGGCCAACGCCATGGACGAGCGGGACCGGGAGGCCCGCCGCCGGGCCCATGAGGAGCGCAAGGCCCGCGAGGCGGAGCGGAACGGCGGGGGCAGTTGACCCTGGCCGCCACGCCGCCGCTGCTCGTCGCCAGCGACATCGACGGCACGCTGCTGGACTCCCGGGACCGGGTGCGGCCCCGGCTGCGCCGGGCGATCCTGCGGATGCTGCGCTCCGGGGTGCCCCTGGCGCTGGCCACCGGCCGGCCCGCCCGCTGGCTCACCCCGGTGCTGGACCAGCTGCCGGTGGCGCCGATGTGCGTCTGCGCCAACGGGGCGGTGATCTACGACGCGAAGGCGGACCGGGTGGTCGCCGACCACTCCATCGCCCCGGCGGTGCAGCGGGAGGTGGTGGACCGGGCCCGGGCGGCGATGGCCGCCGCGGGCGCCGGCGGGGTGGGCCTGGCCGCGGAACGCGCCGGGGTCAGCGCCGCGGACCCGATCGACGAGCTCTTCGTGGTCTCGCCCTCCTACAGCCACGCCTGGGAGTCCGCCGAGCACGGCATCCTCGCCGAGGATGAGCTGCTCGCCGCCCCGGCGACGAAGCTGCTGCTGTCCAATCCGGGGCTGGGCTCGGCGGAGCTGGCCCGGATCATCGCCCCGGCGATCCCGGAGGGGCTGGCGCACGTCACCTTCTCGGTGCCGGACGGGCTGGTGGAGGTCTCCGCCCCGGGGGTGACCAAGCGCAAGGGCCTGGAGGCGGTCGCCGCCCAGGTGGGGGCGGGCCCGGGGGACGTGGTGTGCTTCGGGGACATGCCCAATGACATCGAGATGCTGCGCTGGGCGGGGCTGGGGGTGGCCATGGGCAACGCCCGGCCGGAGGTGCGCGCCGCCGCCGACGAGGTCACCGCGGCCAATGACGATGACGGGGTGGCGCTGGTGCTGGAGCGCTGGTTCTGAGCCCGATCGGCCGGGGCGCGGCCGGATGGGGGAGGGGGCGCGCCGCGCCCGGGGCGCGCCCCGGGCGCGGCGGGTGCGCTAGTCCTCGTGGACGGCGATCTCGCCGGTGGCCTCGTCGAAGGTGATCGAGCCGTGCTGGAAGTCGACCCGCCAGAGGTCGCCGTCCTTGGCCTGCCGGCCCACCGGGGCGCCCAGCGGCCCGGTCTCGAAGCCGCGCGCCGCCCAGGCGTCGGCGATCTCGCCCCACAGCGCGTGGGTGCCGGTGGTCCGCGAGGAGGTGATGATCCCGTGGGAGAACTTCACGTAGCGCAGCGGGTCGGCGCGGCCGGCGTCATTGGCGACGGTGCCACCGGTCTGCACCCCGGACTCGGCGTCGCCGAGCACCCCGCCGAGGGTGGCGAGGACCTCGCGCCATTCGGCGGCGAAGTCGTTGTCCTCGTTCGCCTGCAGCACGATGTCCACCAGCACCGGGATGTCCGCGATGGTGGCCTGCGGGTCCTGCCCGCCGATCGCGGCGATGAGCTCGTCGGCGGTCTCGCCGATGCCCGGGGCGCCGAGCAGGCCGAGCACCGCGGCGAAGATGCTGTGCGAGCCCACCGAGCCGGGGTGGGCGTGCGCGCCCTCGTCCCCGGCGGCCGGGGGCTCCCCGGCCGCGCCGTCGGCGTCGCCGTCATCGGCCCCGGTGGAGCCGATCGCCTCGGCGATGGCGTCGGCGACCTCCCCGGCGGAGGGCCCGTCGCCGTCGCCGTCGCCGTCGACGATGAGCCCGGTGTCGCCCCCGGGGGCCTCGTTGTCCACGGCCCCGGACTGGATCCGGTCGTACTTGGCCTTGGCGATGGCCCGGATCTCGGCGAGTCGGGCGTAGGCGGAGTCGCCGGGGCAGGTGGTCTGCCCGGTGTCCCGGTGCCCGAAGACCCGGGGCAGGGTCACCGTGGTGCCCCGCGGGTAGCGGGCGTAGGAGCTGCCCCCGGAGGTCAGCTGGGTGGTGCCGGTGGGGTCGGCGTCCTCCAGGGAGAGCCGCCAGCCGAGCATGTTGCCCACCGCGGTGATGCTGGCCTGGGTGGGCGCCACCGACTCGTAGTTGCCGAGGATGGAGATCGCCCAGGTGTCCTTGTTGAAGCCGCCGGAGTGGGCGCCCTGCACGGCCTTGTCCAGGCCGCCGTAGCGGCCCTCGTAGATGTTGCCGTACTTGTCCACCAGGGCGTTGTAGCCGATGTCGCACCAGCCGCGGGTGACCGCGTGGTACTGGTAGATGCCGCGCACGATGCCCGCGGCCTGCGCCTCGGTGTAGTTGTTGGAGCCCGCGGTGTGGTGCACCGTGGTGCCCTTGACCTGCTCGTTGATCGTCGGCGAGCCGCAGCGGATGGACTCGTTGGCGCCCCAGCCGGAGCGGGTGATGACCTGCGGCATGCCGGTGACGTTGGTGGCGTCCACGATCGGCGCGATGCCCTCGTTCGCCCCGGCGTCGCCGTCGATGAGCACCGCGTTGACGTCCAGGCTGTCGGCCTCGTCGGCCACCGGGCGGATGTCCGCCCACTGCGCGGGGGTGTCCGGGGCGGCCGGGGCGGCCGGCGCCCCGGGGCCGGCGGGGGCCTCGCCGGCGGAGCCGACCGCGGTCTCCGCGGCGGCGCGGGCCTGCTCCACCGCGGCCTCCGCGGCGTCGACGGCGCGGCCGGCGGCATCGCGGAAGATGTCCAGGCCGTGGGTGGAGATCTGCACCGCCCGGGTGGGCTCGATGTAGAGCAGCTCGGTGCCCTGGATCTCGTCGGCGGCGGTGTCGGAGGGGTTGTCCGCGTCGGTGTCGTACCACTGCGACCAGGTGCCGTCGGGGCGCTCGGCGCGCACGAACACGGCCACGTCCGGGTCGCCGTACCAGGTCAGCGCGAACATGGAGAACTCCTCGGCGCGGCGGATCTCCTTGACCACGCCGCGGTCCGGGTGCAGCCCGTCGGCCAGCGACTGGGTGGCGATCGCGGCGTCGTCGACGGTGACGTTGATCGCCTCGGCGATCGGCACCGTGACCACGGAGGCGTCGATGGGGCCGGTGCCCTCCTGCTGGGTGAGCGTGATCGGGGCCCCGCCGCCGAGGGCGACCAGGGGGGCCGCGGCGAGCGCGGCGACCGCGCCGAGGATCAGGCTGCGGCGGCCGTTGGCGGAGGCGCGGATGCGTCGTCGGAGTGCCAAGGTTCTCAAGTCTCCCGGATGTCGAGGGCGGGTGCTCCTGTTATATATGAGCAATCAGGGACGGATGTTACCAGTGTTGCGGGATGAGTCCAATGATATTGGTGGTGTTTCACCGGCCCCGCCTCGGCGGGCCGCCCCGCCCGGGGCCGCCCGGGCCATTAGGGTGACCGTCGTGACTGAGGACAACGCCCCCGCCCATGCCCCCGCCCCCGCCGGCCGCTACGACCTGATCGTCGTCGGCTCCGGCTTCTTCGGCCTCACCATCGCCGAACGCGCCGCCGCCGGGCTCGGCAAGCGCGTGCTCGTGGTGGAGCGCCGCGGCCACCTCGGCGGCAACGCCTACTCCGAGCCCGAGCCGGAGACCGGGATCGAGGTGCACAAGTACGGCGCGCACCTGTTCCACACCTCCAACCGCAAGGTGTGGGACTACGTCAACCGCTTCACCGACTTCACCGGCTACCAGCACCGGGTCTTCGCCATGCACGACGGGCAGGCCTACCAGTTCCCGATGGGCCTGGGCCTCATCGCCCAGTTCTTCGGCCGCTACTACTCCCCGGACGAGGCCCGCGCCCTCATCGCCGAGCAGGCCGGCGAAATCGCCGTCGAGGACGCCGCCAACCTCGAGGAGAAGGCGATCGCGCTCATCGGCCGGCCCCTCTACGAGGCCTTCATCCGCGACTACACCGCCAAGCAGTGGCAGACCGACCCGCGCAACCTGCCCGCCGGCAACATCACCCGGCTGCCGGTGCGCTACGACTTCGACAACCGCTACTTCACCGACGACTTCGAGGGCCTGCCCGTCGACGGCTACGCCGCGTGGCTGGCCAACATGGCCGATCACGAGCTCATCGACGTGGTGCTGGACACCGACTGGTTCGAGGTCCGCGAGGAGCTGCGCGCGGCCAACCCGGGGGCGCCGGTGGTGTACACCGGGCCGCTGGACCGCTACTTCGACTACGCCGAGGGCCGGCTGGGCTGGCGCACCCTCGACTTCGAGACCGAGGTGCTCGACACCGGCGACTTCCAGGGCACCCCGGTGATGAACTACAACGACGCCGACGTGCCGTGGACCCGGATCCACGAGTTCCGGCACTTCCACCCGGAGCGGCGCTCCTACCCGCGGGACAAGACCGTGATCATGCGCGAGTTCTCCCGCTTCGCCGGGCCCGGCGACGAGCCCTACTACCCGATCAACACCCCGGAGGACCGGGCGATGCTCGCCCGCTACCGGGAGCGCGCCGCCGCCGAGGCCCGGGACAACGGGGTGCTCTTCGGCGGCCGGCTGGGCACCTACCAGTACCTGGACATGCACATGGCCATCGCCTCGGCGCTGACCATGCACGAGAACCTGCTCACCCCGCACTTCACCGAGGGCAGGCCGCTGCGCCAGGATCGCGGCCACTAGGATCCGGGGAGGACCCACGACGATGGAAGGCGGCCGCATGGCAGTCGAACCCGAAGCCAGCCCCGCCGGCGAGACCCGGCTGCAGCGGATCCTGCTGCCCGCACCGGGGGAGCCGGCCGACGTGCGCTCGCTCTACCTGCTCGAACCCGAGCCCGGCCGCGGCCGGGTGCGGGCGACCTCCCGGACCTCCGCAGTGCTGCCGGAGGGCGCCGAGGTGGGCTTCGAGACCTACTTCAACGCCTTCCCGGCGAGCTACTGGCGGCGCTGGACCCCGCTGCGCTCGGTGCTGCTGCGCCTGGAGCTCAGCGGCACCGCCCGGGTGGACCTGTACCGCTCCAAGACCGACGGGGCCCGGATCGCGGTCACCGGCCGGGTGGTCGGCGACGGGGTCACCGAGATCGAGGTGCCCCTCGACGCCTTCGAGGACGGCGGCTGGATCTGGTTCGACCTCACCTGCGACACCGAGGTGACCCTGCACGCCGCGGCCTGGCACGCCCCGGCCCCGCCGGGGCCGCAGCGGCACCCCGACGGCAGCCTGCGGCCGGCCCCGCCGGCCCGGGTCACCGTGGGCATCCCCACCTTCAACCGGCCCGCGGACGCGGTCGCCGCGCTGGCCGCGCTGTCCTCCGACCCGGAGGTCGACGCGGTGATCGACGCGGTGCTGATGCCCGACCAGGGCGACCGGCACCCCGCCGATGAACCGGACTGGCCGGAGGTCGCCGGCCGCTTCGGGGATCGGCTGCGGGTGCTGCCCCAGGGCAACCTGGGCGGCTCCGGCGGCTACTCCCGGATCATGTACGAGGCCCTCGGCGGGCCCGACTCGGATCCGGCGCGGGCCACCGGCAGCCCCTACATCCTGTACATGGACGACGACATCGCCATCGAGCCGGACTCGGTGCTGCGCGCCCTGGCGGTGGCCCGCTACGCCGGCGCCCCGATGCTCGTCGGCGGGCAGATGCTCAACCTGCAGGAGCGCTCCCACCTGCACTCCATGGGCGAGGTCGTCGACCGCGGCGAGTTCATGTGGACCTCCGCCCCGCATGTGCACTACGACCACGACTTCCACGCGCACCCGCTGCGCGACCGCGGGCGCCACGGGCGCAACCCCGCCGGGGAGGAGATCGACTCCCGGGACCTGCACCGGCGCATCGACGTGGACTACAACGGCTGGTGGATGTGCCTCATCCCCCGGGTCGTCGCCGAGGGGATCGGTCAGCCGCTGCCGCTGTTCATCAAATGGGACGACGCCGAATACGGGCTGCGCGCCGCCGCGGCCGGCTACCCCACCGCCACCTGGCCCGGGATCGCGATCTGGCATATGGCCTGGTCCGACAAGGACGACGCGATCGACTGGCAGGCCTACTTCCACCTGCGCAACCGGCTCATCGTCGCCGCCCTGCACCATGACGGCGACACCCGCGGGCTGCTGCGCTCGATGCGCCGGGCCACCGCCAAGCACCTGCTCTGCCTGGAGTACTCCACGGTGGCGGTGCAGAACGAGGCGATGCGCGACTTCCTCGCCGGGCCGGAGCGGCTCTTCGGCATCCTGGAGTCCGCGCTGCCGAAGGTCGCCGCGATCCGCCGCGGCTACCCGGACGCCCGGGTGCTGCCCACCGCCGCGGAGCTGCCCGCGCCGAGCGGGATCCCCGGGGTGCCGGTGCGCGACATCGGCGGCCGGCTGGCCCCGGTGAAGAAGGCCGGTTGGCTGGCCCGGGGCCTGGTGCACAGCCTGCGCCGGCACGACCCCGCCCACCACGAGACCCCGCAGGCCAATCTCACCCCCCTGGAGGCGCGCTGGTTCTCCCTGTCCCGCCTGGACGGGGCGACGGTGACCACCGCGGACGGCCGCGGCGTGGTCTACCGGCAACGCGACCGGGCCACCGCCGCGGAACTGGGCCGGGAGGCGCTGCGCCTGCAGCGCGAGGTCGCCGAGCGCTTCGACGAGCTGCGCGGGCGCTACCGGGCCGCGCACGGGCGGCTGAGCTCGCGGAGGGGGTGGGCCGATGTCTTCGGCGATTGAGGGCGATCCCCTCGGCGAGACCGAGCTGCTGCTCGCCGTGCAGCGGGCGCTGCTGCCGGTGCCGGGGGTGCTGCCCGCCGCGCGGGCGATGAGCCTCTTCGGCGAGCACGCCGCCGGCTGGCTGGCCCTGGCCGGGATCGGCGGGGCCGTGGACCGCCGGCGCCGCGGGCAATGGGCGCGGCTGGGCGCCGCGGCCTTCACCGCGCACGCCGCCTCGGTGGTGATCAAGCGCGTGGTGCGCCGGCCGCGGCCGCATGACCCGCGGGTGCGGATCGGGGTGGGCACGCCCAGTTCGCTGAGCTTCCCCTCCTCGCACGCGACCTCCACCACCGCCGCCCTGGTCATGCTGGCGGGGATCGCCGGCAGCCGGGCGCCCCTGGCCGGGGTGCCCGCGATCATGGCCTCCCGGCTGGTGCTGGGGGTGCACTACCCCGGCGACGTCACCGCCGGGGCGGCCCTGGGCTGGGCCACGGCCGCGGCCATCCGGAACCGAGGAGGAGAACCCGAGTGAGCATCCCCGATCGCGCCGAGCCCCCGCGGCTCGGCTCCGAGCCGCACACCTACGGCATCGACGAGCCCACCAACCCGCAGGGGCATCCCCCGCGCACCCTCGCCGACGCGATGGTCAAGGCGCTGCGGCCCAAGCAGTGGACGAAGAACGCCCTGGTGGTGGCCGCCCCCCTGGCCGCCGGCACCGAGGCGCTCACCGACGGGCGCACCCTCGCCGACGTCGGCATCGCCTTCGCGGTGTTCTGCATGGCGGCGTCCTCCATCTACCTGGTCAACGACGCCCGGGACGTGGAGGCCGACCGGGCGCACCCCACCAAGCGGTTCCGGCCGATCGCGGCCGGGGTGCTGCCGGTGGGCCTGGCCTACGCCATGGCCCTCGGCCTCATCGCCGCGGCGGTGGGGCTGAGCTTCCTCGCCTCCTCCGGGCACGGCCTGGCGGTGGTGGTGGCGGCGTACATCGCCCTGCAGCTGGGCTACTGCTTCGGCTGGAAGCACCAGCCGGTGATCGACATCGCCCTGGTCAGCTCCGGGTTCATGCTGCGCGCGATGGCCGGCGGCGTCGCCGCGGACATCTCCCTGTCCCAGTGGTTCCTGCTGGTCGCCGCCTTCGGCTCGCTGTTCATGGCCGCCGGGAAACGCTATGCGGAGCTGCTCCTGGCCAAGCGCACCAACCGGGAGATCCGGCGCAGCCTGGACGGGTACACGCCCACCTACCTGCGCTTCGTGTGGACCCTGTCCGCCACCGCGGTGGTGGTCTCCTACGCGCTGTGGGGCTTCGAGATGGGCGCGGCCGCCGGCGGCGCGGAGACCCTCTGGTACCAGATCTCGATGGTGCCCTTCACCGTGGCGATCCTGCGCTACGCCGCGGACGTGGACCGCGGCGACGCGGGCAGCCCGGACGAGATCGCGCTGCGCGACCGGCCGCTGCAGGCCCTGGCCCTGCTGTGGGTGGCCACCATCGTCATGGCCGTGTACGTGGCGCCCGGGCTGGGCGGCTGACGCCCCCGGTCGCGATGGGTTTGCCGGTTCGACTAACGCTTTTGGTGACGATTCGGTAACGTAGCCCCGAGCACGGCCGATTACACCCATCGACGGCCCGATGAGCACGGCCGGTCCGCCGTCCCAGCATGAGGAGAAACATGAGCATCACCCACGCCGCCCGCGGCTGGCGCACCCGGGTCCTCGCGGCCCTCGTCGCCGTCGCCGCGGTCTTCGGCACGCTGCAGCTCGGCGTCGACGAGGCCGGGGCCTCGCCGAACCGGGCGAACCTGCGCCCCGGCTGCAGCTTCGACATCTACAAGCACTGGGTGCAGATCTGCCAGGTCTGGTCCCCGTCGATGGACACGCACATCCCGGTGCAGATCGTGCCCTCCCGGGACGGCGGCAACAAGGCCCTCTACCTCCTCGACGGGCTGCGCGGCCCGGAGGGCTACTCGGAGTGGGTGTGGGAGGGCCACGCCCCGAACACCTTCGAGAACTCCAACCTCAACCTGGTGATGCCCGGCGGCGGCACCGCCTCCTTCTACACCGACTGGAACCGCCCCTCGATCAACGCCGCGGGCCGGCAGTTCAACTACCAGTTCGAGACCTTCCTGACCCGGGAGCTGCCGGACTACCTGGCCCGGCACTTCGGGATCTCCACCACCGGCAACTCCATCGGCGGGCTGTCCATGGGCGCCTCCGCGGCGCTGTCCCTGGCCTACAACCACCCGGACAAGTTCGCCCAGGCGCTGGGCTTCTCCGGCTACCTGCACACCACCGCGCCGGGCATGTCCGCGGCGATCGCCGCGGCCCAGCTCGACGCCGGCGGGTACAACTCGCTGGACATGTGGGGCCTGCCGATGTCCCCGGAGCGGGTCCGCAACGATCCCTTCCTCAACATCGACAAGCTGAAGAACGTCGGCGACGTCTACCTCAGCTCCGCCTCCGGGCTGCCGATGAACCTGACCCAGCCGGACATCCTGTACACCCTGCCGGATCAGGCGATCGGGATCGGCCTGGAGGCGCTGTCCCGGGCCTCCACCCTGGAGTTCGAGAACGCCGCCCGGGCCGCGGGCCTGGATCTCACGGTGAACTACACCCCGGACGGGATCCACTCCTGGCAGCTCTGGGACCGGGATCTGGCCCAGGTCAAGGAGCGCGTGCTGAACTTCCAGAACGCGTGGTGACGGCGGGCTAGACGGACCAGCGCGCGGGCGGCCGGGGAATCCTCCCCCGGCCGCCCTTCGCGATCGACGGGACCGTCGAAAAACCCTAAACTTTAGGTCGAGCCTTAAATCGCTGGCGCGCCTGCGCGGGATCCACGCGGGCGGCCGGTAGACAGGAAGAGGACACGCGACGCGACGTCGGCCTCCCGGGGGAGGGGAACCCCCGGGCGCCCCGCGGCGACCCCGCACGACCGAACGCAAAGGAACGCCACCCGATGACCGACACCGCCCCCCGCCGCCGGCTGCGCGCCGCCGCGGCGGCGCTTCCCCTCATCCTGGCGCCGCTCACCGCCCCCGGCGCCGCCGCCGCCCCCGGCGGCTCGGCGATGTGGACCCCCGCCCCCGCCGAGACGGCCGCCCCCGCGCCGATCCGGGAGACCGACCAGGATCTCGCCGGACTGCCCGCCGGGGTCCGGGTGGCCAAGGTGCAGTGGCTCACCGAACGGCACGTGAAGCTGCTCATCGACTCCGCGGCGATGCCCGGCGCCCCGGTGGCCGTGGAGCTGCTGCTGCCCCGCGACTTCCACCGGGACCGGGGGCGCACCTTCCCCGTGGTCTGGCACCTGGACGGGATGCGCGCCCGGGAGGACTACTCCGGGTGGACCCTGGAGACCACCATCGACCGCTTCTACGGGGACAAGAACGTGCTCGTGGTGCTGCCCGTGGGCGGGGAGGCCTCCTTCTACTCCGACTGGGACGCCCCCGAGGGCGAGCGGCACTACAAGTGGGAGACCTTCCTCGTCGAGGAGCTGATCCCGGTGCTGCGCGAGGGCTGGCGGGCCGGGGAGGAGCGGGCCGTGGTGGGCCTGTCCATGGGCGGCACCGCCGCGGTGAACCTCGCCGAGCACCACCCGGGCCTGTTCGACTTCGTGGGCAGCTTCTCCGGCTACCTGGACACCACCAGCCCCGGCATGCCCCGGGCGATCGCCGCGGCGATGCGCGAGGCCGGCGACCACGACGCGGCCAAGATGTGGGGCCCGCCCGGGTCCAAGCGCTGGCGGGAGCACGACCCGAAGCTCGGCGTGGCGAGGCTCAAGGGCACCACCGTGTACGTCTCCGCCGGCAACGGCAACACCGGCCAGTGGGACGAGCCCGGCGAGGTCGCCCCGAACATGCCCGCGAACACCGCCGGCTGGGGCCTGGAGCTGCTCTCCCGGATGACCAGCGAGACCTTCGTGCAGGCCGCCCGCCGCGCCGAGGTGCCGGTCGAGGTCAGCTTCCGCGAATCCGGCACCCACTCCTGGCCCTACTGGCAGTTCGAGACCACCCAGGCCTGGCCGCATCTGGCCGATGCGCTGCGCCTGCCCGAGGGCGACCGCGGGGTGACCTGCGCCGTGGGCGGGGCGATCGCGGCGAAGATCGCCGAACTCGACGGGGTCGGCGACTGCCTCTCCGACGAGTACCCGGTCGGCGACGGCGGGGTGGCCCAGGACTTCGCCAACGGCCGGGCCTACTACCACCCGGACACCGGGGCGAACGTGCTCTGGGGCCGGATCGGCGCCCGCTACGCCGAAATCGGCGGCCCGGACTCCCCGCTGGGCTTCCCCACCACCTCCGAGCGCGCCACCCCGGACGGGGCGGGCCGCTATGTGCACTTCACCGGCGGCTCCATCTACTGGACCCCGGAGACCGGCGCCCATGTCGTCGGCGCGGACTTCGCCAACGCCTGGGGCGACTCCGGCTGGGAGGCCGGACCGCTGGGCTACCCGGTCGGCGAGCGCCGGGAGGTCGCCGGCGGCGCCGCCCAGGACTTCCAGCGCGGGATGCTCACCCGCGCCGGTGAGGGCGAGGTGCGCCTGGTCGCCGGGGCCATCGCGGAACGCTACCGCGAATCCGGCGGCCCCGACGGGGAGCTGGGCCACCCCGCCGGCGGCGCGGAGCCGCTGCGCGACGGCGGCGCCCTGCAGCGCTTCGAGCACGGGATCATCTACCACCACCCGGAGCACGGGGCGCATATCGTGCCCGCCGGGGACATCTTCGACCACTGGGGCGACACCGGCTGGGAGAACGGCCCCTTCGGCTATCCCGTGGGCGAGCAGCGCCGGATCCCGGCCGGGGGCCTGGAGCAGGAGTTCGCCGGGGGCTGGATCCGCCAGCTCAACGGCCGGATCGAGGAGGAGCGCCGATGAGGGCCGCCCGATTCGCCGCCGCCGCGGCCGCCGCGGCGCTGGCCCTGGCCGGCTGCGGGGACGCCACCGTGGACTCCGCCGACGTGACCTCCACCACGGCGAGCCCGAGCACCACCACCACCGGCGAGGCCGGGGGGCGGGAGGACGGCGCGCGGCGCACCGCGAGCTCCACCCCGGTGGCCCCGGAGGGCCGGGCGGAGCGCCGGATCACCGATCCGGCGGCCACCCGCGCCGCGGACGCCCCGGATCACCGGATGCCGCTGACCCCGGCGGACGAGGACTTCCTCGCCGCCCTCGACGAGGCCGGGATCGACGTCACCGGCACCGAGGACCAGCTGATCGCCGCCGGGCACGCGCACTGCGGCGGCGCCGACGCCGATGCCGCGATCGTGGCGGCGGTGGCCGGCCAGCTGGTCGCCCAGGGCCGCGTCGACGGCGAGGCCGGGGACGTCGCCGGGGAGATTGCGGCCGCCGCCGACGAGGCGTACTGCTGATCGCCATGCGCCGCGTCCTCACCCTGCTCGCCGTCCTCGTCCTCGTCGCCGCCATCGGCGTGGGCGCGCTCAACCACTTCGCGCAGCGCCCCGGCCCCGGCCCCGGGCCCGACCCGCGCCCGGCGCCCGGCAACCCGCCGGGCTGCGTCGCCGCGGAGGTGCTCGCCGCCCCGGGCACCTGGGAATCCCGCGCCGACGATGACCCGCTGGCGCCGAGCGCGAACCCGAATTCGCTGCTGCTGACCATTACCGGCCCGCTGCGCGAGGCCTACCCGGCGGAGCGGGTGGGCGTGTGGACGCTGCCCTACCCGGCGCAGTTCCGCAACATCAACGCCCTGCAGGAGATGACCTACGACGACTCCCAGGCCGCGGGCCGGGCCCGGCTGGAGGAGGAGTTGCGCGCCACCCACGAGGCCTGCCCGGCCACCGACTTCATCCTCGTGGGCTTCTCCCAGGGGGCGGTGATCGCCGGCGACGTCGCCGCCGCGATCGGCGCCGGGGCGGGCCCGGTGCCCGCCGAGCGGGTCGCCGGGGTGGCGCTCATCGCCGACGGCCGCCGCGACCCGGCGCAGTCGGCGACGGTGTCCGTCCCGGTCGCCGGGGTGGGCCTGGAGCTCGCCCTGGCGCCGCTGAACGCCGCGGTGCAGCCGATCGTGCCCGGGGCCACCATGCGCGGGCCCCGGCCCGGCGGCTTCGGGGAGCTCACCGACCGGGTCGCCCAGATCTGCGCCCCGGCGGACGTGGTTTGCGATGCGCCGCCGGCGATCGGCGACGCCCTGGCCCGGGCCCGGGACTACGCCGGGGGCAACGCGGTGCACGCCGCGTACGCCACGAACCCGGAGGTGTTCCCGGACGCCACCACCCCGGAGTGGGTGATCGGCTGGGCGCGCGGGCTCATCGACGCGGCCCTGGCGCGCTGAGCGCCCCGCAACCGCCGATGGTTCGGAAACGAAAGTAGATTCCGGTACCGTGGCGGGGAATCCCCACCGAACCCGAGACCCCCGGAGGAACCCATGGACCTGCACGCGGCGATGAGCCAGTTCATCAAGGAGGACGGCTCCTTCGAGTTCCCGCCCACGATGTCCATCCCGAACCTCGCCGAGATGGTCTTCCAGCTCGCCTCCATCACCGGCGACGTCGACGCCGTGCAGCTGGACTACCTCGACTTCGCCGCGGACCGCGCCGGGGAGGTGCGCTCCTTCACCCGCGCCGAGGTGAACCGCCGGATCAAGGCCGTCGCCGCCCGGCTGCAGCAGGTCGCCGACCCCGGGGAGCGGGTGGCGCTGCTCATGGGCAACAGCCCCGAGTACCTCTTCGGCTTCCTCGGCGCCCAGTACGCCAACCTGGTCTCGATGCCGCTCTACGACCCCGCCGAACCCGGCCACGGGGATCATCTGCGCGCCGTGCTCGCCGACGCCCGGCCCACCCTGGTGCTCACCAACCGCCGCTCCGCGCCCGCGGTGCGCGGCCTGTTCCGGGAGCTGCCGCAGGCCGAGCGGCCCCGGGTGATCACCGTCGACGCGCTGCCGGACAGCCTCGCCGAGGACTGGATCTCCGGGGAGGCCGACCCCCGCTACGCGGCGAAACTCGACGACGAGGTCTTCCTGCTGTTCACCTCCGGGTCCTCGCGCACCCCGGAGGGGGTGCGCATCGCCAGCGGCTCGGTGCTCGCCAACGTCTTCCAGATCTTCGCCGCCGCGGATCTGCAGACCCCGATGCGCCTGGTCACCTGGCTGCCGCTGCACCACAACATGGGCATCGTGCTCGGCGCCTTCGTCACCGCCCTGGGCCTGCCCTTCTCCCTGATGACCCCCCGGGACTTCATCCAGCACCCGGACCGCTGGGTGGGGCAGCTGTCCAAGCGCAACGAGGAGGAGCACGTCTACACCGTGATCCCCAACTTCGCCCTGGAGCTGGCCAACCGGCACGCGGTGCCGGGGCCGGACTCGGACCTGGACCTCTCCCGGGTCGCCGGGCTGGTGGTCGGCTCCGAGCCGGTCACCGAGAAGGCCACCCGCGAGTTCATCGCCAACTTCGGCCCCTTCGGGCTGCCGGAGAACGTGATCCGGCCCTCCTACGGGCTCACCGAGGCGACCCTGCTGGTGTCCACCCCGCAGCGGGAGACCCGCCCCCGGTTCACCTGGGTGGACCGGGACTCCCTCAACGCCGGCCGGCCCGAGGTGGTCGCCCCCGGCGCCCCGGAGGCGGTGGCGCTGACCTCGGTGGGCGAATCCGTCGGCGGGCAGCAGGTGGTGGCCGTGGACCCGGAGACCCGGGTCGAGGTCCCCGACGGGGTGATCGGGGAGCTGTGGGTGCACGGGCCCAACATCCCGCTGGGCTACCTCACCGACGCGGAGGCCTCCGCCCGGGTCTTCGGCAACCGCCTGGCCGGCACCCTCGACGAGGGCTCCCGGGCCGCCGGGGCGCCCGCCGACGCCGACTGGATGGCCACCGGGGATCTCGCGGTCTTCCTCGAGGACGAGATCCACATCACCGGCCGGATCAAGGACCTCATCATCGTCGCCGGGCGCAACCACTACCCGCAGGACATCGAGTACACCGCGGAGCGGGCCACCGACCAGGTCCGGCCCGCGGTGGTCGCCGCCTTCGCCATCGACCCCGGCGCCGACGGGGTGGAGCGGCTGGTGGTCATCGCCGAACGCGACCCGAACCGGGATCCGGCCGGCGACGCCGAGGCGATCGGCGCGATCCGGGCGGCGGTCACCGCCGCGCACGGCATCACCCCGGCGGATGTGCGCATCGTGGGCGTGGGGGAGATCCCCAGGTCGGCGGCCGGTAAGATTGCCCGTCGGGTCACCCGCGGGGCATACCTCGACGGGCGATTCGACTAGAGCAGGGCCCCGGCGCGGGGCGCGGAAAGGGGCGAAGGCCACATGGGAGACGCAACGGGGCACGCGATCACGGTCGCCTGGATGCGGGACTGGCTGCGCGACTGGGTGGTCGCCGCCACCGGGCTGACCCGCGCCGAGGTCACCCCGGAGCGGCCCATGGAGGACTTCGGGCTGTCCTCCCGGGACGTGGTGCTGCTCTCCGGGGAACTGGAGGACCTGCTCGGCATCCGGCTCGACGCCACCGTCGCCTACGAGTACCCCACCATCGACGCCCTGGCGGTGCGCCTGGTCGAGGGCGATCACGACAACCCCGACGAGGCCGCCTACGACGCCTACCTCTCCGGGGTGGACGCCGCCCGGAGCCGCCGGATGCGCGATACGGAGCTCACCGACATGGACGTCGCCGTGGTGGGCCTGTCCGCCCGCTTCCCCGGCGCCCCGGACGCGGCGTCGATGTGGGAGCTGCTCATCGCCGGCCGCTCCGCCACCGGGGAGCCCCCCGCGGACCGGTGGGCGGAGTACTCCGCCGACGCCGGGGTCACCGCCGCGCTGCGGGAACTGGACCTGCGCGGCGGCTACCTGGAGGACATCGCCTCCTTCGACGCGGAGTTCTTCGGGCTCTCCCCGCTGGAGGCGCAGAACATGGACCCGCAGCAGCGGATCCTGCTGGAGCTGGCCTGGGAGGCCCTGGAGGACGCCCGGATCCCGGCCTCGGGCCTGCGCGGGGAGCGGGTCGGGGTGTACGTGGGCTCCACGAACAACGACTACGCGATGCTCGTCGCCGCCGACCCCAAGGCCTTCCACCCCTACGCGCTCACCGGCGGGGCCTCCTCCATCATCGCCAACCGGGTGTCCTACGCCTTCGACTTCCGGGGCCCCTCGGTGCAGGTGGACACCGCCTGCTCCTCCTCCCTGGTGGCCATCCACCAGGCGGTGCGGGGGCTGCGCGACGGGGACGCGGACCTGGCCCTGGCCGGCGGGGTGAACATCCTCGCCGCCCCGCACGCCTCCCTGGCCTTCGGCCGGCTCGGCGTGTTCAGCGCCACCGGGGACATCCACGCCTTCTCCGAGGACGCCACCGGCATGATCCGCGCCGACGGCGCCGGGCTGGTGGTGCTCAAGCGCCTGGAGGACGCCCGCGCCGACGGCGATGAGGTGCTCGCCGTGATCCGGGGCAGCGCGGTCAACTCCGACGGCCGCTCCAACGGGCTCACCGCCCCCAACCCGGACGCCCAGGTCGACGTGCTGCACCGCGCCTACGCCGACGCCGGGATCGACCCCCGGGAGGTCGACTACGTCGAGGCGCACGGCACCGGCACCATCCTCGGCGACCCGATCGAGGCCGGCGCCCTGGGCACCGTGCTGGGCCGGGGCCGGCCCGCCGACCGGCCCACCCTGCTCGGCAGCGCGAAGACGAACTTCGGGCACACCGAGGCCGCCGCCGGGATCGCCGGGGTGATCAAGGTGATCCTGGCGATGCGCCATGACGTGCTGCCGCCCTCGCTGCACTACGCCGGACCGAACCCGTACATCGACTTCGACGCCGGCCGCCTGGAGGTCGTGGAGGACCCCCGGGAATGGCCGGAGTACTCCGGGCGCAAGGTCGCCGGGGTCTCCGGATTCGGCTTCGGCGGCACCAACGCCCACGTGGTGCTCACCGACGCGCCCCCGGCCCCGCCGGCCGAGCCGGCCGGCCCCGCCCCGGTGGAGCCGGGCGCGGCGGGGCTGCCCGCCCTGCTGCCGATCACCGGGCTGCTGCCCTCCCGGCGCCGGGCCGCCGCCGCCGATGTCGCGGACTGGCTGGCGGACCATCCGGGGGCGGGCGTGGCGGAGGTGGCGCGCACCCTGGCCACCCGCTCCCGGGGCCGCTCCGCGGCGGTGATCGCCGCCGCGGACCGGGAGCAGGCGCTGGCCGGGCTGCGCCGGGTCGCCGAGGGCGCCGCCGGGCCCGGCGTGGTCGCCGCGGACGCCCCCCAGGCCCAGGGCCCGGTGTGGGTGTTCAGCGGCTTCGGCTCCCAGCACCGCCGGATGGGCCGCGACCTCGCCGAGCTCTCCCCGGTGTTCCGGGCCACCCTGGAGGCCCTGGAGCCGGTCGTCGCCCACGAGGTGGGCTGGTCGCTGACCGGGCTCATCGCCGACGAGGAGCGCGATTTCGACCTCGAGTCCGCGCAGATCGCGATCACCGCGATCCAGATCGGCCAGGTGGACCTGATGCGCGCCCTGGGCGCCCGGCCCGCCGCGGTGGTGGGCATGTCCATGGGCGAGATCGCCGCCGCCTACGCCGCCGGGGGGCTCAGCGCCGCCGAGGCGATGCGGGTGGCCTGCGCCCGCTCCCGGCTGATGGGCGAGGGCGAGGCCCGCGCCGCCGCGGACCCGGACACCGCCGGGGCGATGGCCATGGTGGGGCTCAGCGTGGACCAGCTCGACGAGCTGCTCGCCGCGCACCCCGAATTCGCCGGGGTGGAGCCGGCGGTCTACGCCGCGCCGACGATGACCACCGTCGGCGGGCCCCGGCCGGCGGTGACCGCGCTGTGCGAGCACCTCGTCGCGCGGGAGGTCACGGCCCGGCCGCTCAACGTGCGCGGCGCCGGGCACACCGCCGCCCTGGACCCGATCCTCGGCGAACTGCACTACGAATGCTCCGATCTGGCGCCCCGGCCGATCGCGGTGCCCCTGTTCAGCTCCGTGGACCGCGGGGTGACCCGGCAGCCCGGGGACATCGTGCACGATGCGGACTACTTCACCCGCTGCACCCGCAACCCGGTGTGGTTCTCCGATGCGGTGGCCCGGGCGATCGCCGCCGGCTACGCCACCTTCGTGGAGTTCGCCCCGCACCCGGTGGCGCTGACGCCGGTGCTCGGCACCGCCGCCGCCGCGGGCGCCCCCGATGTGGCGCTGGCGCACCTGGCCAAGCGCAAGGAACCCGCCGGGGCCTCCCTCGCCGCCGCCGCGGCGACCCTGTTCGCCCACGGCCACGACATCGATCTGGCGGCCCTGGCGGGGCCGGGGCCGCGCGCGGAGCTGCCCGGCATCCGGTGGCGCCGGCAGCGCTACTGGACCACCGCCCGGCCCGCCTCCGCCGCCCGCGGCGGGCTGCCCGGCTCCCGCACCGTGCTGCCGGACGGCCGGCTGGCCTACGCCACCCTCGCCGAGGCCGCGCCCAGCGTGCACGTGCTGCTCGACGCGGTGCTCGCCGACGCGGTGCCCGGCGCCCGGATCGGCGCCGTGGCGGAGACCGCCCCGCTGCCCGCGGACGGGGAGCTGACCACCCTGGTCACCCGGCACCCCGGGGGCGCGGCGCTGTCCGTGCACGCCGTCGACGGCGACGCCACCCGCCCCCTGGCCGAGGCCGGGGCGATCCTCGGCGAGGCCCCCGCGCCGGCCCCGGCCCCGGCGGCGCCGGCGATGCCCGCGGAGCCCGCGATCCCCGCGGCGGTGGAGTCCGACCCGGTCGGCTGGGACCCCGACTCCGGGGTGAGCGTCGCCGACCACCTGCGCACCATCGTCGGCGAGGCGATGGGCTACGCCGTCGACGATCTGCCCCTGGAGCTGCCGCTCATCGACCTGGGCCTGGACTCGCTGATGGGCATGCGGATCAAGAACCGGGTGGAGCACGACTTCCGGATCCCGCCGCTTAAGGTGCAGACCCTGCGCGATGCCGCGGTGCGCGACGTGATCGAGCTGGTGGAGCGCCTCGTCGCCGAGGGCGGCGCCGAGGACGGGGACCGGGCCGGGGCCGCGGACGCGGCGCCGGCGGCCGCCGGGGCGGGCCTGGAGGTGCCGCCCCGCGATGACGCCGAGCGCCTGGTCTTCGGCACCTGGGCGGTGGTCTTCGGCGCCACCGCCGGCGGGGTGCTCACCGAGCTGCCGGAGCTCGACGCCGAGGCGCGGGACCGGCTCGCCGGCCGGCTGGCCGAACGCGTCGGCGCCGAGGTGGACCCGGCGGCGCTGGCCGGCTGCGCCACCATCGCCGACATCGCGGATCTGCTCCGCGCCGATCTCGACGGGGAGGTCGACGGGGTGATCCGGGTGCTGCGGGAGCGCCCCGCCGGCTCGGACCGCCCCGCGGTGTTCCTCTTCCACGCCGCCGGCGGCACCACCGCCGTCTACCGGCCCCTGGTGCGCCGGCTGCCCGCCGACGTGCCCGTCTACGGGGTGGAGCGGGTCGAGGGCGGCCTCGCCGAGCGGGTCGCCGGCTACCTGCCCGAGATCGAGCGGTACGCCGCCGGCCACCGGATCGTGCTCGGCGGCTGGAGCTTCGGCGGGATCCTCGCCTACGAGGCCGCCCACCAGCTCGCCGCCAAGGGGATCTCCCCGGAGTTCATCGCCCTGCTCGACGTGGTGCAGCCGGCGGAGCCGGCCCCCGACACCGCCGAGGAGATGCACGCCCGCTGGGACCGCTACGCCGATTTCGCCAGGCGCACCTACGGCCTGGAGTTCGAGGTGCCCCATGAGCTGCTCGCCGAGCGCGGCGAGGACGCGATGCTGGAGCTGCTCGGCGGGCTGCTCGCCGGCGGGGAGGCCGGGCCCGGCCTGGCCGGGGGCGTGCTGGAGCACCAGCGGGCCAGTTTCGTGGACAACCGGATCCTCGCCGCGGTGGACTTCCGGGACTGGGCGGACGTGCACGCGCGCACCGTGCTCTTCCGCGCGGAGCGGATGCACGACGGGGCCGTGGAGCTGGAGCCGCGGTACGCGCGGATTGCCGAGGACGGCGGCTGGTCGGCTATCGTCGATGATTTGGAGATCGTGCACCTGCGCGGGGACCACCTCGCGGTGGTGGACGAACCGGAGATTGCGAAGGTCGGCGAGAAGCTCCGCGAGATGCTGGACGACGTCGGCTAGGGCCGGACCAGCCCCGGCGCGCAGCGGACAACCCACCCGAGGAAACTGGCGGACGATTACGTGAGCACCCACACCACGGCCGAGAAACTCGCCGATCTGCGGCGCCGACTCGAGATGGCGCAGGACCCCGGCAGCGAGCGCGCCAAGGCGCGCCGCGACGCCGAGGGCCTGACCACCCCCCGGTCCCGGATCGCCCGCCTGGTGGACGAGGGCTCCTTCGTGGAGCTCGGCGCGCTGGGCCGCACCCCCGGGGAGGCCGACGCCCCCTACGGCGACGGGGTGGTCACCGGCACCGCCCGGATCGGGGGCCGCCCGGTGGCGGTCTACGCCCACGACAAGACCGTCTACGGCGGCTCCGTGGGCGTCACCTTCGGCAAGAAGGTGTGCGCCCTGATGGACCTGGCCACCCGGGTGGGCTGCCCCGTGATCGGGATCCAGGACTCCGGCGGCGCCCGGATCCAGGACGCGGTGACCTCCCTGGCCATGTACTCCGAGATCGCCCGCCGGCAGGTGCCGCTGTCCGGGCGCTCCCCCCAGATCTCGGTGATGCTCGGCAAATGCGCCGGCGGGGCGGTCTACGCCCCGGTGACCACCGACTTCGTGATCGCGGTGCGGGATCGGGCGGAGATGTTCATCACCGGCCCGGAGGTGATCCGCTCGGTGACCGGGGAGGCGGTGTCCACCGCGGAGCTCGGCGGGGCGGAGCAGCAGGCCCGCAACGGCAACGTCTCCTACGTCGCCGCCGACGAGGCGGAGGCCTTCGACTACGTCAAGGACCTCCTCGACCGGCTGCCGAACACGGTGCACGAGCCGCTCGCCCCGTACCGGGCCCCCGACGAGGCGGAGACCGACCGGGACCGGGAGCTGGAGACCATCATCCCGGACGACCCCAACGCCGGCTACGACATCATGGAGGTGCTCACCCGCATCTTCGACGACGCCGACTTCCTGGAGGTGCAGCCCGACTACGCGCCCAACCTGGTCACCGGCTTCGCCCGGGTCGACGGGCGCACCGTGGGGGTGCTCGCCAACCAGCCGATGCACCTGGCCGGCTGCCTGGACGCGGAATGCTCCGACAAGGGCGCCCGGTTCACCCAGATCTGCGACGCCTACGACATCCCCCTGGTCTACGTGGTGGACACCCCCGGCTACCTGCCCGGGGTGCAGCAGGAGCGCGCCGGGATCATCCACCGCGGGGCGAAGCTGGGCTTCGCCCTGGCCTGGGCGAGCGTGCCCAAGGTGACCGTGATCGTGCGCAAGGCCTTCGGCGGGGCGTATGCGGTGATGGGCTCGAAGAACCTCGGCGCGGACCTCAACTTCGCCTGGCCCACCGCCCAGATCGCGGTGATGGGCGGGGAGGCCGCCGCGGTGATGCTGCAGGGCAAGCAGCTCGCCCAGCTGCCCCCGGAGCAGCAGCCCGCGGCCAAGCAGCGCTTCGTGGACTTCTACAACGAGAACATGACCAGCCCCTACGTCGCCGCCGAACGCGGCTACATCGACGCCATGATCGAGCCCCGGCAGACCCGGGTGCAGCTGCGCCGGGCGCTGGCGCAGCTGCGCGGCAAGGACCTGCCCGCCGAGGAGAAGAAGCACGTCATCTTCCCGCTGTAGCCCGCCGATCGGGGGTGATCCGGCGCCTGCGGCGGCCCCGGGATCGTAATGTTCGCCTCACCAAGCAACGGAGAGGCGACCCATGTTCACGATCCAGATCACCCTGGCCGCGTTGCTCGCGCTCACCCTCGCCGGGGACGCGCTGCTGTCCCTGCGGCCGCCGGCCTTCATCGCCGACTGCCTCGACGGGGTGGGCTTCCCCCGCGACTGGTGGTGGAGCCTCATCCTCATCAAGCTCCTCGCCGCCGGCGGAATCGCCGCCGGCCTCATCCTGGACGACGCCTCGCTGCTCGCCGCGGCGGTGGCCGGGGTGGTGGCCTACTTCATCGCCGCCGCCATCGCCCATGTCCGGGCCGGGTTCCTCGGCGCCGCCTTCTGGGGCAACTGCCTGGGCATGCTGGCCTTCGCCCTGGTCACCCTGGGCGTCGTCCTCGCCGGCTGAGCGGGGCGGGGCCGGCCCCCCGCCGGGGAACGGCGGGGGCCGGCGGCGCAGGGGGCGCTCAGCGCACGTCGACGAAGCGGCGCAGCACCCAGCCGCGCAGCGCCAGCAGCACCACGCCCAGGGCGATCGAGGCCACCCCGAGCACGATGAAGAAGGCGCGCTCCGCGGAGGCGTCCTCCGGGTTGTAGAACCCGGCCAGGGTGCCGGCCAGGGAGGTGCCCATGGCCACCGCCATCAGCCACACCGCGAACATCCGGGAGGGGAACGCCGCCGGGGCCACCTTCGTGGCCAGGGAGTTGCCCACCGGGGAGAGCATCAGCTCGCCCATCGTGAACAGGAAGAGGATCCACACGATGGCGTAGAGCGGGGTGGAGTTCTCGCCCCCGCCGGCGAAGGGCAGGAAGAAGAACAGGCTCACCCCGATGATCACGTTGGCCACCCCGAACTTCACCGGGTAGGACCACTGGCGGTCGCCCAGCTTCGTCCACACCGCGGCGAAGATGCCGGAGAAGATGATGATGAACAGCGGGTTGAAGGACTGGATCCACGCCGGCGAGAGCTCCCAGCCGCCGAGGTGCCGGTCCAGGCGCACATCGGCGTAGATCGCCAGCACCGTGAACTGCTGCTGGAAGATGCCGAAGAACAGCACCCCGGAGACGTACATCGGGATGAACCCGAGCAGCCGGGAGCGCTCCACCTTCGTGGTCAGCGGGGAGAAGAACATCTGGCACCACAGCACCACCGCGGCGACCAGCGCGGCGACGGTGACCACCGTGGACAGCTGCTCCAGGGCGACCACCCCGGTGGCGATGAGCGCGATGCAGGCGCCGACCACGACCACCGCGACCGCCGCCCACAGGGCGTAGCCGGCCGGGCGCAGCGGGTTGGGCACCTCGTGCCCGGCGGCGCCGATGGTGGTCTTGCGCATCAGGATGTACTGGACGAGGCCCGCGGCCATGCCCACCGCGGCCAGGCCGAAGCCCCAGTGGAAGCCCTTCATGCCCCACAGCCAGCCGGTGAGCAGCGGGCCGAACAGGGCGCCGATGTTGACGCCCATGTAGAAGATGGAGAAGCCCGCGTCACGGCGGGTGTCGGCGCGCCCGTAGAGCTGGCCGAGCACCACCGAGGCGCAGGTCTTCACCCCGCCGGAGCCCACCGCGATGGCCACCAGGCCGATCGCCAGGCCGAGGGTGTTGGGCAGCACCGCCAGGGAGATGTGCCCGCACATGACCAGCACCGCGGACCAGAACAGGGTGCGCTCCGAGCCGAGCATCCGGTCGGCGACCAGGGAGGCCACCAGGGCGGCCATGTACACCAGGCCGCCGTAGGCGCCGACGATGGAGGTCGCCGCGGCCTTGTCCATGCCGAGGCCGCCCTCGCCGGCGGCGTAGTACATGTAGAACACCAGGATGCCCTGCATGCCGTAGAAGCTGAACCGCTCCCACATCTCGACGCCGAAGAGGTTGGCCAGGCCCCAGGGCTGGCCGAAGAAGGTTCGTTCCGGGGCCGGTCCCGCATCGGGCCGGGCCTGCGCGCGTGATGACATGCCCCCGATTCTGCCTTGCCGATTGCGCCGATACGCAACGGGGTACGCGATTCACCGCACATCCCCCGGAACATCGCGGCCCCCGGCCGCGTCCCATCGGCGAATGGCCCCGCCCGGGGCCGGAGTCGATCATGGCGGGAGGCCGGAATGGACGGGACATCGCAATCAGGGGATCAGGTGCGGCGATCGGCGCCGCGGACCTTCCGGCAGGTGCCGCCGGAGCAGCCGGCCCGGCCGGCGCCGACGCGCCCCGCGCGGGCGGCCACCCCGGCGAAGACCTTCCGGCAGGTGCCGCCGGAGCAGCCGGCTCGGCCGGCGCCGACGCGCCCCGCGCGGGCGGCCACCCCGGCGAAGACCTTCCGGCAGGTGCCGCCGCCCGGGGCGCCCGCCCCGGCGCCGGCGGCCCCGGCCGGGCACGGGGGACCGGCGCCGGTCCCGGCCGCCGCGGCCGGCGGGCACCCGGGGCAGCCGGCGGCCGGGGTGGGGGAGGTGCACCTCGGCGTGGACGGCCGCCCCTACGCCCCGCCGGCGAAGTCGAAGGGGATCGCGGTCCTGCTCTGCCTCCTCCTCGGCGGCTTCGGCGGGCACAACCTCTACCTCAGCCACTACGGCCGGGCCGCCGGGCAGGCCGCGCTCACCCTGGTGGCCTACCCGGTGCTGCTCAAAATCGGGCTGATGCCGCTGGCCGTCCTCGGCGTGGCCCCGGCGGTGGCCCTCTGGGTCATCGTGGAGCTGATCCTGATCCTCGCCGGCGCCGGCGGCTACCGGGGGCAGCTGCGGCCGCAGCCGATCGGGCCGGCCGGCGGGGTGGGCTGAGGGGGCGGCCGGGAACATTCCGGCCGCCGGCGCGTCCCATTCACGACGGCTCCGCAGGGGAGCCGGACATCGACCGCAGGAGATGATCATGACCACCCCCAACCCCCAGGGCGGACCCGGCCAGAACCCCCACGGCCCGGCGCCGGTGCGGCGGGTCGGCCGCCCGGCGCAGGCGCGCCCGGCGGCCTCCGGGTTCCGGCAGGTGCCCCCGGCCCAGGCGCAGCCCGCCGCGCAGCCGCCGGCGGTGCGGCCGCAGCAGCCCGCCCCGGCCCCGCAGCCGCAGTACACCCAGCCCCAGTACACCCAGCCCCAGCACGCCCAGCCCCAGTACCAGCAACCGCAGTATGGCCAGGAGACGCAGTACCAGCAGCCGCAGTACGGGCAGGGACCGGAGACCCCCTACGGGTCGACGCCCATGCAGCAGGTCAACGTCAACGTGCAGGCCCCCATGGGGCCACCGAAGTCGAAGGCGACCGCCGCGCTGCTCGCCTTCTTCCTCGGCGGCTTCGGGGCGCACAACTTCTACCTGGGCTACTCGCTGCGTGGCGGGCTCCAGCTCGGGCTGTGGGTGTTCTCCCTGGTGACGATCCTCTTCGGCATCGGCGCCCTCGGCATCTTCGCCCTGGGAATCTGGGTGTTCATCGAGTTCATCCTGATTCTGATGGGCTCCGGGGGCTACGAGACCGACGCCTTCGGCCGGCCGCTCGTCTGAATCCGCGGCCTAGGCCTGGCCCGGCTGCCCCGGCTGGCCCATCGGCGGCTGACCGGGCTGACCGGGCTGACCGGGCTGACCGGGCTGACCGGCCTGACCGGGCTGACCGGGCTGGCCGGGCTGACCGGGCTGGCCCGGGAACCCCTGCTGGCCCATCGGCGGCTGGCCGGGCTGGCCCATCGGGGCCTGGCCGGGGGCGCCGTAGTTGCCGCCCCACTGGGACTGGGCGTTGCCCTGCAGCTCCGGGTTGCCGTAGTTGCCCTGCGCCCCGGCCTGCTGCCAGGACTGGCCGGCAGGGCCGGCGGAGTAGACGTACTCGTTAAGCTGCCGCTGGAAGGTCTCCAGCTTGCCCTGCTCCAGGAAGGACACGGTGGCCTCCGTGGTGCCGCCGCCGGAGTTGGTGATGGTGAGCTTCGAGACGATCCCGTTCGCCGCCATCGCGCCGAAGAGCAGGGTGAGGAGCAGGAAGAAGAACTTGGCGCCGCCGCCCTCGGCGCCGCCGACCATGAGCAGGCAGAACAGGGCGAGCAGGCCGAAGCCGATCAGCCGGCCGACCTTCACCGCGATGGAGGCGGTGACCCCGGCGATGGCGCCCATCGGCACGCTGCGCTCCTCGTAGCCCAGCGGGATCACGCCGAGCACCGTGTTCGGGGCCTTGATCGCCAACCGGCGGTTGGTCACCGTCATATTGCTCTTGAGCCAGAACAGCAGCAGGTTCGGGCTGAAGTGCTTGGCCAGCACACCGGTTTCGCCGGGGGCCAGGTGGATATCGGAGTTCGCCATGCGGATCGCCTTTCTCGGGGGATGAGGTGCGGCCGGCGGCCGCGTCCGAGGGGGACCCTAAGCGCGCGCGATCCCCGCGGGCGAGGCCCGCGGGGACCATTCCCCGTTTGCCGGGGTGCGTCGGGGGTGGGGCGGGGTCAGCGCCGGGCGGCGCGCCGGGCGCTGGCCGCGGCGATCGCCCGCCAGCCGAGCAGCAGGATCGCCGAGGTGGTGGAGGCGACGATGATGAAGGAGATATGCGGCACCTGCCCGTGCCGGATGCCCCAGATGCCCAGGCCGACCACGACGGCGATGATCCACACGATGATCCCGGAGGGGCTCACCGCCGCCGCCGGGCGGCGGATGCCCAGCACCACGGCGCCGCCGATCAGGCCGCCGATGAGGAAGGGCCACCAGGTGCTGAGCACCCCGGGCAGGCTCAGGGGGAGTTCGGGGGAGTTGTGCGCGATCCGGGCGAGCAGCGCGAAGAGCAGCAGCGCGGCGGCGTCCATGGCCAGGACTGCGGCGGGGTTGGTGGTGCGGGCGCGGGGCGTCATGGGGCTCCTTCATCGGATGTGGCGGGTGCGGGGCCCGGCGGCGCCGGATCCCGGTCCATGGTATCGCCCCGGCGCCTGGGATCCTCGTCGCCGAAGCCGATCGCGAACACCGCCCAGCCCACCGCCGCGGGCAGCACCAGGGACACCGCCCGGTAGACCAGGATCGCGGCGAAGGCGTCGGTGGCGACCATCCCGGCGGCCACCAGGGTGGTGGTGAGCACCGCCTCCACCGGGCCGACCCCGCCCGGGGTGGCCTGGATGAGCCCGGCGACCTTGCCGGTGACGAAGGCGAGCAGCACCGCGGTGGCGGAGACGTCGACGACCCCGATGGCGCGTACCGCCGCGTAGAGGCAGACCACGTCGGCCACCCAGTTGAGCAGGGACCAGCCGAAGACCACCGCCATCCGCCAGGCCGGCAGGCGGACCTCGGTGAGCTGGGCGATGGTGTCGCGCACCCGGCGGGCGCCGGCGTTGCGGCGCCGCCGGCGCAGCCGGTTCACCCCGGCCAGGGCCCACAGCGCCACCCGCTCCAGGGGGGCGGTGGTGCGGGAGAACCACCACAGCAGCCCGGTCAGCGCGGCCATCCCGGCCAGGGCGGCCACCAGCCGGCCCGGGGCGGGGGCGCCGCCGATGAAGAACAGGCTGGCCACCGCCAGCGCGGCCAGGCCCAGGGAGCTCAGCGCCCCGGAGAAGACCACGAACCAGCTGACCACCACCGCGGAGGCGCCCCATTTCAGCTGCCGGCGCACCTGCAGCGCGGTGGAGAAGGCCACCCCGCCGGGCACCGACACCGACCAGGCGTTGGAGGCCAGGGTGAGCGCGTTGGTGGCGCGCACCGTCGCCGCGTCGACCCCGGCGGCGCGGAAGAGCAGCCGCATCACCTCGGCCATGGCGAACATGGACAGCGCCAGCGCCGCCACCGACACCCCCACCCAGCCGGGATCGGCGGTGAGCATGGTGCGCCAGCCCTCGGCGATGAAGCCCCGGTTGGCGTAGATCAACCAGGCCGCGGCGAGGCCGAGCACGGCCAGCAGCGCGATCCGGGCGGCCGGGTGGGCGGCGGCGCGGCTGCCGCGCCGCCACAGGGAGCGCGCCCCCATCAGCCCTCCCCGCGGCCCAGCTCGCCCCGGCGCTCCCATTCCAGGCGCAGCTGGATCTCGTGCACGCTGAGCCCCCCGGAGCCGGGCCCGTGCTCCCCGCGCTCGTCCCCGTCCTCGTCGACGAGCTCGGCCTCGTGGACCGGGCCGCGGTGCGGCTCCCGGGGCGCCGGGGCGGCCGTGGCGGCGGCCCGGGCCGCGGCCCGGGCGTCGGCGGCGGTGCGCGCCGGGTCGCCGTCATCGTCCGCGCCGGAGGCGCCGAGGTAGGCGGGGGTGGCGTGCAGCAGCCGGGTGTCCGCCTCGGCGGGCAGATCCCGGAACCAGGCGTCCCGCACCCCCTCCGGGTCCGGGTCCGCGCCGCCGGCGTCGCCCCCGTCGTCGGCCGGGTGCCCGGGGGCGGGGTGCCGGCGCACCTCGGAGCCGTGGCCGAGCATCGCCGAGGCGCGCTGCACCCAGCCCGGGGCCCACCAGCAGTCCGGGCCCAGCAGCTTCATCACCGCCGGCACCAGCAGCAGCCGGATCACGGTGGCGTCGAGCAGCAGCGCCGCGATCATGCCGAAGGCGATGTACTTCATCATCACGATGTCGGAGAAGCCGAAGGCGCCGGCGACGACGATCATGATCGCCGCCGCGGCGGTGATGATCCCGCCGGTGTTCGCGGTGCCGAAGCGCACCGCGTGATCGGTTTCCGCCCCCGCCTGGCGGTCCTCCACCATCCGGGAGACCAGGAACACCTCGTAGTCGGTGGACAGCCCGTAGATGATCGCGATGATGAGCACCAGCACCGGGCTCATCAGCGGCCCCGGGGTGAAGCCGAGCGCATCCGCGCCGATCCCGTCGACGAAGAGCAGGGTGAGCACGCCCAGGGTGGCGCCCAGGCCCAGGGTGGTCATGATCACCGCCTTGGCGGGCAGGATCACCGAGCCGAAGACCAGGGCCATCAGGATGAAGGTGGCCAGCACCATGTAGCCGATCATCGCGGGCAGCCGGTCGAACAGCGCCTCGATGGACTCCACCTCCATCGCCGGGGTGCCGCCGATCAGCACCTCCGCCTCCCCGGGGGGGTCGATGGCGCGCAGCCGGTCCACCACCGCGGCGGCGTAGTCGCGGCTCTCCAGCCCGGCGGAGAGCACGGTGACGCCCTCGGTGGTGGGCCGGGTGACCTGGAAGCGGCCGGTGAGCCCCGGGATCTCGTTGGCCCGCCGGTAGACCTCGCCCACCGCGCGGGGGTCCCCGCCATCGCGGATGACCAGCTTCACCGGGTCGGTGCGCATGGTGGGGAAGAGCTCGTCGAAGCGCTCCTGGGCCACCCGGGTCTCATTGGCCGGGGGCAGGTAGGTCTCGTTGATCCCGCCGAAGCGGATCCCGAACAGCGGCAGGGACAGCCCCAGCAGCACCAGGGAGATGATGATGGTGTTGAGCTTCGGCCGGCGCATCGCCCACTGCGGCACCCGGCCCCAGAAGGAGGCCATCGCCTGCTCCCGGCTGCGCCCGGCCCGGCGCACCGACAGCGCGTCGATCCGGGTGCCCAGCAGGGCGAACAGGGCGGGCAGCAGGCCCAGGGAGAGCAGCGCGGCCAGGCCCACGGCGCTGATCGCGCCATAGGCCACGGATTTGAGGAAGGCCTGCGGGAACAGCAGCAGCCCGGACAGGGCCACGGCCACCATCGCCGCGGAGAACACCACGGTCTTGCCGGCGGTGGCGGTGGTGTTGGCCACCGCCTCGGGCACCGGCACCCCCTCGGCGAGCTCCTCCCGGAAGCGGGAGACCATGAACAGCCCGTAGTCGATGGCCAGGCCCAGGCCCAGCAGGGTGACCACGGACTGGGCGAAGGCGTTGACCTGGGTGACCCCGGCGAGCAGGGAGAGGATGCCCAGGGAGCCGGCGATGGACAGCACGCCCACGCTCAACGGCATCGCCGCGGCGACCACCCCGCCGAAGACGATGAGCAGCAGCACCGCCACGATCGGCAGCCCGATCAGCTCGGCGCGGGAGATGTCCCCGGCCATGCCCTCGTCCAGGGCCCCGGCGATGGGGGTGGCCCCGGCGATCTCGAGGTCCAGATCCCCGGAGTCGAGCAGATCGTCCTCGATCTCCCGGTAGTTCCACAGCACCTCGTTGCCGGTGCCGGCCAGGCCGATCGCGGCGAAGGCGGTGCTCTTGTCGGCCGTGGCCAGCGGCGCCGCCCGGCCCTCGAAGTAGCTGGTGATATGCGCCACCGCCTCCGGATGCGCGGCGCGCACCCGCTCCAGGTGGGCGGTGACCGCCGCGCCCAGCGCCGGATCGTCGACGGTGGTCCCCTCGGGGGCGTCGACCAGCACGATCACGTCCCCGGAGTCGTCCCGGCCGAAGACCTCCTCCTCGAGCCGGGCGGCGGCGGTGGAATCGGAGCCGGGGTCGTCCCAGCCCTCCTGGTCCAGCCGGTCCGGCAGCTTCGTCCCGGCGAGCAGGTAGAGCGCCGCGATCGCGGCGATGAGGAGCACCGGGATGGCCACCCGGTGCCGGCAGGCGAATCGACCCCAGCGCTGGAACATGGCTCAGCGCTCCTCGACCAGGGCGGTCAGCGGTCGGAAGGGCTGCAGCCAGGCGCCCTCGGCGGGCAGCGAGTCCAGGTCCAGGCGCGGCAGCGGCTCCCGGAACACCCCCTCGATGTCCTCCAGGTCCACGAACTCCAGCTGCCCGTGCTGCACCGCCCAGGCGGCGTGCTCCCGGAAGCCGAGCACGGTCACCGGCAGCCCCTCGGCGTGCAGGGTCTCCAGCAGCGGCTGGAAGTTCTGCCCGTCCGCGGAGGCGACCACCACCCCGCGCAGCACGCCCTCCTCGCGGCGGCGCCGGATATGCGCGATCATGTCCGGGTCGACGTCGGAGTCCTCGTCGGTCTTCGGTTTCGCGAACACCGCGAAGCCGACGTTGCGCAGCGCCTCCACCCAGGGGCGCACCACCTCGCCGCCACCGGGGGCGATGTTGGTGAACACGGTGGCCTCCGGTTCCACGGCCTCCCCGCGCTCATCGGCCAGGCGGCGGGTGCGGCCGATCAGCCAGCGGCCCACCGCGTCGAAGCGGGGCCGGTGGCTGGCGGTGGGCCGGGCGCCGAGGATGGCGCCCAGGCCCATGTCCAGGTTCGGGCCGTCCCAGACCAGCAGCAGGGTGGGCTGCGACTGCGGGTGCGCGGCGTAGGCGTGCCGGTTCATCGGGCGGGCTCCTCCCCGGCGCGGCGGCGCCAGACGAATTCGCGGATCTCGTGGTCGAGGCCGAGGCCGCGGCGCTCGAATTTGGTGGTGGGGCGGTCCAGCAGGATGGGGCACTCCGGCCAGGGCCAGTCCATCGGCTCCAGGGCGGGCTCCACCTCGCGCAGGTCCTCGATCCACTCGGCGTAGCCGGCGTGGTCGGTGGCGGCGTGCAGCACCCCGCCGGGGGCGAGCCGGGAGGCGATGAGGCGCAGGGTGCCGGACTGCAGGATCCGGCGCTTGTGGTGCCGGGCCTTCGGCCAGGGGTCGGGGAAGAACACCCGCACCCCCGCCAGCGAACCGGGGGCGATCATGCGCTGCAGCACCTCCACCCCGTCGCCGCGGACCAGCCGGATGTTGTCCACGCCGCCGCGCACCATGGCGCCGAGCAGCTTCGCCAGCCCGGGCCGGTAGAGCTCCACGGCGATGATGTTGTGATCGGCCTCCCGGGGGGCCATCGCCACGGTGGAGGTGCCGGTGCCGGAGCCGATCTCCAGGATCGTCGGCCCGGGCCGGCCGAACCACCGCTCCGGGTCGATGACCTCGTCGGACAGGGTGCGGCCCACCCGGTCCCAGTGCTCCTCCCACAGCGCCGCCTGATTGGGCGTGAGGGTGCCGCGGCGGAAGCTGACCCCGCCGATGCGCGGGTAGTCCAGTCCGTCGTCGAACTCGGTCTGCGGCGGGCGGCCGTAGGGGAGGGCGCCCTTGGGGGTGGTCTCGGAGGTGCTCATCGCGGCCCATTGTCCACCAGATCCCGGGCCGGCGGGCAATCCCGTTGCCGACTCCGGCGGGTCGTGTTCTACTGTGCCCGATCACGCGGGCGCCCCGGGCGCCCGCCGGAAGGGGGGATCATGGACGAGGACGACACCCATCGGGCGGCGGTGGACTGGCTCGCCGGCGCCGATGTGGCGGACCCGGCGGCGGTGGCCGTCGCCGGGCTGCTGGAGGAGCTGGCCCGGCCGCTGGTGGCGGTGCGCGGGGAGGCGGCGCCGGAGGTGGCGGCGCTGGCCGCGGCGCTCGACGGGGCGGGCTTCGCCGCGCTCGCCGATCCCGGTCCGGTGGGCCGGGTGGACGCGGACGCGGTGGTGCGGCTCAGCCACGACCCGGCGGCCCGGGCCCGCGGCGGGGAGCTCCTCGCCCGGTCGCCGGGGGCGGACGTGGCGGGGCTGCGCGCGGAGCTGGCCGGGCGGCTCGCCGACCCCGGCGCCCGGGCGGACCGGCTGCGCCGGGGCCTGGCCGGGATCGCCGCGGCGCACCCGGGCTCCCGGGCCGGGCTGGAGGAGCTGCTGTGGCCGTGCGGGTGAGCCTGACCGGGCCGGCCGCCGGCTGGGCGGACCGGGCGGCGCTGCGCGCGGCCGGGGTGCACGTGGACCCGGGCCGGCGGCCCACCGTGCTCATCGCCGTGGACGCGACCGTGCCGCCGGCGCCCGCCGCGGTGGAGCTGGTGGCCGCGGTATCCGCGGCCACCGGGCGCTGCGCGGTGGCGCTCTGCGCGCCGGGGGCGGCGGAACCCGATGCGGCGGTGGCCGCGGCCTGGCGGGCCGCGGCCCCCGACCAGGTGCCGGTGGCCGGGATCGGGCCGGACCTGGCCGGGGAGCTGGCGCTCATCGACGCCGCGCCCGCCGACCCGGTCGCGCCCACCCCGGCGCAGCTGCGCCGGGGGCTGCTCGCCCGCCGGGCGGAGCTGGAGCGGGTGCGGCGGGCGGAGGCGGCCCGCCGCGCGGCGGCGGCCCGGGCCCGCCGGGTGCCGGAGGCGATCGCCGCGGCCCTGGCCCGGGTCGCCCCGGAACCGGCCCGGCTGCGCCGGGCCGAGGATCTCGACGCGGCCGCCCGGCGGGCCGCGGTGGCCCTCGGCGCGGAGCTCGGCGCCCCCGCCCCGGCCTGCCCGCCGGCGCCGGCGCCGCCGCGGGCGGGCCAGCCCGCGGATGCGGCGGTGGCGCTGCTCACCCTCGGCGCCGCCACCGGGGCGGGCCGGCTGCTGGTCGCCCCGCTGGCCGCGCTCGGCGCCGACCCGGGGGTGACCGGGGCTGCCGGGGTGGCCGCCGGGGCGGTGCTGGCGGCCACCGCGGTGGCCGGCACCCGGGCGCGCCGGGCCGCGGCGCTGCGCACCCGCTGGGCGGGGGAGCAGGTGCTGCGGCTGCGCACCCGCTGGACCGCGGAGCTGGCGGAGGCCGCCGCGGCGGCGCCGCCCCCGGCGTGGCGGGCCGGGCAGCTCGCCGCGGCCCTCGGCGGGGCCGGGACGGGGGCGGCCTGATGGACCCGATGGACGGCGGCATGGGCCTCGACCCGGATCCGGGGCCGGGTCCGGAGGATCCCTGCGGGCTGGCCGGGGCCACCCCGGTGGACCCGGGGGCGGCCGGGGCGGCGGGCATGGTGGTGCGGGTCGGCGACGCCTGGTTCGATCTCGGCGACCCCGGGGACCCGGGGGCCTCGGTGACCCTCGCCGATGACCGGGGCCTGAGCATCTACGCGGACCGGGACGGCGACGGGGCGGTGGATCACGTCACCACGGTGCTCTTCGACGGCACCTGGCGGACCTGGTCGGATCCGGCGGCCGACGGCGGCGAGGGCGCCGCGGCGGACCACGGGGCCTGGGACGCCGGGGACTGGGGGCGGCTGGACCCGCACGGCCGGGGGTGAGCCGGCGGGGGTGGCGCCGGTGTGGCCCGCCTCTCACCCCGGACCGGCGGCAGGAACGGGCTGACGTCGGTAGCCTGGTATTAAACCGGAAACCGACAAGTCAGGAGCACCCATGTCCGCACGCGCCATCCCCGGCCTGCAGGGTCAGGCCCCCACCGAGAACGAGGAACTGCTGCGCTGGATCGCAGAGGTCGCCGAACTCACCACCCCCGACAAGGTCGTGTTCTGCGACGGCTCGGAGGAGGAGTGGGATCGCCTGTCCACCGACCTGGTGGAGAAGGGCACCTTCATCCGGCTGAACGAGGAGAAGCGGCCGAACTCCTTCCTGGCCCGCTCCAACCCGGCGGACGTGGCCCGCGTGGAGTCGCGCACCTTCATCTGCTCGGAGACCCCGGAGGGCGCCGGCCCGACGAACAACTGGGCGGATCCGAAGGAGATGCGGGAGAAGCTCAACGGCCTGTTCGAGGGCTCCATGAAGGGCCGCACCATGTTCGTGGTGCCCTTCTGCATGGGCCCCATCGACGACCCGGAGCCGAAGCTGGGCGTGCAGCTCACCGACTCCGAGTACGTGGTGCTCTCCATGCGGATCATGACCCGGATGGGCAAGGCCGCCCTGGACAAGATCGGCCCGGACGGCGAGTTCGTGCACGCCCTGCATTCCGTGGGCGCGCCCCTGGAGCCGGGCGAGGAGGACTCCACCTGGCCCTGCAATGACGAGAAGTACATCACCCACTTCCCCGAGTCGAAGGACATCATCTCCTTCGGCTCCGGCTACGGCGGCAACGCGATCCTGGCGAAGAAGTGCTACGCGCTGCGCATCGCCTCGGTGATGGCCGAGGAGGAGGGCTGGATGGCCGAGCACATGCTCATCCTCAAGCTGACCAGCCCGGAGGGCAAGGCGTACCACATCTGCGCCGCCTTCCCCTCCGCCTGCGGCAAGACCAACCTGGCGATGATCACCCCGACCATCGAGGGCTGGACCGCCGAGGTCGTCGGCGACGACATCGCCTGGCTGAAGTTCGGCGAGGACGGCCGGCTCTACGCGGTGAACCCGGAGAACGGCTTCTTCGGCGTCGCCCCGGGCACCAACTACGACTCCAACCCGAACGCCATGAAGACCATGGAGCCGGGCAACACCATCTTCACCAACGTCGCGCTCACCGACGACGGCGACGTGTGGTGGGAGGGCATGGAGAACAAGCCCGATCACGCCATCGACTGGAAGGGCAACGACTGGACCCCGGACTCCGATGAGCCGTCCAGCCACCCGAACTCCCGCTACTGCACCCCGATCGCGCAGTGCCCGGTGGCCGCGCCGGAGTTCAACGACCCCAAGGGCGTGCCGGTGGACGCGATCCTCTTCGGCGGCCGTCGCCCGGACACGGTGCCGCTGGTCACCCAGGCCTTCGACTGGAACCACGCCACCTTCATCGGCGCCACCCTGGCCTCCGGGCAGACCGCCGCCTCCGCGGAGGCGAAGGTCGGCTCGCTGCGCCATGACCCGATGGCGATGCTGCCCTTCATCGGCTACAACGTGGGCGACTACCTGCGGCACTGGATCGCCATGGGCAAGAAGGGCGGCGACAAGATGCCGGCCGTGTTCCTGGTGAACTGGTTCCGCCGCGGCGAGGACGGCCGCTTCCTGTGGCCCGGCTTCGGCGACAACTCCCGGGTGCTGAAGTGGATCACCGAGCGCATCGAGGGCAAGGTCGACGCCCGCGAGACCGTGGTCGGCTACACCGCCAACGCCGAGGATCTGGACCTCACCGGCCTGGACACCCCGCTGGAGGACGTCAAGGAGGCGCTGCGCGCCCCGGCCGAGAAGTGGCAGGGCGACCTGGCCGACAACGAGGAGTGGCTGAAGTCCCTCGGCGAGATCCCGCAGGAGGTCTGGGACCAGTTCCGGGCCCTGGAGCAGCGGGTCGCCGACAAGCTCGAGGGCAAGAAGTAGCCCCCGGCCCCCTCCCCCCGCCCCGATCGGGGGTAGTATCGGGGGATGAACGAAGCACCGCCCCCCGTCGCACCCGCCCACCACCCGGGTCGGCGGGTGCTCGTCACCGGGGCCACCGGCTACGTCGGCGGTCGCGTCATCCCCGCCCTGCTGGAGGCCGGGTTCACCGTCCGCGCCTGCTCCCGCCGGGCCGCCAACCTGGACCGCTTCGACTGGGCGGATCGGGTGGAGCGCGCCGAGGCGGACCTCGCCGATCCGGGGGCCACCGCCGCGGCGATGGCCGGGGTGGACGTGGTGCTCTACCTGGTGCACTCCATGGCCGGGGCGGAGGAGGACTTCGAGGCCGCCGAGGCCCGGGTCGCCCGCGTCATCGCCGAGGCCGCCGCCGCGGCGGGGGTGCGCCAGATCGTGTACCTCTCCGGGCTGCACCCGCGCACCCGGGCCGCCGGGGAGCTGTCCAAGCACATGCGCTCCCGGGAGGCGGTGGCCCGGATCCTGCTGGAGGCGCCGACGCCCACCCTGGTGCTGCGCGCGGCGACCCTGATCGGCTCCGGCTCGGCCTCCTTCGAGATCATCCGGCACCTCGCCGAGCGGTTGCCGCTGATGATCGCCCCGCGCTGGATCGGCAACCGGATCGAGCCGCTGTCCATCCGGGACTGCCTGCACTACCTGGTGGGGGCGGCGGATCTCGGGGAGCCGGTGAACCGCTCCTGCGACATCGGCTGCGGGGTGTCCTACCGTTTCGCGGATCTGCTGCGCGGCTACGCGGAGGCGGTGGGGTTGACCCGGCGGGTGGTGGCGCTGCCCTGGCCGCTGCCGGTCGACGGGCTCTCCGGGGCGTGGATCGGCCTGGTCACCCCGGTGCCGGCAGCCCTGGCGGTGCCGTTGGCGCAGTCCATGGCCGAGGACGCGGTATGCGAGGAGCGCTCCATCCGGGAGCTCATCCCGGATCCGCCCGGGGGCCTGGCGGACTACCGCACCGCGGTGGCCCGGGCCCTGGCCCGGGAGCTTGGCGGCGGGGTGCCCACCAGCTGGGACGGCTCCTGGCGGCGCGGCGGCGATGCCGCGGCCTCCGCCCCCGGCGATCCGGGCTGGTCCGGGCACACCGTGTACCGGGACCAGCGGGAGGAGACCGCCGGGGTGGACCCGGCGCTGGTGTGGGAGGTGGTGGAGGGCATCGGCGGCGACGCCGGCTGGTACTCCGCGCCCCGGCTGTGGCGGCTGCGCGGGATCCTGGACGCGCTCATCGGCGGCCCGGGCCTGGGCGGCCGCCGGGATCCGCGCCGGCTGGCGGTCGGCGACCGGGTGGACTGGTGGCGGGTGGAGGAGATCCGGCCGGGCCGGCGGCTGGTGCTGCGCGCGGAGATGCGCCTGGACGGCGCCGGCTGGCTGATCCTGGAGGTGGACCCGGACGGCGCCGGGGGCACCCGCTACCGGCAGACCGCGGTGTACGTGCCGCGGGGCCTGATCGGCCGGGCCTACTGGTGGGCGGTGTACCCCTTCCACGGGCTGGTCTTCCCGGCGATGGCCCGCGGGGTGCTCGCCGAGGCCCGGCGCCGCGCCGCGGCCTAGTCCGCGGCGGCGCGGGCGGCGTCGATCCGGGCGTGGTAGCGGGCCCGGGCCGCCGGATCGGCGGCGGTGAAGGAGACGTCCAGGCCGAGGGCGCGTTCCGCGGCCCGGCGCAGCGGGTACGGCAGGGCGCGCAGCAGCGCGGTGGCCGGCCCGAGGATGGCGGGCACCGCCACCCGGCGCCGCCGCCGGCGCACCCCGGCGACGATCGCGGCGGCGACCTGCTCCGGGTCGGCGACCAGCACCGGGTCCAGCCAGCGGCGGTGGTTGGAGCCGGCGGACAGTTCGGTGCGGATGATCCCGGGCAGCACCGCCATCAGCCGGATCCGGGAGCCGGCGGCCGCCAGCTCCCGGCCCAGGGCCTCGTCGAGGCCGAGCACCCCGGCCTTGGTGGCGGTGTAGGTGGCCAGCGCCGGGGCGGGCAGGTTGGTCACCTGGGAGGAGACGTTGACCACCACCCCCTCCGGGGAGAGCCGCTGCAGCGCCGCCTTGGTGCCGTGCACCACCCCGCGCAGGTTGACGTCGATGATCTGGTCGCTGAGCTCCGCGGGCTCCTCGGCGAAGACGGTGGTGGGCATGATCCCGGCGTTGTTGACCACCGCGTCCAGGCCGCCGAGGCCCTCCTTGGCGGCGTCGAGGAACCCGGCCATCGACGCGGGGTCGGCGACGTCCAGGCCGAGGCCGAGCACGACCCGCCCGGGGTGGGCGGCGGCGAGCTCGGCGGCGGTCCGCTCGGCGGCGGCGGCGTCGAGATCGCCGATCGCGACATCGGCGCCGGCGGCGAGGAAGGCTCCGGCGGTGGCGCGGCCGATGCCGCGGGCCGCCCCGGTGATGGCGACCGTGTTCGGGGTGCGCATGGGGTGCTCCTGTTCCGGCCGTCACCGGCCGATCGGGGGCCCGGAGGGATTCCGGGGTTCGGTATCCGAAACGATAGGGGTTACCCGGCGCCGCCGCGTGTTTTCCCCCCGATCCGCCCCGGGGAAGGCGAACCCCGGTCGGGAATCCGGGCCGGCGGCGGCTATCCTGGGCTTATGCAGCTCACCATGTTCTCCGATCTCGGCCTGCGCCTCGTCATGCGCCTGGCCGCCGCGGAGGAGGGGCGGCGCTTCACCGCCCGCGGGGTGGCCGCGGAGCTCAACGCCTCCCCGGCGCATGTGGCCAAGGTGGTCACCCGGCTGGGCGAACTCGGGGTGCTGGTGGCCACCCGGGGCCGCGGCGGCGGGATCCGGCTGGTCGAGGGGGCCACCGGGCGGTCCATCGGGGGCCTGCTGCGCGCCCTGGAGACCGGGGAGGTCATCGACTGCGAGGCCGCGGAGTGCCCGATGATCCCCTTCTGCCGGCTGCGCGGGGCGCTCGCCGAGGCGCAGGAGGCCTTCTTCGCCCACCTCGACGGGGTCACCGTCGATGACCTGATCGCCCGGGACGGGGTCGGCCCGGTGCCGTTGGCGCTGGCCGGGCCGCTGCGCGAGCAGGTTCGCTGATCCTGGCCGAAGTCCATGGTTAAGGTGATTCAGCTCTCATCCGCGGTTTTAAGTGGAATCCGGGGTGCGTATTAAGGGTAGGTTGGACTCCGCCATCCACCCATGGCGCAGCCAACCCCCGCAGGAGGACCCCATGACGGAGATCGCCGTCGAGAAGACCGCCCTTTCCCCCGAGCACGCCGAGCTCATCCGGCAGACCCTCCCGGTCGTCGGCGCCAACATCGGCGACATCACCCCCAACTTCTACCGCCGGATGTTCGGTGCCCACCCGGAGCTGCTCGCGGACACCTTCAACCGCGGCAACCAGAAGATCGGCGCCCAGCAGAAGGCCCTGGCCGCCTCCGTGGCGACCTTCGCCGCCACCCTGGTCGACCCGGAGGCCCCGGACCCGGTGGACCTGCTCGCCCGGATCGGGCACAAGCACGTCTCCGTCGGCATCGTCGAGGAGCAGTACCCCATCGTGCACAAGCACCTCTTCGACGCCATCGAGGAGATCCTCACCCCCGAGGTCTTCTCCGGCGAGGTGCGCGCCGCCTGGGACGAGGTGTACCTGGAGATGCAGCGGGTGCTCGTCGACTTCGAGCGCGGCACCTACCGGGAGATGGGCGTCGCCGACGGCGACGTCTTCCGCGACGCCGAGGTGGTCTCCCGCACCGACCACGGCGACCGGGTGGTGCGCTTCGGGGTGCGCCTGGTCGAGGGCGAGACCCCCGGCTTCCGGCCCGGCCAGTACATCTCGGTGCGGCAGACCATGCCGGACGGGGCCCGCCAGCTGCGCCAGTACTCGCTGACCAACGCCGGCGGCGGGGTGCTGGAGTTCGCGGTGCGCCGCGAGGACGGCGCCCCCGCCGAGGGCATCCCCGCCGGGGAGGTCTCCACCCAGCTGTGGAGGGAGCTCCAGGTCGGCGACGTGGTGGAGATCTCGCTGCCCGCCGGGGACCTGGTGCTGGACACCGCCGCGGACACCCCGGTGGTGCTCATCTCCGCCGGGATCGGGGTCACCCCGATGCTCGGCATGCTGGACCACCTGGTCGCCGTGGACTCCGACCGCCGGGTGCTCGCCCTGCACGCGGACCGCTCCGAGGACGCCGATGTGCTGCGCTCCGGCCGGGTCGGCGCCGTCGAGGCCCTGGCCCACGGCGAATCCCGCACCTGGTACGAGCCGGACCTGATGGACCTGTCCGAGGTGGATCTGCCCGAGGACGCCGACTACTACCTCTGCGGCTCCAACCCGTTCCTGCAGGCCATCCGGGCGCAGCTCACCGAGGCCGGGATCGACAAGTCCCGGGTGCACTTCGAGCTGTTCAGCCCCAACGACTGGCTCGTCGACGGCTGATCCCGCCCCTCCCCGGCAACGCCGGCGCACCCCGCCCGGGTGCGCCGGCGTCGCCGTTCCCCGGGCCCGCCGGCGCGGGGACGCCCTTGTGGGCCACCGTGTCGGATTCGCGGGCAAAGGGGACAGTCCCGCTCGCGCGGGGACGACTGCCACCCGTTCGTGTGGGCGACGATGGTGTTCGGAACAGCCCCACTCGCGCAGGGACGACTGGTGGCGATCATTGGTGCTCATCATGTGCTCCGGAACAGCCCCGCTCGCGCGGGGAGGACACGGTCTTGCTGGACCGGAAGCCGACCGGCCGGGGAACAGCCCCGCTCGCGCGGGGAGGACAGCCGATGACCATCGCGAAGGTGCTGCGGTGGGGGAACAGCCCCGCTCGCGCGGGGAGGACGCGGCCGCCGAGGCGGAGCCCCACCGGATCGCGGGAACAGCCCCGCTCGCGCGGGGAGGACATATCCCACCCGGTCTCCGCGGAGTACTTGATGGGAACAGCCCCGCTCGCGCGGGGAGGACGTGCCTCCAAAGCGCGACAGCGCCCCCGCCGCCGGAACAGCCCCGCTCGCGCGGGGAGGACACTTCTTGACCTGCGGCTATGCACCGGCACGGCTCAATCTACATTCGCTTTCGCGCCGTGGCGCGGGTATCGGACCGAAAGAATCGGAACCCCACCGTGGCCCCGGCACGCACCCGCGCGTGATGATCCTCGTGCTGAGCGTCCACGCGGTGGTGGTGTTGCTCGGCTGCCTGCGCTCCATGCGGGTGCATCCCCATGAGATGGCCGGGCCAGTGCCGGCCGTCCGGGTCGGGCCGCGGACCCGGACCCCGCTGGCCGGGAGCGCCGGGATCCGCCGCTGCCGGCCCGGCTCCGGCATCGGATCGGGCCGTGCCCGGATCCCGGGGTTCGGGCAGGTCAGCGCCCGTGTCGAGCTCATCGGGCCGGTGGCGCCGCGCCATTGGCTCACCCGGGTGCGCCGTGCCGGACACCGGGGTCGGTGTCCGGCGCGGTGCGCTAGGGAGCGGGGCTCAGCCCTCGGTGGCGCCGGCGCGGACCTCGTCGAGGAAGCGGCCGAGCCGGCGGGCGGCGTCGGACAGCGCGGCCTGGAAGGCCATGTGGCCCTCCGTGCGGGAGGAGGAGAAGCTCAGGCAGTACTCGATCTCCCCGTCCAGGGGCGTGTAGTTCACCCCGAACCCGTTGGGCACGGTGGGCGCGAAGGTGTAGCGGCGGATCACCGCATCCGAGCCGATCGAGGTGGTGGACAGGAAATCGGTGCGCGCGGCGACCACGCCCGGGTCCTCGAAGAGCCCCGGCTCCTCCCCGGCCGCGGCGGCGGTGCGGCGCAGCGCCCACAGGTGCCGGTCCATGCCGTCGCCGGATTTGCAGGCCTTCACCCAGCCGCGGTGTGCGGCCATCACCGCGGCGAAGCCGGCCGGCTCGGCCTCCCCGGCGACCAGGGCCTCGGCGAAGGCCACCGCCTCCGGGGTCACCGCGCGCAGGCATTCGGTGCGGCCGCGGACGTACTCGCGCATGTCCACCGCCTCGTAGACGGCGCGCACCCGGTCGTAGGCGAGCTTCTGCGCGATGGTGAGGATGAGCTGGCAGATCGCGTCCGCGCTGACCTTCACGCCCAGATCGGAGGTGTCCGGGGCGGGCACCTTCACCAGACGCACCGCCAGATCCCGTGCCCGGTCCCGGTAGGACTCCAGGGCGTCGCGGAGCACCGGCAGCAGCTCCGCGGGCGGGGACCAGGTGAGCTCCTCCGGGGCGGGTGCGGCGGGGCCGGGGTCGGCGGAGCCGTCCGGCAGCGCCGGTTCGGCGGCCTGCATCCGGGCGATCTGGGTGAGGATGGTCGCCCCGTCGACGGTGGAGTGCTCCACGTGGAGGCAGGCCCAGTCGGTGTCCAGCCCGATCTCGTAGGTCACCGGTTTGGTGGCCCAGGCGTTGCCGGGGCCGAAGGCGCAGTCCCGGAGGGCCGCATCCGCCCGCCGCGGGGTGCGGTGCAGCAGATGGACGGTGAAGAGCATGTCCCGGATCCGGTCGAAGATCGCCGCGCCGGCGGGTTCGGCGCGCAGCGCCCCGGTGACCGCGGCGCCCGCGGCGGCCGGCAGGTAGGACATGTGCGGCAGCGGGATCGGCGACTCCCGGGGCACCTCCTTGGCGGAGGTCAGGGCGCGCTCCAGGCCGGCGCGCAGCGCGGCGACCGGCAGCGCCTCCCCGGCGTCGTCGGTGATCCGCAGCGCCCAGATCCGGTCGGAGACGATGACCCCGATCTCATGCGGCCCGGCGGCGGGGCGGGCGGGGGCGAGGATCCGGTCGCGGGGTTCGGCGGGCATGCGCACCCCGCCGGCGAGGAACTCCCACTGGGCGGGGGAGAGCCGGTTGCCGCGGGCGTCGACCTCCTCCGGGGTGCGGCCGTGCACGTGGTCCAGGTGCAGCCGCACCGCGCGGTGCACCAGGTCCGCGGCCCGGTCCAGGCCGCTGGCCGGGGAGTCCAGGCGCACCTGGAAGCCGACGTTGGTGGCCAGCGGCAGCGGGTCGCGCACGTCGAGGTAGTCGTGGAGCCAGCCCTCGGCGAGCCAGCTGGAGCCGGCGGCGGCCCGCTCCTCGGCGTCGTCGAGGAGGCGCCGGTGGAGTTCGGGGCCGGCGCCGGTGCGGAAGGACTCCACCGCGGCGCGGGTGGCGGCCAGGGTGGGCGCGTCCGCGATCGCGGAGACCACGGTCTCCAGGCGGTTGAGCGTGGTGTCGAGATCGGGCACCGGCAGCGGCGTCCCGGGCTCGGCGGGGCGGGGGGACGGGGGTGCGGACTCGTGGTTCATTGGCCCAGTTTATCCGGGGCGGCGCCGGTCCCGCCCGGGTTTATCGCGCACACCACCTGGTCCACCCCCGCCGCGGGCCGCCTATGGTGGATCGCCACCCCGAGGGAAGGAGCCCCGATGACCCGCGACATCCCGCTGCCCGAGCTGCCCATCGTGCTCGCCCCGATGGCCGGCGGGCCCTCCACCCCGGAGCTGACCGCCGCGGTCTCCGCCGCCGGTGGGCTGGGTCTGCTCGCCGGCGGGTACCTCGCCCCGGAGGAGCTGTCCCGCCGGATCGACGCGGTGGCCGCCGCCACCGACCGCGATTTCGGGGTGAACATCTTCCACCCCACCCCGGCCCCCGAGGCCCCGCCGGCGGCCGCCGCCGCGGCGGAGTGGTCCGCGCACCGGGCCCGGCTGGCCGCCGCCTTCCCCGACGCGGCGCTGCCGGCCACCCCGCATGCCGATGACGACGGCTACGCGGCGAAACTCGAGATCGCGCGGGCCGCCCCGGCGCACTGTCGCTGGGTGAGCTTCGCCTTCGGCCATCCCGCCGCGGCGGAGATCGACCGGCTGCAGGCGGCGGGCAAGGCGGTCGCCCTCGGCGCCACCACCCTCGCCGGGGTGCGCGCCGCGGTGGCCGCCGGGGCGGATGCGGTGGTGGTCCAGGGCATCGGTGCCGGCGGGCACCGCGCCACCGTCGCCGGGGTGGACGACCCCGGCGCGGACGACCCGGCCACGGCCCCGGGGCCGGCCGGGCTCGTCGCCGCGGCGGCGGCCGCCGCCGGGGAGGTCCCCGTCATCGCCGCCGGCGGGGTGGCCGGGCCCGCGGACGTGGCCCGGCTGCGCGCCGCCGGGGCGGCGGCGGTGCAGGTGGGCACGCTCTTCCTCACCGCCGAGGAGGCCGGCACCAAACCCGCCCACGTCGCTGCGCTGCTGCGGCTGCGGGGGCGGCCGACCACCCTCACCCGGGCCTTCTCCGGGCGCTGGGCGCGCAGCATCGCCAACGAGGTCACCGATCGGATCCCGGAGGCCCCGGCGCTGTACCCGCAGCTGCACCACCTGAGCTCCCCGATGCGCGCCGCCGCGGCCGCCGCCGGGGACCCGGAGCGGCTGAACCTGTGGGCCGGCTCCGGCTTCGCCGCCTGCCGCGTCGCCCCGGCCGCGGAGATCCTCGCCGGGCTGCTGCCGGAGGCGGGCCGCTGAGCCGCCGGCCCCGGCCGCGGCGGGGGCTGGCATCATGGGCGCCATGACGCCGAAGGACGACAACCGCACCCTGCCCGCCGACGCCCGCTACGACGAGGGCATCCGGATCCGCCGGGAGGTGATGGGCGACGACTTCGTGGACGCGGCCCTGGCCCGCACCGCGGGCAGCGACGGGGAGCCGCTGCAGCGGCATATCACCGAGACCGTGTGGGGCTCGGTGTGGACCCGGGAGGGCCTGGCGAAGCGGGACCGCAGCCTGCTCAACATCGGCATGCTGGTGGCCCTGCGCGCCACCGGGGAGCTGCGCGGGCACGTCCGCGGGGCGCTGCGCAACGGGCTGAGCCGGGAGGAGATCGTGGAGGCGGTGATCCACTCCGCCGGCTACTGCGGGGCCCCGGCGGCGCTGTCCGCGATGTCGGTGGTTCAGGAGGTCCTGGTCGCCGAGCTCGGCGAGGCCGGCGGGGCGGACGGGGCCGCGGACCCGGGCAGCTCCGGGGCGTAGACCAGCCAGCGCAGCCAGGCCACGTTGACCGCCAGCGCCTCCAGGGCGCGGGCGGCGGCCAGGCAGATCGCGAAGGCGGCGATGCTCACCGCCCAGGGCGCGGCCTCGCCGAGGGAGGTGAGCCGCTCCGAGGAGCCGATCAGGCGGTACTCGAGGAGGATGTCCACCGGGATGTGCGTGAGGTAGATCGCCAGGGTGCGTTGCCCGATGGCGCGCAGCCGGCGGGCCAGGGCGCCCAACGGCCCGCCCCGCCGCCGGTCCAGCCACACCGCCAGGGCCAGGGCGAGGGCCACCCCCGCCGGGGCGCGGCAGAGCCACACCAGCTGCGCGGCGGCGTGCAGCGCCGGCGGCTGGTCGGGCCCGGCCGGGATGGTCACCTGCCCGCGCAGCAGCTGGCCGAGGAGCCACAGCGCCGCGGCGCCGGCCGCCCACCAGGCCAGCCGGCGCCGGGTGAGCTCCCCGGCGCTGGCGCCGACCAGCAGCTCCCGGGCGGCCATGCCGAGCAGGAAGGCCGGCCACCAGCGCAGGATCTGGTTCCACGGGGACCAGCCCCAGAGCAGCGGCCCGGCCAGGGCCAGCGCGATGGCGAGGGCGAGGACCGCGCCCCGGGGCAGCCGGCGGGTGGCCCAGGTGGCGACGCTGTAGACGATGAGCGCCTGCAGGAACCACATGTGCGAGGTGGGGGTGACCAGCTGGGCGGCGATCGCCGCCGGGGGCTCCCGGTGCATTCCGCCGAGGTAGATGATGGTCCACAGGGTGAAGGGGAAGGCCCAGGGCCACACCCGGCGGCGCAGCAGCCAGCGGCCGTCGCCGACGAGCAGCCGCCCGGCGAAGAGCCCGGAGACGAAGAAGAACAGCGGCATCCGCAGCACCCCGGTGGGCCGCAGCAGGGTCGCGATCGCCGTCGAGGGGAAGGGGTCCAGGTTCACGTGGTAGGCGACGACCAGCAGGATGCAGATCCCCTTGGCCAGATCCACCCAGCCGACCCGGCCGGCGCGTGCGGCGCTCGCCGCCATCTCGCCCCTTCCCCGGGCCGTCGCCGGCCCCGTTGCGTGCCCTCGGACGCAACCGAGCATCCCCGGTGCACCGCGCCCGGCCAAACCCCGCCCGGGGGTCGGGGGGTGGCCGGCTACCCCCGCCCCGCGGCCCCGCGGAGCCGGTCCAGCTCCGCCTCGGCCTCGGCGAGGCGGGCCCTCAGCTCCTCGATGTCGGCCCGGTAGAGGCCGGTCAGCTCGTCGATGTACCCCCGATCCCAGCGCGGCGTGATGTGCTTCGTACAGTTGGCGTCCACCGCGGTGACCCGGATGAGCAGCACCCGCTCGATCCGGGAGCGCAGCCGGCGGCCGCCCCCGAGATCGCGCAGCCGCTCCACCAGCTCCGGGTGTCCGGCGGCGTCGAGCACCCGGGCGCGGCCGAAGACCTTCAGCCGGCGCCGGGTGGGGAAGTCGACGAAGAACAGGCACACCCGGCCGTCCCGGTCGATGTTGCCGGTGGTGACGTACTGCCGGTTGCCGGCCAGATCCGGGATCGCCAGGGTGTCCGGGCCGAGGATCCGCACGAACCCGGGGGGACCGCCGCGGTGCTGGACGTAGGGCCAGCCCGCCCCGGTGACGGTGCCGATCATGGCCATGTCCGCGTTCGCGATGAGCCTGCGGTCGGCGGGCTCGAACTCGAACGCGCCCTCGGCGGGCTCGTCGATCCGGTGGTGTGCGCCCACGGCGCGCTGCCGGGCGCGGACGTGCTCGTCGAAGGCGAGCTCGGCGTAGCTCAGCCGCGGGTGCCCGGGGGCGGCGGGCAGGTCATCGGGCGGGGGCTGGTGCATGGCGGCCACCATAGATCCGGCGCGCCCCGGCGGCCCCCGTTCTCGGGGGCCGCCGGGGCGCGCCGGGGGCCTCGCGGCCGGCGGCGGTCAGCCGCGGGCGGCGTTGCCGCCGACGGCGTCCAGGCCGGCGTCGGTCATGTGCAGGATCAGGTTGTGCGGGCCGGCGTTCATGGAGACGATCCCGGCCACCCACGGGTCGGCGGCGCAGGTGCCGTGGCCGCCGGTGACCCGCTTGGAGTCGACGAAGCGGGCCCCGGCGTCGCGGGCGGCGTCGGCGACGGCGCCCTGCAGGGCGTCCTCGATCTCGCGGATGTTCACGCCCGGGGTGGGCGCGCCGGGGGCGTTCGGGGCGAGGTTGAACACGCACACGGTGCCGTCCGGGGCGGAGACGGTCGGGTAGCCGACCACCTTCACCACCGCGTTCGGGGCGGCGGCCTTGGCCTGGTGGATGGCCTCGCGCACCGCGGCGCGCAGGTTCTCCCGCACCTCCGGCACCGGCATGTGGTCGTTGAGCACGTAGGGGTAGGTGTCGTTCGCCCCGGCGAGCATGACCACCTCGCGGGTGGACCCGTTGAGGTCCCCGTTGTCCCGGGCGCGCTGGATCTGCTCGGCGATGCGCATCCCGCCGGTGCGGTAGGAGGCGCCGGCGCAGGTGTAGTCGTCGACGTGGCGGCCGGCGGCGGCGCCGTAGGCGCCGCTGAAGCGGAAGTCGGTGCCGCAGCCGGCCTTGGAGATCCGGGCGTCCGGCAGCGGCAGGTTGGCCTTGCCGGCGGCGAAGTCGTAGACGGTCGGGTTGGCGGCCAGGGAGTCGCCGAGGACGACGGCGTTTCCGGGCGCGGCCTGGGCGGCCGGCAGGGAGATCGCCGCAATCGCGGTGGCGGCGGCGGTGGCCAGGACAGTGCGGAGGCGCATGGGCTGCTTTCGTCGACGGTGGTGCGCGGGCGGCGGGGCCGCGGCCCGGCGCGGGACATACCGGTACAGGATAAGCCGTTTGGGGGGCAATGGAAAGCCCGCCGGGCGATAACGGGGGTGTAACGGGGAAATAACGAGGTGGCGGCGGGTGTCCGGGGGCATGGGCCGACCCCCTGGTGCGCATGCCCACCAGGGGGTCGGGTGGGGCCGGTGGGGCCCCTGGGGGGTCTAGCCCTTCAGCGAGGCCGGCGGGGTGAAGCGCTCGCCGTAGGCGGCGGCGAGCTCCTCGGCGCGGGCCACGAACCCGGGCACGCCCAGGGTCGGGGTGCCGTCGGGCAGCGCCCCGTCCACCACGCCGGCGGCCTTCGCCGCCTCCGGGCGGCCGGAGAACCGGTCGTAGTTGACGATGAACTGGCGGGTGCCGCCGGTCCACGCCGGGTAGCCGATGCCGAAGATGGAGCCGATGTTGGCGTCGGCGTCCTCCACCACCACGCCCTCGTCCATGCAGCGCTGGGTCTCGATCGCCTCGATGAACAGCATCCGGTCCACCAGGTCCTGCAGGTTGGTCTCCTCCGCCGGGATGGACCCGGCGCCGAGCTCGCTCCACAGGCCCGGCCACAGCCGGGTGCGCTTGCCGTCGACGTACTCGTAGAAGCCGCGGCCCTCCAGCCGGCCGGGCCGGTCGAACTCCTCCAGCATCCGGTTGACCAGCCCGGCGACGCCGCCGTCCTCGATCTCGTGCCCGGCGGCGCGCATCGCCGCCTCGGTCTCCTCGCGGACCTTCTTCATCAGCTTCAGGTTCAGCTCATCGGCGAGCTGCAGCTGCGCCGCCGGGTAGCCGGCCTGCCGGGAGGCGGCCTCCACCAGGGTGGGCTGGTGGCCCTCGGCGACCATCCGCATGGACTCGTTGATCACGGTGGCGATCACCCGGGAGGTGTAGAAGCCGCGGGAGTCGTTCACCACGATCGGGATCTTGCGGATCTGCACCGAGAAGTCCAGGGCCTTGGCCAGGGTCTCCGGGGAGGTGTTCTCCCCGGAGATGATCTCGATGAGCATCATCTTGTCCACCGGGGAGAAGAAGTGCAGGCCGATGAAGTCGCCGGTGCGCTCCACCGCCTCGCCCAGCTCCGTGATCGGCAGCGTGGAGGTGTTGGAGCCCAGCACCGCGGTATCCGGCACCGCCGCCTCGATCTCGGCGTGCACCTTGTGCTTGAGCTCGGTGTTCTCGAACACCGCCTCCACCACGATGTCCACGTCGTGCAGATCCTCGTAGGAGTCGGTGGGGTGGATCCGGTCCAGCAGCGCCTTCGACTTCTCCTCGGTGGTGCGGCCCCGGGACAGCGCCTTGGCCTCCAGCTTCTCGGAGTAGTTCTTGCCGCGCTCGGCGTTCTCCAGGGTGACGTCCTTGAGCACGACCTCCATGCCCACCTTCGCGCAGACGTAGGCGATGCCGGCGCCCATCATGCCGGCGCCGACGACGGCGACCTTGCGGAACTCCGTCGTCGGGAAGGGGGTGCCGTCGGCCCGGCGGGGCCGGGAGCCGCCGCCGTTGCAGTGCTGCAGATCGAAGAAGAAGGCCTGCACCATGTTCTTCGACTGGGTGCCGCAGGCCAGCTCGGTGAAGTAGCGGGACTCGATGGTCAGCGCCGTGTCGAAGTCCACCTGGGCGCCCTCGATGGCGGCCTGCATCGCCCGCTTCGGGGAGAGCATCGGCGCGCCCTTGAGCTGCTTGGTGAGGTTGGCGGGGAAGGAGGGCAGCATCATCGCCAGCTTCGGCGAGGTGGGGGTGCCGCCGGGGATCCGGTGCCCCTTCTCGTCCCAGGGCTGGGTCGCGGTGGCCTCCGGCGAGGTCACCCAGGCCCGGGCGCGGTCGAGCAGCTCCCCGGGCTCGACGACCTCGTCGACGAGGCCGGCCTTGAGCGCCTGCGCGGGCCGCATCTGCTTGCCCGGCAGCAGCACGTTCATCAGCGCGTCCTGGATGCCGAGCATCCGGACGGTGCGCACGATGCCGCCGGCGCCGGGCAGCAGGCCGAGGGTCACCTCGGGCAGCCCGATCTTGGAGCCGCGGGCGTCCGCGGCGATGCGGTGGTTCGCGGCCAGCGCGATCTCCAGGCCGCCGCCGAGGGCGGAGCCGTTGATCGCGGCGACCACGGGCACCGCGGCGCGCTCGATCCGGCGCAGCGCGTCCTTCATGCCCTGCACCATCTCGAACATGGCGGCGGCGTCGCCGGGCCCGGCCTTGACCATCTCGGTCAGGTCGGCGCCGGCGAAGAAGGTCTTCTTCGCGGAGGTGATGATGACCCCGCGGATGGACTTCGGATCCTCCGCGAGCTCGGCCTCGAGGCGTTCCACGGTGGCGACGAGGCCTTCGCGGAAGGTGTCGTTCATGGTGTTGACGGGGGCGTCGGGGGCGTCCATCGTGAGCGTGACGACGCCGTCGGCGTCCTTGTCCCACCGGAACATGGTGTCGGTCATTTGGGGTCTCCTTGAAAGGTTCGGGTGGGGGTTCTAGACGCGTTCGACGATGGTGGCCACGCCCATGCCGCCGGCGACGCAGAGCGTCATCAGCGCATAGCGGCCGCCGGAGCGGTGCAGCTCGTCGATGGCGGTGCCGGTGATCATCGCGCCGGTGGCGCCGAGGGGGTGGCCCATGGCGATCGCGCCGCCGTGCACGTTGAGCCGCTCCTCGTCGATGCCCAGGGCCTCCTGGGCGTGCAGCACCACCGCGGCGAAGGCCTCGTTGATCTCCCATACGTCGATGTCCTCGACGGAGAGGTTCGCCTTCGCCAGCACCTCGCGCACGGCCGGCTCGATGCCGGTGAGCATGATCGTCGGCTCCACGCCGTTGACCGCCATGGCGACGATCCGGGCCCGCGGCTCCAGGCCCATGTCCGCGCCGGCGCGCTCCGAGCCGACGAGGGTCAGCGCCGCGCCGTCGACGATGCCGGAGGAGTTGCCCGCGTGGTGCACGTGGGTGATCGACTCCAGCTGCGGGTACTTCTTCAGCGCCACCGCGTCGAAGCCGCCCATGGCGCCCATCTGCTCGAAGGCCGGGCGCAGCTTCGCCAGGGACTCGGCGGTGGTGCCGGGCCGGATGGTCTCGTCCCGGTCCAGGATGGTCAGCCCGTTGGCGTCGACCACGGGGACCACGGAGCGGTCGAAGACCCCCTCCGCCCAGGCCTTCGCGGCGCGCTCGTGGGAGCGGGCCGCGAAGGCGTCCAGGCGGTCCCGGCCGATCCCGTCGAGGGAGGCGATGAGGTCCGCGGAGATGCCCTGGGGCACGAAGTCGGTGGCGAAGGACACCTCGGCGTCCATCGCCATCGCCCCGCCGTCGGAGGCCATCGGGATCCGGGACATCGACTCCACGCCGCCGGCGAGGACGAGCTCGTCGAAGCCGGAGGCGACCTTCTGCGCGGCGAGGTTGATCGCGGTGAGCCCGGAACCGCAGAAGCGGTTCACCTGCACCCCGCCGGTGCGGTACGGCAGGCCCGCGGCGAGCGCGGCGGTGCGGGCGATGTCGGCGCCCTGGTCGGCGACCGGGGTCACGCAGCCGACGATGAAGTCGGAGATGCGCTCCTCGTCCAGGTTCGGGAAGCGGTCGCGGATCTCGTCGATCAGGCCGGTGAGCAGGGAGACCGGCCGCACCGAATACAGCGACCCGTCCTTCTTGCCCTTACCGCGCGGGGTGCGGATCGCCTCGTAGATGAAGGCGCCGCCCGCGGGATTCGTGGCGTTGGTCATAATCAGTCCTCTGCGTCGTCTGGGGAGTGTCCCACGTCACCCTAGCCGCGCGGGACGCCGCGCATCACCCCTCGGCGGATTATCTCCGCATGCCCTTCTCAATGGGGGTGACCGCCCGCCCGACGCCGCAGGTCACCGCATCGCGGGGGGAGCCGGGAGCGGATCGGCGCCGCGGCGCAGCACCAGCACCAGGTTCGACACCGCCACCTCGCGCAGCACCGGCACCCGGGTCAGCCACCAGGCCCAGCGGGGGTGGTAGCGGGGGAAGGCCGCCAGCGGCTCCGCGGCGCCGGTGCGGCCCTGCTCGGCCGCCCAGGCCAGGCCCTCGGCGCAGCCCACCTCGAACAGGGACTCGCCGTAGGCGTTCTTCGGCCGCCGGCCGTGCCGGCGCTCGTAGAGCCGGCGCGCCCGCGCCCCGCCGAGGTAGTGGGTGAGCCCCATCTCATGGCCCCCGAAGGGGCCCCACCAGCAGGTGTAGGAGTACACCATGAGCCCGCCGGGCCGGGTCACCCGCAGCATCTCCCGGCCCATCCGCCAGGGTTCGGCGACGTGCTCGGCGACGTTGGAGGAGTAGGTGAGATCGAAGGCGCCGTCCCGGAAGGGCAGCGCCAGCCCGGAGCCGCGCACCGAGGAGTCCAGGCGGATGCCCGCGGCGGCCATCTCCCCGACATCGGGTTCGCAGGTGACGTAGTCCGCCCCGCGCTCGGCGAAGGCCCGGCCGAAGTAGCCGGGGCCGCCGCCGACGTCGAGGATCCGCATCCCGCGCAGCCCCCCGGCCCCGGCGGCGGCGGCGATGGCGGCGAGCAGCTCCGCGGTGTCCTCGGCCAGCGGGCCGTAGAACAGCTCCGGGCGCTCGCGCTCATGGCGGAAGGCGGCGAGCAGGCCCACCGAGCGGCGCAGCGTGGCGAGGCGGCGCAGGGGGGCGGGGTTCGGCAGGCGATGGCGCACGGGGCCGAAACTACCCGAGCCGCCCCGCCGGCCGCCTCGGGGATCGGGCAAACGGCGCCGCCGGCGGCGGCTACAGTCCCCCCCATGAGGATTCTGCTGCTGTGCTGGCGCGACACCGGCCACCCGGAGGGCGGGGGCAGCGAACGCTACCTCGAGCACGTCGCCGGCGCCCTCGCCGCCGCCGGGCACCGGGTGGTCTACCGCACCGCGGCCTACCCGGGCGCGGCCGCGGCGGAGCGCCGGGGCGGGGTGGCCTTCTCCCGCGCCGGCGGCGGCTACACCGTCTACCCCCGGGCCTGGGCGGCGATGGCCGCCGCCCGCCTCGGCCACGGGCCGCTGGCCCGGGCCCTGGGCGGGCGCCCGGAGGTGGTGCTGGACACCCAGAACGGGATCCCCTTCCTGGCCCGGATCTTCGCCGGGGCGCCGACGGTGCTGCTGGTGCACCACTGCCACCGGGAGCAGTGGCCGGTGGCCGGCCGGCTCACCGGCCGGCTGGGCTGGTTCATCGAATCCCGGCTGTCCCCCCAGGTGCACCGGGGCTGCCGGTACATCACCGTCTCCGAGCCCTCCGCCGCGGATCTGCGCGCCCTGGGGGTGCGCGGATCCGATATCGAGGTGATCCGCAACGGGGTGGACCCGGTGCCCGCCGGCGCCGCTGCGGCGGCGGCGCCGGCCGACCCCGGGCCGCGGCTGGTCACCCTGTCCCGGCTGGTGCCCCATAAGCAGATCGAGCACGCCATCGACGCGGTGGCCGCCCTGGCCCCGCGGTGGCCGGGGCTGCGCCTGGACGTCATCGGCGACGGCTGGTGGGCGGATCGGCTGCGCGGCCACGCCCGGGCCCTGGGCGTGGCCGACCGGGTGGTCTTCCACGGGCAGGTCACCGAGGAGCGCAAGCACGCCCTGCTCGCCGCCGCCCGGGTGCACCTGATGCCCTCCCGGAAGGAGGGCTGGGGGCTGGCCGTGATCGAGGCCGCCCAGCACGCGGTGCCCACCGTGGGCTACCGCTCCTCGGCGGGGCTGCGCGATTCGGTGGTCGACGGCGCCACCGGGCTGCTCGCGGGCACCCCGGCGGAGCTGGTCGCCGCGGTGGGCCGGCTGCTCGCCGACCCCGGGCTGCGGGATCGCCTCGGCGCGGCGGCCCGGCGGCGCGCCGGGCGGTTCAGCTGGCCGGCGACGACCGCGGCGGTGGAGCGGGTGCTCGTCGCCGCCGCCCGGCGCCGCTGAGCGCGGCGACCGCGGCCGCGGCCGGCCCGGCCAGCGCCGCGGCCGCCCAGGCGGCCAGGCCCGCCCATGCGGGGCGCCGATCCGCGGGCGCGGGCCGGGCCACCGGGCCGGGTACGTGGTGCAGCCGCAGCCGCGCATCGGCGTGCACCAGCTCCAGGCGGTCCAGCACCCGCTCCGCCTCGCCCATCGGGCCGGGCGAATCGGCGACCAGCACCCAGGCCACCCCCTCGGCGGCGAGCCGGGCCACCGCGTCCGGCGGCGGGTCCAGCAGCAGCCGGCGCACCCGCGCCGGGCGGCCGGCGGCGTCGTCCACGGCCACCCCGCCGATGAGCAGCTCCGGGGTGCCGAGCACCTCGGCGGGCAGGATCTTCGTCGCCGGGTCGTACACCGGCCGGCCGTCCACCACCCGGTAGGAGGCCGCCGGCAGGCTGGCCACCGCGCCATCGTCCATGGCGACCAGCCCGGTGACCCACTGCCAGCCCGGCCAGGCCGGCTGCGGGGCCAGCGGGGCCACCGCCCGGGGCAGCTCCGGCACCGCCGCCATCGCGGTGAGCGCCGCCACCGCCCCGGCGAGCAGCCGGCGCCGATCCGGCAGGCCCGCGGCGAGGGTCTCCGCCCCGGCGGCGGCGAGCAGCCCGTAGCCGGGCAGCGCCAGGGCCACCCACTTCTGCCCGTCGCGGAGCAGCCCCGCCCCGGGCAGCTGCTCCTGGGCGGCGGCGACGGCGGCCAGCCCCGGCCCGGTGGCGGCCAGGGCGGGGGCGAGCACCGCCACCGCGGCGAGCGCGATGAGCCGGCGGCGCAGCCGCACCGGGGCGGCCCGGCCCGCCCCGCGCCCCCAGGCGGCGCGGGCGCCGATGGCGAACAGGGCGAGCAGCAGGACCACGGTGAGCGCCGAACCGGCGTGCTCCCGGGAGCCGGGCACCACCTGGGCGTTCCAGATCCCGCCGAGCCCGGCGAGCGCCCCCAGGGTGCCGACCAGGTGCTCGGCGCGGGCGGCGAAGGCGCCCGCCGCCGCCGGGTCCGCGGTGGCCGGGGCGCCGCCGAGGGCGGCGGCGATGAGCCAGGGCGCGGACACCGCCGCGGCGCTCGCCGCGGCGAGCAGCCGGTCCCGGGCGCCGCGGGCGGCGGTGAGCGCCACCGCGGCGCCGAGCAGCGCCCCGGTGGGGGTGAGCCCGGCGAGGGCGAGCAGGCTGGCCCGCCAGCCGGGCCGGCCGAGCGCCCCGGCCAGGGCGATCGCCGGCAGCAGCACCGCGGCGGCGACCAGGGACCAGTGGCCCTGCAGCAGCCGCTCCACCACGAAGGGGTTCCACAGGGTGATGGTGCTCGCCGCGAGCTGCCCGGCCGCGCCCGCGCCGAGGGCCCGGCGGGCCAGCTCGGAGGCGGCGACCCCGCCGATCATGAACGCGGTGAAGAGCACCAGCGCGGCCGCCGCCGGGGCGCCGGGGCCGTGCGCGGCCAGGGCGAGCAGCGCGTCCTGGGGGGTGGCCCGGGCGGCGGCGCCGCCCAGGCCCAGGGCCGCGTCGGTCAGCGCCGGGCGGGCGGGCACCACCATATCCCGCAGCATCAGCTCCCCGGGCCGGGCCAGCGGCCACAGCGCCGCGGCGGTGAGCAGCAGCGACCAGCCGACGGCGACCAGGGAGCCGGGGGTCAGGCCGGCCTCCGCGCGGGGCCGGGCGGCGGCGCGGGATCGGGCGGGGGAGTCCACACCGGGGAAGTCTAACGGGGCCCGGGATCGGCGCGGGGCCGCCGCCGGCGCGGGGTGCCACCCCGCGCCCGCGGCGGCCCCTGCGGGAGCCGGCCCCGTGGCCCGCCGGTCAGCTGCGCCGGTGGCCCCGGATGCCCAGCAGGATGAGCACGACGCCGATGATGACCAGCAGGATCGGCGCGTACACGCTGGCGATCTTCAGCTGCTTCTTCGAGTCGCGGGCCATGGACAGCTGGTTGTCCTTGGTCTGCTCGCTCCACTGCGCCTCGAAGTCCATCGCGGTGCGGTTGCGGTTGGCCTCCTCGGCCTTGCGGCCCTCGCCGTGCGCGATGGCCCGGGCCTCGGCGTCGTCCTTGGCGTAGTACTGGAAGATGTGCTCGGTGCCGTTGACGATCATGCCGGTGGTCGGCTCGACGCGGACGGTGCGCACATTGGTGTAGTACCGGTCCATCTCGATCTCGTCATCGCCCTCCTCGCCCCAGAACGCGGCGGGCAGCTTCAGGCGCAGCGAGGCCATGTAGTTCTTGTCCGCCTCGGTGAGCTTGCGGCCCTCGGCGGTCTGATGCGCCTTGAACTGCTCGTAGAGGTTCACCGGCTCGATCTGCATCTCGTAGCGGTAGACGGTCTCGCCGTCCTGCTTCTCCTCGCCCATGAAGTCGATGTCCTGCTCGAGCAGGCCGACCACGTCGTAGTAGTCGTAGGACTTCTTCTCCGCGCCCAGCGGGAACTGGTACTGGATGCCCGGCCGGGTGAAGGGCCGCAGCTGGTCGCCGCCCGGCTCCTGCGGATTGGACATGGCGATGGTGGAGGTGGGCTCGTCCACCGGCCACTGGGTGGCCCGGTCCAGGGTGACCCGGTCCACGGAGGCGTTGATCAGGTTCTTCGGCTCATCCCGGTCCATGCGCAGGATGGTGGTGCCGACCTCGAAGGTGACCACCTTCGCGTCCGCCGGATCCTCCATGTGCACATGGCGCACCGACTTCAGCGGCACCTCGGTGTTGATGAAGCAGTGCATGGGCAGGTTGTCCTCGTCCGCGCACTCCGGGTCGTCCTTGGCCGGGGGCACCGGCTTGTTCTCGGCGAGGGCGCCGGAGTCGAGCAGCGCGCCCTCCCGGACGTCGGTGATGGTGGTGCTCTTGGTGTCCAGCGGCAGGGACTTCAGCTTGGGCACCAGGAACGTGGGCAGCAGCACCGCGATGACGATGAGGGCGGCGCCGACGATGATCGCGATATGCGACAGGGCTTTCTTGGCCATGGGGCGGTGACTATCCTTCCACGGGGGTATGTTCTCGGAGGAAACCTAGCAGGTTTCCCGCCGGGGGTGCGGTGATTTCCGGATAATATCCCGGCGCACCCCGGTCCCGGAACCCCGTGCGGGGGCGATGACCTGCGGATAACCTTTCAGAATGAGCATCGACGACGACCCCGGGAGGAGTGCCGTGACCCAGCCCGCCCAGCCCCCCGCCGGCCGGGTGCCGGAGCACCGGCCGGCCTTCCGCCCCGGGTTCCTGCCCGCCCTGGAGGGGCTGCGCGCGGTCGCCTCGATCGGGATCATCGGCACCCACGCCGCCTTCCAGACCGGGCATGACACCGGGGCGCTGTGGGAGCGGGCGCTGGGCCGCTTCGACTTCTTCGTCGCGGTGTTCTTCACCCTCTCCGGGTTCCTGCTCTGGCGCTCGCACCGCGGCGGCGGGGACTGGCGCCGCTACTACCGGCGCCGGGCCGCGCGGATCCTGCCCGCCTACTGGGTGCTGGTGCTGGTGGTGCTGCTCGTGCTGCCGGTCGGCGCCGGGGCGGGGCTGCGCGCCTGGGCGGCGAACCTCACCCTCACCCAGGTCTTCGTCGCCGAGGGGCTGCACGGCGGGCTCACCCACCTGTGGTCGCTGTCCGTGGAGGTGTCCTTCTACCTGGCGCTGCCGGCCTTCGCGATCCTGCTGCGCCGGCTGGACCCGGTGCGCCGGCAGGGGGCGCGGATCCTGGCCCTGGCGGGCCTGGCCGCGGCCAGCCTCGGCTGGGCCTGGCTGCCGCTGCCCTACCCGGAGGGGGTCAACCCGCATATCCAGCCGGCGGCGTACTTCTCCTGGTTCGCCGCGGGCATGGTGCTCGCCGAGGCGGAGTCCCTGGCCGGGCACCCGGATCCGGCGCGGCGGGCGCTGCTGGGCCGGCTGCGCCGGTATGCGGCGCGGCGCTGGGTCGGGCTGGGCCTCGCCGCGGCGGCGCTGCTGCTGGCCGCCCGCCTCGGCCCGGAGGGCCTGGTGGAGCTGACCCACTGGGAGTTCCTGCGCCGGCTGCTGTGCGGGCTGGTCTTCGGCGCCGGGATCATCGGCCCCTGGGCCATCGAACCGGCCTCCCGGGTGCTCGCCTCCGCCCCCATGCAGGCCCTGGGCCGCTGGTCCTACGGGATCTTCCTCTGGCATATGGCGATGCTCTCGGTGGCCTTCCCGCTGCTGGGGGTGCGCCTCTTCGACGGGCATCTGCCGGCGGTGGCGCTGCTCACCGTGGCGCTGACCATCCCGGTCGCCGCGGCCTCCTACGCGCTGGTGGAGGAGCCCGCCCGGCGCGCCCTGGGCAGGCACTGGGCGACCCCGACCAGCGCCAGCGCGGCCAGCGCGGCCAGCTGCAGCCACCAGGTGCCGGCCAGGTAGCCCTCGGCCGGCCAGGGCCGGTGCGCCGCGGCGACGCCGACCACCGCGAGCAGCGCCGCGCTCGCCGCGCCGAGCCCCGCCGGGGTGGGCCGGCGCGGCGAGTACCGGGTCAGCGCCGCCGCGGCGGCGCCGATGGCGGCGGTGAGCGCCAGGCCCGGCCAGCCGGCGAGCAGCGTCGCCGAGATCGCCCCGAGCGCCGCGGTCGCCGCCGGCGGCGGGCCCGCGGCCAGCCCCGCTCCGGCGGCCGGCGGATTCCCCGGCCCCGGCACCCGCCGGGCCAGGCCCGCCGCGACCAGGGCGAGGGCCGCCGCCAGCGCCCCGCCGCCGAGGATCCAGCCCCGCCAGGCGGCCTGCGGGGCGAAGTCCAGCTCCAGGGTGCCGGAGACCCCGGCGGGCACCACCCAGCCCTGCTGCCAGCCGTTGACGGTGATCGGGTCCAGGACGACCCCGCCGACCCGGGCCCGGGAGCCGGCGTTGACCGACACCGGCCGCCACAGGATCCGGGCGCCCCCCGCGGCGGCCAGCTCCGTCCCCGGCGGGGCCGGGCGCACCCCCTGGGCGGCCGCCGCCGGGGCGTGGAAGCCCGCGTCGGTGAGCGCCACCCAGCGCGCCGCGGAGGACACCCGGTGCATTCCGGCGGCCAGCTCGAGCTCCGCCCCGCAGGCCGCCGGCTCCCCGTCCACCCGGGTCCAGGAGTCGTCCAGCCCGGCGCGGCAGGCCGCCGAATCCACCCGCAGGGTGCGCTCCCCGGGCAGGGTGATCGCCCGGCGCAGGACGGTCTCGTCGATCTCCTGGCCGAGCACCCAGCGCCGGGCCCGCTCGGAGGAGTCCGGCACCACCGGCATCCGCACCGGGGTGATGTCCGCCCCGGCGGCGTCGCGCACCCGCGCCTCGGCGAGGGCGAAGCCCAGCGGCGCCCCGGTGGCGGTGATCCGCACCACCGGGGCCCCGGCGGGGCCCGCCCCGCCGGGCAGCTGCACCCGGGTCGGCTCCCCGGGGGTGAGCGCGGTGGAGGTCGAGGCGCCGCCGGCGCGCACCTGCACCCGGACCGGCACCCGGGCGGCGGTGAGCTCCACGCTGGCCGGGGCCGCACCCGCCGGCAGCGCCAGCTCCACCCACTCGGCCTGGCCGGTGCCGCGGGCCGGCTCCCACCAGGTGCGCGGGTCCCCGTCGACCAGGGCGCTCACCGAATGCTGCGGTTGGGCGCCGCCGAAGTTGTAGGGCTGGTCCGCGCTGGAGGAGGCCCGCACCGCGCCGCCGCCGACCCCGGTGACGGTGAGCGGGATCCCGGCGACGGGGTAGTCGGGCACCAGGTTCGCCACCCCGGTGTCCTCCCCGGGGGCGAGGATCCCGGTGACCGCGCCGACGACCTCCCCGTAGTTGCGGCCGCGCCGGGCGGGGGTGTCGGTGATCGTGCCGGCGCCGTCCCCGGCGAGGATCCGCACCGGGGCGTCCCCGTCGACCTCGTCGAGCCGGGGCAGCGCCTCGGGTCCGCCGGAGACCAGCGGCACCTGGTCGGCGTCGACGATCCGGGGGGAGAGCAGATCCGCCCCGGGGTCGGCGACCGCCCAGATCACGATCCCCCCGGTGGCGGCGCCCCGGCCGGGCCGGCCCGCCCCGGCCACCCCGGCCGGGCCCTCGGCCCCGGCGAAGTCGGCGACCGGCTCGATGCCGGGGGAGGCGGCCAGGGTGCGCTCCAGGGCGCGCAGGTCCCCGCTGCGGGTGGAGGCCCGGCCGTCGTGGCGGACCAGCACATGGCCCACCCCCTGGGCGCGCAGGGTGGCCGCCAGCGTGGCCGAGCCCCCCGCGGTGAGGGCGTCGCGCACCCCGTCCAGGCCCCGGATCGCCTCCGGCGGGGTCAGCGGCACCGCGTCGCGGACCGCCCAGGGGGTGCGCGCCAGCGGCTGCAGCGGTTCATCGCGGGTGAAGCCCCAGCGCTGGTCGGCGAAGGGCATCGCCGGCTCCACCAGGGTGCGCGACCCGGCGGCGTGGGCGGCCAGCCAGTCCGCGGCGGCGGCCCAGTGCCCGGGCACCTCCGCGAAGGGCTGCCCGGGGGCGAGCCGGCCGGACCAGGCCGGGGCGGTGGCCCCGGTGGCGGCGAGGGTGAGCAGCATCGCCGCCGCGGCCCGGCGGTGCCGCTCCGGGCGCAGCCAGGTCGCCGTGGTCCAGGGCAGCCGGCCGGCGAGGTGCGCCAGGCCCAGCAGCAGCGGGATGCGCAGCACCGGGTCGAGCTTGTGCAGGTTGCGCAGCGCCGCGGCCGGGCCGTCGAGCAGCTCCCGGGCGGGGTCGGCCAGGGGGCCGAAGGGGGTGGTCCAGGCGGACATGGCGACCAGGCCGAGCAGGGCCATCGCCCACCACAGCCGGCGCCGGGGCATGCTCGCCGAGGCCAGTCCGGCCAGGCCCGCGGCGGCCACCGCCGTGGTGGCCAGGATGAGGATCGGCTCGGCGACCAGGGCGTTGCCGCCGACGCGCTCCACGGAGACGAAGGGCGCCCAGGAGGTGGTGCCGCGCAGGGTCTCGGCGAGGTTCAGCCACCGGGTGGTCACCCCGGAGGACTCGATGTAGTCGGTGAAGGGCGGGGAGTACCGGCCGAGCAGCAGCAGCGGGCCCAGCCACCACAGGCTCACCGCGGCGCAGGCGGCCAGCCAGCCGCCGAGCATCGCCCACGCCCGGCGCCGGGCGGGGCCGAACAGGGCCGGGGCGAGCAGGATCAGCCCGGCGGGCACGCAGGCCGCGGCGGTGCCCACCGCGTTGACCGCCCCGGTGCCGAGCAGGGCGAGGGCGGACAGGCCCACCGCCCGGGCGGCGGCCGCCCGGCCCACCGGCCGGGCCGCGCCGACGACCCGCAGCAGCGGCAGCGCGATCCACGGCGCCAGCGCCACCGGCCACGCCTCGGAGGAGATCGCGGCCAGGGTGGTGAGCATCCTGGGGGAGAGCGCGTAGAGCGCGGCGGCGAGGATCCGCGGTGCCGGGTGGGCGCCGCCGATCCCGGCGGCCTCGGCGAGGCGGAGGAAGCCGGTGAAGGCGAGGCAGAGGGTGAGCGCCCACCAGGCGGATTGCACCAGGGCCATCGGGGCGTGCCCGCCGGAGAGCAGATCCGCGGCGGCGAAGAAGGCGCCCTGCGGGAAGAGGTAGCCGTAGGCCTGGTTCTGCAGCTGGCCCAGCGGCAGGGTCTCCGACCACATGGTCAGGGAGCGGGCGAGCAGCCCCAGCGGGTTCTCGGTGAGGTCGTGCTTGGTGTCGGCGACCACCCGGCCGGGCGACTGCAGCAGGGCCAGGGCGCACAGCAGGGCCCACCAGCCGAGCAGGCCCCGTCGGGGGAGCACCCGGATGGTGGGCTCCGGTGCCGCCGCCCGCGCCCCGGCGGGCGTGGCGTCGGTCATGGAGTGCCGGTCAGCGCTCGCCGTACTCCGGGCCGCCGAGCAGCGCCTTGTCCTGGGAGACCGCGGCGGCCTCGGGCAGCTCGGTCTGGTAGGCGGCGTTCGCGGCGGTGAGGATCAGCGCACCTCCGAGGAGGGCGCCGACGACGGCGCTGGCCAGGGCGGGGCCCAGGCTCCGGCGGGGCTCCGACTGGTTCTCGTGGGGCATACAAGGCTCCTGGTTGCTTCGTGCGGGGGCGCGGCGCCTCCCGCGGTGGCGGCTGGGGCCCGGGATGGTTGCCCGGGCGAACGGATTCGACTGTAGACCACCGGCGGCCGCCGGCGGGGGGTTTCGGGGGGAATATCCGGCCCGTCCGCGCCCGCGGCCCAGCGTAGCGCGCCGGGCCCGGGGCGCGGAAGCCTAGGCCGGCGGGGGCACCACCAGCACCGGCAGCCCCGATTCGCGCAGCACCGCCTCCGCGGTGGAGGCGGTGAGGATGCCGCGCAGCCCGCCGTGGCCGCGGGTGCCGCAGACGATGAGGTCCGCGCCGGTGGCCTCCGCGGCCTCGACCAGGGCGACCCATACCGCGGAGGCGGACTCCACCGGCAGCGCCTCGGCGGCCAGGCCCCGCTGCCGGGCCCGGGCCACCCCGGCGGCGCAGGTGGCCGCGGCGCGCTCCCGGGCCGGGTCCGCCCCGCCGGGGCCTCGGTGGTGCAGCGGCTCCCAGACGGTGACCACATGCGCCGCGGCCGGGTCCAGGCAGGCCGCGGCATGGTCCACGGCGCGGTCGGCGTGCGCGGAGCCGTCGTAGGCGATGATGATTCTCGGGCCCATCGGGGCGCTCCTGTCCTGTGCTCGGGGTCAGACGTCGATCGGGGGGTGCAGCCGGGACATGGTCCAGGTGCGGTCCCGGGCGGCGGCCACCGCGGTGATCGCCAGGGAGCCGGCGATGACGGCGAGCACCGCGGCGATGGAGATGCCCAGCCGGGCGTCGTAGGTGCCGTACATCACCTGCCGGAAGCCGCTCACCGCGTAGGTCATCGGCATGAAGGGGTGGATCCAGGACAGCAGCTGCGGCTGGGTCTCCACCGGGTACATGCCCCCGGAGGAGACCATCTGCACCATGAGGAAGGACAGCGAGGTCACCCGGCCGGGCCCGGGGCCGAGCAGGGCGTGCAGCATCTGGTTCACCGCCCCGTACATCAGGGCCACCAGGATCGCGAAGGCGAGCACCGCGAGCACCGAGGCGGGCCGCAGCGGGGTGACCGCCATGGTGATGAACACCACCGCCAGCGCCTGGCAGAAGGAGATGATCCCGCCGGGGACGAACCCGTCCACCGCGGCGCGCAGCGGGCTCACCCCGGCGCCGATCTGGCGCTGCTGCAGGGGGCGCAGCACCAGGAAGATGACCAGGCCGCCGACGTGCAGCGCCATGGAGAAGAACAGCGGGGCCAGGCCCGCGCCGAAGGTGTTGTCCCCGGCGGTGTTGTTCTCGTGCACGCCCACCGGCCCGCCCATCACGCTGGCGAGCTGCTGCCGCTGCAGCGGATCCCATTTCGGCACCTGCTCGGCGCCGTCGCGCAGCCGGGTGGCCAGCTCCCGGGCCCCGTCGGCCAGGCGCACCGATCCGTCCTTGGCGGTGCCCAGGCCCTCGTCGAGCCGGTTGCCGCCGTCGAGCAGCTGCGCGGCGCCATCGTCGAGCCGCCGGGCGCCGTCGGCGAGCTGCGCGGCGCCGTCGTCGAGCTGGGTGGCGCCCTCGTCGAGCCGGGTCACCCCGTCGACCAGCCGGTCGATCTGATCGGAGTTGCCGGCCAGCGCGCCGAGGCCGGCCTGCAGCGGGCTGGCCGGGTCGTTGAGCTGGTAGTCCAGTTCCCCGGTGGTCTTCGCCGCATCCCGGATCTCGGCGAGCAGCGGCGAATCCGGGCCGATCCCGGTCGCGGCGAAGCCGTCGGCGAGGCGGTCGAGTTCGGCGACCGCGTTCTGCACGGCGGGTTCGTTGACCCCGCGCAGCTGGTCGGCCAGTGCCCGGATCCGCTCCGCGGAGGCGCCCTGCGCCCCGGCGGCGGCCTCCGCCCCGGAGGCCACCCCGCGCATCCCGTCATTGGCGGCCTTCGCCGCCGCCCCGGCGGTCTCCACGGTGCCGGTGAGCGCGGCGGCGTCGTCCTGCAGCTGGGCGAAGGAGCCGGTGGCGGCGGTGACCTCGGCGCGCAGCTGCCCGGTGCCCTCGGCGAGTTGCCCGGTGCCCTCGCGCAGCCGGCCGACCCCGTCGACCAGGGCGGTGGTGCCCTCCTTGTTGCGGGCGAGCCCGTCGGCGAGCTGCCCGGAGCCGTCGGAGAGCTCGCCCAGGCCATCGCGCAGCTGGTCCGCGCCATCGGCGAGCTGCCCGGCGCCGTCGGCGGCCATGGACACGCCCATCCCGGCGTTGAGCATGCCGACGAGCAGCTTGTCCACCGCCTGGGAGCCGATCCGCTCGCCCACGGTGGCGAGCACCACCCGCATCGCGTTCTCCCCGATCACGGTGGACAGGTAGCCGTTGCGGTCGTTGTACACCGCCTGCAGGGTGGCCTGCCGGGGGGCGTCGCCGGCCGGGGAGGTCACCGCCTCGGAGAAGTCCTCGGGCAGTTCCACGGAGAAGTAGTAGGTGCCGTCGCGCACTCCCTCGATCGCGTCCTGCCGGGAGACCAGGTGCCAGTCCAGGGACTCGTTGTCCACCATGCCGCGGGCGACCTCGTCGCCGGCGTTCATCGCCCGGCCGTCGACGACCGCGCCGCGGTCGGAGTTGACCAGGGCCACCGGCAGATCGGCGAGGTTGCCGAAGGGGTTCCAGAAGCTCCACAGGTACAGCGCCGAGTACAGCAGCGGCATCAGGGTGATGGACACCAGGGTGGCCTTGCCCATCTTCGAGCGCATGAAGCGGCGCAGTTCGTTGCCCGCCTTCATCGAGGGGATCATTCGGCGTACTCCTTGACCATCTCGTCGAGTTCGGCGTCCCCGATGCCCCAGTCGAAGGGGGTGATGTGCGAGGCGTCGGTGTCCAGGCGGACCTGCCGCTGCGGCGGCACCAGGGCGTGCGGCAGCGGGTTGACCGCGTTGATCACCACCGGGATCCGGTGGGAGAGCTCGACCAGCCGGGTGAGCAGGATGATCCGCTCGTCGAGCTCGTGCACCTGCTCCAGGTCGTCGACGATGAGCAGGCCGATCTCCCCGCCGTGGGCGGGGTTGAGCGCCATCGCGATCCGCAGCAGATGCCGGTCCAGCCCGGGCAGCTGGGAGACGTAGGCGTCCAGCGGGGGCAGCGTCCGGGAACCGTAGAGCTCCCCGGCGAGGTCGGCGAGGTAGTCCTCGTCGACGCTGCGCGCCCAGCGCCACACCGGCTGCGACCAGTAGCGGTGCTCGGTGAGCACCCGGCCGACCCGGAGGTCCCGGTCCAGCAGGTCGATCTGGTCCACCCCGGCGATGGCCACCCGGCGCCGGATCGCGGCCCGGCCGGTCTCGCCGAGCACCATCAGCCGGCCCTCGGTGGGCCGCATCCGGCCGGCGATGGTCAGCGCCAGGGCGGTGCGCCCGGAGCCGCCGCGCCCGGAGAGCACGGTCACCCCGGTGGCGGGCACGGCGACGTCGATGGGCCCGTAGACCCGGCCCTCGGCGGCGGTGACGCCCAGGCCGCGGGCGAGCACCGCGTACTCGTCGTGGGTGCCGTCCATCAGCCCGGTCGCGTCCCGGTCGCCGCCGCGGCGGCGGCCCAGCCCGGTCAGCCGGGTCAGCGGCCCCGGGGCGCGGCGGCGCCGCCGCCCCGGTTCGGCCGCCAGATGCGGGTTGCCGGCCGGGGCCTCGGCGGCGTCGGCGGTGTGGCGGGGCGCCTCGTCGGCGGGGTGCTCGGGCATGGGGATCCTCCAGCGGGGATATGCGCGTGGCGCACCCGGTGGGGCGCGCCGGGTCACGGCGAAGGGGATATTACCCGACCAAAACGTGATACCACCGTGACGGGTGTGATCCATGGTACGCAAGTGACGGGGGAGGCCGGGATGCCCGCGATCATCCCGGCGCCCGCCGCCCGCACCCGCTACATCGCGATCGGGGGATGCAGGCGTTGCATCGTCCACACCCGATCCCGGCGGGCGGCCAGCGCGGTGAGCGCCACCGCCCCGGCGGTCACCGCCAGGCAGGCCACCACCGCCCCGGCCATCCGCGGGTCGTAGTCGCCGTAGAGCACCTGACGCAGACCCTGCACCGCGTAGGTCATCGGCATCAGCGGATGCAGCCACTGCAGCGCCGTCGGCTGGGTCTCCACCGGGTACAGGCCCCCGGAGGAGACCACCTGGATCATGAGGAAGGCCATCGCCGCGACCTTGCCCGGCCCGGCGCCGAGCGCCACGTTGAACATCTGGTTGATCGCCATGAACATCACCGAGACCACGATCCCGAACAGCGCCAGGCCCGCCACCGTCGCCGGCCGCAGCGGGGTGACCAGCATCGTGGTGCCGAAGATGACCAGGGTCTGCGCGATCCCGATCACCGCCGCCGGGACCAGCCCGTCGATCGCCGCGCGCAGCGGCGGCACCCCGGCGCTGACCGCCCGCCGGTGCAGCGGGCGCAGCAGCAGGAAGGCGATGATCCCGCCGATGTAGAGCGCCAGGGTGAAGAAGAACGGCGCCAGCCCGCCGCCGAAGGAGTTGTCCCCGGCGTCGTTGGTGGAGGACACGTCCACCGGCCCGCCCATCACCGTGGACACCCGGCGGCGCTCGTCCTCGGACCAGGAGGGCACCTGCTCGGCGCCCTCGGCCAGGCCGGTGGCCAGCTCATGGGCGCCCTCGCGCGCGGTGCCCAGGCCCGCGTCCAGCCGGCGGCCCCCGTCGAGCAGCCGGGTGGCCCCGTCATCGAGCTGGGTGGCCCCCTCGTCCAGCTCCGCGGCCCCGGCGGAGAGCCGGCCCACCCCGGCGTCCAGCTCCGCCGCCCCGGCGGCCAGCCGGTTCGCGCCCTCGTCGAGCCGGTTCACCCCGTCGACCAGCTCGCCGAGCTGATCGGTGCCGGCGGCCAGCGCCTCGATCCCGCCGCGGTACTCCGCGGCCGGGTCGTTGAGCTGCCGGGAGAGCTCCCCGGTGCCCGCGGCCAGCGCGTCCACCCCGGCCACCAGCGGCGAGGCCGGGCCCACGCCGAGGGCGTCGAGCCGATCCGCGGCGGCGTCCAGATCCGCCGCCGCCCGCCGGGAGGCCGGATCCGGAAGCAGCCGCAGGCCGGCGGCGATCCGGCGGATCTCGGCGGTGCCCATGGACTGCGCCGCCGCCGCGGAATCCACCGTGGACTTCAGCTCGCCCACCCCGGAGTCGATTCTCGCCGCCCCGGCGCCGAGTTCCGCGGTGCCCTCGCGGAGCCGATCCGCCCCCGACTGCAGGGCCGCGATGCCCTCGGCCCTCGAGTTCACCGCCGCGGCGAGTTGCCCGGTGCCGGCGGTGAGCTCCCCGGTGCCCTCCACCAGCCGGGAGGTGCCGTCGGCGAGCTCGCCCACCCCGGAGCGCAGCTCCCCGGTGCCGGCGGCCAGCCGGCCGGTGCCGTCCTTGGCCTGGGTGAGCCCGTCGACCAGCTCCCCGGAGCCCTCGTGCAGCTTCCCCAGGCCCTCGTCGAGCTCCCCGGCGCCCTCGGCGGCCCGGGACAGCCCCATCCCGGCGTCCACCATGCCGACCAGCAGCTTGTCCACCGCCTCGGCGCCGATCCGGGAGTCCACCGCGTTGAGCACCTCGCGCATCGCGTTCTCGCCGATGATCGTGGACAGGTAGCCGTTGGCGTCGTTGTACACGGCGTTGAGCGTGGCCTGCCGGGGGTTGTCCGACATCGGCGAGGCCACCGCCTCGGAGAAGTCCCCGGGCAGCTCCACCGCGAAGTAGTAGGTGCCGTCGTGCACCCCGCGCATCGCCGCGGCGTGATCCACCTCCGCCCAGCGCAGCGAGCCGTCCTCGCGCAGGCCCGCGGCGACCTCCGCGCCCGCGTCCAGCCGCTCGCCGTCGACCTCGGCGCCGCGGTCGGAGTTGACCAGCGCCACCGGCAGGTTGGCCAGGTTGCCGAAGGGGTTCCAGTAGGACCACAGGTACAGCGTCGAGTACAGGATCGGCATGATGCAGATGGCCGCGATGGCCACCTTGGTCATCCGCAGCCTCCCGAAGCGACGCAGCTCGGTTCCGGTGTGCAGCAGCGCGATCATCGGCGGATCTCCTTCAGGCGGGCGAGCAGCCGGCGGTCCACGCCGGTTTCCGCGGGGTCGAGGTGGCGGGCGGTGATCTCCAGGTCGGCGACGTGGATGGCCGGCAGGATCTCCTCCGGCGGGGCGACCGCGGAGGTCACCGCCACCGGGATCCGCTCGGCGATGCCGAGCAGCCGGCTGAGCAGCGCCAGGCGCTGCCCGGGTTCGTGGATCTGCTCCAGGTCGTCGACCACGAGCAGCCCGATCTCCGCCCCGTCGGCGGGGTGCAGGGCCAGCGCGATGCGCAGCAGATGCCGGTCCGCGCCGGTGAGCTGGGAGACGTAGGCGTCCAGCGGGGGCAGCGAGCGCGGCCCGAAGGTCTCCCCGGCCAGCTCCGCCAGGTAGTCCTCGTCCGGGGCCGGCACCCGCCGCCACCAGCGGGAGGTCCACGCCCGGTGCTCGGCGAGCACATGGCGCACCCGCACGTCCCGGTCGAGCAGGTCCACCTGCTCCACCCCGGCGATCGCCACCCGGCGCCGGATCGCCCGGGTGCCGGTTTCGCCGAGCACGGTGAGCTCCCCGGAGTCGGGGCGCATCCGCCCGGCGAGGGTCAGCGCCAGGGCGGTGCGCCCGGAGCCGCCCCGGCCGGTGAGGATGGTCAGCCCGGTGCCGGGGACGTCGACGTCCACCGGCCCGTAGACCGGGCCCTCCTCCCCGGTCATGGCCAGGGCGCGGCCGGTCACCGCCGGCGCGGCGCCCTCCGGGTCCTCCGGGGCGTCATGCGCCGCGGGGGCGTCGGGGGCGCCGGGGTCGGGCCGGTCGTCGAAGGCCTCGGGTGCGGCATGCCGGGGCGTGGCGTCCATGCGGGTCCTCGCTGTCGTCGTCTCCCGCGCCCCGGCCGGGCATCGGCGCGGCGCGGGCGCGGTCTGGGTGGGCCGGTGACCCGGGTGCGGCGGCGGCCGTGACCTGGGCCCGATCCCGAAAATACGCGGGTGCCACCAACAATCCCAATCCGGGGCGCCCGGCGCCGGCCCGGGCGCGGGGCAGGGGAGGGGCGCGGACATGCGCGGGCCCCGTCCGCGGAACGCCGCGGACGGGGCCGGTGGAGCCGATGACGGGAATCGAACCCGCGCTGCCTGCTTGGGAAGCAGGAGTTCTACCATTGAACTACATCGGCGCGCCGGGGGCGCGGCGGGCGCCCCCTGCGCCATTAATGTAGCACCGTCCACCCGGGCGCGGGCAAAGCTCCAGGTGGACGGGGCCGGACGGGGCCCCCGGGCCGCCCCGGGGGTTAAGGTGGAGCCGTGCTGCTCTCCGATCGCGACATCCGCGCCGCCCTGGCCGCCGAGGGCGCCGAGCGCCTCGGCATCGACCCCCTGGACCCCTCGATGGTCCAGCCCTCCTCCGTCGACGTGCGCCTGGACCGGTTCTTCCGGGTGTTCAACAACTCCCGGTACACCCACATCGACCCCGCCCAGCCCCAGGAGGAGCTCACCAGCGCCCACGAGGTGCCCGAGGGCGAGGCCTTCGTGCTGCACCCCGGGGAGTTCGTGCTGGCCGCCACCCTGGAGCGCTTCGACATCCCCGCGCATCTCGCCGGCCGCCTGGAGGGCAAGTCCTCCCTGGGCCGGCTGGGCCTGCTCACCCACTCCACCGCCGGGTTCATCGACCCCGGCTTCAGCGGGCACATCACCCTGGAGCTGTCCAACGTCGCCAATCTGCCGATCGTGCTGTGGCCGGGGATGAAGGTCGGCCAGCTGGCGCTGTTCCGGCTGAGCTCCCCGGCGGAGACCCTCTACGGCTCCGGGGCGCTGGGCTCGAAGTACCAGGGCCAGCGCGGGCCCACCCCCTCGAAGGCGTACCTGAACTTCCGGAACTAGCCCGGCGGCGGCGCCCCGCGCCCCCCGATTGCGGTTGCCCGCGGGCCCCACCCTGTAGCCTTACCCCCGAAAACGATGCTCACCGGCGCTGCCGGGAACCCGCCCCAGGGGGTACACCGTGATCCGCTTCGACTCCGTCGCCAAGACCTACGGCGAGTCCGTGGCCGTGGAGGACTTCTCGCTCGACATCGAGGAGGCCGCGATCACCGTCCTCGTCGGCTCCTCCGGCTCCGGCAAGACCACGCTGCTGCGCATGATCAACCGGATGGTGGAGCCCACCTCCGGCCGGGTGCTCATCGACGGCCGCGACGTCGCCGAGCAGGATCCGGTGCGGCTGCGCCGCGGCATCGGCTACGTCATGCAGAACGGCGGGCTGCTGCCGCACCGCACCGTGGTGGACAACGTCGCCACGGTGCCCCTGCTCACCGGCGCCGGCCGGGAGGCCGCCCGCGCCCGCGCCCGGGAGCTCATCGAGCTGGTCGGCCTGGACGTCGACGCGGTCGCCGGCCGCTACCCGGCGCAGCTGTCCGGGGGCCAGCAGCAGCGGGTCGGGGTGGCCCGGGCGCTGGCCGCCGAATCCGGGGTGCTGCTCATGGACGAGCCCTTCGCCGCGGTGGACCCGATCGTGCGCCGGGATCTGCAGGAGGAGGTGCGCCGGCTGCACCGGGACCTGGGCCGCACCATCGTCTTCGTCACCCACGACATCGACGAGGCCCTGGGGCTGGGCGACCGGGTGGTGCTGCTCGGCGACCGGGGCCGGATCGCCCAGGTCGGGGCGCCCGCGGATTTCGTGGAGCGCCCCGCCGACGATTTCGTGGCCCGGTTCATCGGCGTGGACCGGCGCCGGCTCTCCGTGGCCGGGGACCGGGTCGTCGACCGCGGCGGCCGGGTGGTCGGCATGCTCGACGACGCCGAGGGCGGCGGGGGCGCGCGATGAGGCTGGACTGGATCCCCGCCAACCGGGAGCTGATCGGCGGCCTGGCCCTCGACCACCTGGCCCTGGCGCTGCCCCCGGTGCTGGCCTCCCTGCTCATCGCGGTGCCCCTGGGCTGGGCCGCGACCCGGATGCCGCGCGGCGGCCCGGCGGTGGTCACCACCGCCGGGCTGCTCTACGCGATCCCCTCCCTGGCCCTGTTCGTGGTGCTGCCCCCGGTGCTGGGCACCTCGGTGCTCTCCCCGCTCAACGTGGTGGTGGCGCTCACCGTGTACGGCACCGCGCTGCTCACCCGCACCACCGCGGACGCCTTCGGCGCCATCCCGGCGGCGGCGGTGGACGCGGCCACCGCGGTGGGCTACGGGCCCGCCCGCCGGGTGCTCGCCGTGGAGCTGCCCCTGGCCGGGCCGGTGATCCTCGCCGGGGTGCGGGTGGTCTCCGCCTCCTCCATCTCGCTGACCTCGGTGGGCGCCCTCATCGGGGTGCCCGGGCTGGGCTACCTGTTCACCGACGGGTTCAACCGCTCCTTCCCCACCGAGATCCTCACCGGGGTGCTGGCCACCGTGGTGCTCGCGGTGGCCGCGGACCTGCTCATCGTCGCCGTCGGCCGGCTGCTGCTGCCCTGGCGGGCCGTCGCCGGGAAGGGGGCCTGAGGCCATGGCCGAGCCCATCCTGGCCGGGGCGTGGTCCTGGCTCACCGACCCGGCGAACTGGTCCGGGCCCGGCGGCATCGGCATGCGGATCGCCGAGCACCTCGGCTACACCGCCGCGGCGATGGCGGTGGCCTGCGCCATCGCCATCCCCCTGGGCACCTGGATCGGGCACACCGGCCGGGGCCGGACCACGGCGGTGGCGCTCACCGGGGCGCTGCGCGCGCTGCCCACCCTGGGCCTGCTCACCTACCTGGCGCTGACCCTGCCCGGCGGGGCGACCGCCCCGATCATCCCCGCGATCGCGGTGCTGGTGCTCATGGCGGTGCCGCCGGTGCTCGCCGGCACCTACTCCGGGTTCGAGTCCGTCGGCGCGGACACCGTCGACGCCGCCTACGCGGTGGGCCACTCCACCCGGCAGGTGGTGCTCGACGTGGAGTTCCCGCTGGGCCTGCCGGTCATCCTCGGCGGGGTGCGCTCGGCGCTGCTGCAGGTCATCGCCACCGCCACCGTCGCCGCCTACGTGGGCCTCGGCGGGCTGGGCCGGTACCTGCTGGACGCGCTGGCGGTGCGCGACTACGGGATGATGCTCGGCGCCGCGCTGCTCATCGCGGTGCTCGCCCTGGTCGTGGACCGGGCGGTGGCCGCCGCCGCCACCCGGGCCCGCCGGCGCAGCCGGCGCGAGCCGAAGGAGGACCCCCGATGAACGCCCGCATCACCCGCCGCGGCTTCCTCGCCGGCGCCGGCCTGGCCGCCGCCACCGGGCTGGCCGGCTGCCTGATCGACCCGGCGAACCCGGCCAACCGCAAACCCGGGCAGATCCGGATCGGCTCGGCGATGTTCCCGGAATCGGAGATCGTCGCCCGGATCTGGGCGCTGGCCCTGGCCGACTCCGGCCGGGACGTGCACGTCATCCCCCAGATCGGCTCCCGGGAGGTGTACCTGGCGGCACTCGCCGAGGGCGCCATCGACCTGGTCCCGGAGTACTCCGGCAACCTGCTCGCCCACTACGGGGAGGTGCCCGCCGGCGCCGACGAGGCCGATATCCTCGCCGCCCTGCGCGCCGCGCTGCCCGGGGGCTTCCTCGCCCTGGACGCCGCCCCGGCGGAGTCCAAGGACGCCTACCGGGTCACCCGGGCCACCGCCGAGGAGCTGGACCTGACCAGCCTCGCCGATCTCGCCGCCGCCGCGGAGGCCGCCGGGCCGCTGAGGATCGGCGCGCCCCCGGAGCTGGCGGAGCGGCCCTATGGCCCGGACGGGCTGATCGGGGTCTACGGGGTGGCCCCCGGGGGCGTCGAACTGGTCGGCTACGGCGACTCCGGGGGCCCGCTGACCCTGCGCGCCCTGCTCGACGGGGCGATCGACCTGGCGAACATCTACACCACCTCGCCCATCCCCGGCCCCGACGGCCGGCCCGCGGACCTGGTCACCCTGGCGGACCCGGAGCGCCTGATCCCCCCGCAGAACGTGGTCCCGGTGGCCCGGGCCGCCGCGGTGGACGAGGCCGCCCGGGAGGTGCTCGCCGGGGTCAACGCGCGGCTGACCACCGAGGATCTGGTGGCGATGAACCAGCGCAGCTCCGGGGTGGAGAAGGCCGGGGCGGACCGGATCGCCCGGGACTGGCTGGACGGCGCGGCCCCGGGGACGGGCCTCGGGTAGCGGGGGCGGGCCCGCGGCCCCATAATCCGGGTCATGCGGATGAGCGTGATCGGGACCGGGTACCTGGGGGCGACGCATGCGGCGGGGATGGCGGAGGCCGGGCACGAGGTGCTCGGCGTCGACGTCGACCCCGCCCGGGTGGCCGCCCTGGCCGGGGGCGAGGCCCCCTTCCACGAGCCGGGGCTGCCGGAGCTGCTGCGCCGGCACGTCGCCTCCGGGCGGCTGCGCTTCAGCACCGACCCCGCCGAGGCCGCCGAATTCGCCCGGCTGCACTTCATCGCCGTGGGCACCCCCCAGGTGAAGGGCTCCCATGCCGCGGACGTGCGCCACGTCGACGCGGTGGTGGAGGAGCTGGTGCCCCGGCTGCGCGGGGAGCATGTGCTGCTCGGCAAGTCCACGGTGCCGGTGGGCACCGCCGCCCGGCTGCAGGACCGCGCCGACGCGCTCGCCGCGGCCGGCGCGACCGTGGAGGTGGGCTGGAACCCGGAGTTCCTCCGGGAGGGCCGGGCGGTGGCGGACACGCTGCGCCCGGACCGGCTGGTGCTCGGCGTGGACCCGGACCGCGGCGGCGCCGCGGAGGCCGCCGCCCGGGAGTGCTACGCCCCGCTGCTGGCGGCGGGCATCCCGCTGCTGGTGCTGGACCTGCCCACCGCGGAGCTGGTGAAGGTCGCCGCGAACGCCTTCCTGGCCACCAAGGTCAGCTTCATCAACGCCGTCGCCGAGGTCTGCGAGGCCGCCGGGGCCGATGTGGTGGAGCTCTCCCGGGCGCTGGGCCACGACCCCCGGATCGGGGCGCGCTACCTGCACGCCGGGCTGGGCTTCGGCGGCGGCTGCCTGCCCAAGGACATCCGGGCGTTCATGCACCGCGCCGGGGAGCTCGGCGCGGACCAGGCGCTGGCGCTGCTGCGGGAGGTCGACGCGATCAACATCCGCCGCCGGGAGAAGGTCGTCGGCATGGTCAAGGCCGCCTTCGGGGGGCTGGCCCTGGGCCGGCGGGTGGCGGTGCTCGGCGCGGCCTTCAAACCGGATTCCGATGACGTGCGCGACTCCCCGGCGCTGTCCATCGCCGGCCAGCTCGCCCTGGCCGGTGCCGAGGTGCGGGTGCATGACCCGGAGGCGATGGGCAACGCCCGCCGGGTGTTCCCCACCCTGGACTACCGGGACAGCGTCGGGGAGGCGGTCGCCGGCGCGGAGCTGGTGGTGGTGGCCACCGAATGGCGGGTGTTCCGGGAGCTGGACCCGGCCGCGGTCGGCGCCCTGGTCGCCGAGCGCCGGGTGCTCGACGCCCGCAACTGCCTGGATGCGCCGGCCTGGCGGGCCGCCGGCTGGGAGGTCACCGGGCTGGGGCGCTAGCCCCCGGGCGGCCATGCGCCGTGAGCGCGGCGATCGCGGTGGTCACCGGCACCGCCAGGGTCAGCGCCAGGGCGCCGACCACGGAGCGCAGCAGCTCGGTGGCGACCAGGTCGGAGGTGAGCACCTGGGTCAGCGGCCGGTCCGCCACCGACAGCAGCAGGGTCATCGGCAGCGAGGCGCCGACGTAGGCCAGCAGCAGGGTGTACACCATGGAGGCGATGTGGTCCCGGCCCACCCGCATCGCCGCGGCGAAGAGCCGCCACGGCCCGGCCGCCGGGTTCGCCTCGGCGAGCTCGGTGACCGTGGAGGCCTGGGCGATGGTGGCGTCGTTGAGGGCGCCGAGGGCGCCGACGATGAACCCGGCCAGCAGCAGCCCGGTGACGCTCACCGTGGGCAGGTACAGCTGGATCAGCAGGTTCGAGTCATCGGCCAGGCCGCGCACGTCGGCGGTGGCGATGGCGGCGTGCGCCAGGCCCGCGGCGGCGCTGAGCGAGAACAGGGTGCCGCCGAGGGCGGCCCCGGTCTTCCAGTTCACCCCGTGCACCAGCAGCATCACCGGGATCATCGCCGCCGCCCCGGTGACCGTGGCCAGGGCCACCGGGGGCCCGCCGCGCAGCAGCGCGGGCACCAGGAACAGCCCCACCACGGCCAGGGTCAGGCCCAGGCCGAGCACGGCGCGCACCCCCCGCCAGGCGCCGACCAGGACGATGCCCGCCGCGGTGGCGGCCAGCCAGGCCCACATCGCCGGGCCGCGGGCGATGTCCAGGAAGCCGTACCGGTTGCCGCCCGGGCCGGGCTGGAGGGCCAGCACGATCTCGTCCCCGGCGGCCAGGTCCGGGTCCCCGGCCCGCCCGGAGGTCTCCAGCAGCGTGCGCCGGCCGGCGTCCGGGCCGGCGGTGAGCGCCACCACCGCCGCATCGCATTCCGGCGGGGCGAGGCCCTGCCCCGGCGCCGGCGGGGCGGGCACCGGGTCCACCCCGGGGGCGGGGGTGGCCCCGGGCGGCGGGGCCATCGGGCGCGGGTCGGCGCGGAAGCCGGGCGCGGCCGCCGGCGCCGGGTCCCCGTCGAAGACCGCCCCGGAGTCCGGGGAGCCGCAGGGGCCGCGGTCGACGCGCAGCACCCGGCCGGCGACGGCCTCGGCGGAGATGTTCTGGGAGCCGGTGAACCCGGGCTCCGCCGGCGGGGCCGCCCCGCGCGGCCAGAGCAGCACCAGCCCGGCGACGGTCGCCGCCGCCGCCAGCGCCAGCGCCACCAGCAGCGCCCGCCGCCAGGCGCGCACCCGCCGCGGCGGGCCCGCGGGGTCCGCCGCCGGGGCGGGCGCCGGGGCGGCGCCGCCATGAGAATGCCTGCCCATCGCAGTGCCCTCCCTCATCGGGGCCGGGCGGCGTCGCGCCGCCGGGCCGGTGGAAACCCCGCCCCCGGCGGGGCTACTGCTTGTAACTCGCCAGGAAGTTGCCCAGCCGCTCGATCGCCTCGGCCAGTTCCGCGGCCCAGGGCAGGGTGACGATCCGGAAATGGTCCGGGGTGGGGTAGTTGAACCCGGTGCCGCCGACCATCAGGATCTTCTCCTCGCGGAGGATGTCCAGCATCAGCTTCTCGTCATCGTGGATCTCGTGCACCTCGGGATCCAGCCGCGGGAAGGCGTACATCGCGCCCATCGGCTTGACGCAGCTGACCCCGGGGATCTCGTTGAGCTTGCGCCAGGTGACGTCGCGCTGCTCCAGCAGCCGGCCGCCGGGCAGGATCAGGTCCTCGATGGACTGGTAGCCGCCGAGGGCGACCTGGATGCCGTGCTGGGCGGGCACGTTCGGGCACAGCCGGGTGGAGGCCAGCAGGTTGATGCCCTCGATGAAGCCCTCGGCATGCCGCTTCGGCCCGGTGAGCACCATCCAGCCGGCCCGGTAGCCGGCCACCCGGTAGGTCTTGGACAGCCCGTTGAAGGTGATGCACAGCAGATCCGGGGCCAGGGTGGCCAGGGAGATGTGCTCGGCGTCGTCGTAGAGGATCCGGTCGTAGATCTCGTCGGCGAGCAGCAGCAGGGAATGCTCCCGGGCGATGTCCGCCAGGCCCTCCAGCAGCTCCCGGGAGTACACCGCGCCGGTGGGGTTGTTCGGGTTGATCACCACGATCGCCTTGGTGCGGTCGGTGACCTTGGCCCGGATGTCCTCCAGGTCCGGCTCCCAGCCGGCGTCCTCATCGCACATGTAGTGCACCGGCCGGCCGCCGGCCAGGGTGGTCGCCGCGGTCCACAGCGGGTAGTCCGGGGTGGGGATGAGCACCTCGTCGCCCTCGTTGAGCAGCGCCTGGGTGACGATCGAGATCAGCTCGCTGACCCCGTTGCCCAGCCACACGTCCTCGACGTCGAAGCGGGGGAAGCCGGGCACCATCTCGTAGCGGGTGACCACGGCGCGCCGGGCGGGGTAGATGCCCTTGGAGGAGGAGTAGCCCTGGGCGTGGGGCAGCGCGCGCACCATGTCCTGGACGATGGTGTCCGGGGCGTCGAAGCCGAACTTCGCCGGGTTGCCGGTGTTGAGCATCAGGATCCGGTGGCCGTCGGCCTCCATCTGCTCGGCGAGGGTGGCCACCGGGCCGCGGATGTCGTAGAGCACGTTGCGCAGCTTCTCCGACTGGTCCAGCGGGGTCAGCGGGCGGCGGCGCGGATGGGTCGCCCCGGCGCGCAGCGCCCCCTTGGCCGCCCGGGCCTGCTCGGCGCGGGCGGCGCGCATCAGCTCGGCGCTGGCCTGCAGCGCCCGGGCCTTGACCTCCTGGGCGTCGGCCGTGGCGGCCGTGCCCGAACCCTCCTCCGGGGCGGCGGCGCCGGCGGCCGGGGCCGCGGGGGCCTGGTCGGGGCGGTCCGGATGCTCCGGCTTACTCGGGTTCGGGGTGTTTTCACTCACCCGTCCAGCATGCCATTCCCGCCCCGCCGGGGGAACCGCGCGCCCCGATCCGGCGGCGGTGCCGGATCCGGTGGCGGCGCCGGGCGCGGAAACGCCGCGGCCGGGAGGGGAATCCCCTCCCGGCCGCGGCGGGTGCCCCGGGTCAGCGACCCTCGGCGGTGCGGCGGGCGTGGCCCGGGATGGGCACCCCGCGGTGCCGCGGCGCATCATCGGCCGGGGTGGCCGGGGCCTGCTCCGGCGCGGCCTCGGCGGCCTCAGCCTCGCCGGGGGCCTCGGCCTCGACCTCGGCGGGCGCCTCGGGCTCCGGCTGGTCCTCGGCCTCGGCCTCGGCAGACGGCTCCGGCTCGGGTGCGGGCCGCGCGGCCGGGGCGGCCGTGCGGGCGCCACCCGGGATCGGCGCACCACGCCGGGTGCCGCCGGGCAGGGGCACCCCGGTCGCGGTGGTCGCCTGCTCGGCCGGGGCCTCCTCCGCGACTTCGGCGGCCTCGGGCTCCGGCTGGGCGGGTTCGGCCGGGGCCTCGGGCTCGGCCGGGGTCTCCGGCTCGGGCTCCGGGGCCGCGGCGGGCGCCGCGGCGGCCTTGCGGGCGCCGCCCGGCACCGGGGCGCCGCGGCGCGCGCCGCCGGGCACCGGCACGCCGCCGGCGGTCTTCTGCACCTCGGGCTGCTCGGGGGCGGCCTCGGCGACGGTCTCCTCGACCTCCGGCTCCGGCTGCTCCGCCGGGGCCTCCTGCGCCGGCTGCGCGGGCGCGGCCGTGCGGGCGCCACCCGGCACCGGGGCGCCGCGGCGGGCGCCACCCGGCACCGGGGCGCCGCCGACCTTCTGCGGTGCGGCGGCCTCGACGGCGCCGGAGTCCTCGGCCTGGGGCGCATCCGCAGCGGTGTCCGCCGCGGCCTTTGCGCCACCGGGCACCGGGGCACCCTTGCGTGCGCCACCGGGCACCGGGGCGCCCTTGGGCGCGCCACCCGGCACCGGGGCGCCGGGCTTGGCGCCGCCCGGAACGGGGGCGCCGGCCTTGGCACCGCCGGGCGCGGGGGCGCCCTTCTTGGCGCCGCTCGGAACGGGGGCGCCGGCCTTGGCTCCGCCGGGCGCGGGGGCGCCCTTCTTGGCGCCGCCCGGGACCGGGGCACCGGCCTTCGCGCCACCGGGGACGGGGGCGCCGGCCTTGGCGCCACCGGGGGCGGGGGCGCCGGCCTTGGCGCCACCGGGGGCGGGGGCGCCGGCCTTGGCGCCACCGGGGGCGGGGGCGCCGGCCTTGGCTCCACCGGGGGCGGGGGCGCCGGCCTTGGCTCCACCGGGCGCGGGGGCGCCCTTCTTCGCACCGCCGGGGGCGGGGGCACCCTTGGCCCCGCCGGGGGCGGGGGCACCCTTGGCCCCGCCGGGGGCGGGGGCACCCTTGGCCCCGCCGGGGGCGGGGGCACCCTTGGCCCCGCCGGGGGCGGGGGCACCCTTGGCCCCGCCGGGGGCGGGGGCACCCTTGGCCCCGCCGGGGGCGGGGGCACCCTTGGCGCCGCCGGGGGCCGGGGCGCCCTTGGCGCCGCTGGGCGCCGGGGCGGCGACCGCGGTGGGCTTGGCCTCCTCGACGGCCTCCGGCTCCTCCTCGGGCTCCTCCTCGGGCTCCTCCGGCTCGACCCAGCCGCGCTCGGGCTCGGCCATCCAGGTCGGCTCCATCGGCTCCGGCAGCTTGCCGTCGACGAGCACCGAGTCGCGGATCATCTGGGCGATGTCGACGACCTCGGGTTTGGGCCCGTCCTCGATGAGGTTGTTTACGCCGTCGTTCATCATCGTCTTGCAGAAGGGGCAGCCGATGGCGATCTGCTCCGCGCCGGTGCCGATGGCCTCCTCGGTGCGGTTGACGTTGATGCGCTCGCCGATGGTCTCCTCCATCCACATGCGGGCACCGCCGGCACCGCAGCAGAAGCCGGTGTTGCGGTTGCGCTTCATCTCCACGAGGTTCGCGCCGGAGGCGCCGATCAGCTCGCGGGGCGCCTCGAAGACCTTGTTGTGCCGGCCCAGGAAGCAGGGGTCGTGGTAGGTGACCTGGCGGCCCTGGCCGGAGGCCACCGGCTGCAGCCGGTTCTCCCGGACCAGCTGGTTGAGTAGCTGGGTGTGGTGCAGCACCCGGTAGTTGCCGCCGAGCTCGGGGTACTCGTTCTTGAAGGTGTTGAAGCAGTGCGCGCAGGTGACCACGATCTTGCGCTGCTTCGGGGGCACGCCCTCGAAGACCTCGCCGAGCTGCTCGATGTTCTGCTCCGCCATCATCTGGAAGAGGAACTCGTTGCCGGCGCGGCGGGCGGAGTCGCCGGTGCAGCCCTCCGCCTGGGAGAGCACGGTGAACTTCACGCCCGCGGTGTAGAGCATCTCCGCGACGGCCTTGGTGGTCTTCTTCGCGTTGTCGTCGTAGGCGCCGGCGCAGCCGACCCAGAACAGGTACTCGGTGTCGTCGAAGCTGTCCACGTCCTCGCCCCACACCGGGACCACGACGCCGTCCTTGCGGACCTCGTTGATCCAGTCGGCGCGGGTGGAGGCGTTCTGGCCCCAGGGGTTGCCCTTGGTCTCCAGGTTCTTGAACAGCCCGGCGAGCTCGGTGGGGAAGTCGGATTCGACGAGCACCTGGTAGCGGCGCATGTCGATGATGTGGTCGATGTGCTCGATGTCCACCGGGCACTGCTCCACGCAGGCGCCGCAGTTGGTGCAGGACCACAGCACGTCCTGGTCGATCACCCCGGCGTCGCCGTCGCCGACCAGGGGCAGCCCGAGCAGCGCGGCCCCGGCGTCCTCGCCGCCGCCCTCGGCCTCGGCGGCGTCCGCGCCGGCCTTCTGCTGCGCCAGCAGGTAGGGCGCGGAGGCGTAGGCGTGATCGCGCAGCCGGTTGACCAGGAGCTTCGGGGAGAGCGGCTTGGTGGTGTTCCAGGCCGGGCACTGCTCCTGGCAGCGGCCGCATTCGGTGCAGGAGGTGAAGTCCAGCAGGGCCTTCCAGGTGTGGTCGGTGACCGCGCCGGTGCCCATGGAGAGGTCCTCGTCCTCGCTCTCCATGGCCTCCTCGAGGTTGAGGACCTCGCCCTTGGCGGTGAGCGGCTTGGCGGCGCCGAGGGCGTTGTAGCCGTCGGCGTTGCGCTTGAGGAAGATGTTCGCGAAGGCGAGGAAGCGGTGCCAGGCCACGCCCCAGGTGAGGTTGCGGCCGACCACGAAAAGCCAGACCATGCCGCTCATCAGCTTGATGAAGGCGAAGACGGAGACCATGGCCGCGCTGGCCGGCAGCAGCTGGGCGATGCCGCCGGTGACGAAGTTCGCCCAGTTCCAGACGTGCTCGTGGTGGTCGTCGCCGTAGGTGGCGAGCTTGGCGGCCTTGACCATCATCATGCCCAGGCCCTCGAGCAGGACCACGCCCTCGACGAAGTAGGCGGCCTTGGCGTCGGAGCCGTAGAAGCGGCTCAGCCGCTCCTTGCCGCGCTTGGTCTGGCGCACGATGATGAGGCTCAGGATGCCCAGGGTGGTGCCCAGGCCGAGGATCTCGTCGACGAAGTGCCAGAGGGTGAGGTCCCTCAGGATCGGCCAGCCGCCGGCGGGCCAGATCGACTGGATGTAGGCCTCGAACCAGACCAGCGAGCCCAGCAGGAAGCCCACCATGACGAACCAGTGGGCGATCGCGATGCCCGGCTTCTTGAACATCTTGGTGTGCCCGACGACCTCGACGATCGTGGTCCACACCCGGCGCGGCAGCTGGTCGGTGTGCCCGTAGGTGGGCTGGCCCAGCATGATGGTGCGGACCATGTGCACGAAGCCGTAGATGAAGATGCCCCAGCAGGGCAGCGACAGGAGGGCGCCGATGGTACCCAGCGTCACGGTGAAGCCGGTCATCTCGGCTACCCCGGATGCCGGGCTGGCGAGGTGGAGCGCGCTCATGACGTTCCTAACGATGGTGCGGAAAAACGGTCTCCCCGCAACCTCCCCGCACTCCCCGGCGCGGTGCCGTGGTGGGGCCGGCGCGGGTGGGGCTGGTGATGGGTGGTCACGGTTTAGTTCTCTTGTGAGGTATATCACGAGCCCGGCCGGGGCCCTAACCGGCGGCGCGAATGTGGGGGTGGCGCATTTCGACGGGGTCGAATCCGCTGGCCAGCGCCTTTCCGCAGCCTGAACGGGGCCGCCGATTTAAGGCAGGGAAACCTATGCTAAATCGATGTCCGGATCCCCTCGACCAATCGCCCCGGCGGCCCCGGCGGGCCCGGATCGGTCGGCCCGCGGGCCGGGGGCGGGGGTGTTCCCCGAGCGTTCTTGCTTACCGGGTAAGCGGCACCGTATGCTGCAGGTGGTTACCGAGTAAGCATCTGGAGGGAGGCGGGCATGTCCGTCAAACACGCCCTCCTCGGGCTCATCGGCGAGCGGCCCCGCGCGGTGGCGCAGCTGCGCCGGGGCTTCGAGGAGGCGACCCGGGGCACCTGGCCCCTGAATATCGGGCAGGTGTACCAGACGGTGCGCCGCCTGGAGCGCGACGGCCTCGTCGAGCCGGTGCCCGACGAGGCCGCCGAGGCCGAGGCCTACCGGCTCACCGAGGCCGGCCGCGCCGAATTGGCCGCCTGGTGGGACACCGCGGTGCTGCGGCCCCGCGACGACCGCGATGAGCTGGCCATGAAGATCGCCGTGGCGGAGACCGTCGGCGGGGTCGACGTCACCGCGCTCATCCAGCGCCAGCGCGGCGCCGCCCTGGCGGAGCTGCGCGAGCTGGTCCGGCTCAAGGCGGCCACCCCCGCCGACCGCGGCGCCGACCGGCTGCTGCTGGAGCGGCGCGTCTTCGACCTGGAGGCCGAGGCGCGCTGGCTGGACCACGTGGAGAACCTCGCCGCCGTCACCGACCACCCGAAAGGAGCCCAGTCATGAGCGCCCCCGCCGCGGCCCCCGCCGCACTCGACCTGCAGGAGGTCACCCGGATCCACCGGGACGGGCCGGATGAGGTCCGGGCCCTGGACGCGGTGAGCCTCACCGTGGAACCCGGCCGGCTGCTCGCCGTGATGGGCCCCTCCGGCTCCGGCAAATCCACCCTGCTCAACATCGCCGGCACCCTGGACGCGCCCACCAGCGGGCGGGTGCTGATCGACGGCGTGGACGTCGCCGGGATGAGCCGGGACGCCCGCGCGGACATCCGCCGGGAGCACCTGGGCTACGTCTTCCAGGACTTCAACCTGCTGCCCACGCTCACCGTGGCGGAGAACATCGCGCTGCCCCTGGAGCTCGGCGGGGCCGGCGCCGCGGCGCGCCGCGAGGCCGCCCGCGCCGCCCTGGCCGAACTGGGCCTGGAGGCCCTGGCCGGGCGCTTCCCCGCGGAATGCTCCGGCGGGCAGCGCCAGCGGATCGCGATCGCGCGCGCCCTGGTCGGGGAGCGCCGGCTGATCCTGGCCGATGAGCCCACCGGGGCGCTGGACACCACCACCGCCGAGCAGGTGCTCGCGGTGCTGCGCGGCCGGGTCGACGCCGGCGCCGCGGCGGTGCTGGTCACCCACGAACCCCGGTTCGCGGCCTGGGCCGATGAGGTCATCCAGCTGCGCGACGGCCGGATCCTGGGCGGTGATCGGTGATGGCCGGCCCGCTCGCCCGCGCCGGCCTGGCGCTGCGCCTGGCCCGCCGCGGGATGCTCCGGAACCGGTGGACCGCGCTGCTCGGCATCGTGCTGCTGGCCCTGCCGGTGGCCGCCCTCGCCGGGCTGGCCAGCATGGTGGCCAGCGACCCCGGCGAGTACCGGGCCCCGCTGGAGCCGGTCGCCCGGATCCGGATCTCCGACATGCCCTGCGACTTCGGCGATCCCGGCACCTGCCTCGAGGACGACCGGGGCGGGCAGCGGGGGCGGCCCATCGCGGACCGGCTCGGCGACGCCCTCGGACCGGCCACCGCGGCCCGGCTGGAACCGGAGGTGGACTTCTCCGCCGGCCTCGCCGCCGGGGCCGGGGCCGCCGAGATCCGGATGGACGCCCGCGCGGTGGCGCTGCCGCCGGCGGCCGGGGGGCCGGCGCCGGGCACGGTGCTGCCCTCGGCGGAGCAGGCCCGGGCCCTCGGCCTGCACCGCGGCGATGAGCTGCGGGTGCGGGTGCCCGGGGTCGCCGAGCCGCTGCGGCTGCGCATGGCCGGCATCGGCGCCGGCGGGGACTCCGAGGCGGTGCTCGCCCTGGCCGATGTGCCGGGGGTGCGCCTCGGCGGCGAGGCCCGCTACGGGGAGCTGCCCGCGGACCTGGAGTACTCCTGGCGCGCCGATGCGGTGCCCGAGGTGCGCCCCGGTTTCGGGGTGGCCCTCGACGCCGCCTACGACCCGGAGTACGCGCCGGGGGAGTCGGGCAGCCGCCGGCCGGTGCTCACCGGGCTGCGGCAGCTGGGCTACGCCGATGCGGCGACCCGGGCCACCGTGGTCGCCGCCGGCGCCCTGGCGCTGGTGCTGGTCGCCGCGACGGTGACCCCGCTGTTCGCGGTCTCCGCCCGGCGCCGCCGCCGGGAGCTGGCGCTGCTCGCGGCCACCGGGGCGCGGCCGGCCCGGCTGCGCGCGGTGATGCTCGCCGAGGGCCTGCTCACCGGGCTCGGCGCCGCCGTCCTCGGCGGGCTCGGCTCGGCGGTGCTCGGCCTGGCCGGCTTCCGCCTGGTGCGCGAGGCCCACGGCGCGGCGTTCCACTGGGCCGCCGACGCCTGGGCGCTGCTCGCCCTCGCGGCGGTGCTGTGCGCCTGCGCCGCGGCCGCGCTGCCCGCGATCCGGGCCGGCCGGGAGGAGCCGGCGCTGGGCCTGGCCGACGGCTCCGCCGCCTACCGACCCCGTCGCGGCCGGCTGCTCTGGGCGGGGCCGGCGCTGCTGCTCATCGCCCTGCTCGCGCTGGTCGCCGAGGCGCCCCCGGAGGGCGCGTTCTGGCTGCCGGTGGCGGCACTGGGCACCGTCGCCTCCGCCCCGGCGCTGCTGCGCGGCCTGGTCGCGCTCGGCCCCCGGCTGCCGCTGCCCGCCCGGCTGGCGCTGCGCGACGCGGACCGCTCCGCGCAGCGGGTGGGCGCGGCGATCGCCGCGGTGGCCGGGGTGGTGTTCATCGCGGTGGGCTCCTACGGCTACCTCGGCGCCATCCCCTCCCGGGAGACCACCCCGGTGCCGCTGCTGGCGGCGTGGACCGCCACCGCGCCGAGCTCCACCGCCGGGATCGACGCCGATCTCGACCGGCTGGCCCGCAGCACCGGCGCCATCGGCCGGATCGACGTGTGGAACCCGGCGATCGGCGGGGAGCTGGCGCTGGTGCGCCCCGAGCGCCCGGATCCGGAGGCCGTGGTGGTCGGCCCGGAGGCGTACTGGGTGCCGCGCTTCGGCGTGGGCGAGGGGGTGCTGGTCGCCGACCCGGGCGTGGTGCGGGTGCTCGCCGCGACCGACGCGGACGGGATGGGCGAGCGGCTCACCCGGGCCCGCCGGGTGCTCGCCGCCGGCGGGGCGGTGGTCGCCGACGAGTCCGTGATCCGGGACGGCCGGGTGACCGTCCGGGTCTGCGGCGGCGCCGCCGCCGGGGAGCCCGCGGAGACCCTCGACGAGCGGCGGGAGCGGCTCACCGCCGCCGGCGGGGACCCCGCGGAGGCCGCGGCCGCGGAGGGCGGCTACGGGGCCGCCTGGGTGCCGGTGCCCGGCGGCTGGGCGCCGCCGGAGTGCGGCGCCGACGCCGGCGCCGGCGCGGGGGAGGCCGACGGGGCCCGGGAGATCGAGATCCCGGCGATGGCGCTGCCGGGGCTGTTCGCCCCGCAGCCCGACCCGGGGCCCGGGGAACCGGACTACGAGACCCTGGGCCCGGCGGTCATCGCCCCGGACACCGCCCGGCGGCTGGCCGTGGATCTCCGCTACGGCGGGACCGTGCTGCCGCTGCGGGAAGACCGTCCGGGCTGGCGCTCCCTCATCGACGGCACCCCCCTGGACCGGAGCACCCCGGAGGACCTCTTCCTCGCCGACCCGGCGGCCTACCCCGGGGACCTGGTGATGCACCGGATGGCGGTGGCGGTGCTGTGGCTGCTCGGCCTCGGCGTGGTCGCCCTCGTGGTGGTGCTCGGCGGCCGGGAGACCCGCGCGGATCTGGCGATGCTGCGGGTGCTCGGCGCCCGCCGCGGGCTGCTGCGCCGCTACGCCGGGGCGCAGGGGCTGCTGGTCGGCCTGGCCGGGGTGGCGCTCGGGGGGCTCGGCGTCGCCGGACTGGCGGCGGCCTTCCTGGCGCATCGGGCGATCCACTTCGGGGCGCCTCCGGCGGGCGCGCTCGCCGGGGCGCCCTGGGGCCCGGTGGCGCTGTTCGCGGCGAGCCTGGCGGCCATGTCCTGGGTGGTCGGGCTGGTCCTCGGCGCCCGGTTCCGGGGCGGCCCGCCGCCGCGGCGCGGGGACTGACCCCGCCCGGCCCCGCCCCGCCCGGCCGGCGGCGGCGCCCACCGCGGCCCCGCCCCGCCCGGCCGGCGGCGGCGCCCACCGCGGCGCCGCCGCCGGCCGCGGCCGTGCCCGGGGTGGAATACGCCCTGGTCGGCGGGTGTTCCGGTGGGCGTCCGGAGAAAAGTTGAGTCGGGCGGGAACAATTCCGGGGCGAACCCCGTTGCACCGGATGAGAAGGTTGAGTCGGACAGGCTCAAGACGATTTGACGGGGCGAACCCGTCGGGTGCACTCTTGAGTCCGTGAGGCTCAGCCTCGGAGAAACGAACGAATGACTCGCCGCAGCCGGCGAGCGCAACGCAGGAGGAACATCACCATGGGACGTGCAGTCGGCATCGACCTCGGCACCACCAACTCGGTCGTCTCGGTCCTGGAGGGCGGCGAGGCGAAGGTCATCGCCAACGCCGAGGGATCGCGCACCACCCCGTCCGTCGTCGCCTTCGCCAAGAACGGCGAGGTGCTCGTCGGGCAGTCCGCGAAGAACCAGGCGGTCACCAACGTGGACCGCACCATCCGCTCCGTGAAGCGCCACATGGGCACCGACTGGAGCGTGGAAATCGACGACAAGAAGTACACCGCGCAGGAGATCTCCGCGCGCACCCTGATGAAGCTGAAGCGGGACGCGGAGTCCTACCTCGGCGAGGACGTCACCGACGCGGTCATCACCGTGCCCGCCTACTTCTCCGACTCGGAGCGGCAGGCCACCAAGGAGGCCGGGCAGATTGCGGGCCTCAACGTGCTGCGCATCGTCAACGAGCCCACCGCCGCGGCCCTGGCCTACGGCCTGGAGAAGTCCGATGACGAGCAGACCATCCTGGTCTTCGACCTCGGCGGCGGCACCTTCGACGTGTCCCTGCTGGAGATCGGCGACGGCGTGGTGGAGGTGCTGGCCACCGCCGGCGACAACCGCCTCGGCGGCGACGACTGGGACCAGCGGGTCGTGGACTGGCTGGTGGATAAGTTCAAGGCCGCCCAGGGCATCGACCTGACCAAGGACAAGATGGCGATGCAGCGGCTGCGCGAGGCCGCGGAGAAGGCCAAGATCGAGCTGTCCTCCTCCCAGCAGACCTCCATCAACCTGCCCTACATCACCGTCGACGCGGACAAGAACCCGCTCTTCCTCGACGAGACCCTCACCCGCACCGAGTTCCAGAAGATCACCCAGGATCTGCTGGACCGGACCCGCAAGCCCTTCCAGCAGGTGATCAAGGACGCGGACACCTCCGTGTCCAGCATCAACCACGTGGTCCTGGTCGGCGGCTCCACCCGGATGCCCGCGGTGAGCGATCTGGTCAAGGAGCTCACCGGCGGCCGGGAGCCGAACAAGGGCGTCAACCCCGACGAGGTCGTCGCGGTCGGCGCGGCCCTGCAGGCCGGCGTGCTGCGCGGCGAGGTCAAGGACGTGCTGCTGCTCGACGTGACCCCGCTGTCCCTGGGCATCGAGACCAAGGGCGGGGTGATGACCAAGCTCATCGAGCGCAACACCACCATCCCGACGAAGCGCTCGGAGACCTTCACCACCGCCGAGGACAACCAGCCCTCGGTGCAGATCCAGGTCTTCCAGGGCGAGCGCGAGATGGCCGCGGCGAACAAGCTGCTCGGCTCCTTCGAGCTCGGCGGGATCGCCCCGGCCCCGCGCGGGGTGCCCCAGATCGAGGTGACCTTCGACATCGACGCCAACGGCATCGTGCACGTCACCGCGAAGGACAAGGGCACCGGCAAGGAGTCCACGATCACCATCCAGGACGGCTCCGGGCTGTCCCAGGAGGAGATCGACCAGATGATCAAGGACGCCGAGACCCACGCCGAGGAGGACCGCAAGCGCCGCGAGGAGCAGGAGGTCCGCAACTCCGCGGAGTCGATGGTCTACCAGACCCGGAAGTTCGTCGAGGACAACGAGGACAAGGTCAGCGAGGACATCCGGGAGAAGGTGGAGGAGGCCGCCAAGGGCGTCGACGAGGCGCTCAAGGGCTCCGACATCGACGCCATCAAGAACGCCGTGGACAAGCTCTCCGCGGAGAGCCAGGAGATGGGCAAGGCCATCTACGAGGCGGAGGCGGCCCAGGGCGCGGCCCAGGCCGACGCCGCCGACGCCGGCGCCGATGACGTCGTCGACGCCGAGGTCGTCGACGAGGACGAGAGCAAGGACGACAAGTGATGCCGGAGCAGGACGACCCGCGCGAGGGGGTCCGCGAGGACCCCGTCGCCGAGGCGGACGCCGAGGCGACCGAGGCGACCGAGGCCACCGACGCCACCGAGGCGACCGCGGATGCGGCCGCCGAGGAGGCCGCCGGGGCCGAGGACGAATCGGCCCGGCTCGCCGCGGAGCTCGAGGAGCGCACCGGGGACCTGCAGCGGGTGACCGCGGAATACGCGAACTACCGCCGCCGGGTGGACCGGGACCGGGCCAACGACCGGGCCGCGGCCAAGGCCGCGGTGGCCGCCGAGCTGCTCATCCTGGCCGATGATCTCGACCGGGCCGAGGAGCACGGCGACCTGGAGACCGGGCCGCTGGCGGTGTTCGCGGGCAAGTTCCGCGACATGCTCGCCGGGCTGAAGGTCACCGCCTTCGCCGAACCCGGCGAGGGCTTCGACCCGGAGATCCACGAGGCCGTGCAGGACATGTCCTCCGGGGGCGAGCAGGTCCTCGGCGCGGTGCTGCGCAAGGGCTACCGGATGGACGATCGGCTGCTGCGCACCGCGATGGTGGTCATCGCCGATCCGGAGCCGGCCGCCGCGGAGGACGGGGCCGATGCGGCGGGGGAGCGGGGCTAGCCGCCCCGGGTAGGCCCCCGCCGCCCCGGACCGGGGTGTCCCGCCCCGGCCCGGGCCCCGGCGGGCGATGATGATGGGCAATGGCAATGACGGGCGCGCGACCGGCGCGCGGATGAGGAAAGGAGGCGACGATCGATGACCCAGCGGGAATGGGCCGAGAAGGACTATTACGCCGATCTTGGCGTCGCCAAGTCCGCGGGCCAGGACGAGATCAAGCGCGCGTACCGCACCCTGGCCCGGGACAACCACCCGGATGCGCATCCGGGGGACAAGGCCAAGGAGGAGCGCTTCAAGCGCATCTCGGAGGCCTACTCGGTGCTCGGGGAACCCGAGAAGCGCGCCGAATACGATGAGCTGCGCGCCGCGATGGCCTCCGGGGGCTTCCGCTTCCCCGGGGCCGGCGGTCCGGCCGGCGCCGGCGGCGGCGGGGGATTCGACTTCAACATCTCGGATCTCTTCGGCGACGCGGGCGGCTCCGGCGGGCTCGGCGACATCCTCGGCGGGTTCATGGGCCGCGGCGGCGGCCGGGCGGCCCGGCCGCGCCGGGGCGCCGACGTGGAGACCGAGATCACCCTGGACTTCCGGGAGGCCGCCAAGGGGGTGACCATCCCCCTGCAGCTGACCAACCCCTCCCCGTGCACCACCTGCCACGGCTCCGGGGCCCGGGCCGGCACCTCGCCGGTGACCTGCGGGTCCTGCCATGGCACCGGGTTCGTGGAGGAGCAGCGCGGCGCCTTCGCCATGTCGCACCCCTGCCCGGACTGCGGCGGCCAGGGCACCCGGATCGACGATCCCTGCCCGGATTGCGCCGGCACCGGGGTGACCACCCGGCGGCGCACCATCACGGTGCGGGTGCCGGCCGGGGTGGTCGACGGGCAGAAGGTGCGCCTGGCCGGCCAGGGCGAGGCGGGTCTGCGGGGCCGCCCCGCCGGGGACCTCTTCGTCACCGTGCACGTGCGCCCGGACGAGATCTTCACCCGCTCCGGGGACGACCTGGAGGTCACCGTGCCGGTGAGCTTCGCCGAGCTCGCCCTCGGCGGCACCCTCACCGTGCCCACCCTGGACGGCCGGGTGCGGGTGCGGGTGCCCGCCGGCACCAGCGACGGGCGCACCCTGCGGGTGCGCGGCCGGGGCATCCCGAAGCGCTCCGGCACCCCCGGCGACCTGCTGGTCACCGTGTCGGTGCGGGTGCCCACGGATCTGGACGACGCCGCGGCCTCGGCGCTGCGGTCCTATGCGGAGGCCGAGCGGGCCGGGGGCTTCGACCCCCGCGCGGGCTGGGCCGGGGAGGCCTGAGCGCCCCCCGGCGGGGACGGAAGGAGATGAGCGCCATGCCGGAGAAGAAGCAGCAGCCCACCGAGGTGTACGTCATCTCGGTGGCCGCGGAACTGGCCGGCATGCACGCCCAGACCCTGCGCAACTACGACCGGCTGGGCATCGTCACCCCCCGGCGCACCCGCGGCGGCGGCCGGCGCTACACCGCCCGGGACGTGGCCCTGCTCCGGGAGGTGCAGCGGCTCTCCCAGGAGGAGGGGGTCAACCTCGCCGGGATCAAGTCCATCATCGAGCTCACCGCCGAGGTGGACCGGCTCAAGGAGGACAACGCCCGGCTGCGCGAGGAGCTCGCCCGCACCCGCCGGGAGGCCGCCCCGCGCCGCGGGGAGCTGGTGCACGTGCCCCGCTCCACCGCGGTGGTGATGTGGGATCGCCGGGCCCGCCGGCGCGGATCCCGCGGCGAGGGGACCGCACCCGGCGCCGAGCGCGGCTGAGCCGCGCCCGCCCGGGCGCCCGTCCGGGCATCCCCGCGAAAACCCCGAAGGCCGTTCCTGACCTGCCGCTTCCCCGTCTCCCGGGGTGGTTTAGGCTGCCCGCCATGACCTTCCGCGAACCGCCCACCGCCGACCCCGCCGCCGACGCGGCCATCCCGCCCCGGATGGGCGGCGGGGAGTTCACCATGCGGGTGCTGCAGGGCATCTCCGTGGCCGTGGTGGTGGCCCTGGTGCCCCAGGCGCTGCTCGGCGAGCTCTTCCGGGCCCTGCTGCCGGTCTTCCCCGCCGGGGCCACCGTCATCGAGCTGGTCTCCCTGGCCTCCTCCCTGATGCCGGTGCTCATCGGGGTGCTGGTGGCCATGCAGTTCCGGCTCTCCCAGATCCAGACCGCCGCGGTGGGCATCGCCGCCACCTGCGGTTCCGGGGTGGCGCAGGTCGACCCGGAGGGGGGCTTCCACCTGCAGGGCACCGGGCTGGTGATCAACACCGGGATCACCGCCGCCCTGGCCGTCGGCGTGATCCTGCTCATCGGGGATCGGCTGCGCAACTACACCATCCTGCTGCTGTCCACCATCGTGGTGGTGGTCGCCGGCGGAATCGGCTGGGTGGTCACCTACCCGGTGGTCAGGGTGTTCACCGAATGGCTCGGCGGCCTGGTCAACGGGGCCACCGCGCTGCAGCCGGTGCCCATGGGCATCGTGCTGGCCATGCTCTTCGCGGTGATGATCGTCTCCCCGGTGTCCACGGTCGGGGTGGCCACCGCCATCTTCATGGCCGATGTCGCCGCCGGCACCGCCAACCTCGGGGTGGTCGCCGCGGGCTTCGGGCTGCTCGTCGCCGGCTGGCGGGTCAACGGGCCGGCGACCTCGCTGCTGCATGTGCTGGGCAGCCCCAAGGTGCAGATGGCGAACATGTTCGCCCGGCCGGCGGCCTTCGCGCCCATGCTGTGCACCGCCGCGGTGCTCGGCGGGCTCGGCGGGGCGGTGGGCGTCCCGGGCACCGCCATCTCCGCCGGGTTCGGCATCTCCGGGCTGGTCGGCCCGCTGGCCGCGCTGAACGACCCGGGCTGGGGCTGGACCCCGGGCAACCTCGCGGTGGTGGCCCTGATGTTCGTGGTGGCCCCGCTGGCGCTGTCGATCGGCTTCCAGCTGCTGTTCACCCGGGTGCTCGGCTGGACCCGCCCGGAGCACTACCGGCTCGACTTCGACTGAGCCGGCGGCGCCGGGCCGAGCCCGGCGTCGTCCTCCAGTTCCGCGATGATGGCGCGCAGCCGCCGCGGATCCTCGAAATAGGCGGAATGCGCCCGCCGCACCGGCGCCGGCGGCGATTCCGCCCGCTCCGCCCCGGGGGCCCCGAACCCGGGGTCCTCCGGGTCCGCGCCGTGGATCCCGGCCCGGGCGGCCAGGCCCACCGGGTCGCGGGGGTCGCGCACCGAATGCACCCGCCCGGATCCGCGGTGCCGCCGGCCGCCGGGGCCGAGCAGCCGCAGATCCCCCGCATCGGCCACGCCCGGCCCGGCCCCGGGGGAGCCGAGCAGCATCAGCGCATCGGCGCGCAGCCCCGGGCCCCGGGCGGCCTGGGCGGCGACCACCGCCCCGTGGCTGTGCCCGAGCACCGACACCGCCGCCCCCGGGTGCGCCGCGGCGAGCCGGGCCACCGCGGTGCGCAGCTGGGCGGCCGCCGCCGGGTGGTGGCCGTCGCCGGCGGCGGCGAGCAGATCCGGCGGGGCGTCGTGCAGGGCCACCACCACCGCGGTGGCGGCGGTGGCGCAGTCCAGGATCGCCCGGGCCCGCCGGCCCAGGCGGTGCACGGTGAGCGGCTCGAGCGGATCGGAGCCGGTGCCGGGGACCAGCACGATCAGGTGGTCCGCGGCGGAGGGATCCCCGTAGGCGAGGAGCGCGGTGGAGTCCGGGCCGGTCTCCAGCACCCGGCCCCCGTCGCGGGCGGCGACGGCGGTCACCGCCGGCCAGCGGGGGTGGCCGCGCAGGTTCGACCGGCCCGGCGCGCCCGGCCAGGCCCCGGCGAGCCGGTCGGCGGTGGCGGCGTCGGCGGCGCGCACCCCCGCCAGGGCCCGGCGGATGAGCAGCGACTCCGCCCGGGCGAGCAGCAGCAGTGCCGCGGCCGCGCCGGGGGCCAGGGCCAGCGCCCGGGTGAGCCCCGGCCCCGGCCGGGCCCGGCCTGCGGCGTCCACGGCCATGCCGTGGGCCCGCGCCCGGGCGAGCGCGGTGCGCAGGCCCTCCCGGGCGGCGCCGATCCGGGCCCCGCCCTCGGCGAGGTGCCCGCCGGCGAGATCCAGCAGCACGGCGAGCTCGCGCAGCGCCCGGGCGCGCCGGGCCAGGGACTCCTCGGCGCGGTCGCGCTGCAGCCCGGCCAGGTGCTCCGGGTCGATGCCGGCGACCGCGGCGCCGAGCCGATCCGCGGCGCCGCGCAGCCGCTCCGCGGCCTCCCGGTGCCCGCGAGCGGCCCCGCCCAGCGGCGCGGTGGACCAGGCCGCGGCCCCGGCGAGATCCACGGCCATCAGCGCACCCCACCCGCGATCCGCCCGGCGAGCTCCCGGTCCGCCCCGTCGAGGTCGTCCGCCAACCGGCGGATCCGCCCGGCCAGCTCGGCCAGCTCCCCGGCGCGCCGGTGGAGCTCGCCCGACCAGGCCCGGGCCAGCCGGTCCGCGGCCGGTCCGGTGGCCGCCCCCGGCGGGCAGGCCGCGCCCCGGGGCAGCCGCGCCGCGGCGGCGAGCTCCGCGGCCTCCTCCGCGATCCCCGCGGCGAGCCGGCGCAGCGCCGTCGGGGAGGCCTGCAGCAGCCCCGGATCCCCCGTGCCCGCCATGGTCATCGCCCGTCCCCTCCCCGGTTTCCCGTGCGCGGCCAGGATGCCCGCCCCGGCGCGGCCGTGCCCGCCCAGCCGGGCCGGGGGCGCCGGGGCCGGTGGACAACCGGCGAAAACCCGCGCCGGCGGTGGACAACCCGGCCGCGCCGGTAGCCTTGGCCCATGCGCATCACCATCGCCCAGCTGGAGAACCGCCCCGAGGTGGGGGAGAACCTGCGGGCCATCCGGGAGGCGATCGCCGCCGCCGGGCGGGCCCGCGCGGACCTGGTGGTCCTCCCGGAGGCGGCGATGCTCGCCTTCGGCGCCGGCCGCCTGGACCGGGTCGCCGAGGATCTCGACGGTCCCTTCGCCACCGCCGTCGGCGAGGCCGCCGAGGCCGCCGGGCTGGTCGCCGTGGCCGGCATGTTCCGGCCCGCCGACGAGGTGCTCGTCGAGGGCCGCCGGCTGCGCCGGGTGCACAACACCGCCCTGGTCACCGGGGCCGGGCTGCACACCGGCTACGACAAGATCCGGCTCTTCGACGCCTTCGGCTTCCGCGAATCCGACACCGTCGCCCCGGGGGCGGAGCGGCTCATCGTGGACGTGCCGGTGCGCGAGGGGGAGCGCGACACCGTCCGGCTGGGCCTGGGGGTGTGCTTCGACATCCGCTTCCCGGAGCACTTCACCGCCCTGGCCGCCGAGGGCGCCGAGGTGATCGCCCTGCCCACCTCCTGGAACGACGGGCCGGGCAAACTCGGCCAGTGGCGCACCCTCACCGCCGCCCGGGCCCTGGACGCCACCTGCGCCCTGGTCGCCGTGGACGCGGCCCGGCCCGGCGGGGCCGCCGCCGCCGGTGCCGCGGAGGGGCCCACCGGGATCGGGCACAGCGCGCTCATCGCCCCGGACGGGCGGCGCATCGTGGAGGCCGGCTACGACCCGCAGCTGCTCACCGCGGACCTGGATCTCGGCGAGCTGGACCGGGTGCGCCGGGAGATCCCGGTGCTGGCGATCCGCGAAGGGAACTAGGTTCCGGTGCGCACTCCCACCGTCGCCGACCTGGTCCGCCGGGGGGAGCTGGGCCTGCGTTTGCATACCTCGGCGGAGGTGGCGGAGCAGTCGGTGGTGCAGTGGGCGCACGCCATCGACCGCCCGGATGCGGCCCGGTGGGTGGCGCCGGGCACCCTGGTGCTCAGCGGCGGCTTCCAGATGGCCGAGGACTACGCCGGACTGGCCGCGGATCTAGATCGGCTGCACGCCGCTGGGGCGGCGGGCCTGGCCCTGGACGCCGCCGGCCGTTGGCCGGAGGTGCCCGCCGCGTTGGTGCGCCGCGGTACGGAGTTGGGTGTGCCGGTGCTCTCCGTGGCCGCCGAGATCCCCTTCGCTACGGTGGTGCGCACCGTCGCCGAGGAGATCGTCGCCGCCCGGGTGCGGGCCCTGACCGCCCTGGTGGAGCGGCAGTCCCGGCTGACCCGGGCGATGCTCGCCGGGGGGCTTCCGGCGATGCTGCGCGAGGTCGCCGGGATGCTCGGCGCGGTGGCCGCGGTCGTCTCCGCCGAGGGGGTGGTGCTCGCCGCCGCCGGGGACGCCGCCGAGATCGCCGCAGCGCTGCCGGAGCCGCCCTTCACCCCGTCAGCCGGACCCTCCGCCCGCGGTGGCAGGGGCACCCGGATGGTGCTGCCGTTGGCCGGGGCCGAGGGCGAGGACCCCGGCGCAGGGCGTGGCGCCCTGGTGTTGGATACGGAGTCGCCGCCCGATGAGCTCGACCGGGTGCTCGCCGGGCATGTCGCCGCCCTGGCGGCGTTGTCGCTGGCCCGTTCCCGGGCGGTGCACGGGGTCGAGGAAGCGCTGCGCGCCGATGCCACGGCGGCGGTGGCGGCCGGGCGCACGCCCCCCGCCGAGCAGCTGGGCCTGTTCGGGCTTACCCCGCAGGCCGAGGTGCGCGCGGTGCTGGTGCACGGGGTGACGGGCCCGCCGGTGGCGGCGGTGCTGCGGGAGTCGGGGCGGGCGCACCTGCATGGCCCGGCCGCCGGCGGCCGGCTGGTGCTGCACGGCGGCGCCGATGATCTCGCCGAGGGACTGGCCGGGATTGACGGCGCCCGGGTGGGGGTGGGCTCGGCGATGCCGCTGGCCGCCGCGGTGTCCTCGCTGCGCCAGGCGGAGTTGGCGGTGCCGGCGGCCGGGGCGGTGGCGCGGGTGCGCCGGTTCACCGGGATGGCGGCCCATGAGCTGCTGCTCGGGCTGCTCGACGACCAGGCTGCGGAGCTGCTCGCCGCCGGGCTGCTGCGCCGGCTGGAGGAGCATGACGCGGCCACCGGGGAGGGCACCGTGGCCGCGGTGGAGGCATTCCTGGTCGCCAACGGCCGGGTGGAGGCGATGGCCCGGCGGCTGGGGGTGCACCGGCAGACCGCCCGGGCCCGGGTGGACCGGGTGGAGGCGGTACTCGACGCCAGCCTCGACGACCCGGATGTGCGCGCCGAGCTGTGGCTGGGGTTGCGCTCCCGGGCCGCGGCCCCGGCTCAGCCGCCCAGCTCCGGCGGCGGCAGCCGGTAGGCCGCCGGGGTCTCCGACAGCCGCAGCGGGTTCCGCACGGTGCGGGTGCCGCCGAGCTCCACCACCGGGTCCAGGCCCAGTTCGGTGGCGTAGTCGAAGGCGCCGGCGATGTCGTTGACCGGTCCGGCGGGCACCCCGGCGGCGGCGAGGTCGGCCGCCCAGTCGGCCGCGCCCCGGCGGGCCAGGGCGGTGGACACCAGCTCCTGCAGCGCCTCCCTGTGCCGCACCCGGTCCGGGTTGGTGGCGAAGCGGGGATCTTCGGTGAGCTCCGGTGCCCCGAGCACCCGCGCGAAACGGCGGAAGAGCCCGTCGTTGCCCACCGCCACCGCCAGCCGGCCCGCCGCGGTGGGGTAGACCTCGTAGGGGGCGATGGAGGGGTGCCGGTTGCCCATGGGGGTGGCCACCATCCCGGCGCCGAGATAAGCGGCGGCCTGGTTGACCAGGGAGGACAGTGAGCAGGAGAGCAGGTCGGTGGCGACCCGCTGGCCGCGCCCGGTACGGTCGCGGTGCCGTAGCGCGGCAAGCACCCCGATCGCCAGGTGCAGCCCGGTGAGCACATCAACCACGGCCACGCCGACCTTCACCTCCGCACCCGGGCCCTCCCCGGTGATCGACAGCAGCCCGCCGACGGCCTGCACCACCAGGTCGTAGCCGCCGAGGGTGGCGCCGGCGCCCTCCCCGAACCCGGATAGGGAGGCGTAGACCACCCGTGGATTGATCTTCCGGAGGTCCGCGTAGCCCAGGCCGAGCCGGTCCATGGTGCCGGGCCGGAAGTTCTCCACCACCACATCGGCGCGGGCGGCGAGCTCCCGGGCCCGGGCGGCGTCGGCGGGGTCGCCGAGGTCCAGCGCCACCGAGGTCTTGTTCCGGTTCACCCCGGTGAAGTAGGTGGCCCGCCCGTCCGGGCCATGCGGCGGACCCCAGGCACGGGTGTCGTCCCCGACCCCGGGACGCTCTACCTTCACCACCTCCGCACCGAGATCGGCGAGCAGCATGGTGGCGTAGGGCCCGGCGAGCACCCGGGAGAAGTCGGCTACCAGGATCCCGTCCAGCGCCCCGGTCGGGGTGTCCTCGGCGGTGCTCATCGGCGGCCTCCCGCGAGGTAGACGGTCACCGGGCGGGTGAAGAACTCCCGAGCCGCGCGGCCTTGCTCCCGCGGTCCGTACCCGGAGGCGCCGGCACCGCCGAAGGGCACATGCGGATCCGCCCCGGTGGTCGCCGAGTTCAGGTGCAGCACCCCGGTATCCAGCAGTTCCACGGCCCGCCCCATCGCGGTGGCGGAGTCGGTGAACACCGCCGCGGACAGGCCCAGCTCCCCGGCGTCGGCGGCGGCGAAGGCGGCCTCGGCGCCGTCGACGACGAGCACCGCGAGCACCGGGGCGAAGAGCTCCTCGACCCAGGCGGGGTTGGCCGCGTCCGGCACCCGTAGCACCGTCGGCTCCAGGAACCACCCGTCGGGGCAGTCCGCCGGGGCGGCGCCCTCCCCACCGGTGAGCAGCCAGGCTCCGGCATCGACCGCGGCGCGCACCCCGGATAGGGCCCGACTCCGAGCGTCGGCGCCGATCAGCGGGCCGAGGTCGACGCCCTCGGCCAGCGGATCCCCGAGAACCCGGGCGTCGGCGCCGGCCACGAGCTGCCGGATGAACTCCTCGGCCACCTCGCGCACTACCGCCACACGGGAGGTGGCGGTGCACTTCTGCCCGGCGGAGTCGAAGGCCCCGGCGAGCACCTGCGCCGCGGCCAGATCCAGATCCGCGTCCCCGAGCACCACCGCCGGGTTCTTACCGCCCAGCTCCGCCTGCACCGGCACTCCCCGGGCGGCGCAGGCCGCGGCGATGCTCCGACCCACCGCGGTGGAGCCGGTGAAGGACACCGCCGCCACGCGCGGGTCGGCCAGCAGCGGGTCCGTGTCCGGCGGCTCGGCGAGCACCAGGTTGAGCACCCCCGGCGGCAGCCCGGCCCGCTCCAGGGCCTCGGCGAGGCGCAGCGCGGGCAGCGCCGCCAGCGGGGAGGGCTTGAGAACCACCGTGTTGCCGTGCACCAGGGCGGGGGCGGCCTTCCACGCGGGGATCGCCACCGGGAAGTTGAAGGGGGTGATTAGACCGACCACGCCAAGGGGGCGGTGCAGTACCTCGATCCGCTCGCCGACCCGGGGGGAGTGGTGCACCTCCCCGGCGTCACGGCCGTCCTCCCCGGCGTGATAGTCGAGCACCGCGGCGGCCCGGGCGAATTCGGCGACGCCTTCGGCGCGGGTCTTGCCCTCCTCCGCGGCCAGCTCCGCGCCCCAGGCCTCGGCGTTGCCGCGCAGGATTGCCGCCGCGCCGCGCAGGATCGCGGCCCGTTCGGCGATCGGCCTCGCCGCCCAGTCGCCGGCGGCCGCCGCGGCGGCGTCGATGCCGGCGGTGACCTGGGCTGCGTCGGCGAGCCGGCCGACGCCGACGGTCTCCTCCGGCCGGGCCGGGTTCACCGAGCGCCACTGGGCGCCGGCGCCGGTCACCCGGGCCCCGCCGATGAGGTGGCGCAGTTTCACGGGGCCGCTCATCGGAACGCCGCCTCGCCGGTGAGCTCCTGACCGATGATGAGCTGGTGCATCTCCGCGGTGCCCTCGTAGGTGAGCACCGACTCCAGGTTGTTGGCGTGCCGGATCGGGGAATACTCGGTGGTGATCCCGGAGGCGCCGAGCAGGGTGCGGCAGGTCCGGGCGATGGCCAGTGCCTCCCGGGTGGAGTTCAGCTTGCCCAGGGAGATCGCCTGGTGCGGCAGCCGGCCGGCGTCTTTCATCCGGCCCAGCTGCAGCGCCAGCAGCAGCCCCTTGTCCAGCTCCAGGACCATGTCCGCGAGCTTGGCCTGGGTGAGTTGGTAGGCGGCCAGTGGCTTGTCGAACACCTCCCGGGCGGCGACGTAGTCGAGGGTCTGCTCGATGCAGTCCCGGGCGGCGCCGAGGGCGCCGAAGGTGATCCCGAACCGGGCCTCGTTGAGGCAGGACAGCGGTCCGCGCAACGAGGTCGCGCCGGGTAGCCGGGCGGAGTCGGGCACCCGCACCCCCTCCAGCACCAGCTCGGAGGTGATGGAAGCGCGCAGGGACATCTTCCGGCCGATGTCGTGGGTGGTGAACCCGGGGGTGCCGCGCTCCACCAGGAATCCGGCGTAGCCCTCGTCGACCCGGGCCCACACTACGGCGACATCGGCGCGGGAGCCGTTGGTGATCCATGTTTTCGCCCCGTCGAGCACCCAGTCGCCGCCGTCGCGGCGAGCGGTGGTGCGCATCCCGGCTGGGTTGGACCCGAAGTCGGGTTCGGTCAGCCCGAAGCAGCCGATGGCGCGGCCGGCGGCCATCTCCGGCAGCCAGTGGTTCCGCTGCTCCTCGCTGCCCCAGCGGTGGATGGCGTACATGGCCAGCGAGCCCTGCACGGAGACGAAGGAGCGCAGCCCGGAATCGACGGCCTCAAGTTCCAGACAGGCCAGGCCGTAGGCCACCGCGGAGGTGCCGGCGCAACCGTAGCCCTCGAGGTGCATGCCGAGAACCCCGATTTCGCCGAAGGCGGGGCCGAGGTCGTCGGGGATGTCGTGGGCCTCGAACCAGTCGGCCACGTGCGGGCGTAGCCGCTCGTCGCAGAAACCGCGGACGGTGTCGCGGATCATGCGCTCCTCCTCGGTGAGCAGCGCGTCGAAGTCAATCAGCTGATCGGGGGTGCGGGTCATCGGTCCTCCAGGGGGGTGGTGGGGTGGTCGGGATGGGGTCGGTGCCGGGGCTCCGGGTTCAGCGGGCCAGCTCCTCGACGAGCACGGCGAGGCCGGCGTCGAGCAGGTCGGCGCCGATGGTCAGCGGGGGCAGCAGCCGGATCACGTTGCCGTGGGTGCCGGCGGTGAGCGCGATCACGCCGCGGGCGGCGCAGCGGCGCACCGTCTCGGTGGTGCGCCCCGGGTCCGGGGAACCGTCGGCGGGGTCGACGATCTCGGCGGCGATCATGGCGCCGCGACCGCGGACCTCGGCGATCGCCGGGTTGTCCGCAGCGGCGGCGGACAGCGCCGCATGGGCGCGTTCGCCGATCCGGCGGGCGGCGGCGCACAGGTCCTCCTCGGCGACGATGTCAAGCACCGCGAGCGCCGCGGCGCAGGCCACCGGGTTACCGGCGTAGGTGCCGCCGATGCCGCCGGGGTGCGCCGAGTCCATCACCTCGGCTCGGCCCGTGACCGCGGCGATCGGCAGGCCACCGCCGAGGCCCTTGGCGGTGGTGATGAGGTCCGGGACGATGCCCTCGTGAGTGCAGGCGAAGAGGTCGCCGGTACGGGCGATGCCGGTCTGCACCTCGTCGGCGACGAGCAGGATGCCGCGCTCGCGGCAGAAGGCGGTGAGCTCGGCGAGGAAGCCCGGCGGGGGCACGATGAACCCGCCCTCGCCGCGGATTGGCTCGATCACCAGGCAGGCGACGTGGTCGGCCCCGAGCTGGTCGTCGACCAGGGCGCGCATCGCGGCCAGTGCCGCAGTCGCGGACACCCCGGCGCCGGGGGCGGGGGCGCGGTGCACCTCGGCGGGGAAGGGGCCGAAGCCGCGCTTGTAGGGGTCGGCCTTGGCGGTCATCGCCATGGTCAGCGCGGTGCGTCCGTGGAAGGCGTGGTCGAAGACCACCACGGCGCTGCGTCCGGTGTGCGCGCGGGCGTATTTCACCGCGTTCTCCAGGGCCTCCGCCCCGGTGGAGAACAGCGCGGTGCGCTTGGCATGGTCGCCGGGGGTCAGCGTGTTGAGCCGCTCGGCCAGCTCCAGGTAGCCGGGGTAGGGCTGGTTGAGGAAGCAGGTGTGGGTCAGCCGGCGGGCCTGCTCGGCCACCGCCGCGGCGACCCGGGGGTGCGCATTGCCCACCGTGGTGGTGGCGATGCCGCTGGCCAGGTCGATGAGCCGGTTGCCGTCGACGTCGACGACGATGCCGCCGCCGGCGCGCTCGGCCCAGGCCGGCTGGGTGGAGCGCAGGCCCGCGGGGAGTGCCTGGCGGGCGCGGGCGGCGAATTCGGCGGAGCGGGGTCCGGGGATGGCGGTGGCCAGGTGGTGGCTTTGCGCGATGTCGCCGGATGCGGTCATGGGCGCACTCCTTCTCGGGCGGCCCCGGTCGGGGGCGGTGGATGTGGTCTGGAACACACTGTGCGGACGGGAGGGGGGCTCCGCCATCGACATATTGGTGAGAGAAGCGAAATGAAATCGCCGATCCGTCGATTCCCGGTCCGGGGGGCCGGAATTACTGTGGCGCCCATCACATTTGACTCCCCGGGGCCCGGTGCCCCGGGATCGCGAAGGAGGCCCCCATGACCGAGCCGACCAACCGCACCGCGACCAGCCCACCGCCCTGCGCCACCGGGGAGCTGCAGCCGGACCTCTCCAAACGGCACCTGACAATGATCTCCATGGGCGGCACCATCGGCGCCGGCTTCTTCGTCGGGCTCTCCGGGCTCATCGTGGTCGCCGGGCCGGCGGCGATCCTGACCACCATGCTCGCCGGCGGGGTGGTCTACCTGGTGATGCGAATGCTCGGCGAGATGGCCGTAGCCCGGCCCTCCACCGGCTCCTTCGTCGACTACGCGCGGATGGCCCTGGGGCGTTGGGCGGGTTTCGCCACCGGCTGGTTGTACTGGTACTTCTGGGTGATCGTGGTCGGCATCGAGGCCGTCGTCGGCGGGGAGCTGATCGCACGCTGGGCACCCGGGATACCGCAGTGGGTGACCGCGGTGACCGTGCTGGTGGTCATGATCACGGTGAACCTGCTTTCCGTGCGAAGCTTCGGCGAAGCCGAGTACTGGTTCGCCGGGATCAAGGTCGTGGTCATCGCCGCGTTCATCCTCGCCGGTGTCGCCTACGCCCTCGGCGCCTGGACCGGTGCCGGGGAACCCGCCCGGGTCGGCAACCTGTGGTTGCACGGCGGTTTCACCCCGAACGGCGTCGGCGCCATCTTCGTCGGCGTGGTCACCGTGATCTTCTCCATGACCGGTGCAGAGCTGGTCACCATCGCCGCCGCGGAGTCGGCGCACCCGGCCGAGGCGATCCGGCGCACCACGCAGACCGTGGTGGTGCGTATCCTCGCCTTCTTTGTGATCTCCACCGCCCTGCTGGTGACCATCCTGCCCTGGGACTCCTATATCGCCGGGGTCTCGCCCTTCATCACCGCCCTGGACGCGATGGGCGTTCCCTTCGCCGCGGATCTGCTCAACCTCATCGTGCTGGTGGCGGTGCTGTCCTGTCTCAACGCGGGGCTGTACACGGCCAGCCGAATGATCTTCACCCAGGGCCGCAACGGCGATGCGCCGGCGTGGATGACCCGGGTCAACGCCCGCGGGGTGCCGATGGGCGGGATCCTCTTCTCCGCGCTGGTCGGCTTCACCTGTGTCGCCGCCGGCTACGTGTGGCCCGAGACGATCTTCCTCTACCTGGTGAACTCCTCCGGGGCGGTGGTGCTCTTCGTCTACGTGTTCATCGGGGTCTCCCAGCTGCGGCTGCGCCCCCTGCTGGAGCGCGAGCTCGCCGACCGCGGCGGTCTGCGTTTCCGGATGTTCGGCTATCCCCTGGTACCCGCCCTGGTCACCGTGCTGATCGTGGTGATCCTGGTGGCGATGGGCCTACGCCCGGAGACCCGGGCGGAGTTCACCCAGTCGCTGATCTCGCTGGCCGTTTTCGTCGCGATCGGGGTATTCCTGCAGCGCACCGGGATCCGCGGCTCCTACGAGGGTCTGCCCGCGGCGTTGCCGCCGGGGGTGGACGCAGAGGACTACTCGCCGGGCCGGGTCTACGAGACCCCCTGGCCGCGGACCCGTTTGGAGGGGGCGTCGTCATCGCGGGCCCGGCCGCGGGATTAGCCGGCCGGCTCAGCCGTCGATGGCGGCGATGGCCAGCGGGTCGGCGCCGGCGCGCATCAGCCCGGCGGCGGTGCCGCGCATCATCGCCGGGGAGCCGGCGAGCAGCACCCGGCGGCGCCGCCAGGCGCCGGTGCGGGCGGCGACGTCCACGGCCCGGCCGCGCCGGGCCAGCGGCGCCAGATGGTGCCGGCAGAAGGCGGTGGGCCAGGTGAAGCGGTCCTCGGTGCGGTCCTCCACCGCGGTGTCCAGGGTGAGGAAGCCGAGGCTGCGGGACAGCTCGGTCATGGTGCGCAGATCGTAGAGGCCGCCGGGGGTGCGCGCCCCGAGCACCAGGTGCATCCGGGGCGGGTCCCGGTGCTCGGCGGCGGCGAGGATCATCGCGCGCAGCGGGGCCAGGCCGGTGCCGCCGGCGATGAGCAGCATGTCCCGGGGCAGCAGGCCCAGGTGGTGCCGGCCGATGTCGGCGGCGCCGAAGCCGGCCGGGGGCCCGCCCGCGGGGCCGCTGATCCGCCAGTGGTCGCCGTGCCGGGCGGTGGCCAGGATCCTCGAGGCCCGGCCCCCGGGCACCACCCGGATGTGGAACTCGAGCAGGCCCTCCGGGTTGGCGGGCACCGCGGGGCTCAGCCGGCGGCGCAGCCCGCCCAGCCCCGGGCCGGTGACCTCCAGGTGCTGGCCGGGGGCGTAGTCGGGGCAGTCCGGGCAGTGCAGCCGCACCACGGTGACCTCGCGGGTGCGCCGCTGCGCCTCCAGCACCACGGCGGTGCCCGCCCGCCTCTCGTCCTCGCCGGTCACCGGCCCCTCCTCGGCTGTCTCGGGCCACCCTGCGGGGGCCGGCCCGGCCTGTTTCCCGTCATGATGGCACAGCCGCGTCCGCCCCCGGCCGGGGTCGACCCCGGCCGGGGTGGAGCGCTGACCGTCCTTCAGTGACCCGAATCACCAGCCACCCCCTACTTGAGTGGAACAGACTCAACCCTTGGCGCGTTGCATGGGGTGAACGCTTAGAATGGGCGGCCGTGGTTGAGCCGCGAAGGCTCAATGCGTCCGGTTCGCCCGGAACAGCCGGCCCACAGACGAAAGGACGGAAAGACAGTGTCGTTCACCCCGACCACGAAGACCAACGAGGCCCTGCAGGCCGCGTTGCAGTCGGCGTCCGCCGCCGGCAACCCCGACATCCGGCCCGGCCACCTGCTGGTGGCCCTGCTGGAGCAGTCCGAGGGCATCGCCGCGCCGCTGCTCACCGCCGCCGGCGTGGCCCCCGAGGGCGTGCTCACCCGCGCCCGCGAGCTCGTCGCCGGCTACCCGAAGGCCTCCGGCGCGAACCTCGCCAACCCCCAGTTCAACCGGGACGCGCTCAATGCGCTGACCTCCGCCGAGGAGCTCGCCGGGGAACTCGGCGACGAGTACGTCTCCGCGGAGGTGCTGCTCATCGGCATCGCCACCGGCGCCGCGGACGCCGCGGAGCTGCTGCAGTCCGCCGGGGCCACCCCGGAGGCGCTCAAGGGCGCGCTGACCAGCGTGCGCGGCAACCGCCGGGTCACCACCGAGGACCCCGAGGGCCAGTTCCAGGCCCTGGAGAAGTACGCCACCGACCTCACCGCCCGCGCCCGGGAGGGCAAGATCGACCCCGTGATCGGCCGCGACGCGGAGATCCGCCGGGTGGTGCAGGTGCTGTCCCGGCGCACCAAGAACAACCCGGTGCTCATCGGCGAGCCCGGCGTGGGCAAGACCGCGATCGTGGAGGGCCTGGCCCGCCGGATCGTGGAGGGCGACGTGCCCGAGTCGCTCAAGGGCAAGACCCTCATGGCCCTGGACCTGGGCTCCATGGTCGCCGGGGCGAAGTACCGCGGCGAATTCGAGGAGCGGCTCAAGGCGGTGCTCGACGAGATCAAGGACTCCGACGGGCAGATCGTCACCTTCATCGACGAGATCCACACCATCGTCGGCGCCGGCGCCACCGGCGAGGGCTCCATGGACGCGGGCAACATGATCAAGCCGATGCTCGCCCGCGGCGAACTGCGCCTGGTGGGCGCGACCACCCTCGACGAGTACCGCAAGTACATCGAGAAGGACGCCGCCCTGGAGCGCCGCTTCCAGCAGGTCTTCGCCGCCGAGCCCTCCGTGGAGGACACCGTGGGCATCCTGCGCGGGCTCAAGGAGCGCTACGAGGTGCACCACGGCGTGCGGATCACCGACTCCGCCCTGGTCGCCGCGGCCACCCTCTCCGACCGCTACATCACCTCCCGCTTCCTGCCGGACAAGGCCATCGACCTCGTCGACGAGGCCGCCAGCCGGCTGCGCATGGAGATCGACTCCTCCCCGGAGGAGATCGACTCCGCCGAGCGCATCGTGCGCCGCCTGGAGATCGAGGAGATGGCCCTGGAGAAGGAGACCGACGCCGCCAGCGCGGAGCGCCTGGAGAAGCTGCGCGAGGAGCTCGCCGACGAGCGGGAGAAGCTCACCCAGCTGAGCACCCGCTGGCAGAACGAGCGCTCCTCCATCGACGAGGTGCGCAAGGTCCGCGAGGAGCTCGACGGGCTGCGCACCGAATCCGACAAGGCCGAGCGCGAGGGCGACTACGGCCGGGTCGCGGAGCTGCGCTACGGGCGGATCCCGGAGCTGGAGAAGCGCCTGGCCGCCGCCGAGGAGAAGATCGGCGAGGACGGCTCGGATGCCGACGCCATGCTCAAGGAGGAGGTCACCACCCAGGAGGTCGCCGAGGTGGTCTCCGCCTGGACCGGGATCCCCGCCGGCAAGATGATGCAGGGCGAGACCGAGAAGCTGCTCGCCATGGAGCAGGTCCTCGCCGGCCGGGTGGTCGGCCAGGAGGAGGCCGTCGCCGCGGTCTCCGACGCGGTGCGCCGCACCCGGGCCGGGGTCTCCGACCCGAACCGGCCCACCGGCTCCTTCCTCTTCCTCGGCCCCACCGGCGTCGGCAAGACCGAGCTGGCCAAGGCCCTGGCGGAGTTCCTCTTCGACGATGAGCGCGCCATGGTGCGCATCGACATGAGCGAGTACGGGGAGAAGCACTCCGTGGCCCGGCTCATCGGGGCGCCCCCCGGCTACGTCGGCTACGACGCCGGCGGCCAGCTCACCGAGGCGGTGCGCCGCCGGCCGTACACGGTGGTGCTCTTCGACGAGGTGGAGAAGGCCCACCAGGACGTCTTCGACGTGCTGCTGCAGGTCCTCGACGAGGGCCGGCTCACCGACGGCCAGGGCCGCACCGTGGACTTCCGCAACACCATCCTCATCCTCACCTCGAACCTGGGCGCCGGCGGCGACCGGGAGCAGGTGATGGCGGCGGTGAAGGCGGCGTTCAAGCCGGAGTTCATCAACCGGCTCGACGACGTGGTGGTCTTCGACGCGCTGAGCACCGGCCAGCTGCGCGGGATCGTGGACCTCCAGATCGCGCAGCTCGCCGAGCGGCTCGCCCAGCGCCGGCTCACCCTGGACGTCGCCGACGGGGCCAAGGACTGGCTCGCCGAGCGCGGCTACGACCCCGCCTACGGCGCCCGGCCGCTGCGCCGCCTGGTGCAGAAGGCGATCGGCGATGAGCTGGCCCGCCGGCTGCTCGCCGGGGACGTCCGCGACGGCGACCGGGTGGAGGTGCACGTCGCCGAGGACGGCGAGCATCTCGCGGTCACCGGCTACGACGAGGAGGGCGAGCCCCGGGTGACCGCCGAATAGGCCCCCGCCGCACCCGCCGGCACGGCGGCGCCCCGGCCCCGAGGGGGCCGGGGCGCCGCGCCGATCCGGGTCCGGGCCCGGCTGCTAGATGCCGACCCTCCGGGAGGTGGTCAGCTTCGCGTTGAAGAAGCGGGTCACCCAGTTCGGGGAGAAATGCGCCCCCGCGTAGAGCGCCTTGGCCTGCAGGCCCACCGGGAAATGCACCTTCGTCGGCGCCTTGGAGGCGAGGTTGTCGTGGTCGATGCAGCGCACGATCTCCTGCGCCACGTCCTCGGGGGTGAGCTTCACGCCCATCCGGCGCATCCCGCCGACGTCCACCCCGTCGAGCATCCCGGTGTTGGTGAACAGCGGCCAGACCGCCTTGACCTCGATGCCGTGCTCCAGCCACTCCACCTCCAGGGCCTCGGTGGCCCCGCGCACGGCGAACTTGGTGGTGGAGTACACGGCGAGATCCGGGGTGCCGTAGATCGCCGCCGCCGAGGAGATGGACACCATCTGCGCCCGCCCGCCGGCGGCCCGGGTCGCCTTGAGATGCGGGAAGGCCGCCCGCGCCCCGTAGAGCACCCCCTTGACGTTGACGTCCACGATCATGGAGTCGCCCTTGTAGGAGTTGTCCATGAACTCCCCGCCGAAGAGGATGCCCGCGTTGTTCACCAGCAGGTTCAGCCCGCCGGCGGCCGCGGTGAACTCCGCCAGCGCGGCCTCCCAGCTCTCCGGGTCGGTGACGTCGAGGTGGCCGGGCACGGCGCCGCGGACGTCCGCGGCCCAGGACTGGTCCCCGGAGACGTCGTAGACGCCGACGGTCCAGCCGTCGGCGAGCAGCAGTTCCGCGGTGCGGCGGCCGATGCCGCGGCCCGCGCCGGTGATGAGGGCGGTCTTCTTCGTGGTCATGCGGCAAGGGTATAGGTTCGGCTCACCTCGCGGAACCCCTTCGCCGCGGTGACCGGGATCTCAGCCGGGCCCCCGGCGTGAGCTCCTCCGCGCGGCATCGCCGACCGGCGGAAACGTGCCTAGACTGCGCCACATGAGCACTTGCCTGACCCCCGAGGACCTGGACGGCCTCATCAACTCCGTCCACCGGGTCGCGGTCATCGACACCCGATGGAGCCGCGATCGCGCCGCGTACGACCACTACACCATGGCGCATATCCCGCTGGCCCTGTTCTGCGACCCGGCCTCCGATCTCGCCGGGGTGCCGGACCGGGCCCGAGGTCGCAACCCGCTGCCGGATCCGGAGCGGGTGCAGGAGGCGGTGCACCGGTGGGGCCTGGACGCCGACCACGAGGTGGTGGTCTACGACTCCGGGGACGGGCTCTTCGCCGCCCGGGCCTGGTGGATCCTCACCTGGGCGGGGCTGACCCGGGTGCGCACCCTGGTCGGCGGGCTCGCCGCCTGGGAGGCGCAGGGCCGGGCCACCGCGGGCGGGCCCGGTAACCTGCCCCAGTCCGGCGGGGCCCGGATCCGCCCCGGCCGGCTGCCGGTGGCGGACATGGCCGAGGTCCGGGACTGGCCGGGGCGCGGGGTGCTCGTCGACGCCCGGCAGCGCAGCCGCTACGACGGGATCCGGGAGCGGATGGACCTGCAGGCCGGGCACATCCCCGGGGCGGTGAGCATCCCGGTGGCGGAGCTGATGGACGGGCCCGCCTTCCTGCCCGCGGAGCGGATCCGGGCCCGCCTGGCCGAGGCCGGGATCGACGCGGACACCCCGGTGGCGGTGTACTCCGGCTCCGGGCTGCACTCGGCGCTGTTCATCCAGGCGATGCACGAGGCGGGCCTGCCCGGGGCCTCGCTCTACGTCGGCGGTTGGTCGCAGTGGGCCGGGGATCCGGCGAACCCGATCGTGCGCAAGTAGCCCCGCCGCGGTGCGGCGCCGGGGCCGGGGGCGCCCGCGCCTATAGAATCGCCGGTGATGGAAACTATCGTGCTCCTGCTGGCCGTCCTGCTCATCGTGGCGGGCGTGGCGCTGTTCATCCTGGACTCCCGGCGCCGCGGCCGCCCCGCCGCCGAGGCCCGCCGGGGCGCCGCCCCGGCCGGGCCCCCGGGGGCGGCCCCGGACCGGACCGCGGATCCCGCGCGGGGCGACGGCGCCGCCGACGCCGCCGATGCGGGGGCCCCGGCCGATTCCGATGCCCCGCCGGCGGAGTCCGCGGAGGCCCCCGACCCCGGACCGGTTCCGGAGGCCGCGGAGGCCCCCGAGCCCGAACCGGTTCCGGAGGCCCTGCCCGAGCCCGAGCCGGTTCCGGAGACCGGGGCCGATGCCGCCCCCGATACGCCGCCGGCCGCCGCGGAGCCGGCGGAGGAGCCCGCCCCGGAGCCGGAACCCGCGGTCGACCCCGCCCCGCCGGCGGAGGAGCCCGCCGGGCCCGCCCCCGCAGCCGATGCGGGGCCCGCGGCCCCCGCCGCCGATGCCGCCGCCGGGACCGGGGAGGACCCGGACCCGGAGTCGGTGCCGGCGCTCATCCGGCCCACCCCGGCCGCCGCCGGCGAGGACGATTTCGAGGAGTGGCTCACCGACCCGCATGTGCCGGTGGTGCCCGATTCCGCGGTGCCGGAGCAGGTGGCCGAGCCGATGGCCCGGGCCATCGACGCCGACGCCGGCGCCGAGGCCCCGCCCGCCGGGGAACCCGCCGCACCGGCGGAGCCGACCGGGCCGGATGCGCCGGCCGCGCCCCGGGTAATCCGGCTGCCCCGGCTGCCCCGGGTGGGCCGGCCCGCCCGGGTGCCCCGCCCGCCGCGGCTGCCGCGGCCCCCGGAGGCCGTCGCCGCCGCGCTCGGCGGGATCGCCGGCCGGCTGCGGCCCGCGCCCGGCGGCCGCCGGGCCCGCAAGGCCTGGGCGGCGCAGCGCAACGCCGGCTTCGCCACCGCCGACCCGGCCCTGGCCGGGCAGTGGGGCCGGGTGCCCGAGGGGCAGGCCCGGGACGTGGTCAGCGGGTTCGCGCACGGCCGGGAGATGCACCTGGCCGATGTCGGCGGCACCACCGTACTGGCGCTGCGCCGGCCGGTGGGCTCACCGGAGGTGCTGGAGTTCTCCCGGGACGGCGGCGCCGATCTCCGGGAGGTCGGGGTGGAGGACGGGGTGCTGGTCTCCGCCGGCGACCCCGAGCTCATCCACCGGATCTTCGACGACCGGGCGCACCGGGTGCTGCGCCGGATGCCGCCGGCGGTCACCGCCCAGTGGGCGGAGGGCGACTGGGCGATCTCCGCCCTCGCCGAGGGCGCCGGTCCCGCGGACTGGGACGCGGCGGTGGACCAGCTCGCCGAATTCGCCGACATCGTCCGGCGGCTGCCGCCCACCCCGGGGGAGACCGGGGAACTCGACCCGGCCGGCTGGGGGCCGACCCGGCCCGCGGCCGATGACGCCGAGGAGCACCGCGAACCCGGCGGGCACCTGGTCGGGCTGCCCGCGGGCGCCCCGGCGCGGGAGCACCGCGAGGGCGAGGAGGAGGACCCGGTGTGGCGGCCCGCCCCGGAGACCGCCCCGGAGCCGGTGGAGCTGCCCACCCGCAGCATCGGCACCCGGCGCGGCGAGGGCGAGTTCCGCGGCATCGGCGAGGCCGACGCGGATCTGCCCGCCCTCGGCGAGGACCCGGGGCACACCCGGGCGCGCAGCACCGCCGGGCGGGTGATCCGGGAGGATGATGCCGCCGCCGCGGACATCTTCGCCGCCGCCCTGGACGGCCCCGCCGGGGACGCCGACGCGGCGGGGGAGCACCCCGCCGCCGATGCCGCCGCCGCGGATGCGGCGCCCGCCGAATCGGCCGGGGACGCCGACGGCCCCGGCGAGCCCGCACGGGACGCCGACGCCCCGGAGGCCGGCGCCGCCGGGGACGCGATCGTCGACGTCGAGATCCTCGGGGACGAGGGGGCGGATCGGCCGGACGCCGGGTCCGATTCCGGGGAGGCCGCCGCGGCGCCGGCGGCGGAGCCCGAGGACGCCGACGACGGCAGCGGGGCCCCGGCCGGGGTGGACGACCCCGCCGATCCGGACGGGCCGCGGACCCCCGGCGCCGACCCGGCATAATCGTCCCCGGCGGCGAAGGCCGCCGCCGACACAGGAGGAGCCCATGAACGCACCCGCCGTCGACGAGGCCGCCCGCCGCCGCCTCGCGGAACTCGTCCGGGACCTGGCCGTGGTGCACGGCCGGGTCACCCTGTCCTCCGGCAAGGAGGCCGACTACTACGTCGACCTGCGCCGGGCCACCCTGCAGCACGAGGCCGCGCCGCTCATCGGCGCGCTGCTGCGCGAGCTCACCGCCGACTGGGACTACGCCGCCGTCGGCGGGCTCACCCTCGGCGCGGACCCGGTGGCCGCCGCCGTGCTGCACGCCCCCGGCCGGGACATCGACGCCTTCGTGGTGCGCAAGGAGGCCAAGCGGCACGGCATGCAGCGCCGGATCGAGGGCGCCGACGTCGCCGGGGCCCGGGTGCTCGTCGTGGAGGACACCACCACCACCGGCAACTCCCCGCTCACCGCGGTCGCCGCGCTGCGCGAGGCCGGCGCCGAGGTGGTCGGGGTGGCCACCGTGGTGGACCGGGCCACCGGGGCGGCGGACGTGATCCGCGAGGCCGGCCTGGAGTACCGGCACCTGCTCGGCCTGTCCGACCTGGGCCTGGCCTGATGGCGCGGGGCGACCGCCGCGCCGGGCTGCTCGCCCGGGCCGATCTGCCCGGCCGGGCGGCCTCCGCGGCCGGGGCCGCCGGGGCGGCGGTGGCCCGCGCCGGGCGGGAGCCCGAGCGGGCCGGCTACCTCGCCGCGCACGCGACCTGCGTGGCCTCCTCGGCGCTGGGCCTGGAGCGGCCCCGCCGGGTGTCCAAGACGCTGCTCATGCCGCTGCTGGCCGGCTCCGTGCTGCGCCGGCGCCGCCGGATCGGCGCCCCCGGGGCGGGCGCGCTGCTCACCGGGCTGGGCCTGGCCTGGGCGGGGGATCTGGTGCTGCTGCCGGAGCGCCCGGACCTCAACCGGGGCGCGGTGCCCTTCGCCGGGGCGCACGCCCTCCACCAGTGGCTGATGCACCGGGCCGGGGCCCGGCACGCCCCGGCGCGGGCGCTGCCGCGGGCGCTGGCCTGGGCGGGCGCGGCCGCGCTGGTCGCCCGCCGCGCCCCGGCGCTGCTGCCGGCGGCGCTCGGCTACGGGGCGGTGCTGGCGGCCAGCTCCGCGCTCGGCGACGACCGGGCGCTGCTCGCCGGCGCCGGGCCGGCGGACCTTGCCGCGACCCCGTTGCCGCGGGCCGACGCCCGGCACGGCATCGGCGCCGGGGCGAACCTGTTCCTGCTCTCCGACGGGCTGCTGCTGGCCCGCGCCGCCCTCGCCGACCCCGGCTCGGCCGCCGCCCGGCTGCTGGACGCGGCGGTGATGGACACCTACGCCACCGCGCAGCTGCTGCTCGTCGACGGCCTGGCCCGCGCCGAGGAGGCCCGCGCCGAGGGGGGTCGCCGGTGACCGCGCCGACCCCCGGGCCCGGGCCCACCGAATGGGGCGAGCCTCGGGTGGGGGTGGGCCCCTGGGCGGAGGAGCATCCCGGGACCCCGGTGCCGCAGGACCCCCGCTACGACCCGGAGCTGCTCGCCGGGGGCGACCGGCGCAACGTGGTCGACGCCTACCGGTACTGGCGGCGGGAGGCGATCATCGCCGACATCGACGCCCGCCGGCACCCGCTGCACATCGCGATCGAGAACTTCGGCCACGACGCCAACATCGGCACCGTGGTGCGCACCGCGAACGCCTTCGCCGCGGCGGCGGTGCACATCATCGGCCGGCGCCGCTGGAACCGGCGCGGGGCGATGGTCACCGACCGCTACCAGCATCTGCTGCACCACGCCGACGTGGCCGCCGCGGTGGCCTGGGCCCGGGAGCGCGGCCTGGCGGTGGTGGCGGTGGACAACGTGCCCGGTTCGGTGCCCCTGGAGGCCACCCGGCTGCCCCGGGAGACGATGCTGCTCTTCGGCCAGGAGGGCCCGGGGGTGACCCCGGCGGCCCGGGCCGGGGCGGATCTCACCGTGTCCATCGCCCAGTACGGCTCCACCCGGTCCATCAACGCCGGGGTGGCCGCGGGTATCGCTATGCACGCCTGGGTGCGCGAGCACGCCGATCCCCGGTCGGCCTGGTGAGCCGGCCGGCGCGAGGCCGGGCCGCCCCCACCGTGGTAAACGTGGTTGAGATGGTTATGCTGGGCTCAGCCCCCGCCACGCCCGGCGCCACCCCCGGCGGCGCCGCCCGGGCGGGGCGCCGGGTCCGCTGCGCAGCAGGAAAGGGGTGGCGTCGATGATGGGACCGACCCGCGCGGAGGCGGAGAACTGGGCCTACCGGGCGGACATGGCCGAGCAGGCGATCCGGGACCGGCACGCCTCCCGGCTGTGGGCGCTGCCGCGCACCAACCTCGCCGTGGTGAGCTGGCCGGCGCCGACCCGGCACAAGCTCTTCGTGAACTGGAACTACTGGTGGCAGGCGCATTACCTGGACTGCCTGGTCGACGCCGGCCGGCGGCTGCCCTCGAAGGAGAAGGCCCGCGCGGTGCGCGACACCATCCGCGGGATCCGGGTGCGCAACCTCGCCCCGGTGGCGGCGAACCGCTACTACGACGATCGGGCCTGGCTGGCCCTGGCCCTGGGCCGGGCCGATGCGCTGCTCGGCCGGCGCCGGCCGCGGCGCTCGGCGGCCCGGCTGCACCGGGCCCTGCTCGACGGCATCGACCCGGATGCCGGGGTGCTGCCCTGGCGGGAGGGCGACGTGTTCCTCAACGTGCCCGCCAACGGCCCGGCGGCGATCGCCTTCGCCCGGCAGGGCCGCCTCGACGAGGCGCGGTCCCTGGTGGACTGGGTCTTCGACACCCTGATCGACGATGACGGGCTGGTCATGGACGGCATCCGGCTCTCCGCGGCCGGGCCGGAGACGGTACGCCGGATCTACACCTACAACCAGGGCGTGATGATCGGCGCCTGCCTGGAGATCGCCCTGGCGCTGCGCGGCCGCGGGGAGCGCGAGCGCGCCGCCCGCTACCTCACCCGGGTGCACAACCTGGTGCACGCGGTGGCCCGGCACCTGGCCACCCCGGGCAACGTGATCGCCGGCGGCGGCGGGGGCGACGGGGGCCTGTTCAACGGGATCCTGATCCGCTACCTGGCGCTGGCCGCCACCGGGCTGCCCGATGACGACCGGATGAGCCGGGCCACCCGCCGGATCTGCCGGCGGCTGGTGCTGTGCACCGCCGAGGCCGCCTGGCAGCACCGGCTCGAGGTCGACGGGCTGCCGCTGTTCCCCGCGGACTGGACCGCCGACGCCTCCTTCCCGCAGGGCGGCGGCCTGGTCGCCGCCTCGGTGGGCGGGGCGGTGCACTCCTCCAAGGTGCGCGAACGCGACCTGTCCACCCAGCTCTCCGGCTGGATGCTGATGGAGGCCGCCGCGGCGGTGTCCGCCTTCTCCGTGCGCGCCGAGGATCCCGGGGACCCGCCGCCCTCCGGCGAGGGCGGCCCGGATCCGGCCGGCGGGCCGGCCCGGTAGCCCGCCGCCGGCGTCGCCCCGGCCGGCCCCGGCGGACTCGGTAGCGTGGGGCGCATGCGATTCATCGACGCCGAGACCGTGCACCGCTCGCTCAGCGTGGGCCGCGCCGCCTACGTGCTGCGCGAGGCCCTGCTCGACGGGGTGGAGCCGGACGCGGACGCGCCGCGCTCCCGGGCCGGGGCCCCCGGCGGGCAGCTGCTGCTGATGCCCTCGGCCTCCCGGGACCACGCCGGCTGCAAGGTGCTCACCGCCGCGCCGGGCAACCCCGACCGCGGGCTGCCCGCCATCCAGGGCGGCTACCTGCTCTTCGCCGGGGGCACGCTCACCCCGCTGGCGCTCATCGAGGGCGCGGCGCTCACCGAGCTGCGCACCCCCGCGGTGAGCTTCGCCGGGGTGCTCGAGGTGGTGCAGGCGCGCCGGGACCCCGGCCGGCCGCTGCGGGTGGCGGTCATCGGCACCGGGCCGCAGGGCGTCCACCACGCGCTCGGCGCCGCCGAGCTCTTCGACCCGGTGGAGATCGTCTTCGTCGCGCGCACCCCGCGGGAGGTGGCCTGCCCGGTGCCGCACCGGGTCGCCGACCGGATCCCCGGGGGCGCGGACCTGATCCTGTGCGCCACCTCCGCCGCGGCGCCGGTGCTCGACTCCGCCGAGGTCGCCGATTCGGCGGTGGTGGTGGCCGTGGGCGCGCATCACCCGGAGCGCCGGGAGCTGCCCGGGGAGCTGATGGCGCGGGCGAGCGTGATCGTGGAGGCCGCCGGCCCGGCCCGGGAGGAATGCGGGGACATCGCCCTGGCGATCGCCGAGGGCCACCTGGCGGACGGGGCGTGGTGCACCATGGCGGAGGTGGTCCGGGACCGGGCGCTGGCGCTGCGCCTGGCCGCCCGCGATCGGCCGGTGGTGTTCAAGACCGCCGGCCAGGGCTGGGAGGATCTGGCGGTGGCGGTGGAGGTGCTCGCCCGCGCCGGGGAGGACGCGGCCGGGGCGCCCGGGCGGGACCGGTAGCCGCCCGGGATCGGGCGGCCGGGGCTGGCCGGGCGGCGGCGGATGCCGGGAATCGCGGACGCGGGCATAATCGAGCCCAGGGGGCGCCGACGTGCGCCCGAGTCTTTCATTACCGGAGGTAGCACCACATGCCCATCGCCACTCCCGAGGTCTACAACGAGATGCTCGACAAGGCCAAGAAGGGCGGTTTCGCCTACCCGGCCATCAACTGCACCTCCTCGGAGACCATCAACGCGGCGCTGCGCGGGTTCGCGGAGGCCGAGTCCGACGGGATCATCCAGTTCTCCACGGGGGGCTCCGAGTTCGGCTCCGGGCTCAGCGTGAAGAACAAGGTCGCCGGCGCCTGCGCCCTGGCCGCCTTCGCGCATGAGGCCGCGAAGCACTACGGGGTCAACGTGGCCCTGCACACCGACCACTGCCAGAAGGAGGTGCTCGACGAGTTCGTGCGCCCCCTGATCGCCATCTCCCAGGAGCGGGTGGACCGCGGTGAGCTGCCGCTGTTCCAGTCCCACATGTGGGACGGCTCCGCGGTGCCGATCGACGAGAACCTGGAGATCGCCCAGGAGCTGCTCGCCAAGGCCCGCGCGGCGAACATCATCCTGGAGATCGAGATCGGCGTGGTCGGCGGCGAGGAGGACGGCGTGCAGGCCAAGGCCGGCGCGAACCTCTACACCACCGCCGAGGACTTCGAGAAGACCGTGGACGCCCTGGGCACCGGGGAGAACGGCCGCTACCTGCTGGCCGCCACCTTCGGCAACGTGCACGGCGTGTACAAGCCGGGCAACGTCAAGCTGCGCCCCGAGGTGCTCGACATGGGCCAGAAGACCGCGGTCAAGAAGCTCGGCCTGGCCGAGGGCGAGCAGCCCTTCGACTTCGTCTTCCACGGCGGCTCCGGCTCCGAGAAGGAGAAGATCGAGGAGGCGCTGCGCTACGGCGTGATCAAGATGAACGTGGACACCGACACCCAGTACGCCTTCACCCGCCCGATCGTCTCGCACATGTTCGCCAACTACGACGGGGTGCTGAAGATCGACGGCGAGGTCGGCAACAAGAAGGTCTACGACCCGCGCTCCTACCTGAAGAAGGCGGAGCAGGGCATGGCCGAGCGCGTCGTCGAGGCCTGCCAGGACCTGCACTCGGTGGGCACCTCGGTGAGCAAGTAGCCCGCCCGCGCCCGGGGCGGCCGAGCAGGGCCGCCCCGGGCGGATGCGGCCCCGATCGCGGCCGCGGCCGCGGCGCACCCCGCAGCGGGGGTCGCCGCGCCGCGGCCGCGTCGCGCACAATGGGGGCATGGAGTTCAAGGACATGCTCGCCCCCGATCCCGTGCGGCTGCCCGCCCTCGACGTCGCCGGCGCCGACCCGGAGCAGCGGATCCGGGCCAACCCCCTGGATTCGGCCTCCTGGGCGGATCTCGCCGAGGCGGCGCTGGCCGGGGCCCGCCCCATCGAGGCCTACGCCTACGCGCGCACCGGCTACCACCGGGGCCTGGACCGGCTGCGCGGCAACGGCTGGAAGGGCTTCGGCCCGGTGCCCTGGGATCATGAACCCAACCGGGGGGTGCTGCGCGCCATCGCCGCCCTGGCCCGGGCCGCCCGGGAGATCGGGGAGGAGCCCGAGTACGAGCGCTGCCTGGCGCTGCTGCGCGACTGCGACCAGTCCGCGGTGGACGCGCTGGGCCTGCCGTGACCGGGGCGGGCCGATGAGCCGGCGGGACTGGCCGGATCCGGGTGCCGACCTGCCCGGGGAGGGCCCCGGCCGACCCGGCGGCGGGGCGCGGCCCGCCCCGGAGGACTACGCCGACGCCGCGGCGCACCCGGCCTCCCGGGCGGCGGCGGCGCTGCGCCGCCGGATGCGGCCGCGCACCCGGGCGCTGCACGGGCTGGAGCGGATCCGCTCCCGCTGGCTGCTCATCGTGCAGGCGGCGCTGTCCGCGGGCCTGGCCTACTGGGTCGCCCTGGACGTGCTCGGCCACGCCAGCCCCTTCTTCGCGCCGATGGCGGCGTTCATCTCCATGTCCGTGATGAACCGGGGCCCGCGGATGAAGCACTCCGTGGAGCTGGTGCTCGGCGCCGCCCTGGGCGTGGGCATCGGCGACCTGATCATCGGGGTGCTCGGGCCGGGGGTGTGGCAGCTCACCGTGGGCGTGCTGGTGGCCATGGTGGTCGGCGTCTTCGTCGGCCGGGGGCCGCTGGTGGTCAACCAGGCGGCCTCCTCGGCGGTGCTCATCGCCACGATCATCCCGCCCGGGTCCGGGATCTCCTATGAGCGGATGGTGGACGCCCTGGTCGGCGGGCTCATCGGCATCGCGGTGATGGCGATCATCCCGCGCAACCCGATCGCGGAGTCCCGGCGCTCCATCGCCCGGGTGGTGGACCTGGTCGCGGACATCCTCTACGACGTCGCCCGGGGCCTGGCCGAGGACGACGTGGACCGGATCCGGGCGGCGCTGCAGGTCGGCCGGGCCTCCCAGTCGGAGGTCACCGAGATGACCCAGGTGGTCGCCGACGGCCGGGAGCTGGTCAACGTCTCCCCGGTGTGGTGGGGCCGGCGCCGGCAGCTGCGCACCCTGGCCCGGATCGTCAACCCCGCGGACAACGCGATGCGCAATGTGCGGGTGCTCGCCCGGCGGGCGATCACCGCCTGCGAGGACGGGGTGGCCGCGCATCCGGAGCTCATCGCCATGGTCGACGAGGCCGCCCGGTGCACCCACCTGGTGCGCCGGGTGATCGACGATGTCCCGGAGCTGCCGGAGGTGCCCGCCTGGGGGGCGGCGGCCACGGCCCCGCCGGCGCCGCCGATGGGCCAGGTCACCGCGGAGGAGACGGTGCGCCGGCTGCGGATCCTCGCCGCCCGGCTGGATCCGGCCGCGATCGCCGGGGTGGGGCTGAGCGAGCAGGTGATCTTCGCCCAGTGCCGCTCCATCGTGGTGGATCTGCTGCAGGTGTGCGGGCTGTCCCGGCTCTCCGCGGTGGCCACCCTGCCGCCGACCACCGAGCATCCGGCGATGCCCCCGGAGGTGTGGGGGGACCGGCACGCCCCCGGCGACCCGGGCGCCCCGGGCGAACCCGACCGGCCGCGCCGCCGCGGCGGGCCCTTCGCCGGCCCGGTCGAGGTTGACCCCGGCGAACCCGGCCGGGAGTAGGCCCTGCCGCACTACGCCGAGAGGCCCCGCCGGTGGGCGGTTAAAGTTGGCCCGCCGAGGTGTCGAGCCAACTTTAGACACTAAACTTGGCCGGGAGTCCGGGCCATTGACCAGGTGCGGAAGCCCATCGCGCGGAACCACATGGTGGATCGGTCGTAGGCGGCGGTGGCGGATAAAGTTGGCCCAGCCCCTTCTCTGGGCAACTTTAAGGTACTAAACTTCGTTTGAGGGCAAGCGCATATGGCGTGGTGCCGGAGTCGTTGGAGGAGGCGATGATGGGCGAGTGGGTTGAGCAGAAGTGGTATCCCTCCGATGCGCCGGCGTTGCCCCGGAGGTCCAGGAAGGCCGGCCGGTACCTCGCCTATGTCCCGGATCGGCTCGACTCGCCCACACCCCCGGTGAGCAGGGCCGTCGCCACCCGGGCCGCGGAACTGGAATCACGGATCGTCGAGCTCACCGGACGGCATCCGGGGGCCACCCGGGGAATCGAGGGCGTGTCCAGGTTCCTCCTCCGGTCCGAGGCCCTGGCCTCATCGAAGATCGAGGGGATGACCCCCGGCCCCGACAAGGTCGCCATCGCGGAGCTTGTCGGCCGCGATAATGTCGGGGGTTTCTCCCGGACGGCGGCCCTGGTGGCGAGCAACGTGGCGGTGCTGCGCGGACTCGGCGCGGGCGACCCCGCGCGCCCGCTGACGGTGGCGGACATCGTCGACATGCACGCCCGACTGCTCGACCAGGAGCGGCTGACCGGTCTCCGCACCGTGCAGAACTGGATCGGCGGTTCGGACTGGCACCCGATCGACGCGGCGTACGTTCCCCCGCCCCCGTCGGAGGTGCCGGACCTGATGCAGGACCTCGTCGACTACCTCAACAGCTCCATCCATGGTCCGCTGCTGCAGGCCGGGATCGTGCACGCCCAGTTCGAGACCATCCACCCCTTCGTCGACGGCAACGGCCGCATCGGCCGGGCGCTCATCCACGAGGTGCTGCACCGCCGGCATCTGCTGCCGGTGGCGATGCTGCCGGTGAGCATGGTGCTCGGCACCTGGTCGCGGGAGTACATCGCGGGGCTCACCGCCTACCGCGATGACGGGCTCCCGGATCGGGTGGACCGGTGGCTGAGCGTATTCCTCGACGCCGTGGCCGGGGCCCTCGACCAGGTGGAGCGGCTCAGCGGGGAACTCGCCGAACTGCGCGAGGACTGGCGGGATCGGATCCGCCGGGATCGGCTCACCCGGGGGCTTCCCGCGGAGCCGCGGGCCGATGCCGTGGATCTGCGAATCCTCGACGGCCTGCCGGATCTCCCGGTGCTCACCGCCGCGGTGGCGGCGGAGGAGTACGGGGTGTCCGCCACCGCGGCGCGCGGCGGCCTGGACCGGCTCGCCGATGCGGGGATCCTCCGTTCCCGATCCGTGGGGAAGGGGATCCGCGGGTACTTCGCCGATGAGCTTCTCGATCTCATCATCATCGCGGAACGCCGGTTGGCGAGCACTCGTTTCGACACCGCAGTGGCGCCGCCGCGGCGCGGGGTCCCGGTCCACCCGGACCGGCGGTGACCGGCGGGTGGGCGTTCGCGCCCGCGGTGGCCCGACCCCGATCGCGGCACCGTCGGCGCCGAAGGCCGATCCGACCCGCCCCCGGCCCCGGCGCCGTGGGTGGGCGCCGGGGACGGGGGCGGTGACCGGAAACCGGGTGGGGCGTCGCGGCGGTCAGCCGCGGAGCCGGTCCAGGATGCGCTGGTGCGCGTGCAGGATCTCGGCGGGCAGGCCGTGGAAGCGATCCAGGTGCTCCCGGCGGGAGGCCATCTCCTCCAGCCAGCGCCCGCGGTCGATGGAGAGGATCTCGTCGAGATCGGCCGGGTCGCCGGTGAAGCCGTCGAGGTTGAGCTCCTCGACCTTGGGCACCGCGCCGACCGGGGTCTCGGTGCCGGTGACCCGGCCCTCGCGGAAGTCCAGCAGCCACAGCAGGGCGCGCAGGTTGTCCCGGAAGCCCGGCCACAGGAAGCGGCCGTCCCCGCCGCGGCGGAACCAGTTCACGTGCGCGAACACCGGCATCGCGTCCTCGCCGCCCTTCTCCGCGACCCGGCCGAGGATGTCCAGCCAGTGCGCGGCGTAGGCGCCCTCCGGGTAGGCCATGAAGGGCCGCATGGACATCGGGTCGTAGCGCAGCTGGCCCTGCTTGCCCTCCGCGGCGAAGGTGGCCTCCGCGCCGAGGGTGAGCCCGTCGTAGACGCCCTCCGCCGGGTCCCGGAAGGCGCGGATCAGCGGCTCCCGGTCGCGGACCCGGCCGCCGAAGATGATCGCGTCGATGGGCACCCCGGCGGGGGCCTCGTAGTCCTCGGCGACGTTCGGCACATTGGCCAGGGTGGTGGTGAAGCGGCTGTTCGGGTGCGCCCACTCATCGCCCTCGGCGCCGGAGCGCCGCCGCTCCGCGGGCCGATCCGCGATCGGCTCCCCGGTCCAGTCCAGCCAGCCGTCGACGTCGGCCGGCGGCTCCTTGGTGAGGCCCTCCCACCACACCTCGCCGGTCCTCTCGTTGTAGGCCACGTTGGTGAACAGGGTGCCGGTGCCCTCGGCGATGGCGGCCATCGCGGTGGGGTTCGTCGTGGAGTTGGTGTTGCCGGCGACGCCGAAGGCGCCGTACTCCGGGTTCATCCCGTAGAGCCGGCCGTCCTCGCCGACCCGCAGCCAGACGATGTCGTCGCCGTAGAAGTCCACCTGGTAGCGGTCGCCGAGGCCCTCCGGGGGCAGCATCATCGCCAGGTTGGTCTTGCCGGAGGCGGAGGGGAAGCCGCCGCAGATGTGCCGGCGCACCCCGGTCTCCTTGTCCAGGATGCCGATCAGCATGAACTGCTCGGCGAGGAACTCCCCGGAGGCCCAGCCGTCGTAGCAGGCCTGGCGCAGCCCGTGCGCGATCTTGCCGAGCAGCGCGTTGCCGCCGTAGGAGGAGCCGAAGTGCAGGATGGTGCGCTCATCGGCGACGGTGGCGAAGAGGCGCCGGTCGTCCCCGGTGCCCTGGCCCAGGTTCGGCAGATCGCCGGTGACGTGCACCGCGCGCACGAAGTGGTCCGGCTCCTCGAGGGAATCCAGCAGGTCCACGCCCACCCGGGCCATCCGGATCATGTGCAGGCACACGGTGCGGTTGTCGGTGAGCTGCACCCCGGCGGCCCATTTGGCGAAGGGGGAGTCCTTCGGGGACATCAGGTAGGGGATGACGTACATGGTCCTGCCCCGGTAGGCGCCGGCCATCCGCTCCCGCTGCGCCGCGGTGACCTCCGCGGCATCGCGCCAGTTGTTGTACTCCCCGGCGTCGGCCGGGTCGTGGGTGGCCACCACGGTGCGCTCCTCGGTGCGCGCGGTGTCCTTGCGGTAGCTGCGCGAGTAGTAGCGGCCCTCGCCGGCCGGGTGGATCTCGCCGTCGGCGAGCGCGGCCTCGAGGATCCGGGCGTCGTCGCGGGCGTCGATCACCTCGATCGCCTCGGGTTCGAGCAGCGCGGCCCATTCGGCGACGAAGTCCGCGATGGCGGGATTGGCGATCCCCGCCTCGGACAGGATCGCGGCGGCGTCGGGGGCGGGTTTCGTCATGTCCATCTCCAAAGTTCGGTGGTACGAAAACTCGGGGACAGATTAGCAGAGCCCCGGTCGCCGCCGCCCCCGCCGGGCACCCGCGCCCGGCGGCCCCGCCGAGGCGCCGCGGGGCGGATCCGGGCGGCTCAGCGCACCAGCTGCAGATCCCGCAGATGCCGGTAGAGGGTCACCTTGTCCCGGGGCCGTTTCGCGGCCACCCCGTCGCGCACGTAGCGGAAGCCCGGCCCGCCGGCCTGCACCGCCCGGCCGGTGAGCGGCGGGTGCATCCCGCGCGGCGCCCCGGCGGCGTCGGCCAGGCCCGCGTCCGGGTCCGGGGCCGGGTCCCGGCGCAGCAGCCGGGCCAGGCCGCGGCGCGGCGCGGCCGGCTCCGCCGGCGGCGGCAGCTCCGCGGCGACCAGCCCCGGGGCGTCCGCCAGGGGGCGCACCTGCACCCCGTGCGCGGTGCCGGAGAACAGGTTGTGCTCGTCGACCCACACCTCCCCGACCAGGCCGCCGCGGGAGGAGGTGCCGCTCACCCCGGGGGCGGTGAGCAGCGCGTAGCCCACGATCGCGGCCCCGGTGTCGTCCCGGATGAGCGGCACCGGGCGCACCGGGCGGGTGCACGCCGCGGCGAGATCCAGGCCCTCGCCGAGATCCCAGTTCCGGCAGGCCGGGGTGGCCCCGCCGGGCACGTGCGCGACCTCCACCCAGCCGAGGTTGCGCCGCATCAGGTGGGTGACCACCGCGGCCAGGGAGGCGTCCGGGCCGGCGACGATCACCCGCAGCGGCTCCGCCGGGGCCTGCGGGGCGCGCTCCGGGGCGCCGAGGTGGGCGACCTCCTTGCGCCGGGCGATCTCCTCCGGGGTGGGCGCGTGATCCACCGGCAGCACCTCGGCGGCGGCGGCGTCGAGGAAGCCGAGCTCGCGGCGGCCCGGCCGCGGCGGCAGGTCCACCACCGCCGCCCCCGGCGGCGGGTCCCCGCCGAGGTCGACCCGCCCGCATCGCGCCACGAAGATCCGCATGGGACTAGACTCTATCCGGGTGTCCGCGGTCGACGTGCCGCGGGCCGGAACGACCTAACCAGGGAAGGCGTGCGAAATGGCCGCGATCATCATCGTCGGAGCGCAGTGGGGCGACGAGGGCAAGGGCAAGGCCACCGACATCCTCGGCGGCCGCGTCGACTACGTCGTCAAGCCCAACGGCGGCAACAACGCCGGCCACACCGTCGTCGTCGGCGGGGAGAAGTACGAGCTCAAGCTGCTGCCCGCCGGGGTGCTCTCCGAGAACGCCACCCCGGTGCTGGGCAATGGCGTGGTGATCAACCTGGAGGCCCTGTTCTCCGAGATCGACGGCCTGGAGGCCCGCGGCGCGGACGCCTCCCGGCTGCGGGTGTCCGCCAACGCGCACCTGGTCGCCCCCTACCACCAGACCCTGGACCGGGTCACCGAGCGCTTCCTGGGCAAGCGCGCGATCGGCACCACCGGCCGCGGCATCGGCCCCACCTACGCGGACAAGGTCTCCCGGGTGGGCATCCGGGTGCAGGACATCCTCGACGAGTCCATCCTGCGGCAGAAGATCGAGGCCGCCCTGGCCCGGAAGAACCAGATCCTGGTGAAGCTGTACAACCGGCGGGCGATCGACGCCGACGAGGTCTTCGACTACTTCATGGGCTACCGGGACCGGCTGGCCCCGATGATCATCGACTCCGCCACCGAGCTCAACGCCGCCCTGGACGCCGGCAAGCACGTGCTCATGGAGGGCGGCCAGGCCACCATGCTCGACGTGGACCACGGCACCTACCCCTTCGTCACCTCCTCCAACCCCACCACCGGCGGGGCCTGCGTGGGCGCCGGGATCGGGCCCACCCGGATCACCTCCTCGCTGGGCATCATCAAGGCCTACACCACCCGGGTCGGGGCCGGGCCCTTCCCCACCGAGCTCTTCGACAAATGGGGCGAGTACCTGCAGACCACCGGCGGGGAGGTCGGCGTGAACACCGGCCGCAAGCGCCGCTGCGGCTGGTACGACTCGGTGCTGGCCCGCTACGCCGGCCGGGTCAACGGGCTCACCGACCTCTTCGTCACCAAGCTCGACGTGCTCACCGGGATCGGGGAGATCCCGATCTGCGTGGCCTACGACGTCGACGGGGTGCGCCATGACGAGATGCCGCTGACCCAGTCCGAGTTCCACCACGCGGTGCCGATCTACGAGACCATGCCCGCCTGGGAGGAGGACATCACCGGCTGCCGCTCCATCGCGGAGCTGCCCGGGCGCGCCCGGGACTACCTGGACCGGCTCGAGGAGCTCTCCGGCACCCGGATCTCCTATGTCGGGGTCGGCCCGGGCCGGGACCAGACCATCGTGGTCAACGACGTGCTGGCGGGCTGAGCCCGATGTGGCCGCCGCTGCCCGGGGAGATCCCCGCCGGCGGCGGCCGGCTGCTGCGCCGGCTGCGCCCCGGCGACCCGGCGACCACCCGGGCGGTGCAGGAGGCGCTGCCGGAGCACGCCCGGGAGGACACCTTCCGCTTCTTCACCCGCCGCCCGCTGCCGCTGGTCGACTTCGTCGCCCTCGACCCGGGCCGGCGGGTCTACGGCCTCTTCGACGGCGAGCGGCCGATCGGGGCCACCGCGGTCTACGACTGCGACGAGGCCCGTGCCCGGGTCAGCCTCGGCTTCACCTGGCTGGTGCCGGCGGCCCGCGGCACCGGGGCGAACCCGGCGATGAAGGGGGCGCTCTTCGCCGCCCTGGCCGCCGCCGGGGTGCGCGAGGCCTGGTTCCGGGCGGATGCGGCGAACCTCGCCTCCCGGCGGGCCCTGGCGGCGGTGTGCGCCACCTGGGCCGGGTTCGAGGACGCCCCCCGGCTGTACCCGGACCGGGTCTCCCGCTCGGTGCTCTACCGCCGGGCGCTGTAGCCGGGGCGCCCCGCCGCACCGGCGCCGGGGGAAACCCCGGAGCGGGAATTGCCTCCTTGCGCAATGGTGCAAACAGGGTCAGAATGGGGGCGCCGGCCACGCCGGCACCGCCGCCCGGAAGGAGGCCCCGCCCCCATGCGCGCCGCGCTCGCCGACCCGATCTACCGCCGGCTCTACCTGGCCCAGATCCTCGCCCTGCTCGGCTCCGGGCTGGCCACCGTGGCCCTCGGCCTGCTCGCCTACGATCTCGCCGGGGCGGGCGCCACCCGGGTGCTCGGCACCGCCCTGGCGGTGAAGATGGTCGCCTACGTCACCCTCGCCCCGGTGATGGAGGCCCTGGTCGCGCGGCTGCCCCGGAAGCGGGTGCTGATCGGCGCGGACCTGGTGCGGATGGCGGTGGCGGCCTGCCTGCCGCTGGTCACCGAGGCCTGGCAGATCTACCCCCTGATCTTCGTGCTGCAGGCCGCCTCGGCGACCTTCACCCCGCTGTTCCAGTCGGTGCTGCCGGATGTGCTGCCCGGGGAGGACGCCTACACCGGGGCGCTGTCGCTGTCCCGGCTGGCCCAGGACATGGAGGCGATCCTCTCCCCGATGCTCGCCGCGGCGCTGCTGCTGGCGGTCTCCACCGGGGCGCTCTTCGACGGCACCGCGGTGGGCTTCGCCGCCTCCGCCGCCCTGGTCGCCTCCTGCGCCATCCCGGGCCGCCGCGCCGCGGCGGCCGGCGAAGGGGAGGACGGGGGCCACGGCCCGGCCGCCTTCGCCCGCCGGGCCCGCCGGGGGATGGCGCTGCTCGCCGGCCGGCCGGCGCTGCGGCCCATCCTGGCGCTGAACATGGTGCCCGCGGCCGGCGGCGGCTACGTCATCGTGCAGACCGTGGTCATCGCCCAGTCCCGGCTGGGCCTCGGCGAGCAGGCGGTGGCCTGGCTGCTCGCCGCCGCCGGCGCCGGCTCCATGGCCGGGGCGCTGCTGCTGCCGGCGGCGCTGCGCCGCGCCCCGGAACGCGCGGTGATGCTCTCCGGGGCGGTGCTGGTCACCGCCGCCACCGCCCTGATCGGCCCGGCGCTGGCGCTCACCGGGGCCGCGGCGGTGGCCGCGGTGGCGGTGCTGTGGGCGGCGATCGGGGTGGGCTGGTCCGCCGCGGAGACCCCGGTGGGCCGGATCCTGCGCCGGCACGCCCCGGCGGCGGACCTGCCCGCGGCCTTCGCCGCCCAGTTCTCCCTCTCGCACGCCTGCTGGCTGGTCAGCTACCTGGTGGTGGGCTGGGTCGGCGCGGTCTCCGCCCCCGTCGCCGCCGCCGTGATGGCCGCCCTCGCCGGCGCCGGCACCCTCGCCGCGGCGGCGCTGTGGCGGGCGGCGGGGGAGCCCGCGGCCGCCCCCGCGACCCCCCGCGATGCATAGTGGCACTATGGCCCGCATGAGTGAAGAGACTGCACCGGGGTCGCCGCGGCGGCGACCCGGGGGCCGGGGCCCCGGGGCCGGCCCGGGGCCGCTGCCGCCGGCCCGGGAGATCGACTACGCGGTGTCGGTGCTGCGGCTGCTCGCCGATCGCACCCGGTTGTCCATCCTGGCCCTGCTCGACGACCGGGAGATGGCGGTCACCGCCATCGCCGAGGTCCTGGACCGGCCGGTGCCGGCGGTGTCCCAGCACCTGGCGAAGCTGCGCACCGGCAACCTGGTGGTCACCCGCCGGGAGGGCACCAGCGTCTACTACCGGCAGCCCGATGCGCACGTCGCCGCCCTGGTGACGAACATCCTGCACAACGCCGAGCACGCCTACCACGAGGTGCCGCCGCACCACCGCGGCCGGGGCCGCGCCCCGCGGGCCGGGGCCGCCGGGGCCGAGGGCGGCTCCGGCGGGGCCGGGGACTCCGGCGCCGAGCACGGCCCGAGAACCCGGCACGCGGATCCGGCCGGCGCGGCGGAACCGGCCCGCCGGCGGCGCCGCACCGCGGATCGCTGAGCGCCGTCCCGGCCGCGCCGGGGGAGGGGGACGGCGCTGACGCATGTTCGGCATTCACCGGATCGGCCATTAGGCTGGGGCCGCGGCCCCGCCCGCGCCGACCGCCACCGACCCTGGAGGATCACCCCATGCTCATCCCCGCCGCCATCGGCACCCCGCGCACCGAGGGGGCGCTGCGCGTGCTCCTGCTCGGCTCCGGCGAGCTGGGCAAGGAGGTGGCCATCGCCTTCCAGCGGCTGGGCGTGGAGGTACACGCCGCGGACCGGTACCCGCAGGCCCCGGCGCACCAGGTGGCGCACGCCTGGTACGAGCTGGACATGACCGACCCGGCCGCGGTGCGCGAGCTGGTGGAGCGGGTGCGCCCGGATTTCGTGGTCCCCGAGATCGAGGCCCTGGCCACCGACGCGCTCGGCGAAATCGCCGAGGCCGGGGCGGCCACCGTGGTGCCCACCGCCCGGGCGGTGGCCCTGACCATGAACCGGGAGGGCATCCGGCGGCTGGCCGCCGAGGAGCTGGGCCTGCCCACCTCCCGGTACCGCTTCGCCGGGGACCGCGCCGAATTCGAGGCCGCGGTCGCCGACATCGGCTTCCCCTGCGTGGTCAAGCCGGTGATGAGCTCCTCCGGCAAGGGCCAGTCCACGCTGCGCTCCGCCGCGGACGTCGACGCCGCCTGGGCGCACGCGATCGGCGGCGGCCGGGTCGCCGGGCAGCGGGTCATCGTGGAGGGCTTCGTCGACTTCGAGTACGAGATCACGCTGCTCACGGTGCGCTCGGTGGACCCCTCCACCGGGGAGCCCGCGACCTGGTTCTGCGAGCCGATCGGGCACCGGCAGGACGAGGGGGACTACGTGGAGTCCTGGCAGCCGATGCCGATGAGCCAGGTCGCCCTGGACAACGCCCGCTCCGTGGCGGCCCGGGTCACCGGGGCGCTCGGCGGGCGCGGGGTCTTCGGCGTGGAGCTGTTCGTGCGCGGCGACGACGTGTGGTTCTCCGAGGTCAGCCCCCGCCCGCACGACACCGGGCTGGTCACCATGGGCACCCAGCGCTGCTCCGAGTTCGAGCTGCACGCCCGGGCCATCCTCGGCCTGCCGGTGGACGTCACCCTGACCTCCCCGGGGGCCTCGGCGGTGATCTACGGCGGGCTGGACGCCACCGCCCCGGAGTACTCCGGGCTCGCCGCGGCGCTGGCGGTGCCGGAATCCCAGGTGCGCCTCTTCGGCAAACCGGAGGCGCACCCCCGGCGCCGGATGGGCGTGGCGGTGGCCACCGCCGAGGACGTCGACGAGGCCCGCCGCCGGGCCGCCGCGGCCGCCGCGGCGGTGCGGGTCAGCGCCCGCGGCTAACCGGCCCCCGGGCGGTCCGCGCCGGGCCAGCCGGCGCCCAGGGAGGCGGCGAAGAGCGCCGACTCCAGCCACACCGCCGCCCGCTGGGCGTCCCCGGCGCCGGCGGCGATGAACCCGGCCGGGGCGGGCAGCCCGCGCAGCTGGGCGCAGTCCCCGGCGGCGAACACCCCCGGCACCGAGCTCTCCTGCCGGGGATCCACCAGCACCGTCGCCCACCCGGGGTCGATTTCGCAGCCCAGCCGCGCCGCCAGCGGGCTGGCCTGGGTGGCCTCCGGGCGGTGGAACAGCCGCGCCCGGGGCACCGGCGGCGCCCCGGCGAGCTCCACGACGAGCTCCGGCTCCGCCCCCGAGATCCGGGTCACCGGTTCCGCGGTCACCCGCACCCCGCCGGCGTCCAGCAGCGCCCGGGCGGCCTCGTCCAGCGCGATCGACCCGCCGGTGAAGAGCACCACGTCATCGGAGAACCGGTCCGCGAGATAGCGGGCCAGCACCGCGTCCTGCGGCCGGGTCGCCAGCACGCCCAGGGGCAGGCCCGCGGACTCGTGGCCATGGCAGTAGCCGCAGTGGTACACCCCGCGGCCCCACCGGTCGGCCAGCCCCGGCGGCCCGGTGACCTGGTCGGCCTGGCCCCCGGCGAGCAGCACCAGCGCCGCGGTGACCGGCCGGCCGGAGACGATCGCGGTGAAGGCCCCGGCGGCGCCGGTGACGGACTCCACCACGCCGCGGCGCAGCTCCACCCCCGGGTAGGCGGCGGCCTCCGCCCGGCCGATCCGCAGGATCTCCGCCGGATCCGCGCCATCGCGGGTGAGCAGCATATGGGATTCCCCGACGCCCCGGTTGCGCGGCGCCCCGGCGTCGACCACCAGCACCCGGCGCAGCTGCCGGCCCAGCACCGTCGCCGCGGTGAGCCCGGCGGGGCCGGCGCCGACGATGAGCACCTCCACATCCGGGTCGCCGGCGGGTCGATCGGGATCGGGGCGGCGCTGGCTCATCGGGGTCCTCCTGCGCGGACGGGGCGGTCCCGGGGCGGTGCTGCGGCGGGGCCCGGGATCGCGGGATGAGGGCAGGGTAACCCCGTCCGCCCCGGCGCGCCACGGGTCGCGGGCCGGCGCCGGCGGGCGCGTCGGCGGGGGCCTAGCCCCGCGGGGTCACCGGGGGCTTGGCGGACCAGGGGAAGACGATCCACTCGTCGGTGCGCCGCCACACGTAGTCGGGGGAGACCTCGGAGCGGGACTTGGCGTAGAGCACCGCGGAGCGCACCTCCGCGCCGTGCCCGGCGAGCAGCTCCAGCACCAGGTGCAGGGTGCGCCCGGAGTCGGCGACGTCGTCGACGACCAGGATCCGCCTGTTCCGGATCGCGTCGACGTCCAGCAGCGGCTCCAGCAGCACCGGGTCCGGCAGGGTCTCCGCGACATCGGTGTAGAACTCCACGTTGATCGCGTCGGAGAGCTTCACCCCCATGGAGTAGGACAGCGCCCCGGCCGGCAGCAGCCCGCCGCGGGCCACCGCGACGATGATGTCCGGGGTGAACCCGGAGTCGACCACCTGCTGGGCCAGCTCCTCCTGGGCGTCGCCGAATCCGGACCAGGTGAGGATTTCCTTCTGCTCCAGCTCGCTGGAGTCCGCGTGGTAGGCCATGGGCCGATCATACGTGCCGGCACCGGCCCGGCCCGGGGGCCCAGGGTGCCCTGGCCGGCCCAGGCCAGCCTTGACTGCATACCCCGCCGGGGATAGCTTGGCGGGGATCGGCCGGCCCCCGCGCGGGGGCCGGCCCCCGCACGGGAAGGAGTCGAGGGGCCGATGCACGACGATGCGCCGGAGACGGCGGGGGCCGCGGCCGGGGAGGGGCCGGCGGCGCTGCTGCCCACCGCCACCGCCGGGCAGGCGGTGGCGGAGATCGCCGGGCTGCTGCGGCCCCGGTGGTTGCACGCCCTGGCCGCGCTGGCGGTGACCTTCGCCGCCTCCGCGGCCTCCCTGGCCCCGGTGCTGCTGCTGCGCGACGTGATCAACATCGTCGCCGCCGGGGACTCCGCCGCCGGGTTGCCCCGGATCCTGGCCCTGGCGCTGGCCGCGGCGGTGCTCGCCGGGGTGGCGGCCACCCTGGCCGGCGGGCTCACCGGCACCCTCATCGCCCGGCTGCTCGCGGATCTGCGGGAACGCGCCGTCGCCGCGGTGCTGGCGATCCCCCCGGGCCGGGTGGAGCGCGCCGGCCGCGGGGATCTGATCGGCCGGGTCGGCGCCGATGTGGCGGTGCTCGTCGGCGGTTTCCTCGACGAGGTGCCGGGGCTGCTCTCCGCGATGGTGCTGGTCCTCACCGCCACCGCCGGGATCGCCGGGATGGACTGGCGGCTGGCCGCCGCCGGGGCGCTGGCCGGGCTGGCCTACGCCCATGCGCTGCGCTGGTACCTGCGGCATTCTGCGCACCTGTATCGCCGGGAGCGCCGCCAGGAGGCCCGGCTGCTCGGCGATTTGATGGCCGCCGTGGACGGCCGGGCCACGGTGCGCGCGCATCATCTCCTCGACGAGCGCCGGGCGCGGGTGATCGCGGACTCGGCGAGGTCCCGGGACACCTCGGTGCGGGTGTTCCGGGTCTTCTCCGGGCTCATCGCCCGGGACAATCTCGCCGAGTTCACCGGCCTGGCCGCGATCACGGTGGCCGGCTGGCTGCTGCTGCGCGGCGGGGAGGTGCGGATCGGCGACGTCGCCGCCGCGCTGATGCTCTTCCACCGGATGTTCGACCCGATCGGGGACATCGTCACCTCCGCCGATGAGCTGCAGCGCTCCGGGGCGGCGCTGACCCGGATCGTCGGCCTGGTCCGGCTCACCGGGGGCGCGCCCCCGCCGGCGGTGGACCCGGCGGCGCTGCCGGATGCCCCGGTGGACCTGGCGGTCACCGGGCTCACCCACGTCTACCCCGATGGCCGGGTGGGCCTGGCCGGGGTGGACCTCGCGGTGCCCGCCGGCGAGGTCATCGCCCTGGTCGGCGGCTCCGGGGCGGGCAAGTCCACCGTCGCCGGGATCATCTCCGGGATGCTGCCGCACCGCGGCTCCGGGACGGTGCGCATCGGCGGCCGGGATCTCGCCGACCTGGACGCCGCGGCCCGCACCGGGCTGGTCGCGGTGGCCTCCCAGGAGACGCACCTCTTCGCCGGCACGCTGCGGGAGAACCTGCTGCTGGCCGACCCGGCCGCCGGGGACGACCGGCTGGTGGCGGCGCTGGCCGCGGTGGGCGCCGGCGACTGGCTGGCCGGGCTGGAGCGGGGCCTGGACACCCGGGTCGGCTCCGGCGGGGTGGCCGCCCCGGCGGATGTGGTGCAGCGGGTGGCGCTGGCCCGGATCCGGCTCGCCCCCGCCCCGGTGGTGGTGCTCGACGAGCCCAGCGCCGAGGAATCCGATCTGATGGCCGCCGCCGCGGCGGCGATCCGCGGCCGCACCGCGGTGGTGGTGGCGCACCGGCTGGGCCAGGCCGCGGTCGCGGACCGGGTGGCGGTGCTCGCCGCCGGTCGGGTGGTGGAATCCGGGGATCACGCCGGGCTGCTCGCCGCCGGCGGGGCCTACGCGGAGCTGTGGGCGGCCTGGGGCGGCGGGGCCCAGGGGCCCGCCGGCGCGGGGGCGGATCCCGCCGCCGCGGATGCGGGCGCGGGGGAGGTGCCGGGCCGATGAGCGCGGTGCGGGATCATCTGCTGTCCATGGTGCGCGCCCACCGGGGCGCGATCCTGGTGGGCACCGTCCTGATGTGCCTCTACAACGTCGCCGAGGCCACGGTGCCGATCGTGCTCGGCCGGATCGCCGATGAGGTGCTGCCCTCCCCGGAGCCGCGCACCCTGCTGCTCGGGGTGGCCGCGCTGGGGCTGAACCTGGCCACGGTGTCGCTGTCCTGGCGCACCGCCGCGGTGCTGCTGCAGGTCCGGGAGGTCGGCACCCGGCACCGGCTGCGGGTGGAGCTCTCCCGGCGGGTGATCGCCGCCGCCGACCCGGCCCCGCGCACCCCCGACGGCGCCGAGTCGCTGCCCCTGGACGAGCTGCCCACCGTGATCGGCGAGGACGTGCCGGAGACCGCGGACGCGGTGGGCTTCGCCCCCTTCGTGGCCTCCGAGGCGGCCGCCATGATCTACTGCGCGGTCGCCCTGGCCCTCATCGACTGGCCGCTGGGCCTGGGCGTGCTCGCCGGCACCGCGGTGGTGCTGGCCCTGCTGCAGGCGCTCTCCGCGGGGCTGGTGCGCCGCGGCGAGGCCCACCAGAAGGCCCTGGCGGAGGCCACCGCCCGGCTCACCGACCTGATCCGCGGGCTGCGCCCGGTCGCCGGGGTGGCGGGGGGACGGCCCGCCGCGGAGGGCTACGCCGCCGCCTCCGGCCGGGCCCGGGCGCGCGCGGAGTCCCTGGCCTGGGCCGCCGGGGTCTTCGGCGGCATCGGCACCATCGCCCGGGTGGCGCTCATCGCGGTGATCGGGGTCGCCGCCGGCTACCGGGCGGTGGCCGGGGAGATCACCGTCGGGGAGCTCGTCGCCGTGGTGGGCCTGGCCCAGTTCGCGGCGGTGCCGCTGGGCGGGCTGGCCATCGTGCCGCTGGCCCTGGCCGATATCCGGGCCTCCACCCGGCGGGTCACCCGGGTCGCCGAACCCGCCCCGCTCGCCCCCGGCGCCCCGGTGCCCGCCGCCGGCGCCGCCCCGGCGCTGGCCGGGCCAGGCTGGGCCGCCGCCGAGGGGCGGCTCACCGCCGTGGCCTGCACCCCGGCGACCGCCGCGGGGATCGCCGCCGCGCTCGTCGACGGCGCCGCCGCCGGCCCGGTCGCCGGCCGGCTGCGGGTGCGCGGGACGGCCGTGGCGGAGCTGGACGTGGCCGGGCTGCGCACCGCGGTGCTCGCCGAGGGGCGGGCCCCGGCGCTCTTCGCCGGCAGCATCGGCGAGGCCCTGGGCCTGGGCCCGGACCCGGTCGCCGCGGATCCCGGGGATCCGGGGGAGCCGGCGGAGGCCGCGGCACCGGCCGGCCCCGCCGACCCGGCGGCCCGGGAGCGGGCCCTGGGGGTGCTCGACGCGCTGGGCCTGGGCGAGCTCGCCGGGGATCGCCGCGGGCTGCTCGCCCTGCGGCTGGAGGACTCCGCGACGAACCTCTCCGGCGGCCAGCGCCGGCGGCTGGCCCTGGCCCGCAGCCTGCTCGCCGAACCGGAGCTGCTGGTGCTGGTCGACCCCACCTCCGCGCTGGACTCGGTGACCGCGCTGCGGGTGGCCCGGGCGGTGGCCGCGCACCGCGCCGGGCGCACCACCGTGGTGCTCGGCGCGGGGGTGGCGATGCGGTCGGTGGCCGATGCGGTGGTCGCCGCCGGGGAGCCCGCGGCCCCGGCCGCGACGCCCGGGGAGTCCTCGGCACCCGGGGCTTAGGTCGGGGTGGGCGGATTAGGCGAGGATTGACATGCATTCCGCGCCGGGGTTACCCTGCCCACGATTCCGGGCCGCCGGCCCGGGGCCCCGGTGTGGGGCGGGGCGGCCCCGCCGGGTGCCCGCGCCCCCGCGCCCCGCAGGGTGACCATGAGGACGACCGACACCGCCGCGCCCGGCGCATCCGCCGGCGCCGCACCCCCGGACGGCGCCCGCCCGGTGCGCGCCCATGACGAGGTGGAGATCCGCGCCGAACGCCTCGACGGCATCCCCCGCACCTTCCCGCTGCTGATGCTGGTCCTCCTCGGCATCCTCGCGGCGTCCCTGGTGGGCAGCCTCTTCGTGGGCGCGCTGCCGAACACCTTCGCCGAGGTGTGGACCCGGCTGCCGGAGGCGGTGCCCGCCGGGCTGCGCGGGGAGGTCCCCGGCACCGGAGATGACCAGCTCTCCGTCATCATCGCCACCCTGCGACTGCCCCGCGGCATCCTCGCGGTGCTGGTCGGCCTGGCCCTCGGCGCCGCCGGCGCGGTGGTGCAGGGCCACACCCGCAACGCCCTGGCCGACCCGGGCCTGTTCGGGCTGACCTCCGGGGCCGCCTTCGCCGTGGTGCTGGTGATCTTCCTCGGCATCACCCGCGACCCCTACGGCTACGTGTGGGCCGCCCTGGCCGGCTGCGCCGCGGTGACCGTGCTGGTCTTCGCGCTGTCCTCCACCGGGCCGATCGTGGCCAGCCCGCTGTCCCTGGTGCTCGCCGGGGCGGCGCTGTCCGCCCTGTTCGGCAACGTCACCACCATCCTCACCCTCTCCGACCGCGAGGCCATGCGGGAGCTGGCGAAATGGGCCGCCGGCTCCGTGGCCGGCCGCGGGGTGGAGGTGATCCTGGCCACCGGCGGGTTCATGCTGCTCGGCCTGGTGCTCGCCCAGGCGCAGGCCAAGCCGCTGAACCTGCTCGCCCTCGGCGAGCGCACCGCCGCCGCGCTCGGCCTCAACGTCACCGCGCACCGGGTGCTCGGCCTGGCCACCGTGTCCCTGCTCGGCGGCGGGGCCACCGCCGCCGCCGGCCCGATCGGCTTCATCGGGCTGGCCGCCCCGCATATCGTGCGCGGCTTCACCGGCCCCGACTACCGGCTGGTGGTGCCCGCCTCCGCGGTCACCGGCGGCTTCCTCGCCCTGTGGGCGGACATGATCGGCCGGGTGGTGGTGCGCCCCGGGGAGCTGCAGATGGGCATCGTGATGGCCCTCGCCGGGGCGCCGTTCTTCATCATGCTGATCAAGCGGGGCCGGGTGAACGCGCTATGAGCCGGCCGAGGCTGCTCACCCGCCAGGACCTGGTGCCCGGGCACGCCCGGCTGCGGCTGGGCCCGGTCACCGGGCTGGTGCCCACCCGCACCCTGGTGGTCGCCCTCGTCATGGCGGCCATCGCGGTGGTCGCCTATGTCAGCTCCATCGTCTTCGGCAACTACTTCATCGGCCTCGACGAGCTGTTCCGGATCCTCACCGGGCGGGGCGAGGGCCTGTCCCGGGCGATCGTCATCGAATGGCGCGCCGGCCGGGCCACGGTGGCCTTCCTGGTCGGCGCCTGCCTCGCCTTCGGCGGCGCGATCACCCAGACCGTGGCCCGCAACCCCCTGGTCAGCCCGGATGTGCTGGGGGTGACCCAGGGTGCCTCGCTGGCGGTGGTGGCCACCCTGCTGCTCTCCGCCCGGGCCAATGACACCGGGGCCACCGCCCGGATGCTGCGCGACACCGTGGGCCTGCCCGCCATGGCGCTCATCGGGGCGACCGCCACCACCGTGGTGGTGGTGCTCATCGTGGGCCGCAACTGGGGCGACACCCTGCGCATCGTGCTCATGGGCATCGCGGTGTCGATGTTCCTCGGCGCCTTCTCCACCTGGCTGATGGCCAAGGCCGGGGAGCAGGAGCTGCTCCGGGCCAGCCTGTGGCTCAACGGCTCCGTCAACGACCGCGGCTGGCAGCACGCCTGGGCGCCGATGGCCACCCTGCTGGCGGCGGTGCTGCTCGCCTCCTGGCTGGTCTTCGCCCTCTCCGCCCTGGCCCTGGGCCCCCAGGTCGCCCATGTGCTGGGCATCCGGGTCAAGGTCGCCCAGATCGTGCAGCTGGCGGTGGCCGTCGTCCTCGCCGCGATCGCGGTCTCCGCCGCCGGGCCGGTGGGTTTCGTCGCCTTCGTCGCCCCGCAGATCGCGCGCTGGGCCTCGAAGGCCCCGACCCCGCCGATCCTCACCGCCATGCTCTGCGGCGGCGCCCTGGTCACCGCCGCGGACGTCGCCGCCCGGCTGATCATCCCCTGGTCGCTGCCGGTGGGCATCGTCACCTCGCTGCTCGGCGCGCCCGTGCTGCTGTACCTCGTCATCCAACAGAACCGGAGGAGCACCATATGACCGCCGCATCCGCCCCCGCGACGCAGGCGGCCCCGCCCGCCGGCCGCACCGGGCCCGGCACCCCCCGGATCGCGGTGCGCGACCTCACCGTGGGCTACGGGGAGGCCACCATCATCGAGGGGATGAACCTGGAGCTGCCCGCCGACTGCGTGACCACGCTCATCGGCCCCAACGGCTGCGGCAAATCCACCCTGCTCAACTCCATCGCCACCGTCCTCGACCACGAGGGCGTCATCGAGCTCGACGGCGAGGACATCGAGCGGATCCCCCGCAAGGCCCGGGCCACCCGGCTGTCCCTGCTGCCGCAGCAGCCGATCGCCCCGGAGGGGATCAGCGTCGCCCAGCTAGTCTCCCGGGGCCGGCACCCGCACCAGTCCTGGCTGTCCCGCTGGTCCGCCGAGGACGCCGCCAAGGTCGCCGAGGCCCTGGAGCTCACCGGGATGACCCATCTGCGGGCCCGGCCGCTGTCCTCGCTCTCCGGCGGGCAGCGCCAGCACGTGTGGCTGGCCATGGCCCTGGCCCAGGAGACCCCCACCATGCTCCTGGACGAGCCGACCACCTACCTGGACCTGGCGAACAGCCTGGAGATCCTGCGCCGGGTGCGCCGGCTCACCCCGGAGCGCACCGTAGTGATGGTGCTGCACGATCTCAACCTCGCCGCCCGGTTCTCCGATCACCTGGTGGTGATCAAGGACGGCTCCCTCATCACCCAGGGCGAGCCGGGGGAGGTGATCACCCGGGAGCTGCTGCACGAGGTCTTCGGCTTCGAGGCGCTGGTGGTCGACGACCCGGCGGTCGGCGGCCCGCATATCGTCCCCGAATAACCCGCCCGGCGCCCCCGCGTCCCCCTCCCACGCAAACGGATCTTGACTTTTCGTCGCGGGGGGGGGGGTACGTTTTCAGCCGTCTTCGGCCCCGCCCAGCCAGCCGGTCGATCAACCGGCTCGGGGCCCGGAGGCGGCCTCGCCCGATCCACGAACGCGAACCAGAACGGATCGGACGGACACGACATGAGAATCGGACAGCGATTTGCCGCCGCCGGAGCGGCGATCGTCATGGCCTGCGGCCTCGGCCTTGCGGGATGCTCGGGGGACGAGGGCGGCGGTGCCCAGACCAGTTCGGCGGCGCCCGCGGTGGAGGTCGAGGAGGGGGCCTTCCCGGTCACCATCGAGCACGCCTTCGGCGAGACCACCATCGAGGAGGCACCCACGCGCGTGGCGACCGTCGGCATAACCGACGAGGACGCGGTGCTCGCGCTCGGCGTCACCCCGGTGGCGATCCGGCCGCGCTTCGACTCCGAGTTCGTGGCGTGGCAGAAGCCGCACGCCGGGGACACGGAGCCGGTGTGGCTCGACGATAAGGAACTCGACATCGAGAAGATCGCGGGCGCTGAGCCGGATCTGATCCTCGCGGTGTGGTCGGAGATCACCCAGGAGCAGTACGACAAGCTCTCGCAGATTGCCCCGACCGTCGCCCACCAGGAGAGTGAGGACGACTGGGGTCAGGGCTGGGAGGACTCCACGCTCGTGATCGGCAAGGCGCTGGGCCGGCCGGCTAAGGCGCAGGAGCTCGTCGACGGTATCTCGGACCGATTCGCGGAAATCCGGGGACGCCATCCGGAATGGGAGGGCAAGACCGTCGTCGTCGCCCCGCTTGAGGAGGGCGGGAACATCTACGCCTACTCCTCCGTCGATCGGCGCAGTGACTTCTTCACTCGCCTGGGCCTCGTGGTTCCCGCGGAGATCGACGAGCTCGCCGACGGTAACCCGGACACCGAGATCTCGCAGGAGAACGCCCATATCCTGGACGTGGATCTCCTGGTGTGGCGGGGCGGCATCGACGAATGCAACCCCGATGACTACGACCTGCCCACCGTGAAGGCGCTGGAGGTTGCCAGGCAGGGTCGCGCCCTGTGCGTGCAGGACGTCTTCGGCGGTGATCCCGATCATGCCGCGACGATGGCCTTCAACTCGCAGACCGTGCTGAGCCTGCCGTATCTGCTGGATCACATCGAGGAGCCCCTCGCGGAAATCCTGGGTGACTGACCCCCGCCGGCACCCGGTTTCCGGGTACCCACTCCCTTCCCGCGCAAACGGATCTTGACTTTCCGTCGCGGGGGGGGGGGTACGTTTTCAGCCGTCTTCGGCCCCGCCCAGCCAGCCGGTCGACCGACCGGTTCGGGGCCCGGAGGCGGCCTCGCCCGATCCACGTACGCGAACCAGAACGGATCGGACGGACACGATATGAGAATCGGACAGCGGCTCGCCGCCGCCGGAGCGGCGATCGTCATGGCCTGCGGGCTCGGCCTTGCGGGATGCTCGGGCGACGAGGGCGACGGTGCCCAGACCAGTTCGGCGGCGCCCGCGGTGGAGGCCGAGGAGGGCGCCTTCCCGGTCACCATCGAGCACGCCTTCGGCGAGACCACCATCGAGGAGGCGCCGGAGCGGGTCTTCGCCCTGGGCTGGACAGACGTCGATGCGCTCCTGGCCCTGGGCGTGACCCCGGTCAGTGCCCCGGCGTGGGAGGGCACCGAGCCCGGTGCCTGGCAGCGCAATGCGGTCACCGGGGAGGAGCCGGTGTTCAATCTGCCCGCGGAGAAGCCCGATCCGGAGAAGGTCGCCAGTTTCAAACCGGATCTCATCATCGCCCAGTGGATCGGGTTGGATCAGGAGCTGTACGACAAGCTTTCCCAGGTTGCCCCGGTGGTGGCCTACGCCGAGGAGTACCCGGACTGGTCGCAACCCTGGGATATCACCACCGAGCGGATCGGGCGGGCGGTGGGTCGGCCGAAGGCGGCGAAGGAACTCGTGGAGGAGGTCGAGGGGAAGTTCGCGGCGATCCGGGAACGGCACCCCGAATGGCAGGAGATGACCGCCGTCACGGGCCTGTACTCGCAGGAGGATGGGAGTTTCGCGATGGTGACCACCAAGGACCCGCGCGGCGACTTCTTCGGCAAGCTCGGTTTCCGGATGTCCCCGGAGGTCGATGCCGCGGTCGGTGACACCGTATGGGCCCAGATATCCCTGGAACAGGCGAACCTCGTCGACGAGGACGTGTTCTTCCTCATCGCGCAGGATCTCGATGAGTTCACCGCGGAACCGGTGATCGAGAAGCTTGACGTGGTGCGGAACAACCGGGTGCTCCCGGTTTCCGCATGGGCCGAGACCGATCCGGATCTGCCCCTGGCCTTCCCCTGGCAGACGGTGCTCAGCCTCGACTACCTCCTCGACCGTGTCGAGGAACCGATCGCCGAGGCGCTCGCGACGTAGCGCCCAACGGCGGCGGGGCCACCCTGCCTCGGTTGCAGCCCTTCCCCTCCCGCGCAAACCGCCCTTGACTTTTCGTCGCGGGGGGGGGTACGTTTTCAGCCATCTTCGGCTCTCCGTCCAGCCCAGGTCACCCGACCGTTTCCGAAGCGCCGAGACGGCCTCGCCCGATCCAAGAACGCGAACCAGAACGGATCGGACGGACACGACATGAGAATCGGACAGCGATTTGCCGCCGCCGGAGCGGCGGTCATCATGGCCTGCGGCCTCGGCCTCGCCGGCTGCTCGGGGGATGGCGGGGACGCCGCGGACGCGACCGCTGCGGTCGAGGCCGAGGAGGGCGCCTTCCCGGTCACCATCGAGCACGTCTTCGGGGAGACCACCATCGAGGAGGCCCCCACCAGGATCGCGGCGATCGGGGAAAGCGATGTCGATCCGCTGCTCGCCCTGGGCATCACCCCGGTGTGGGTTCGTGGCTGGACCGATGAGGGGCCCAATGAATGGCAGCAGCCTCTGGTGGACGGGGATCCGCTCTGGTTCAACCATGAGGAGGAGATGGATTTCGAGAGCATCGCCGCGCAGAACCCGGATCTGATCATCGCCCAGTACGCGGATCTCGAACCGGACCAGTACGAGAAGCTCTCGGACATCGCCCCGGTGGTCGCTTACGCGGAGGAAACCGGTGGCTACCAGCAGTCCTGGCAGGAGACCACCCGGATCATCGGCAAGGCGGTGGGCAAGCCGGCCGCCGCCGAGAAGCTGGTGACCGACCTGGAGGATCGGATTGCGAAGGTCGCTGAGGATCATCCGAACTGGGCCGGTAAAGAGGCCGTCGTCATCGTCCCCGACCAGGAGGAGCTGATCGCCTATCCCGAGGGTGACGTGAGCAACCGGATGCTTCACGACTTCGGGTTCGTCTACCCGGATGAGGTCGCCGCCCTTGGTGACGGTACGACAAATGTCTTTATTTCCATGGAGCAGGCGGGTCTCGTCGATCACGACATGGTGGTGTGGGAGTGCTGGGAAAACTGCACGCTCGAGGGTGAGGGGCGCGAAGCGGGTGCCCTGGTGATCTCCGAGCATCCGATTCTGGGGAATCTGGAGGTGGTCACCGGTGGTCGCAGCTTCGTCACCGGTGACCACATCGATGATGGGATGCACTATGCGCTCATGTGGAACACCGTGCTGTCCATTGACCACTTCCTCGACACCTACGTCGCCGTCATCGAGGAGACCATCGGCACGTAGTCGGGGCATCCGCGCAACCCGGCCGTGGCTTCGCAGCCGGCGGTGACCGTCCCCGCCCACCCCCTCGCGAGTCCGGATCTTGACGATCCGTCGCGGGGGGGGGGTACGTTTTCAGCCGTCTTCGGCCCCGCCCAGCCAGCCGGTCGACCGACCCATCCCGGGGCGCGGAGGCGGCCTCGCCCGATCCCTGCATCACCAACCACCAGGATCGGACGGACACATGAGAATCAGCACAAGGATCGCCGCCGCTGGCGCCGCAATCGCCCTGACCTGCGGGCTGGGACTGACGGCCTGCTCCTCGGATGAGGCGGGGGAGGCCCAGGAAACCTCGGCGGCCTCGGCGGCGAGCGTCGAGGAGGGGGCCTTCCCGGTCACCATCGAGCACGCCTTCGGCGAGACCACCATCGAGAAGGCCCCGGAGCGGGTCTTCTCGCTCGGGTGGAGCGACGTGGACACGCTGCTGGCGCTGGGCGTGACCCCGGTTGGTGGCGTGGAATGGCACACCGATAAGCCGATGGCCTGGCAGAAGAACGCGGAGACCGGTGAGGAGCCGACCTTCGACATCCCGGTCGGTGAGGTGGATCCGGAGGAGATCGCCGCCTTTGAGCCGGATCTCATCATCGCCCAGTGGATCGGCCTGGAGCAGGAGGAGTATGACCGGCTCTCCCAGATCGCGCCGGTGGTGGCCTATGCCGAGGAGTACCCTGACTGGTCGCAGCCCTGGGACGTCACCACCGAGCGGATCGGCCGTGCCGTGGGCCGGCCGAAGGCCGCAAAGGCGCTCATCGATGACGTGCAGGCCAAATTCGACGGGATCCGGGAGCGGCATCCCGAATGGCAGGAGATGAGCGCGGTCGCCGGCCTGTACTCGGAGGATGACGGTCAACTGTCCATGCTCACCACGCTGGACCCGCGCGGCGCCTTCTTCGGCAATCTGGGTTTCCGGATGTCCCCGGAGGTCGATGCGATGGTCGGCGAGGACGTGTGGGCCGAAATCTCCCTGGAGCAGGCCAGCGTGGTCGACGAGGACGTGTTCTTCCTCTACGGCGACAGCGACGAGGGGTTCATGGCGCAGCCGGTGCTCGCCGGCCTGGACGTGGCGAAGAAGGGTCACGTCATCCCGCTGGGGCTGCTCGCCGCCGGGGATGACACGCTGAGCGACGCTTTCGACTGGCAGTCGGTGCTCAGCCTGAGCTACTTCCTCGACGGCATCGAGGAACCGCTCGCCGAGGCGCTGGCGGAGTAGCCCCCGCGACGCCGGCACGAGGTGGAACCCGCGCCCCTGCCGCCTCCCCCCTCCGCACGACCGGGTCTTGACGGTCCGTCGCGGGGAGGATACGTTTTCAGCCGTCTTCGGACCCGGGACCAGCCCAGGTCATGCGATCATTCCGGGATCCGATGCGGCCTCGCCCGATCCACGTACGCCAACCAGAACGGATCGGACGGACACGACATGAGAATCGGCACGCGCATCGCCGCCGCGGGTGCGGCACTGATGCTGGCCTGCGGGCCCGGCCTTGCGGGCTGCTCCCCGGATGAGACGGGTAAGGCACAGGAAACCTCGGCGGCCGCGGGCGTGGAGGACGGGGCCTTCCCGGTCACTATCGAGCACGCCTTCGGCGAGACCACCCTCGAGCAGGCGCCCACCCGGGTCGTCGCCCTCGGCGCGACGGACGTGGACCCGCTCCTGGCGCTGGGCGTCACCCCGGTCGGCGTGGCGGAGTGGCACAGCGATGAACCGCTGGCCTGGCAGAAGAACGCGGACACCGGCGAGCAGCCGGCCTTCAACATCCCGTCCGGCGAGAACGCGGACGAGAAGATCGCCGCACTGGAGCCGGATCTCATCGTCGCCCAGTGGGCCGGTCTGGAGCAGGCGGATTACGACAAGCTCTCCCAGATCGCGCCCGTGGTGCCCTACGCCGAGGAGTACCCGGACTGGTCGCAGCCCTGGGACGTCACCACCGAGCGGATCGGCCGTGCCGTGGGCCGGCCGAAGGCCGCGAAGGAGCTCGTCGAGGAGGTCAAGGGCAAGTTCGAGGGCATCCGGGAACGGCACCCCGAATGGCAGGAGATGAGCGCGGTCGCCGGCCTGTACGAGGAGGAGAACGGCCAGCTGTCCATGCTGACCACGCTGGACCCGCGCGGCGCCTTCTTCGGCAAACTCGGCTTCCGGATGTCCCCGGAGGTTGACGCGATGGTCGGCGACAACGTGTGGGCCGACATCTCCCTGGAACAGGCCAGCGTGGTCGACGAGGATGTGTTCTTCCTCTACAGCGACAGCGATGAGTCCTTCATGGCGCAGCCGGTGCTCGCCGGCCTGGATGTGGCGAAGAAGGGCCACGTCATCCCTCTTGGGTTGCTCGCCGCCGATGATCCGATGCTGGCCGAGGCCTTCGAATGGCAGTCGGTGCTCAGCCTGAACTACCTCCTCGACGGCATCGAGGAGCCGCTCGCCGAGGCGCTGGCGGAGTAGCCCCCGCGCCGCCGGCACGAGGCGGACCCCGTGCCCCTGCCGCCTCCCCCTCCGCGCAACCGGGTCTTGACGGTCCGTCGCGGGGGGGGGGTACGTTTTCAGCCGTCTTCGGCCCGGGGCCAGCCCAGGTCATGCGACCGTCCCCGGGTCCGGATGCGGCCTCGCCCGATCCATGCATCCCCAACCAGAACGGATCGGACGGACACGACATGAGAATCGGACGACGCATCACCGCCGCCGGAGCGGCCATCGCCCTGGCTTGCGGGCTGGGCCTTGCGGGCTGCTCCTCGGAGGAGGGCGACACCGCGGCCGCGACCGGAGTGGAGAGCACCGTCGAAGTGGAGGAGGGGGCCTTCCCGGTCACCATCGAGCACGCCTACGGGGAGACCACCATCGAGGAGGCCCCGCAGCGGGTCGTGGCCTACGGGGAGAACGACATCGATCCGCTGCTCGCCCTCGGGGTGACCCCGGTGTTCGTCAAGGAGTGGAACACCCCGGAGCCCACCGGCTGGCAACTCGAGGCCGCCCGGGGCGAGCTGCCCGAGTTCTACGACGGCGAGGAGATCGACCCGGAGGACGTCGCCGCCGTGGACCCGGATCTCATCGTGGCGATGTACTCCGGGATGACCCGGGAGCAGTACGAGCAGCTCTCCGAGATCGCCCCCGTGGTGCCGTTCCGGGAGGGATACGCCGACTGGCAGCAGCCGTGGGACATCACCGCGGAGATGATCGGCGAGGCCATCGGCCGGCCGCAGGCGGCGCGGGACCTCATCGACGACATCGAGGGCCGCTTCACCGCCATCCGGGGGCGGCACCCGAACTGGGAGGGCAAGACCACCGCCCTGGCGATCGCCCGCGAGGACCTCATCAACGCCTATTCCCCGGATGACCCGCGATCCCGGTTCTTCGCCAAGCTGGGCATGGTGGTGCCGGAGAAGATCGCCGAGCTTGCCGAGGGCGGCCACGTCTCCGCGTTCTCCCTGGAGCAGGCCAATGTGCTGGAGCTGGACGTCGTGTTCTGGGGTCAGGAGGGGTGCACCACCGGGCCCGGCGGCAGCCTGGCCACCGACCCGATCCTCGGCCGGCTGGACGTGGTCAAGGAGGGCCGCTCGGTGTGCGTGGACGAGTTCTTCGATGACCCCGAGCTCGGCATGGCCTTCCAGTGGCAGACCGTGCTGAGCCTGGATCACGTGCTCGACGAGATCGAGCCGATGCTCGTCGAGGAGCTCGGCGACTGAGCCGGCCCGCCGGCGTCCGCCCCACCCCCTTCCGCCCACCGGGTCTTGACGGTCCGTCGCGGGGGGGGGGTACGTTTTCAGCCGTCTTCGGCCCGGGGCCAGCCCAGGTCATGCGACCGTCCCCGGGGCCGGATGCGGCCTCGCCCGATCCATGCACCACAAACCACTACGGATCGGATGGACGAGAGAATGAGAATCGGACGACGCATCACCGCCGTCGGTGCGGCGATCGCCCTGGTCTGCGGGCTGGGGCTCACGGGCTGTTCCGCGGAGGAGGGCGACACCGCAGCCGCGACCGGTGCGCAGAGCACCGCGGAGGTGGAGGAGGGGGCCTTACCGGTCACCATCGAGCACGCATTCGGCGAGACCACCATCGAAGAGGCGCCGACGCGGGTGGTGGCTCTTGGCTGGGTCGATGTGGATTACCTCCTTGCGGTGGGGGTGACCCCGGTATGGACCTATGACTACCACGAAAGTTTCCCGACATCGTGGCAAAGCGAGGTCATCGAGGGTGAACTGCCGCAGGCGTCCACGGACAGAGAAGTGGACTACGAGCAGATCGCCGCAACGGAACCGGATCTCATCATCGCGATGACCCGGGTGGAGGACAGTGATGTCTACGACCGGCTTTCCCAGATTGCGCCGACCGTGACCCATCGGGAGGGCTACGCCGAAATGGGCCAACCCATCGAGCTGGTCATGGAGGATGTCGGTAAGGCGGTGGGCCGGCCGCAGGCGGCGGCTGACGCCGTCTCGGAGCTTGAGGATCGGATGAAGGCCATCGCCGACCGGCACCCGGACTGGGCGGGGAAGACCGTCAACGTCGGTGACCGGAATCCGGCGTTGTCCTGGTTGTATGATTCCACTGCCGATCGGACTCAGCTACCCCAGGCTTTTGGCCTGGTTGTGCCGAGCGCGGTGGACGAAGCCTCCGATGATGGCGGGGTGGAGGTCTCCGATGAGCGAACCGATCTTTTCGAGGCCGATGCGCTGCTGTTCATCGACTACGAGTGCTCCATGGACAAGTTGCGTGCGGATCCCGTCATGCGCGGAGTACCCGCCATCGCCGAGGGGCGGGCCGCCTGCATTTTTGAGGATCTCGGGGAGGAGGAGCTGACCGCCTGGCAGTACTCCACCACTCTGAGCTGGTCGTACATTCTCGACGATGTTGAGGAACTGTTGGAGCGCCTGCTCGACTGAGCTTCCGCCACCCCCTCTCCCGCGAGCGGGTCTTGACGATCCGTCGCGGGGGGGGGGGTACGTTTTCAGCCGTCTTCGGCCCCGTCCAGCCAGGCGGTCGATCGACCGTTTCGGGACCCGGAGGCGGCCTCGCCCGATCCATGCAGCACAAACCACTACGGATCGGATGGACGAGAGATGAGAATCGGCAAGCGCATCGCCGCCGCGGGTGCGGCGATCGTCATGGCCTGCGGGCTGGGGCTTTCGGGTTGTTCCGCGGAGGAAGGGGACACCGCGGACGCGACCGGTGCGGACAGCACCGTGGAGGCGGAGGAGGGGGCCTTCCCGGTCACCATCGAGCACGCCTTCGGCGAGACCACCATCGAGAAGGCTCCAAAGCGGGTCGTCGCCTACGGGCAGACCGATGCGGACGCCCTCTTCGCTCTCGGGGTGACCCCGGTGTGGGTGACCGGGTGGACCAGCGATGGTCCCGAGGAGTGGCAGAAACCCCATATCCAGGGCGAGGAGCCGGTGTGGTTCATGGGGGACGTGGACATGGAGGATATCGCGGCGGCCAAGCCGGATCTCATCATCGCGATGTTCACCAGTCTTGAGCAGGACGACTACGACCGGATGTCGGAGATCGCCCCGACGGTGACGTACGCGGAGGGGCAGGCCGATTACCAGCAGGACACGGCAGACACCCTGCTGATGGTGGGGGAGGCGGTGGGCCGGCCGAAGGCGGCGCAGCAGCTCATCGATGAACTCGATGTCAAGTACGCCGGGATTCGGGAGCGGCATCCGAATTGGCAGGGCAAGACCGCGGTGCTCGCGGCACCCGAGATGGAACATTTCGGTGCCTTCGCCCCCGATTATCCCTTCAACCGGATGCTCGCCCGCATGGGCTTCGCATATCCCGAGCAGATCGCCGAAGCATCGGACGGCAGCACCTTCGTGGACTTGTCTACGGAACAGGCAGATCTCCTTGATTTAGATTTTGTCGTGTGGATCGCCGGTGACACCCCCGTAGCGGAAATTGCGGCCGAGCCGGTGCTCGGCAACCTCCAGGTGCTGCAGGACAATCGCTCATTCGCCATCGGGGAGAAATTGGACGAAGCCGAAGCCAACGCCATCAACTGGTCCACGGTGCTGTCCCAGCTCTACGTCCTCGATGAACTGGAGCAGGCGATCGTTGACACCATCGGCGAATAGCCGTCCCCACCGGCCACGCTCGGCATCCCGCACCAAGGGTGCCGCCACCCCTCTCCCGCGATCGGTCCTTGACGATCCGTCGCGGAGGGGGGTACGTTTTCCGCCGTCTTCCGCCCGCGGCCAGCCCAGGTCATGCGACCGTCCCCGGGTCCGGATGCGGCCTCGCCCGATCCACGTACGCCAACCACTACGGATCGGATGGACGAGAGATGAGAATCGGACGACGCATCACCGCTGCGGGTGCGGCGATCGCCCTGGCCTGTGGGCTGGGGCTTTCGGGCTGTTCCTCGGAGGAGGGGGACACCGCGGCCGAGACCGGTGCGCAGAGCACCGCGGAGGTGGAGGAGGGGGCCTTCCCGGTCACCATCGAGCACGCCTTCGGCGAGACCACCATCGAGCAGGCGCCGGCCCGGGTGGTGGCCCTGGGCCACAGCGACGTCGATCCGCTGCTGGCCCTCGGCGTCACCCCGGTGTGGGTGCGCGCCTGGACCAGCGAGGGACCGCTGCCCTGGCAGGAGCCGCTCATCGAGGGCCCCGCCCCGGAGTGGGTGGACATGAAGGAGGTCGACGCCGAGGAGATCGCCGCGGCGGAACCGGATCTCATCCTCGCCCTGTACTCGGGGGGCGACCAGGAGACCTACGACAAGCCCTCCCGGATCGCCCCGACGGTGACCTACCGGACCGGCAACGGGAACTGGCGGCAGGGCTGGGAGGACTCCACCCGCGACGCCGCCGCCGCGGTGGGCCGGCCGGAGAAGGGCGAGGAGCTCATCGCCGACGTCCACGAGCGGATCGCGGCGCTGCGCGAGGCCCATCCCGAATGGGAGGGCAAAACCGCGGCGATGGTCTTCGTGGAGGAGGGCGAACTCGGCGTCAACACCAGCAAGGATCCGCGCTCCCGGCTGCTTGCCTCGATTGGCTTCACCATCCCGGAGTCCTTCGACGAATTCGATGAGGACGGCTACTACGTGACGTTCTCTCGGGAACGGGCCGACCTGCTCGACCTCGATGTGCTCATCCTGGACGCCCCGGGCGAGGAATGTGTGATGGACGATTTGAAGGCCGACCCGGCATTGGGCCAACTGCCGGCGATCACCGGGGGTCATGCCTTCTGTATTGGCGAGGTGCTCGCGGAGGATCAGCAGGAGGCGCTGGCCTGGCAGACGGTGCTCGGCATCCCCTACCTGCTGGACGCCCTGGAGGAGCAGCTGACCCGGGTGGTCGGGGAGTAGCCGGCCCGCCCGCTCAGGCGGTGACCGGCGCCGCCTCCGCCGCTGCCGGGCGGGAGCGGCGGATCATCTCCGCGCGCTCCACGACCTTCTTGCGCTCCCGGCCCTCCGCGGCGCCCAGGGCGCGCTCGTGGGCGTCCAGGGCGCGCCAGCCCGCCCAGTCGGTGACCTGCACCCCGCGCTCGGCGAGCAGCCGGTCGACGCCGGGGGCCGCCGGGGCGGGCAGGGCCCCGGCGGCGGCGTCGGCGAGCAGGTTGGCGATGACCTCGTTGGCGTCGCCCTTGGTGTTGCCGATGAGGCCGACCGGGCCGCGGCGCACCCAGCCGGTGGCGTAGAGCCCGGGGATCGGGGCCCCGGCCGGGTCCAGCACCCGGCCGCCGAGCTCCGGGATGGTGTGCGTGGCCGCGTCGAAGGGCACCCCGGGCACCGGGTCGGAGCGGTAGCCCACCGCCCGGTAGACCGCCCCGGCCGGCCAGTCGGTGAACTCGCCGGTGCCGCGCACCCCGCCGTTGCCGTCGGGTTCGGTGCGCTCGGTGCGGATCGCGGTGACCCGCCCGCCGACGCCGAGCAGCGCCACCGGGTTCTCGAAGAAGTGGATGCGCAGCCGGTGCGGGGCGCCCTTCGGCTCCCGGAGGGCGTAGTCCTCCAGGATCGTGCACACCTGGTCGACGACCTTGGTGCTGCGCCGGGCGGCCTCCCCGGCGGCGTCGTAGCGCAGGTCCGCCGGGTCCACGAGCACCTCGATGGTGGGGGAGTGGTCCAGCTCCTTCAGCTCCAGGGGGGTGAACTTCGCCTGGGCGGGGCCGCGCCGGCCGAAGACGTGGATGTCCCGGGCGGCGTTGCCCGCCAGGGTCGCGTGCACGTTGTCCGCGATTTCGGTGACCTTCAGCTCATCGGCGGTCTTGGCCAGCACCCGGGCCACGTCGAGGGCGACGTTGCCGACCCCGACCACGGCCACCGATTCCGCGGAGAGATCCCAGCCGCGGGCGAAGTCGGGGTGCGAGTCGTAGAAGCCGACGAATTCGCCGGCGCCGTGGTGCCCGGCCAGTTCCGCGCCCGGGATGTCCAGGTCCCGGTCGCCGACCGCGCCGGTGGCCAGCACCACCGCGTCATAGCGCGCCCGCAGTTCGGCGACGCTGACGTCCGCGCCGACCTCGACATTGCCGAGCAGCCGCACCCCGGGCTTGTCCAGCACCCGGTGCAGGCTGGCGATGATGCCCTTGATCCGGGGATGGTCCGGGGCCACCCCGTAGCGGATCAGCCCGAAGGGGGCGGGCAGCCGCTCGATGAGGTCCACGGCGACCTCCGCATCGGATTTCAGCAGCGCGTCCACGGCGTAGACCCCGGCCGGGCCGGAGCCGACCACCGCCACCCGCAGCGGGGCGGCGCCCCCGGGTGGCGCCGCGGGCGCGGGGGCGGGCGGGGACTGCGGGGCGGGGCGGGTCATGGGGTTCCTCCATCATCGGGTGGGCGGCGCGGCGGCGGGGCGGACTCGGCCACCCCTTGGCAATCGCGTACCAGTCGGTCTAGTGTTGCGTGAAATGAGACTAGACCGAAAGGTCTAGTTTCGCCAATGCGGGCCCCGCCCCCGGTGCGCAGCCGGGGCGCGGCGGGGCCCCCGCCCCTGGAGTCACCCATGGAGAAGATCCTGCTGTTCGCCCTCATCGGGCTCGGCGCCCAACTCGTCGACGGCACCCTCGGCATGGCCTTCGGCGTCACCGCCACCACCCTGTTCATGGTCACCGGGACGCCCGCGGCGACGGCCTCCGCGGTGGTGCACGTGGTCCAGGTGGGCACCACCGCCGCCTCCGGGGTCTCGCACTGGCGCTTCGGCAACGTGGACCTGCCCCGGGTGCTCGCCCTCGGCGGGCCGGGCGCGATCGGCGCCTTCGCCGGGGCCACCCTGCTCACCGGCCTGGACGCCTCCGCCGCCGCCCCGGTGACCTCCTCGATCCTGCTCGGCCTGGGCCTGTGGGTGACCGTCCGCTTCGCCCGGGGCGCCGCCCGGCCGGCGCGCGCCCGCTGGGGGGCCGGCCGGCTCGCGCCCCTGGGCCTGCTCGGCGGGCTGCTGGACGCCACCGGCGGCGGCGGCTGGGGGCCGGTGACCACGTCCACGCTGCTCAGCGTGGAGTCCGGGCGGCCGCGCACCATCATCGGCACCGTCTCCGCCGCGGAGTTCCTGGTCACCTGCGCCGCGGTGGCCGGGTTCGCCCCGCTGCTGCGGGCGGAGTTCGCCGCGCATGCCGGGGCGATCGCGGCGATGCTCGCCGGCGGGGTGGCCGCCGCCCCGGTCGCCGCGGCCCTGGTCGGGCGGGCGAACCCCCGGCTGCTGGGCATCGTGGTCGGCGCGGTGCTGGTGGCGCTGAACCTGCGCACCCTGCTCGCCGGGGCGCTCGCCCCGGCGGCGCTGGCCGGGCTGCTCGCCGGCTGGGCGGCGGCGGTGGCGGCGCTGCTGGGCCTGCTCGCCGCCCGCGGCGCCTTCCGCCGGCCCCGCGTCGACCTGGTCTCGCCGGGCCCCGATTTGCAACAGACAGATCGGTACGTCTACTCTTCGGAATCACGCTGACTGAACCGTACTGTCTACTTCACCCGGGGTGGTGCGGCCGGCGGCGGGACCCGGCCCGTACCCGGCCGGGTCCCGCGGCCCCGCCGCCCCGCCCCCCCGACCCCGACGCGAAGGACCCCGCCGCCATGACCACCCCGACGAAGGCCGCCCCGGCCGCGCGCCCCCGGCCCAAGCGCACGCCCAAGCCGCAGGGGCAGTGGCTGGTCGACGGCCGCGAACCCCTCAACGAGGATGAGCGGCTCAAGGCCGCCGACCCCGGCATCGCCGTGAAACGGCGGGTGCTGGACATCTACTCCCGGGAGGGCTTCGCCTCGATCCCCGCCGAGGACCTCGCCCCCCGCTTCAAGTGGATCGGCCTGTACACCCAGCGCCGCCAGGACCTCGGCGGGGAGCACACCGGCACCATGACCAACGCCGAACTGCAGGACCGCTACTTCATGCTGCGGATCCGGCTCGACGGCGGCCAGGCCACGGTCGCCGGGATCCGGGCCATCGGCGAGATCTCCCGGGACTTCGCCCGCGGCACCGCCGATTTCACCGACCGGCAGAACGTGCAGCTGCACTGGATCCGGATCGAGGACATGCCGGAGATCTGGCGCCGCCTGGAGGCCGTCGGCCTGGACACCCACTTCGGCTGCGGGGACGTGCCCCGGGTGATCCTGGGCTCCCCGGTGGCCGGGGTCGCCGCCGACGAGATCGTCGACGGCACCCCCGCCATCGAGCGGATCCGCGCCGAGTACCTCGACCCGGACGCCCCCGGGGCCGGGGAGTTCGCGAACCTGCCCCGCAAGTTCAAGTCCGCGGTCTCCGGCTCGCCCCGCCTGGACGTCACCCACGAGGTGCAGGACGTCGCCTTCGTCGGGGTCGAGCACCCCGAGCACGGCCCCGGCTTCGACCTGTGGGTCGGCGGGGGCCTGTCCACCAACCCGATGCTCGCCCGCCGGCTCGGCGCCTGGGTGCCCCTCGAGGAGGTGCCCGAGGTGTGGGCCGGGGTATGCCGGATCTTCCGCGACTACGGCTACCGCCGGCTGCGCAACCGGGCCCGGCTGAAGTTCCTCGTCGCCGAATGGGGCGCCGAGCGCTTCCGGAGGGTGCTGGAGGAGGACTACCTCGGCCGGCCCCTCGTCGACGGGCCCGCCCCGCGGCCGCAGTCCGGCGACCGCGACCACGTCGGGGTGCACAGCCAGCGCGACGGGCGCAACTACGTCGGGGTCAAACCCGCCGTGGGCCGGGTCGGCGGCGCCGACCTGGTGCGCCTGGCCGACATCGCCGACGCGCACGGGGTCACCCGCATCCGCACCACCGTGATGAAGGAGCTGATCCTGCTCGACGTCGCCGATGCGGAGGTCGGGCCGCTGCTCGCCGACCTCGACGAGCTGGGGCTCACCGCCCGGCCCAGCGCCTTCCGCCGCGGGGTGATCTCCTGCACCGGCCTGGAGTTCTGCAAACTCGCCCTGGTCACCACCCGCACCCGGGCGATCGAGCTGGTCGCCGACCTGGAGCGGCGGCTCGGCGACCTGGACTCGCCGATCACCATCGCGCTCAACGGCTGCCCCAACTCCTGCGCCCGCACCCAGATCGCGGACATCGGGCTCAAGGGCCAGATCGTCACCGACGCCGCGGGCAACCGGGTGGAGGGCTTCCAGGTGCACCTCGGCGGGGGCCTCGGCGAGGACGCGGGCTTCGGCCGCAAACTGCGCGGGCACAAGGTCACCTCCGCCGAGCTCGGCGACTACGTGGAGCGCCTGGTGCGCGCCTACCGCGCCGGCCGGGGCCCCGGCGAAACCTTCCGGGACTGGGTGGCCCGGGCCCCCGAGGAGGAGCTGCGATGAGCCGCCGCACCGCGCCGAGCACCGCCGCCGCGGCCCCGGACCCGACCGGGCTGCCCGGCCGAGCCGCCCACCCCAACCCGAACCGGGGCGCGGTGATGCACTGCCCCTACTGCGCCGGGGAGGACCTCTGGCCGGATCCGGAGACCGGCTACGCCTGGTCCTGCCGGGACTGCTGCCGGGTGTTCACCGTGAAACTGCACGGCCACGCCCCCCGGGCGGTGATCGCATGAGCGCCGAGCTGATCCGCGCCGACGCCGCCGCGGCGGCCCCGGACGCCCTGGCCGACCCGGCGATCGCCCGCCGGCTGCTGGGCCTGGCCCTGGACCACGGGCCCGCCCTGGAGGGGATGGACGCCGCCGGGATCCTCGCCTGGGCCGCCGGGCACGTCCGCGGCCCGCTGGCGGTGACCCTGTCCATGCAGGACACGGTGCTCGCCGATCTCGCCGCCCGGCACGCGCCGGAGGCGGACCTGATCTTCCTGGACACCGGCTACCACTTCCCCGAGACCCTGGCCGTGGCCGCGGCGGTCGCCGAGCGCTACCCCGGCCGGCTGCGCACCGTCACCCCGGAGGCCACCCCCGCGGAACAGGACGCCGCGGAGGGCCCGGACCTGTGGGCCCGGGACCCGGGCCGCTGCTGCGCGCTGCGCAAGGTCCGGCCGCTGGCGGCGGTGACGCGGCCCTACCTGGCCTGGGTGAGCGGGCTGAAGCGCTGCGACGCGCCCACCCGGGCGCGCACCCCGGTGCTGGAGGTCGACCGCACCGGGCGGCTGAAGCTCAACCCGCTGGCCGCCTGGACCGAGGCCGACGTCGCGCGCTACATCGCCGAGCACGAGCTCATCGTGCACCCCCTGACCCGCGCCGGCTACCCCAGCATCGGCTGCGCCCCCTGCACCGCCCGGGTCGCCCCGGGCGCCGACCCCCGCTCCGGACGCTGGTCCGGGCACGAGAAGACCGAATGCGGACTGCACACATGACCACCACCATCACCCAGCACCAGACCCGCCCCGACGACCCCGCCGCCGGGCGCCCCGGCCCCGGCGCGCCACCGGACCCGGACCCCCGCCTGGCCGAGCTCGAGGCCGAGGGCATCGACGTGATCCGGCAGGCCGCCGGCCAATTCGACCGGATGGGCCTGCTGTTCTCCGGGGGCAAGGACTCCGTGGTGGTGCTCGAGCTGGCCCGCCGCGCCTTCGCCCCGGCCCCGCCCCCGGTGGAGCTGCTGCACATCGACACCGGGCACAACTTCCCGGAGGTGATCGAGTTCCGGGACCGGGTCGCCGCCGAGGAGGGGGTGCGCCTGCACATCGCCCGGGTGCAGGACTGGATCGACCGCGGGGAACTCGCCGAGCGCGCGGACGGCTCCCGCAACCGGCTGCAGACCGTGCCGCTGGTGGAGACCATCGCCGAACGCGGCTACGACGCCCTGCTCGGCGGGGCCCGCCGGGATGAGGAGAAGGCCCGCGCCAAGGAGCGGGTGTTCAGCGTCCGGGACCCCTTCGGCGGCTGGGACCCGCGCCGGCAGCGCCCGGAGCTGTGGGGCCTGTACAACGGCCGGCACGCGCCCGGGGAGAACATCCGGGTGTTCCCGATCTCCAATTGGACCGAGGCCGACGTGTGGGCCTACATCGCCGCCCGGGGGCTGGCCCTGCCCGCCATCTACTACGCCCACGAGCGGGAGGTCTTCGCCCGGGACGGGATGTGGCTGGCGCCCGGCGACTGGGGCGGGCCCCGGGAGGGAGAGCGGCTGGTCACCCGCCGGGTGCGCTACCGCACCGTGGGCGATATGAGCTGCACCGGGGCGGTGGAGTCCGAGGCCGCCGACATCGCCGCGGTGCAGGCGGAGCTGCGCCGCTCCCGGCTCACCGAACGCGGCGCCACCCGCGCCGATGACCGACTGTCCGAGTCCGCCATGGAGGACCGCAAGAAGGAGGGCTACTTCTGATGGCCGCCCCGATCACCACCATCGACCCCGCCCCGGCCGCCGGCGCCGGACCCGGCGCCCGGGCGGCGCTGCGGCTGTGCACCGCCGGCAGCGTCGACGACGGCAAATCCACCTTCGTCGGCCGGCTGCTGCACGACACCCGCAGCATCCTCGCCGACCAGTACGACGCGGTCGCCGCCGGCTCCGCCGCCCGCGGCCGCTCGGGCGTGGACCTCGCCCTGCTCGTCGACGGGCTGCGCGCGGAACGGGAGCAGGGCATCACCATCGACGTGGCGCACCGCTACTTCGCCACCCCGGCGCGCTCCTTCATCCTCGCCGACTGCCCCGGCCACGAGCAGTACACCCGCAACACGGTCACCGGCATGTCCACCGCGGAGGCGGTGGTGCTGCTCGTCGACGCCCGGCACGGGGTGGTCACCCAGACCCGCCGGCACGCCACCGTGGCCGCGCTGCTCGGGGTGCGCCACCTCATCGTCGCGGTGAACAAGATCGACCTGCTGGACTTCGCCGAGGCGCCCTTCCGGGCCATCGAGGCCGAGGTCCGCGAGCTCGGCGCCCGGCTCGGCCTGCCCGGGATCGACGTGGTGCCGGTGAGCGCCCTGGACGGGGACAACGTGGTCGCCCGCTCCGCGCGCACCCCCTGGTACGCGGGCCCGGCGGTGCTGGAGCTGCTCGAGGGCCTCGACCTCGCCGCGGACGCGGCCGCGGCCGCCGCGGCGGATCTGCGGCTGCCGGTGGAGACCGTGCTGCGCCACCCCGAGGGCGACTACCGCGGCTACGCGGGGCGGATCGCCGCCGGCCGGGTGCGCCCCGGCGACCGCGTGGACCTCCCCGGCGGCCGGCGGGCCCGGATCACCGGGCTGACCCGCTCCGGGGATCCGGTGGACTCCGCCGCCGCCGGGGACTCGGTGGCGCTCACCCTCGACGCCCAGGTGGACCTGGCCCGCGGGGACCTCATCGCGGTGGCGCCGCCGGAGCCCACCCGGGCCATCGGGGCCACCGTGGTGCACCTGGCCGATCGCCCGCTGCCGGTCGGCCGCACCGTGCTGCTGCGCCACGGCGCCGCGGAGGTGCGCGCCCGGGTCGCCGAGGTGCGCCGGCTCATCGACGTGGACACCGGGGCGGGCGCCGCCGGCGCGGACCGGCTGGCCGCCAATGATCTCGCCGAGGTGCGCATCGAGCTCGCCGCCGCGCTGCCGGTGGAGCCGCACCGCGGCGGCGCCATCGCCGGCTTCTCCCGGATCGGGGTGCTCCTGCTGGTCGACCCGGCCGACGGGGACACCCTCGCCGCCGGGCTGGTGCGGTGAGCGCGCTGCTGCTCTGCGCGCACGGCAGCCGGCACCCGGGCGCCGCGCCGGCCCTGGCCGGGCTCACCCGCGCGGTCGCCGCCCGGCTGCCCGCCCCGGCCGCCGGCGGGCCGGCGGCGGTGCGGCTGACCTGGCTGGAGTTCGGCGCACCGGATCTCGCCGGGGCCTGCGCGGGGCTCGCCGCGGCCGGGCGGCGCGCCGCCGTGGTGGCCCCGCTGCTGTTCACCGGGGCCTTCCACCGCCGCGTGGACCTGCCCGCCCAGGCCGCCGCCGCGGAGGCCGCCACCGGGGTGCGCCTGGGCATCGCCCCGGGCCTGGGCCTCGGCGAGCCGGTGGCCCGGGCGATGCTGGGCTCGATCCGGGCCGCGGCGGGCGCGGCCGGCGCGGCCGGCGGCGCCGACGTCCTGGTGGTGGCCGTGGGCTCCTCCGATGCGGCGGCCAATGCCGCGGTCGCCGGGTTCGCCCGCCGCCTGGACGGGCGCTGGCCGGGCCGGGTGCGGCACGCCTTCTGCGTCGGCGCCGGGGCGCCGCGGTTCACCGCGGAACTGCCCGCGGCCCGGGCCCGGGCCGCGCAGGACGGCCGGGCGCTGGTGCTCGCGCCGCTGTTCACCGCCCCGGGGCTGCTCTGGGATGCGGCGCGGCGGCGGGTGCCCGCCGGGGCGTGGACCGCGGCCGGGCCGGGCCGGGTGCTCGCCGCCGAGCCGCTGGGGGCGCGCCTGGCCCCGGTGGTCGCCGACCGTTGGACGGCGGCCGGGAGCGCGGCGGGCGCGGCCTGAACCGGCCGGGGGCTAGTCCCCGGCGCCGTCGGCGGCGGCGGCCTCGGCGATCGCGTCGGCGCGGGCGGCCCGGGAGCGGGCCACCATCTCCGCCCACTCCACGACCTTCTTGCGCTCCCGGCCCTCCGCCTCGCCGAGGGAGCGCTCATGGGCGTCCAGGGCGTGCCAGTCCGCCCAGGTGAGGTACTCCACGCCCTTGGCGTCGAGCAGCTCGGTGACCGCCTCCGGGCCCGGGGCGGCCGGGTCCAGGCCCCGGCCGGCGTCGACGTCGTCGAGCAGGCAGGCCACGGTCTCGTTCGCGTCGCCCTTGGTGTTGCCGATCAGCCCCACCGGGCCGCGCTTGACCCAGCCGGTGGTGTAGAGGCCGCGGATGTGGGCGCCGTCGGCGTCGAGCACCCGGCCCGCCTCATTGGGGATGACGTGCGCGGACTCGTCGAAGGGCACGTCCGGCACCGGATCCGAGCGGTAGCCCACCGCCCGGTAGATGGCGCCGACCTCCCAGTCGGTGAAGGCGCCGGTGCCGCGGATGCCGCCGGAGCCGTCGAGCTCCATCCGCTCGGTGCGCAGCCCGGTGACCCGGCCGTCCTCGCCGAGGATCTCCACCGGCGACTCCAGGAAGTGGATGTACAGCCGGTGCGGGCGGTCGTCGAGGTCCCGGATCGCGTAGCCCTCCAGGATGGTGCACACCTGATCCACCATCTTCGAGCCCCGGCGGGCCTCCTCGCTGGCGGCGTCGTAGACCATGTCCTCGCCGGGCACCACCACCTGCACGTTCCGCGAGCCGTCCAGCTCCTTGAGCTCCAGGGGGGTGAACTTCGCCTGGGCGGGGCCGCGGCGGCCGAAGATGTGCACCTCCTGCGCCGCGTTGCGGGACAGGGTGGCGTGCACGTTGTCCGGGATCTCGGTGACCTTCAGCTCCTCGGCGGTCTTCGCCAGGATCCGGGCCACGTCCAGGGCCACGTTGCCCACGCCGACCACGGCGACCTTCTCCGCGGAGAGGTCCCAGTCCCGGGGGAACAGCGGGTTGCCGTCGTAGAAGCCGACGAACTCGCCGGCGCCGTGGTGGCCGGCCAGCTCCGCCCCGGGCACCTCCAGGTCCCGGTCGCCGACCGCGCCGGTGGCGATGATCACCGCGTCGTAGAGCCCGGCCAGCTCCGCCAGGGTGAGATCCCGGCCGAACTCGACATTGGCCAGCAGCCGCAGCTCCGGCTTGTCCATCACCCGGTGCAGGCTGCGGATGATGCCCTTGATCCGCGGGTGGTCGGGGGCCACCCCGTAGCGGATCAGGCCGAAGGGGGCGGGCATCTTCTCGATCAGATCGACGCTGACCTCGCGGCCCGACTTCATCAGGGCGTCGGAGGCGTACACGCCGGCGGGGCCGGAGCCGACCACGGCGACGCGGAGGGGACGGGTCATCTTCGGTGCAACCTGCTTTCTGCTCGGGTTCGGGGCGTGCCCGGCGACCGGCGGGACGTCGGGCGGGCCACCGTCCCACCATAGTGTCCGGCGGCGACCGCGGGAAGACCCGGGTGAGGTTCACCTTAGCCGCCGATCGGGGTATCCCCGCATGTGGCGGCGCATTGACGCCGTTAGCCCGCTGGGCGGGGGAATCGCGCCGGATCCGCCCCGCCGGCGGCGGGGCGGCCGAGGCCGGACGCTCCCCCCGGACTGTTTTACGGGCGGAACCGGCTGTAAGCTCACTCACAATCCCCCGTGGATGATGAACCACGACTCAAGCACGGCCCCGACGTCGCCGCCGCCACCCCCGCGGCCGGGCGGGGCCGAGGAAAGGACAGGTCCGTGAGCGGAAGCCAGACCCGGACGCGTTCGGTGCTCGTCACCGACGTCGACAACGCAGGCGACTACCGGGAGGTGGTCGACGCCGTCGGCGCCGCCCTCGGCGGGGCCCGCACGCTGCACTGCGTGGGCGTGCCCGGCGCCGTGGCGGTGGATCAGGTCGTCGACGACCCCGACACCGCCCTGTCGCACGCGATCACCCTCGTCGAGGACGCCCGCGCCGCCGAGGACACCCCGATCGTGCTGATCGCCACCGGGAACCTGGACTTCGACGCCCGGGTCGCCGCCGCCACCGGCTCCGGGGTGGTGCTCGCCGCCGACGGCGAGGGCTGCTCCGACGCCGCCGCGGTGACCCGGATCCGGATGGCCGTCGCCGGGATGCGCGCCCACGGCGCCACCGTGCTCGGCGTCGCGCTCACCGGCGCCGCCCCGGGGGCGGTCGCCGACCTGGACCTCGACGTGCCGGTCGCGGCCGCCGCCGGCGACCTCACCGGCGCGGTCTCCGCCGAGGTGGCGCCGGTGATGGGGCCGCAGCGCTTCCAGTGGTGGCTGACCCGGCGGGCCAAGGAGCAGCGCCGGCATATCGTGCTGCCCGAGGGCGACGACGACCGGATCCTGATCGCCGCCGCGGAGATCCTCGCCGAGGGCATCTGCGAGCTGACCATCCTCGGCGACCCGGAGGCGATGCGCGCCCGGGCCGCGGAGCTGGGCGCGGACATCTCCGGGGCGCATCTGATGGACCCGGCCGCCTCCGAGCACCGGGAGGCCTTCGCCGAGGAGTTCGCGGAGCTGCGCAAGGCCAAGGGCGTCACCCTGGAGCAGGCCCGGGAGACGATGAACGACATCTCCTACTTCGCCACCATGATGATCCACAAGGGCCTGGCCGACGGGATGGTCTCCGGGGCGGCGCACACCACCGCGCACACCATCAAGCCCTCCTTCCAGATCATCAAGACCCGGCCCGGGGTGTCCACCGTGTCCTCCCTGTTCCTCATGGTCATGCAGGACCGGCTCTGGGGCTTCGCGGACTGCGCGGTCATGCCCAACCCCACCCCGGACCAGCTCGGCGAAATCGCGGTGAGCTCCGCGGGCACCGCCGCCGCCTTCGGCATCGAGCCCCGGGTGGCCATGCTGTCCTACTCCACCGGCGCCTCCGGCACCGGCGGGGACGTCGACCGGGTGGTCGCCGGCCTGGCCAGGGCCCGCGAGATCGACCCCGAACTCGCCGTGGACGGGCCGCTGCAGTTCGACGCCTCGGTGGACCCGGGCGTGGCCGCGAAGAAGATGCCCGACTCCGCCGTGGCCGGCCGGGCGAACGTGTTCGTCTTCCCGGATCTGGACGCCGGCAACATCGGCTACAAGATCGCCCAGCGCTGCGGCGGGGCCCTGGCGGTGGGCCCCATCCTGCAGGGGCTGAACAAGCCGGTCAACGACCTCTCCCGCGGGGCGTCGGTGGCCGACATCGTCAACACCGTCGCCATCACCGCCATCCAGGCAGGAGGGAACTAGCCCATGTCACGTCTCGCGCTCGTCCTGAACTCCGGGTCCTCCTCGGTGAAGTTCCAGCTGGTGGACCCGGACCGGGACGCCACCGAACCCCCCTACGCCTCCGGCCTGGTGGAGCGGATCGGGGAGGACAACGGCACCATCGTGCTGAAGTTCGACGGGGAGAAGATCGAGGACGTCGAGCCGATCGCCGACCACGCGGACGGCCTGGACAAGGCCTTCGCGCTGATGGACGCCCACGGCTGCGGCCCGCATTCGGTGGACATCGCCGCGGTCGGCCACCGGGTGGTGCACGGCGGCAAGCTCTTCTCCGGCCCGGAGCTCATCGACGACCAGATCGTGGAGATGATCCGGGACCTCATCCCGCTGGCCCCGCTGCACAACCCGGCGAACATCGTCGGCATCGAGGTGGCCCGGCAGCTGCTCCCGGAGGTGCCGCACGTCGCCGTGTTCGACACCGGCTTCTTCCACGACATGCCCCCGGCGGCGGCGCTGTACCCGCTGGACGCGGCGGTCGCCGCGGAGCACAACATCCGCCGCTACGGCTTCCACGGCACCAGCCACGAGTACGTCTCCCGGCAGGTGCCGGGGCTGCTCGGCAAACCCGCCGCGGAGGTCAACCAGATCACCCTGCACCTGGGCAACGGCTGCTCCGCGGCGGCGGTGCGCGGCGGCCAGGCGGTGGACACCTCCATGGGCCTGACCCCCCTGGCCGGGCTGATGATGGGCACCCGCACCGGCGACATCGACCCGGGCATCATCTTCCACCTGTACCGGCAGGGCCTGTCCATCGACGAGATCGACGATCTGTGCAACCGCCGCTCCGGGCTGAAGGGCGTCTCCGGGGTCAACGACTTCCGGGTGCTCCAGGAGCGGATGGACAACGCCGACCAGGACGCCTGGGCCGCCTACCAGATGTACGTGCACCAGCTGCGCCGCTACATCGGCTCCTACATGCTTATCCTCGGCCGGCTGGACGCGATCGCCTTCACCGCCGGGGTGGGCGAGAACCACGTGGGCATCCGGCGGGACTCGATGGCCGCCCTGGAGAACTTCGGCATCCGGATCGACCCGGAGCGCAACGCCGCCCCCAATGACGGCCCCCGGTTCATCTCCACCGAGGATTCCGCGGTGAAGGTGCTGGTGGTGCCCACCAACGAGGAGCTGGCGATCGCCCGCTACGCCATGGCCTACGCGGCCTGAGCCGACCCCCTCCCCCCCCGGGGGGCCCGTGGCCGCCGGCGCCCGGTGCGCCGGCGGCCGCACCACCCGGATCACGTCGAGGGGGCCGGGGCGCGCCCGATGGCGTGCCCCGGCCCCTCGGCGTGAGCCGGCGGGCGCCGGGGTCTAGTAGATGAAGACCTCGTCGCCGACCTGGAGGAACTCGAAGAAGCGCTTGGCGTCGGCGTGGTTCAGCCGCACGCAGCCGGCGGACTCGCCGTCCAGGGAGCCCTCGTGGAAGGCGTGGCCGTTGTTGGTGAAGTACACCGCGTAGGGCATCGGCGCGTTGCCGAACTCCCGGGAGACCTCGTCCTTGACCTTGCGGACCACGTGGAAGGTGCCCCGCGGGGTCTCCTGGCCGGCGCGGCCGGTCTTGGTGGGCACCGGGCCGTGCACCAGCCGGCCGTCCTGCTGCAGCCAGGTGCGGGCGTTGTCGATGTCCACGCACACCCGGGCGGTCTTCGGGCAGGGGCTGGCCGGCGGGGCGTTGCGGTCCGGGGCGGGCTTCGGCGCGGGCGCGGGCTTCGGCGCCGGCTTCGGGGCCTCCGGGAAGGCGCGGCCGATGGCGTCGCGGGCCTCCCGCGGCACCGGGATCCCGGACTGGTCGATGGCGTCGTTGACCTGGTCGCGGTTCGGCAGCCCGGCGGGCAGATCCGAGCCGGTGCCCGGGGCGGGCAGCCGGATCCCGTCGGAGCCGGGCACGGCGGGGACGTCCGGCAGCCGGGGCATGGCCGGGGCGGCGCCGGCGACCGCGGGGGAGGCCAGGACGCCGAGCGCCAGGGCCCCGGGCAGGGCCGCGCGCAGGGTCCGGCGGAGGGCGGGGGGCAGGTGGTGCTTGGCGTTCATGGAGCTAATCATAGGCGGTGCGCCCCGGACACCCCATATGCGCACCTCAGGGCGGGGTTTCCTCCCCGGATCCGGGAAGCGGCTTCGCCGATCCCGGGCGGGTCCTAGAACAGGGTGGGCGGCCGGATCGCGTTGGCCATGTCCACCAGCCGGTAACGGTGCCGGGGGAAGGGGGCGTTGCGGGCCAGCTGGCGCAGCCCGGTCTCCAGCCCGGTGCGCAGCCCGGTGACCGTGAAGGGCACGTCGAAGAGCTCGTTGGGGGAGGCCGCCTGCTGAAGATCATTGGCCCGCAGCCAGTTCAGGGCGGCGGTGAGCACCGCGATCCGCAGCTGCTCCAGGCGGGGCTCGTTGGTGGGCAGCTCGGTGAGCCGCCGCGCCGCCCGCCGGATCCGGGATTCGGTGAGCTGCTCCGGGCTGCCGGTGATGAGCAGCAGGATGGTGGTCAGCCGGGCCAGCCGGTGGTGCCGGGAGGCCGCCGGCACCCGGTCCAGCATGGCGATCGCCATCTCGTGCTGGCCCTCCGCGGTGAGCTGCCGGGACAACCCGAAGGCGGAGGAGACGGTGGTGCGGTTGGTGGCCCACACCATGGCGTAGAGCCGGGTGGCGTGGAAGCGCATCGCCCGCGGGTCGTGGGCGTCGGTGGTCCACTTGTCGTTGATCTCGGCGAGCACCGACTCCGGCAGCTGGTCGAGGTCCTTGTCCAGGTTCGCCACCGCCCGGATCACCCCCGGCTCCAGCACCGGCCGGTCGTTGAGCCCGGCCTGCTGCAGCATCAGCTCCAGGGTGGCCGCCAGCGCCAGCTTCGGCGCCGGCTCCCCGGGCAGCATCGCCAGCACCCGGTTGAAGGACTGCAGCGCCGGGTCGTACTCGTCGAGCAGCAGCTCGGTGATCCCCCGGTACCAGCGGCAGCGCCAGTCCCGGGCCAGCCGCTCCGGGGCGTCGTCGAGCAGATCCCGGGCCTCCTCGGTGGCGCCCAGGTCCAGGTGCGCGCGCACGATCGCCAGCGGGATCTCCACGCTGCCGGCGTAGTCCGGGGTGTCCAGGGCCTCGGTGAGGTTGTCGATGAGCTCCCCGGGCTCGGTGTAGGAGGCCGCGGAGAGCAGCCGGGAGCCCGGATCCCCGGAGTGCACCAGCGGCACCGGCAGCGCCGCGGTGATCTCCGGCGGGGTGATGATCACGTCCCGGGTGATCCCGTCGACCAGCTGGTCGGTGCGGAACACCCGGTGCTTGGTGCCGTAGGTGGAGCGCTGCGGGGAGAACAGCGACCACAGGTGCGGGTGCTGCACCCCGTCGCGCACCGCCAGGATCTCCCGGAGCACCCCCACCAGCTGCGCGGACATCTCCTCCGCGGAGCCGAAGCGCTCCGCCGGGTCCTCCGCGCAGGCCCGGCTGAGCAGCCGGTACAGGCTGAGGTTGCGCCGGAACACCGGCTCCTCCATCGGGGTGGGCAGGCCCGGGTCGTACACCCCGCCGGTGGCCGGCAGATCCACGATCAGGCTGGCCAGGGTGCGGCCCACGGTGTAGATGTCACTGGCCACGGTCGGCCCGGTGGAGCCGACCTCCGGGGCCTGGAAGCCGGGGGTGCCGTAGATGTGCCCGTAGGCGCCGATCCCGGTGACCGCGCCGACGTCGATCAGCTTGACCTGGTCCTCCGCCAGCAGCACGTTGTCCGGTTTCAGGTCGTTGTAGACCACCCCCCGGGAATGCAGGTAGTCCAGGGCGGGCAGGATCTCCAGGATGTAGCCGATGGCCAGGTCGATGGCCATCACCCCGCCCGGCTCCGCCCGGCGGCGCTGCCGCAGGCTGGGCCCGCCGACGTACTCCATGACGATGTAGCCGGTCTCCCCGCCGGCCTCGTCGATGAAGTTGAAGATCTTCACGATCCCGGGGTGGGTGATCTCGGCGAGGAACTCCCGCTCCGCCTCCACGATGGCGCTGTTGCGCTCGTCCCCGGCGCCCATCATGCCCTTGAGCACCACCCACCGGTCGGAGACGTTGTGGTCCATGGCCAGGTAAATCCAGCCCAGCCCGCCATGGGCGATGGGCCCGACGATCTCGTACTGCCCGGCGACGACCTCCCCGGCGGCGAGCTTCGGCGCGGGTTTGCCGCTGGCGGCCACCGCCTCCGGGGAGGCCACCGCGTCCCGGGGGTTGGTGGGGGTGATGAAGGGCAGCTGCACCATCCCGTCGGCGACCACCCGGCCGGGCCGGGAGCGGGTGCGCCGCTCCCGGAAGGTGCTCAGCGCCCGCCGGTGCGACTCCGCCGAGGGGTCCGCGGCCGCGCCGGCGCCGGCGTCGGCGTCCACGGTGGCGGCGGTGCCGCCGAGCAGCTCCGCCAGATCCACCGAGTCGAGGTCCTCCTCATCGGCGAAGGGGTCGTAGGCCACCGCCGCGGTGCCGGGCTCCGCCCGACTCGCCCCGGTGCCCGGGGCCGAAGGCTCCCCGCCGGGGCCGGGGCCGGTGCCGCGGGCGTCCGGATCCCCGAGATCCGGGTGCCCGCCGGTGCCCTGGGTCATGCGCCCTCCTCCTCACCGGGATCATCGCCGCCGGGGCCCGCGCCGTCACCGGCGGGGGCCTCCGGGGCCTCCTCCTCCGGTTCCGCGTAGCGCGGCGCCGGGGGGTCGGCGGGGTCGAGGTAGCGGCCCAGGGACTCGTCGTAGAGCCGCCGCCAGGTGCCGTCGCGGCGGATCCGCTCCAGGGTGGCGTTGATCTGGCGCTGCAGCCCGGTGTCGCCCAGCGGCACCGCCACCGCGTAATCCTCGGTGGACAGCCGCTCGCCGACGATCACGGTGCCCGGATCCTGGGCCCGGATCCCGGCGAGGATGAAATCATCGGCGAGCAGCGCGTCGGCCTGGTGCTGCTGCAGCGCCACCAGGCAGTCCCCCCAGTTCGCGACCAGCAGCAGGGTGGACTCCGGGGCGAGCTCGCGGGCGGTGTCCTCGCTGGTGGTGCCCCCGGCGACGCACACCCGCCGGCCCGCCAGATCCCCGACCCCGGCGATCCCGGAGCTGCGGGTGGTGAGCAGACCGGCGGCGGCGGTGAGGTAGGGCGCGGAGAAGCTCACCCGCCGGGTGCGCTCCCCGGTGACCGTCATGGTGCGGATCACCGCGTCCACCCGGCCCTCGGCGAGCATCCGGATCCGCTCCGCGGAGTCGACGTAGCGGAAGTCCACCGCATCCGGGTCGCCGAAGATGTCCCGGGCGACCTCCCGGGCCAGCTCCACCTCGAACCCGGTGAGCCGGCCGGCGCCGTCGCGGTAGCCGAGCAGGTTCAGCGAGGAGTCCACGCCGATGATGATCCGGCCGCGGGCGACGATCCCGGGCACCCGCTCGGCCGGCTCGGCCGCGTCCGGCGGCGGGGTGGCCGCGTCGCCGGGGGTCTCCGCCGGCCGGGCCGGGGCGTCCGCGGCGCTGTCGTAGCGGGCCCCCGGGGGCAGCGGCACATCGCCCTGCGCCTCCGCGATGAGCCGGGTGTAGGGGTCCTCCACCAGCGGCGCGGCCGGGCCGCAGCCGGCCAGCGGCAGCGCCGCGGCGAGCGCCGCGGCGAGGATGCGGCGGCGGCGGCGGGGTCGGGTCCGGGTGCTCACAGGAACTCCAGCAGGGGCTGGCGGAAGCCGACGGCGACGCCGACGGCGGCGAGGATGGTCAACGCGACCACCCCGGCGGACATGCCGGCGGTGGCCACCCGGGCGTTCTCGATCCGGGTGCGCAGATCATTGCGGGATTCGGCGATGGCGTCCTGCAGGGAGGAGTCCAGCTCCGCGAAGGAGCGCGCCGAGGAGGCCCCGTCCACCCCGATCCCGGTGGCCACCGCGGTGGCCGCGTCATAGTCCCCGGCGTCGATGAGCGCGGCCATCCGGTCATGGGCGACCCGCCACCGGGACAGCGCGCGGGAGGCGTCCAGGATCGCCGCGTCCCGGGCGCCGCCGATCGTGTCCCCGGCCGCCCCGGAGCGGTCCGCCGCGTCGACCAGCAGCTTCTCGATCCGGTCGGCGGATTCGCCGAACTCCTCCTCCCCGCCGGGGCGGCGGTGCACCAGGTCCAGGGTCTCCGTGGCCCGGGTCTGCTGGGCGGAGATCCGGGCCTCGGTGAGCAGCTCCACCGGCGGCGCCGAGCCCAGGGTCTCCTCCCCGCGCCAGGCGAACAGGGTGGTCGCGCCGACGCCGAGCACCGCCACCGCGAGCAGCGCGGTGGCGCTGGCCAGGCCCGGGTTGAGCAGCCGGCGGGTGCGCCGGGTGAGCCGCCACTGGGCGACGACCAGCATCAGGATCGCCGCGGCCAGCCCGGACAGCGGCACCCAGGGCAGCCCGGTGAGCGCCGGGCGCTCCCGGGCCACCGCCGCGGAGGTGCCCCGGTAGAGCTCCGCGGCGGCGGGCAGGATCCGCTCCTGCATCAGCGCGGAGGCCTCCGCCAGGTAGGACACCCCCACCGGGTGGCCCTGCCGGGTGTTCGCCCGGGCGGACTCCACCAGCCCGGTGTAGACCGGCACCAGCCGCTGGATGGTGGAGATGTCGTTCATCTGCGGGCTGTCCACGTCGGTGATCCCGGCGGCGGCGCGGGTGCCGGCCAGCGCGGCCTGCGCGATCGCGTCATCGTAGTCGCGGCGCAGCCCCGCCGAGGACTGGTCCGGGCCCCGGCTGAAGGCGGTGTTCGCCGAGGCGTCGGCCACGGACAGCGCCGAGTACAGGTTCTGCGCGGCATGGGCCAGCGGCTCGGATTGCACGCTCATCACGTGCAGCCGCTCCTGGCGGCCGCTGGTGGAGCCGGCCATGGACAGCCCGGCGGCGAGGATCGCCACGATCAGCACCACCGCGGCGACGCTGAGCCGGCCCGGGGAGGTGACCAGGAAGGACAGCGCCCGGCGGGGCCGCTCCAGGGCGGGCAGCACCCGGGTGGCCAGGATGCCGGTGTCCTTGCGCGGCCCGCGCAGCTCCAGATCGTCGAGGCGCTCATCGGCGTCCCGGTGGTCCAGCCGGGGCCGGCGCCGCCCGGTGGAGCGGTGCGCGCCCTGGCCGCCCCGGCCGTGCCGGTCATGCGGGCCCGCATCGGCGCCGTCGCCCCGATCATGGCGGTCATGCGGCCCGGCGCCGCCGGCCGCCTCGGCCGGGCCGGGGCGGGGGCGCCGGCGGAACCGGTGCCGCCGGGGGGTGCGCCGGACGCCGCGGGCGCCGTCGTCGCCGCCAGCGTCGCCGGTCATCGCCTCACCTCCGCGGCCCGTCCCGCCGCACCGGCCGGCGGGTTATCCAGCCTCATGCTAGTCGGCCACTGTTGCCTGCGAAACCACAGGGGAACCCGGGGGCGGGCGGCGGTAGGGTGGGGCCATGCTTCACGACGGCAACGGCTGGTCCGCGGGCCCCGACGGGGCCCGGCTCTGGGGGCGCTTCGGGGCGGCGGGGCTGCTCGCCTTCACCCCGGACGGGCGGATCCTCATGCAGCACCGGGCGGAGTGGACCTCCTGCCCGCTGACCTGGGGGCTGCCCGGCGGCGCCCGGGACTCCCACGAGAGCGCCGAGGACGCGGCGCTGCGCGAGGCCGAGGAGGAGACCGGGGTGCGCGCCGGGCAGGTGCGGGTGCTGCACGCCGAGATCACCGCCGGGCCGCATCCGGCGGATCCGGAGCGCCCGGAGCTGGCCGGGGACTGGACCTACACCACGGTCTTCGCCCGGGTGCCGGGGCCGCTGCCCACGGACCCGAACGCGGAGTCGCTGGCCCTGGCCTGGGTGCCCGCCGAGGAGGTGCCGCAGCTGGATCTGCTGCCCGCCTTCCGGGGCTCCTGGCCCCGGGTGCGCGCGGTGCTGCGCCGGCTGCTCGCCGGGGGCGGCGATCCCGGCGCGCCCGGGCCGCGGGGGTAGCCGGCCGCGGGCGGCGGGCTAGGCGGTGCTGTCGGACCAGGCCGCGGCGGCGGTGGCCAGGGAGGTCGCCGCGATCACGGCCGGCCAGGAGCCGATCTTCTTCGCCAGCGGGTGGGAGAGCCCGAAGGCGCCCACGTAGGCGCCGACCAGGGCGGCGCCGGCGGCGCCGTGCCGGGTGAACCAGGTGCGCGCGGCGTAGCCGCCGAGCAGCGCCAGCGGCACCCCGCCGATCGGGCGGACCCCGGTTTCCCGGGCGGTGAGCCAGCCGCCGATGAGACCGGTGACGACCAGGGGCGCGGTGTTGACCTCGGAGGCCTTCTTCAACGTCATGTTCATTCCCCCGACGCTAGTCCGGGCCCGCCGGATTGGGAATGCCCGGCCGCCGCGGGGGTGGCACACTGGGCGCCATGATCGAAGTCACCGGACTGACCAAGCGCTTCGGCGGCGCCCCGGCCGTCGAGGACGCCTCCTTCACGGTGCGCCCCGGCGCGGTCACCGGCTTCCTCGGCCCCAACGGGGCGGGCAAGACCACCACCCTGCGCATGATCCTGGGCCTGGACCGCCCCGATGCCGGCACCGCCCGGATCGACGGCCGCCGCTACCCGGAGCTGGAGCACCCCACCCGGGTGGTGGGCGCGCTGCTCGACGCCGGGGACATCACCCCGCGGCGGCGGGCGCGGGATCATCTGCGCTGGCTGGCCGCCGCCGCCGGGATCGGCGACGACCGGGTGGAGGAGGTGCTCGGCCTGGTCGGCCTGGCCGATGTCGCCGGCAAACGGGCCGGGGAGTTCAGCCTGGGCATGCTGCAGCGGCTGGGCCTGGCCGCCGCGCTGCTCGGCGACCCGGCGCACCTGGTGCTCGACGAGCCGGTCAACGGGCTCGACCCGGAGGGCATCGCCTGGGTGCGCGGGCTGCTGCGCGACCTGGCCGCCGAGGGGCGCACCGTGCTGGTGTCCTCCCATCTGCTCGCGGAGATGGCGCGGACCGCCGACCACGTGATCGTGATCGGCCGGGGCCGGATCCTCGCCGACGCCCCGGCCGCGGAACTCGCCGCCGGGGCGGGTCCGCGCACCCGGGTCGCCGCCGCCGATCCGGAGGCGCTGCGCCGCGCCCTGGCCGCCGCCGGGCTGGCCCCGGTGGCCGGCGCCGGGGCCGGCGGGGCGCTGGTGGTGCCCGCCGGGGCCGCGGAGGTCGGCCGGGCGGCGCTGGCCGGCGGGGTGGCGCTCACCGAGCTCACCGCCGTTGGCGGGGGACTGGAGGAGGCCTTCATGGAGCTCACCGGATCGGCCGTGGACTACCGGGGAGGCGCGGCGTGAGCGCGGCGGGGATCCGGCCCGGCGGGTCGCCGGCGGGGCGCGGCGCGCGGCTGCCGAATGCGGTGCGCGCGGAATGGCGCAAATTCGCCACCGCCGGGGCGGCCCGGCACCTGCCGGCGGCGATCCTGCTCATCGCGGTGGCCCGGGCGGTGCTCACCGCCCGGATCTACGCCTGGGGCTATGCGGATCTGGTCCCCGGCGACGCCACCGGCCTGGAGCGGCTGCTGGACATCTCCCCGGCCCGCTTCGCCGAGGCCGCCACCGGGATCGGCGGACTGCTCGCCCTGGTGCTGGGGGTGCTGGTCGTCACCGGGGAGTACGCCACCGGGCTGATCCGGGCCACCGCGCTGGCGCTGCCGGATCGGCGGCTGGCGCCGGCGGCGAAGGCCCTGGTGGCCGGGGCGGTCGCCGCGGTGGCGCTGGCCGCGGCCGCCGGCGCCGCGGTGCTCGCCGGGCATCTGGCGCTGCCCGGGCCGCTGGCCGCGGCGGTGCCGCTGGCCGATGCGGAGGTGGCGCGGCTGCTGCCGGCCACGGCGGTGGCCGGGGCGCTCCTGGCGACCCTGGGGGTGGGCCTGGGCCTGCTGCTGCGCCGGGCGGGGGCGGCGGTGCTGCTCGCCCTGGTCTGGTGGTGGCTGGTCGAGCCGGCGCTGCCGGGGCTGCCCCGGGTCGGCGAGGCGCTGGCGCCGTGGCGGCCCTTCGCGGCGCTCACCGCCGCCCTGGGCGGGGACTCGCCCTTCCGCGGGGTGCGGCTGCCCTGGGCGGAGCCGGCGTGGGGCCTGGCCTATTTCGCGCTCTGGGCGCTCGCCCTGCTCGCGGCGGGCGGCTGGGCCTGGGCGCGCCGGGACGTGCGCCCGGTGGCCGGGGACTAGCGGGGCCCGCCCGCGGGCGGGGCGCCGGCTAGACCTTCTTCTGCCGGCGCTGGTGATCCTCGACGAAGCTCTCCGAATGCTCGGTGAGCTTCAGCAGCGCCGGCACCGCCCGGATCAGGGCGCGCACATCCTCGGTGTCCATGGTGGCCACGATCCGGGAGATGATCTCCCCCCAGTGCTCGGTGACCTGGGCCAGGGTGCCCTGGCCCTGCTCGGAGATGTACAGGTCCTGGGCGCGGCGGTCATGGGCGTTGTGCTCCCGGGTGAGCAGCCCGTTGTCCAGCAGCCGGCGCACCGTGGCGGAGACGTTGGAGGGGCGCAGGAAGCGCTGCCGGGCGATGTCGGAGACCCCGCAGCCGGGGTGCCGGGAGACGAAGTGCAGGATCTCCATCTCGGACTGGGAGATCTCCACCCGCTGATTGGGCCGCTCCCCGAGCCGGCGGGTGGCGGCGAGGAAGTCGTAGAGCCCGGAGGCGATCCGGCGCACATCGCCCTGGGTCTCCGGGTCGAGGCTGATCCGGCCGCCGGCGGCCCCGCCGGTCGCGGCATCCCGGGCGGTCCCGGCGGCGGCGTCCTCGTCGGCGGCCCTGCGGCGGTTGGCATCGGAGCCCATGGCGTACCTTCCCTCATGCTTCCTCGTGCGGCGGCCCCGGCCGGGGCCGGGCGCCGATTGGTGACGATAATATCTTTTCATCGTAGAAATCCGTCACGCGAAGATCCGGGAAAACGGGGCAAACCCCACCCCCGCGCCGGTGGCGGGCACCCGCGACCGGGGGAGGCCGGCGGCGCTACACCCGGTAGTCCACCAGCACCGGGGCATGATCCGAGGCGCCCTTGCCCTTGCGCTCCTCCCGGTCGATGGCGGCGCCGGCGACGGTGGCGGCCAGCGCCGGGGAGGCCAGCTGGAAGTCGATCCGCATGCCCTGCCGCTTCTGGAAGCGCAGCCGCTGGTAGTCCCAGTAGGTCCACTCGCCCTCGGTGTGCGCCCGGGTGACCTCGGCGAAGCCGGCGTCGACCAGGGCGGCGAAGGCGGCCCGCTCCTCGGGGGTGACGTGGGTGGCGCCGGCGAATTCGGCCATGTCCCACACGTCCTCGTCGCGGGGGGCGATGTTGAAGTCGCCGACCAGGGCGGCCCGGAGCTCCGGGTCCGCGGCGAGATCCGCGGCGGCGGCCTCACGCAGTGCGGCGAGGAAGTCCAGTTTGTAGCGGAAATGGGGATCGCCCACCTCCCGGCCATTGGGCACGTAGAGCGAATGCACCCGCACCCCGCCGCAGGTCGCCGCGATATGCCGGGCCTCCAGGGGCTGCTCGGCGTCGGGGTCCTTGGCGAAGCCGGGCTGGCCGGGGAAGCCCCGGGTGACCGAGTCCAGGCCCACCCGGGAGACGATGGCCACCCCGTTCCACTGGTTCAGCCCGTGGTGGGCGACCTCGTAGCCGGCCTCGATGAGCCGTTCGGCGGGGAATTGGTCATCGCGGCATTTGGTCTCCTGCAGCGCCGCGACGTCCACGTCATGGCGCTGCAGCACCCCCAGGATGCGGTCGATGCGGGTGCGGGCGGAGTTGACGTTCCAGGTCAGGATGCGCATGCCGCCCGAGGCTACACCGCCGCCGGCGGCCCCGGCCGGGGGTGAACGGGGGAACAAACCCCGCCGCGGCGCCGTTGATCCCGATATGAGCACCCCGCAGCCGCCCCGTCCGCGCCCCGGCGCCCCGGTGGCCGATCCGCTGCTCGCCGAGGCCGCCCGGCTGCGCCGCGGCGCCGAGCCCGGGGGCTGGGCCGCGGCCCTGGATCCGCTGCTGGACGCCCCCGCCGCCCCCGCGCCGGCGCCGTACCCGTCCCGGTCCGCCCCGGTCGCCGCCGCCGGCGGGCCGGATCCGCGGATCGCGCCGCGCACCAGCGCCGCCGCCGCGGCGCTCGGCTACGACCCCGCCGCGGTCAACGCCCCGATCCCGCGCCGCGCCGGCGCGGTGCTGCTGGATCTGGCGATCTACCTGGCGGTGCTCGGCGGGGTCGCCCTGGCCGCGGGCCTGGGCCTGTCCGCGGAGCATGCCGCGGTGGTGCTCGGCGCCGGGGCGGTCACCGGCCCGGCCGGGTTCTACGCCTACCGCGCCGCCGGGGACGCCATCTTCGAGGGCTCCCCCGGCAAGCGGGCCCTCGGCCTGCGCATGTCCGGACCGCATGGGCTGCCGGTGTCCGGCGGGGACGGGCTGCGCCGCAACCTGTGGATCCTGCCGAGCCTGATCCCGGTGGCCGGCTGGCTGGTCACCGCCGCGATGATGGTGTGGATCGCCGTCGGCATGGGCTCCGATCCGCTGGGCCGCGGCCCCCATGAGCGCGCGGCCGGCACCCGGGTCACCGAGAAACCGGGGCCCCGGCTGCCCTGAGCCGCCGCCGGGCTAGCCGGTGTACTCGGCGTAGCGGTGCCGGTGGTGCTCGCCGAAGCCGAGCCGCCGGTAGAGCGCCAGGCCGGCGGCGTTCTCCGCGATCACCTGCAGGTAGAGCCCGTCGGCGCCGTTGGCCACCCCCCAGTGCATCATGTGCAGCCCGAGCAGGGTGCCCAGGCCGCGGCGGCGCAGCCCCGGGGTGACCTCCACGGCGGAGAAGCCCAGCCAGGTGCGGCCGTCATCGGAGTCGGTGAGCGTGCCGCGGGTGATCGCCACGGTGCGCCCGTCCAGGGTGAGCCGGCCGAAGCTCATCCGGCCGTCGATGTCGTCCATGAGCAGCCGCAGCGCCCGCTCCGGCAGGGCGTGCCCGCGGAAGTGGTACAGCCCCAGCCAGTCCGCGTCCGGCTTGTCCAGCACCTCGGCGCGCACCCCGGCCAGCGCCGGGTCCGCGGGGGCGGCCGCGGCGGGCAGGTCGGCGGCCTCGCGGGTCATCACCACGATCTCGGGCCCGCGGGTCCAGCCGGGGCCGCGGGTGAGCTTCTCCGCGGGCGGGCAGATCCGGTCCGGCACCGCGATCCGCACCGGCAGCCGGTGCCGGGCGTAGAAGGCGGTGATCTCCTCCAGCGGCACCGGGGCGGTGCCGGCGGCGGGGCCGACCGGCAGCGCCGAATTGGAGCGCTCGGTGATGCCGTCGCCGGCGCGCAGTAGCCAGCCGCCGCACCAGGTGTGCTCGATGCCGGGGAAGGCCTTCGCGGTGGCGGCCTCCACGGCGCGGATGTCGGAGTTGCGCACCGGCGCATCGGAGAGGGTCTTCACCACCAGCACCCGGTGGCCGCTGAAGTCCACCGGCGCCACCTCCTCCCCGGCGCGGGTGCCGCGGGGCCCCTGCGGGCGCACCACCAGCGGGTCCACGCTGAGCACGTGCCCGATGAGGTCGGTGACCTTCTCCGGGGACTCGGCGCGCTCGGCCTCGGTGCGGGCCCGGCGCACGATCACCCGGCGGCCCACCGCCACCGGCCCGGAGCCCCAGCGGGATTCGGGCAGCCCGGTGGCCGCTCCGGGGGCGCCGCCGAGCACCGGGTACTTCACCGGGCCGCGGGCCCCGCGGCCGCCGCTGCCGCCGCCGGCCGGGTCCGGTTCGGTGCCGGGGCCGGGCTCAGGCATCGTCGTGGCCGAAGGGGTCGCGGTCCACGCCGGGGGTCCAGGTCAGGCCCGGTCCGGTCCACCCGCGGCGCTTGATCTCCTTCTTCGCGTGCCGGCGGTGCCGGCCGATCAGGGTGTCCGTGTAGAGGAGGCCGTCGAGATGGCCGACCTCGTGCTGCATGCACCGGGCGAGCAGCCCGGTGGCCTCGATGGTCACCGGCTCGCCGTGCTCGTCCACCCCGGTGACCGTGGCGCGCTCGGCGCGGCCGGTGGGGAAGGACAGCCCCGGCACGGACAGGCAGCCCTCGTCATCGGAGCCGTCGTCGGCGGGCATGGTCTCCGGGATTTCGGAGGTCTCCAGCACCGGGTTGATCACGCAGCCGCGGTGGACCACCCCGGTGTCGTCGGGGCAGGCGTAGACGAAGAGGCGCTTGCCCACCCCCACCTGGTTCGCGGCCAGGCCCACCCCGTGCGCGGCGTCCATCGTCTCGTACATGTCGGCGATGAGGCCGGCGAGCTCGGCGACGGGCTCGTCCACGGCGGCGGTGGGGTTGTGCAGGACGGGGTCTCCGGCGATGACGATGGGGAGGATGGCCATGCGGGACAGGGTACTCGGGCGCCCGGGTGTCGTGCGCGGGTGGTTTCGCGCGGGTGGTTTAGTGGTCGGCATGGAACCCCGCCGCGACCCCGCCGCCGGACCCGGCCCCGCCGCCGGGGAGCCCGGCGGCGCCGCCGACCCGGGTGCGGCGGCGCCGGCGCTGGCCGGGGACACCGGCGGGGTGGATCCGGCGCTGGCCTGGCGGATGCTGCGCTTCGAGCGGCGCTGGGTGACCTCCCGGCGCACCGCGGCGCTGGGCCCGGCCGCGCGCGAGGAGGCGGTGCGCGCCGAGTTCGGGATGGCCCCGCTGCGCTACCACCAGCTGCTCAACCGGCTGATCTCCTCGCCCGGGGCGGAGGCGGCGGATCCGGTGACCGTGCACCGGCTGCAGCGGCTCCGGGACGGGGCGGGCTGAGCCGGGCCGGCGCCGCCCCGGCGCGGCCATTGCCCCTCAACCTGAGCCTCACGGTGGCGTGCGGCACCCGTTACGATGGGCGCGTGTCCGAATTCAGCGAAGGAAACCGCCCCCGCCCCGCCGGCCGCCACCGCGGCGATGACGACTACGAGTACTACGACTCGATCGACGAGGAGGTCGCCGGCGCAACCGCCGCCGGCGGCGGCGAGGCCGCCGGGGTGCCGCTGCGCGGTCTGGCGATGGTGCTGATCTTCATCGGCGTGATCCTCGCCGCCTGGGGCGTCTACCACCTGATGTCCCGGGACCAGGGCGACGCCCTGGACCAGGCCGCCTCCTCCACCGCGGCCACCGCCCCGGCCGAGGCGGACCAGGGCGGCGGGCCCGCCGGCGGCGACGCCGGGCGCCCCGGCGCCCCCGGCGAACCCGCCCCGGGCGAGCCCGCCCCGGGGGAGCCGGCGCCGGCCGCGCCCGCCCCGGTGGACCGGGCCCGGGTGCATGTGCAGGTGCTCAACAACGGCATGGTCGCCGGCCGCGCGGAGCAGACCGCCGGGGAGCTCGGCGGCCAGGGCTGGGGCAATGTCGGGCACGGCAACCTGTCCGACGCGGAGTACCGGGTGCAGGCGGACACCGTCTTCTTCACCCCGGGCAACGCCGCCGAGGAGGCCGCCGCGAGGGAGCTCGCCGAATCCCGCGGGCCCGGCTGGGTGGTCGCCGAGCGCCCCGCGGAACTCGCCGGGCAGCCCGCCGGGCTGCTCGTGGTGCTGACCTAGCCGCGGCGCCCGCCCCCGGTGGGGTGGCGCGGGTGATCCCCCCCGCGCGGGCCGCGTGCCCGGGGCGGTATCCTCACCGGGTACGCCGATCGGGGCGCCGACGCCCCGGCTCCGCCAGCCCACCCGCACCCGCAGCACCCGGAGAGGTATATCCATGCACCGTCGGATCCACGCCCCCGCGGCGGCCCTCGCGGCCGCCGCGCTGCTCCTCGGCGGCTGCGGCGGCACGGATCCGGCGACGCCGGAGGGGACCGCGGCGAGCACCTCCGCCGGGCCGGTGGCCGCGGTTGACCCGGACGCCCCGGAGCTCACCGAGCGCGGCCGGGTGCACAACATGCTCGCCGACGATGACGAGGGGATGACCGCCGTGGTGGCCCGGGTGCGGGTCGCCTACGCGGAGGGCTGGACCGGCCTGGTCGACGACCCCGCCGCCCCCGCCACCCTGGACGAGGGCGTCTACGAGGTGCGCGCCCTGGGCTCGCGGAACTGCCCCGGCGCCGGGGCGGAGGCCCCCGAGGGCCTGGGCGCGGTGGGTGAGGTGCACGCCGACGGCGCCGGGTCCGCGCAGGTGTGGTCCACCCCCCTGGAGCAGGACCCGGACGCGGTGGCCCAGCTCATTCTGGTCGACGACGAGGAGGAGGTCGCCGGCTGCGGCAAGGCCGTGGATTGGACCCCGCCGGCCGAACCGGACGGTGAGGTCGCGGACGGCTCCTGAGCCCGGCCGGGGCTAGCCCCGGAACGCCGGCGCCGACTCGATCCCGCTGGAGACGCGGATGAGGGAGACGCCCAGCAGGATCGCGCCCACGAGGGTCACCACGGCGATGATGAGCGCCGCCATGGACAGGGTGCGGTGTTCCGGACCACGCCGGAGCGACACCGCGCCGATGACGAGTCCGACGACGGCTGCGGGGATCGCGATGAGCGGGATCCACATCAGCGTCACCGCTCCGACGATCGACAGGATCAGGGCGAGGATAGGGAGCTTGCCGGCGGTGTTTTCGGCGGTCCGGGTGCTGGTCACGGGGGATGCTTCTCGAGTGTCGGTACCGGGGTTCTCCGGCATGATCGTCCCTTCTTCGGCATGTGGGCGTCTCGTGGATGGGTGATGCAGTCTCGGGCTGCGGCCGGGACGATAGCGCATCCCGCCGGCCGGCGTAAGGGGTCCGGGCCGGGGAGGGGACCCGGGTTCACCGCCCGGGACCGGTGTTGCCGGCCATGTCGGGGCGGCCGCGGCGGCTGCGGCGCAGCTCAGGGCAGCGGTCGGCCGGCGGCCATCTCGCGTACCCCCAGGTCCACCGCCGCCGCCCAGGGGGAGCCGCCCAGGGCGGCCTCCACCTCGCGCACCCGCGGCTCGGTGGCCAGGGGCGGCAGCGCGCCCGCGGCCACCGCGGCGCGGCGCTGCCGCTCGTAGCCGGCGCCGGATTCCACGATCTCCCAGACCCGCTCCAGTTCGGTGGCGCAGTTGAGCTCCCGGGCCACCGGGCGCAGCTCCTCGAGCAGATCCGCCAGATCCTCGGTGACCCAGCGCTCCCGGGTGTCCCGGTCCACGATGATGAGCGCCTCCATCCCGTAGCGGGCGGCGCGCCACTTGTTCTCCTCGGTGTGCCAGGGCTGGATCCGGGGCAGCTCCTCGCCGCGGTCCAGCATCCGGTCGTAGTGCACCACCAGGGCGTGCGTGAGCGCCACGATCGCGGAGAGCTCCCGCAGGTTCGAGGTGGAGTCGGAGATGCGCACCTCGATGGTGCCGAGCTTCGCCGCGGGCCGGATGTCCAGGTGCATCGACCGGGTGTGGTTGATCACCCCGGAGGTGGCCTGATCGTGCATGTAGGAGCACCACTGGTCCCAGGTGCCGATGTCCGGGGGCAGCCCCGCGGTGGGCAGCTGCTGGTAGAGCAGGGAGCGGTTCGAGGCGTAGCCCATGTCCTCGCCGTTCCACGCCGGGGAGGAGCAGGACAGGGCCAGCAGATGCGGCAGCCGCACCTGGATCGCGTTGATGATCGGCCACACCCGCTCCGCGGAGCGGATCCCCACGTGCACGTGGATGCCCCAGATGAGCATCTGCCGGCCCCACCACTGGGTGCGCTTGAGGATCTCCTGGTGCGCGGGCTTCTCGCTGATCACCTGGTCGGTGCCCCGGGTGTAGGGGTGCGAACCGGAGGACCACACGTCCACGCCGTGGATGTCCGCGGCGGCCTGCACCATGCGCAGCCGGCCCCCGAGATCGGCCACCGCCTCGGGCACGTCGGCGCAGATGCCGGTGACCAGCTCCACGGTGTTGGCGAGGAACTCCCGCTGGATGCCGTGGTCGGGGTGGTCCGCGGCGATCGTCTCCAGGACCTCCGGGGCGCAGGGGACCGTGTCCCGCGTGGCGCGGTCGACGAAGACGACCTCCCACTCGACGCCGAGGGTCGGGCGGGGCGAGCCGGCGAAGATCTCGGTCATTGTCCTATTTGAACACATATGACGGTGCCCGGGGCAAGGCCCGGAGAAAAGGTTAACCGGGTGTACTGCCGGTCCCGGGCCCCGGCGCCGGCGCCGGCCGCGCCCGGATCCGGCGGGGGCGCGCTCAGCGGCGGCGCCGCCCGGGGTCGGCGGCCTCGTCGTCCCGGGAGAGCCGGGTGCGGTCCACCAGGCCCTCGCGCTTGGCCACGCTGGCGGTGCGGTTGCTCACCACCGGGGCGGTGGCCAGGGCGAACAGGCCGGTGAGCACCAGCATGCCGATATCGCCGCGGATCTGGGCGCCGCCGCCGGAGTGCAGCAGCAGATGCCCGATCACCCCGGCGAGGGTGAGCAGCAGGCCCATGGTCTGCGGTTTGGAGGAGGCGTGCATCCGGGCGATGGAGTCGCGGAAGCGCACCATGCCCAGGGCCGCGGAGAGGCTGAACAGGGCCCCGAGGAGGATCAGGACCAGGGTGAGCAGATCGGCGGCGAGGGCCATCTCAGGCCTCCTTCCCGGTGCCGGGGGCGGCGGCCTTGCCGCCGCCGCGGTCGTCGGGCACCCGGAACCGGGCCACCGCCAGGGAGCCGATGAAGCCCAGCAGCGCGATCACCAGCATCGGGTAGGCCCAGGAGGTGTCCATGGTCCAGGCGATGTACGCGGCGAGCAGGCCCTGCATCATCGCGATCAGGGAGTCCAGGCTGACCAGCCGGTCCAGGCTGTTCGGCCCGGCGAGCAGCCGGCCCAGCGTGAGCAGCGCGGCGACCAGGTAGATCCCGGCGGCGAGGGCCAGGGCGAGGTGGTAGGCGTGCATGCTCATCGGCGGCCCTCCCGGATCGCGGCATGGTCGTGGCCGACCCGCCCGGCGGCGCCGGCGGCGTCGGCGGCCCCGTCGGCGGGGTCGCGGTCCTCGAAGGCGCGGATCACCCGCCGCTCCATCGCGGCGAGCTGGCCCAGGGTGGCGTCGATCCGGCCGGTGGAGGAGCCGTCCAGGATGTGCATGGTGAGCATCCCGGCGCGTTTGTCGATGTCGGTGACGATCCCGCCGGGCTGCAGGTTGATCAGGGCCACCGCGGTGGCCAGGGTGAGATCGTCGCGGGTGCGCATCGGGGTGCGCACGATCGCCGAGGGCGGCGGGTCGGCGCGGCGCACCGCCAGCCAGGCCACGGACAGCGAGGCCCGGGTGAAGTCGATCGCGAAGGTCGCCGCCAGGGTGGCCATCGCCGGCCAGTTCACGTCGATGGCGCGCACCGGCACCCGCGGCATCGGCAGCGCCAGGCTCACCGCCGCGGCCACCGCCACCCCGGAGAGCAGGTTCGCGGTGGTGGCCTCCCCCCACAGCAGCAGCCACATCGCCACCAGCCAGGCGAACATCAGCGCCGAGGGCCGGGCCCGGCGCACCCGGGCCGCCGGGGCCCCCGCCGCACCGCGCCGATCCCGCCACCGGAGCCCGCTCATCGCGCCCCCTCCCGCCGGGCGCCCACCGAACGGCCCGCCTGGTCGGCGTCGCCGGCCGGGTGCAGGGTGCGCCCGGGTTCGAGCACCTCCGCCTGCTGGGCGGGGTCCTGCACCCCGAGCACCGCCGCCCGGTAGCCGTCCACGTCGGCGACGTTGGCCGCCGCCCGGTCGGCGATCGCCACCAGCGGCCCGGCGAGCACGGTCACCGCCAGGGAGGCGGCGACCAGCAGCGCGGTGGGCGCCACCATGGACACCGGCATCCGGCCGACGTCGGCGCGCTCGGCGTAGCTGACGTAGCGCGGGTTCTCCCGCAGCGCCAGTGGCCGGGCCAGCGCCACATCGCCCTCCGGGGCGTCGGAGCGATCCCGCCAGAACACCTTCGACCACACCAGCACCATCGTGTACAGGGTGAGCAGGGAGGTCGCCACGGAGCCGGCGACGAGCACCCAGGCGGTGGCGGAGCCGTTCTCCGCCCCGGCGATGATGAGCGCCACCTTGCCGAGGAAACCGGAGAAGGGCGGCACCCCGCCGAGGTTCAGCGCCGGCAGCAGGAACAGCACCGCCAGCGCCGGGGAGGCCTTCGCCAGCCCGCCCAGCCGGCGCAGCGAGGACGAGCCCGCCTGGCGCTCGATGAGGCCCACCACGAGGAACAGCGCGGTCTGCACCAGGATGTGGTGCACCGCGTAGAAGATCGCCCCGGACATGCCCCGGGCGTTGCCCAGGGCGATGCCGAAGATCATGTAGCCGATGTGGCTGACCAGGGTGAAGGACAGCAGCCGCTTGATGTCGGTCTGCGCCATCGCGCCGAGGATGCCCATGAGCATGGTGGCCAGCCCCGCCCACAGCAGCAGCCCGTCGAGGGAGCCGTCGGGGAAGAGCACCGAGCGGGCCCGGATGATCGCGTACACGCCGACCTTGGTGAGCAGCCCGGCGAAGACCGCGGTGACCGTGGACGGGGCGGTGGGGTAGGAGTCCGGCAGCCAGGAGGACATCGGGAACACCGCCGCCTTCACCGCGAAGGCCACCAGCAGCACCCCGAAGATGGCGGTGCGGGTGCCCTGCGGCAGCGCCTCCATCCGGATCGAGGCATGGGCGAAGTTCACCGTGCCCACCGCCGCGTAGACCAGGGCGATGGCCAGCAGGAACACCGTGGAGGAGAGCATGTTGACCACCACGTAGCTCACCCCGGCGCGGATCCGCTGCGCGGAGGCGCCCAGGGTGAGCAGCACATAGGAGGCCACCAGCAGCACCTCGAAGCCGACGTACATGTTGAACAGGTCCCCGGCCAGGAAGGCCATGGACACGCCCATGTTGAGCAGCAGGTAGCTGGGCACGAACACCGAGATCGGGTCATCGTCGTCGCCGTCGCGGATGCCCTGGCCGATGCCGAAGAGGAACACCGCGAAGAGCACCAGCTGGCTCACCGCGACCATCACCGTGGACAGCCCGTCGGCGACCAGGGTGATCCCCACCGGGGAGTTCCAGCCGCCCACCTGCACCGTGTGGATGCCGTGCACCTGCACCAGGTACACCAGCGCCGGGGCGAGCACCAGGAGGGCGGACAGCGCGAACAGGCTCAGCGCCTGCTGCGCCCGGGGCCGCCGGGACAGCAGCAGCGAGGCCCCGGCGGCGGCGGCCGGCAGCAGCACCGGCATCGGGATCAGGGCCAGGATCAGCGCATCAGGGCTCATCGGGATCCCCCTCCCGCACCGGCGCCTCGAAGCTCTCCGGGCCGAACCGGTCCCCGGCGTCGGTGGGCCGGCCGGTGGCCGGGTCCGCCGACTTGTCGTGATCCGGGGCCGCGGTCGGGTCGTCGGCGCGGCGCCGGGCCAGCTCCCGGTCCGCCCGGTCGTCCTGGATCCGGTCGCCCACCCGGTACCGGTGCTGCCGGTAGGCCAGGGCCAGGATGAACGCGCTCATGCCCATCATGATCACGATCGCGGTGAGGATGAGCGCCTGCGGCAGCGGATCCGCGGCCCGGTCGTGCACCAGGGAGCCCCGGCCCAGGATCGGCGGGGCGCCGGGATCGCCGGCGGTGAGCAGGATCAGCAGGTTCACCCCGTTGCCCAGGAGCATCAGGCCCATCAGCATCCGGGTGATCGCCCGGTCCAGCAGCAGGTACACGCCGCAGGCGACGAGGACGCCCACCGCGGCCAGCCCCGCGAAGTCGATGATCATCGGCCGCCACCGCCCCCGGCCGCACCGGGCGCCCCGGTGGCGTCGGCCGCCCCGGCGCCGCCGTCGAGCAGCCGGCGCGCGGCGCGCTCCGCACCCGCCCGGTACTGCCGGGTGCGGCCCAGCTTGGTCAGGGTCACCCGGCGCGAGCGGGCCCGCTCCGCGCGCCGCTCGGCCTCCACGTCCAGCCGGCCGCCCAGGGAGCGCAGGATGTAGAGCACCGCCCCGATCACGATCAGGTACACCCCGGCGTCGAAGAACAGCGCGCTGACCACGGTGACCTCCCCGATCCCGGGCAGCCGCACGGTGAGCAGATCCGAGGCCAGCGGCGGCCGGCCCAGCGCCATCGGCCAGGCCACCGAGGCCGCGGCCAGGGTGAGCCCCCCGCCGAGCAGCGCGTCGGTGGACACCGGCATCGCCTCGGCGAGCTCCCAGCGGCCCCCGGCCAGGTAGCGCAGGGTCAGCGCCAGCGCGGCGACCAGGCCGCCGGCGAAACCGCCGCCGGGGGCGTTGTGCCCGGCGAAGAAGAGGTAGGCGGAGAGCACCATCATGGAGGGGAAGAGGAAGCGGGTGACCACGGTCACCATCAGCGGCCGGCGGCCCCGGTCCACCGGGGAGCCGGAGGTGGTCAGCCAGCGCGGATCGGCGCGGCGATCCCGCCGGGAGCGGCCGGACTCCACCCGGGGCAGCGAATGCACCGTGTGCGTGCGGAACACCAGGGAGGCGATGCCCACCGCGGCGATCACCAGCACCGAGATCTCCCCGAAGGTGTCCCAGGCGCGGATGTCCACCAGCAGCACGTTCACCGCGTTCTTGCCGTGCGCGATGGTCTCCGCCAGCTCCGGCACCGGCGCGGAGACCGGGGCGGCGCGCCGGGCGGCCAGGGCGAAGGCGCCGAGGACGGCGACGGCCACGCCGACGCCGACGGCCAGCCAGGCCCGGGCGCGCAGCCACTCCGGGCCCGGGTCCGGGGCGCGGGCCGGCAGGGTGCGCAGCACCAGCACGAAGACCACCACGGTCATGGTCTCCACGAGCAGCTGGGTCAGCGCCAGGTCCGGGGCGCCGGCCAGGGCGAAGAGGATGCCCAGGCAGTAGCCGGTGACCCCGACCAGGATCACCCCGGTGAGCCGGTTGCCGGTGCGGGTGGCCGCCAGCGCGGCGAGCACCATGATGAGCGCCGCCGCGCCCTGGCCGGGCGCCGACCAGGGCCGCATCACCAGGTCATCGCGATCGCCGAGGACCAGGGCGGCCACCGGCACCACGATCAGCACGCCGAGGATGATCGCCTCGGTCATCGGCAGCGAACCGCGCTGGGTGGAGGCGGTGGCGCGCAGGGACAGCCGGCGGGCGGCGTCCAGGGTGGCGTCGTAGAGCGCGTCGGCGTCGCCGAGGGCGGGTTTGGCGAAGGCCAGCCGGCGCACCAGGGCGCGCAGCCGGAACATCAGGTAGCCGGTGCCCAGGATCACCGCGGTCAGCGCCACCGCCGCCCCGGGGCCGTGCCACAGCGCCAGATGCGGTGGCGCCGGCTCCGGCAGCGCCCGGTCCAGGTGGATCGCGAAGGCCGCGTCGGCGGCGCCGGGGGCCAGTCCCGCGGCCACCCCGGCCAGGGCGGGCAGGGCGGCCGGCACCAGCATCCACCGGGAGGGCCGGCCCATCGCGGCCACCGCCGCGGAGACCCCGCCGCCGCTGGGGTGGTCGGCGGGCTTGTCCGCGAAGGCGCCGTGCAGCAGATGCAGGGTGTAGGCGACGGTGAGGATGGAGCCGACCACGATCCCGGCGGCGGTGAACACCCCGGGCATGCCGGCCAGCGGCTCGGCGTCGAGCACCGCGGAGATCGCCTGCTCCTTGGCCACGAAGCCGAACAGCGGCGGCAGCCCGGCCATCGAGGCCCCGGCCAGGGCGGCGATCCCGGCCAGCCGCCGGGAGCGCCCGCCGAGCCCGGACAGCCGCCGGATGTCCCGGGTGCCGGTGGTGTGGTCCACCGCCCCGGCGACCATGAACAGCGCCGCCTTGAACAGGGCGTGGCCGAAGGTCAGGGCCAGCCCGGCGAGCAGCGCCGCCCGGGTGCCCACCGCGGTGACGGTCATGATGAAGCCGAGCTGGCTGACCGTGCCGTAGGCGAGGATGAGCTTCAGATCGGTCTGCCGCAGGGCCATCCAGCCGGCCATCACCATGGTGAGCAGGCCCAGCGGCAGGATCGCGAGATGCCAGGAGCCGGTGCCGGCGAAGACCGGGGAGAGCCGGGCGACCAGGAACACCCCGGCCTTGACCATCGCCGCCGAGTGCAGGAAGGCGGACACCGGGGTGGGCGCGGCCATCGCCCCGGGCAGCCAGAAGTGCAGCGGCGCGATCGCGGACTTGGACAGCGCGCCGATGATGAGCAGCACCACCGCCACGGCCACCGCGCCGCCGCCGGTGGTCGCCGCGTCGAGCGCCCCGGGGGCGGTGAGCTCGGAGAAGGACCAGATCCCGGTGCTGTGCCCCATCAGCACGATGCCGATGAGCATGACCAGGCCGCCGAGGGTGGTCACCAGCAGCGCCTGCACCGCCGCCCGCCGGGAGCTGGCCCGTTCCGCGTAGTAGCCGACGAGCAGGAAGGACAGCACCGAGGTGAGCTCCCAGAACACGTACATCAGGAGCATCGAGTCGGCGACGACCAGGCCGTACATGGCCGCGGCGAAGCCGGTGAGCTGGGCGGCGAAGGCGCCCAGCCGGCGGCGCCGGCCCGGCGGGGGATCGGGGAAGTACCCGGTGCAGTAGACGAGGATGAGCGTGCCGATGGTGAGCACCAGGGTGCCGAAGAGCGCCTCCAGGGGGCCCAGCCGCAGGGTGATGTCCAGGTGCAGGGTGGGTACCCAGGTGGTGGCCTCGGCGCGCGGGGCGGCGCCGCGGCCGAGCTCGACCAGCCGGGCGGCGGTCCACGCGGCGCCCCCGGCCAGCGGGAGCGCCAGCAGCGGGAAGCCGCGGGTGCCCAGCCGGTGGATCGTCCCCGGTGCCAGCGCCGCGACGGCGAGCAGCAGGCAGATGAGGACGGTCATGGCCCCCATGATGCTGAACTGCGTGACGAATCCGCAACAGCGCCGCAGGTGGCGCGGGATGGGGGCGCTGCGGGGGTAGGCAAGTGTTTCCTACGTGTTACAGCCCTTGCCAGCCCACGGGCTGTCCAGTTTCATGCATAGCGCGGACGGTGTTCCGCCGCGTAGCCATGCCGCCGGCCCGGTGGCCGGGCCATGTGAGGCGGATGCGCCCCGTGGTTCGGGATGAGCGACGAGACGACGGCGCAGACGACAGCAGAGACGACGGGAAGAGGCAGGGTGCGGGACAAGACGATGGCGGGATCCCCCGCCGCACGCCCCACACGCGACGACCGGCCCGGCATCCGGGAGCCGGCCGCGACCGGCCACCGGGAACCCGCCGGGGAGCCGCCCCGACGCAGCACCGCACCCCGGACCAGCCATGAGCCCCGCGACATCGGTACGCCCCGGGAGCCCCGCGAATCATCCCGCGCCATGGGACACGGCGCGGTGGGCGACATCCTGGACTGGGACCACCTCTCCGGCTACGCCGCCACCGAAATCGAGGACTGGGAGCGCCGGCGCCGGCGGCAGCGGATCCCGATCCTGATCGGCTGGCTGGATCTGCTCTCCCTGGCGCTGGCCTTCGCGGTGGTGGTGCTGCTGCGCACCGACTGGTGCCAGGACACCTGGCTGGTCCGCGAACTCGACATCGCCCCGGCGGCGCTGCGCATGCTGGAGGTCCCCCTGGCGGTGGCCTTCATCGTGTTCTGGCTGGCCCTGCTGCGCTCCCGGGGGCTCTTCGACGACGACGTCTACCGGGACCGGCAGGGCGTGGTGCTGCGGATCACCGAGGCCACCGTGATCGCCTTCGGGGTGCCCACCTTCCTCTCCGTGGCCCTGGGCTGGCAGTACCTGCGCCCGCATGTGCTCATCGCGCTGCCCCTGGGCTACCTGATGCTGCTCTTCAACCACCTGGTGCTCAACCGCCCCATCCTGCGCCGGATGCTCGGCGACGTCACCGGCCGTCAGCTGGTGGTGGTCACCCCCGGCCAGTTCCGCCGCCGGGACCGCCGGGAGTGGCGGGAGCCGATGGCCGGTCTCGGCATCGTCGCCTACCTCATCGTCGACGGCGATGAGCCGCGGTTGTGCACCCCCGAGGGCGAGGACATCGTGGTCGGCCGGGAGGCGCTCACCCCCGGCGTCTTCACCGAGCTCGACATCGACCAGGTCTTCGTGATGTGCCCCTCCACGGTGGGCCAGGAGTGGCTGCGCCGGATGAGCTGGACCTTCGCCCCGATGGGGGTGACGGTCTTCCTCTACCCCAACCTCGCCTCCGCGAACCCGCAGCGGGTGCGCGCCGCCCGGATCGGGGACCTGGCCATGCTCAAGGTGGTTCGGCCAGGCAACATCGGGGCCAACGGGCTGCTCAAGCGCAGCGCCGATCTCAGCGTCGCGCTGCTGCTGGTGCTCCTCTTCTCCCCGGTGCTGCTGATCACGGCCCTGGCGGTGAAATGTGGTGACGGCGGGCCGGTGTTCTACCGGGCGCCGCGGATCGGCCGGGACGGCCGTGAATTCACGATGTGGAAGTTCCGCTCCATGTGCGTCGACGCCGAGGAGCGCATCGACGCGATGCTCGCCGAACGCGGGGGCGGGGTGCTGCTGTTCAAGCTCAAGGACGATCCCCGGATCACCCGGGTGGGCGGCTTCATCCGGCGCTACAGCATCGATGAGCTGCCCCAGCTGTTCAACGTGATCGGCGGCTCCATGTCCCTGGTCGGCCCCCGGCCCCCGCTGCCGCGGGAGACCCCCGAATACGACCGGGACGCTTGGATGCGGCAGACCGTGCGACCCGGGATCACCGGCCTGTGGCAGGTCTCCGGACGCTCCCGGCTCACCGCCGAGGAGGCCATCTCCCTGGACCTGCTCTACATCGACAACTGGTCGATGGCCCTCGACATCTCCATCCTGCTCCGCACCCTGCGGGCAGTGGTCAGCTCGGACGGGGCCTACTGATGGACGGCCGGGTCGGCGCGCGACCCCGGGTGCTGCACATCACCGAGTGCTACGCCGGTGGCGTGGAGACGATGCTCCGCCACTATGCGGCGCTCGTGCCGGAGGCCGATCATCTGCTGTTGGCCAACTCCCGACGCGGTGCGGCGGTGGGCGACGCCGCCGGCACCGGGCTCTTCGCCGAGGTGCTGCCGCTGCCGGAGGATCACCGCGGCGCCATCGCCGAGGTCACCCGGCAGGTGCGGCGGCGGCGCCCGGACGTCATCCACGCCCATTCCAGCTTCGCCGGGGCCTATGCCCGGCTCGGCGCCGGCTGGCTGCCCGGGATGCGACGCCGAATCGCGTACACCCCGCACGGCCTCGCCGTGGAGGACGCCAGCCGGAGCCGGCTCAGCCGGGTCGGGTATGCGGCGGTGGAGACTGCGCTGTCCCCGCTCACCGGGGTCTTCGCCGGCTGCTCCACCCGGGAGGATGAGCTGCTCGGCCGGCTCAACCCGTGGATTCGGCGCCGGCCGGTGCGCAATGCGGTGCCCGCCGCGAACACCGCCGAGGTCGACTGGTCCCCCAATGCGCCCGCGACCATCGGCATCGCCGCCCGGATAGCCCCGCAACGTCGTCCCGAGATGTTCGCCGCCGTCGCCGGGGAATTGCGCCGGCGCCGGCCGGAGTTGCGGATGATCTGGATCGGCGACGGGGATCCCGCGGGGCGCGCGGTGCTGGTGGCCGCCGGGGTGGAGGTCACCGGGTGGCTGCCCCGCGCCGAGGTGCTCCGCCGGGTGGCGGGCCTCTCCGTCTACCTGCACTGCGCCTCCCAGGACGGGTTCCCGTTGGCGGTCCTGGAGGCCGTCGGGATCGGGGTGCCGGTGGTGGTGCCGGACATCCCCTCGCTCCACGAATGCCCGGATGGTGCGCGCTACCGCGACACCGGCGGAGCCACCGCCGCGGTGCTGGCCGCACTCGAGGACCCTGCGGCCGCGGCCGCCGCATGGGCGCCGCTGCTGGCGCGCTACGGGGAACCCGCGCTGCGTGATTCACTGCGCGCCCTCTATCTGCCGGCAGGGGGATCCGCCTGATGCTGGAGCCCACCACGGTCGGCGCCGACACCGCCGAGAAACGCCGCCCCCCGGCGATCATCTGGATCATCGCGCTGGTCATCGCGCTGCCGATCCCCTTCGTGATCCTGCGCGACGTGGTGTTGCCGGGTCGGTTCGCCTACGACGCCTTCGGCATCGCCACGCTCATCCAGTACCCCTACCTGCTCGATCTCTACGACTTCGGCTCCTACGCGGACATCGCCCGCGCCTATTCGGCCATCGGCCTCACCGGGCGGGACCTGATCCCGGCGGGGCTGCTCGGCTACGGCACCATGGCGCTGTCCACCGTGATCGCCCTGTGGCGGGCCGGCCGCCTGCCGCGCCGCACCTCCGCGGTGGCGCTCACCGGCGCCACCCTGGTGCTCGGCGCCGCCTTCCTGGGCACCTTCTCCAAGGAGTTCCTGGTCGCGGTGCTCATCGGGGTGGTGCTGCTCATCCCGGCCGGGTTCGTCGGGGAGGTCCTGGTGATCGCCGCGCTGCTCGCCTTCGGCGCGCTCTACCGGCCCTACTGGACCATCATCGCGGTGGTGTACGCGATCATCCGGCTGATCCTCCGCACCGCGCGGGGCACCCGGGGATTCTGGCTCCTGGTGCCGTGCACCGCGGCGGCGCTGGGACTGATGATCTGGCTGCAGACCGGGCAATCCGCGGATTTCGCCCGGCTCGGCGTCAACGAGTACCGGGGTGCGGAGACGCGCACCCTGATCGAGCGCTTCGTGCACTGGCCGGAACCGCTCGGCGGGGTCGTCAACGTGGTGATCACCACGGTGATGCTGGTCGTGCCGCTGCCGCTGTTCGCGCTGGGCACCATCTACCACGGCTCCTCGGCCCTGCTCATCCTCTTCTTCTGGGTGACCTTCGGCCGCGCGATCGCCAACTACGGGGGCACCCGCCCCACCGGCTACGTCGCCCGGGCGATCGCCCTGGTGCTGGCCTTCCTCCCGGTGCAGGGGCTTTTCGAACCCGACTACGGCTCCGCGCTGCGGCATCTCACGCCCCTGCTGCCGCTCATGCTGCTCACCGTCATCGTCTGGGCGCCCGATGGCCCGGATGATGAGCCGACGGCCGGCGACGGCGCCCCACCGGGGCGGGAAGCCGCCCCACCCAACGACATCACGAAGAACACGACGAATGGAGTGCCCATGAACGAGGTCCGGAGCGATGGCAGCGACCACATCTGGGGTCGGGTGTTGTCCGGGATCACCCGCCTGTGGTGGGTGGTCGTCATCGCGGCTGTCCTCGGCGCGGCGGCCGCATGGGGCATCTCCATGCTGCTGCCGAAGAAGTACACCGCGACGACGGATCTCTTCGTCACCGCCGCCGCGGACACCGGGGACGGGCAGCTCTACAAGCAGGCCCAGTTCTTCCAGCAGCGGCTGAGCTCCTACGCCCAGCTGGTCAAGGGCGACCTCCTGGTTAATCGGGTGATCGGCGACCTGGATCTCTCCTATGAGCCGGAGACGGTGATGAACATGCTGGAGGCCCAGCCCACCCCGGACACGGTGCTGATCACCGTCTCCGCGACCTCCGCGGACCCGGAGGAGGCCCGGCTGATGTCGGATGCCGCATCGAAGCAGCTACAGATCCTGGTCGGCGAGCTCGACGTGCGCGGGGAGGTGCCCGGCGAATCCGACGGCGCCGGGGAGCAGCCGCGGACCCGGCCCCGGGAGGAGGCGCTGACCTCGATGACCATCATCGACGCGGCGACCACCCCGGAGAAGCCCTCCTCGCCGATCTACGCCCGCAACATGGTCTTCGGCTTCATCTTCGGCACCATCCTCGCCCTGCTCGGCATCATCGCCGCCGCGCTCCTGGACCGCACCGTGACCAAGCGTGCCGAGGTCGAGGATCTCACCGGGGTTCCGGTGCTCGGCGAAATCCCCTCCAACTCCGCCTTCGCCGCCGGGGCGGTGCCCGACTACCACGTGGACAACACCCCCGCGGTGGAGGGCATCCGCGCACTGCGCACCAACCTGCGCTTCGTGGACGTGGACAACCCGCCGAAGCTGCTGGCCATCACCAGCGCCACCCAGGGGGAGGGCAAGACCATCACCGCGGTCAACCTCGCCGCCGCGCTTGCCGCGGAGGGGCATACGGTGTGCCTGGTCGACGGGGATCTGCGCCGTCCCCGGGTGGCCAAGGCCCTCGGCGCCGCGATCGAGCCCGCGGTCGGGCTGTCCACCATCCTCGCCGGCGAGATCAGCCTGGAGGAGGCGATCCAGAAGTACGCGGATCGGAGCTTCGACGTGGTCGCCTCCGGCGTGAACCCGCCGAACCCGGCTGAGCTGCTCAGCTCGAAGGCCTGCCGCAGTCTGCTCGAGGACCTCTCCGGGCGCTACGACTTCGTGATCATCGACGGACCGCCGCTGCTGCCGGTCACCGACGGGGCGCTGATCGCCGCCGCCGCGGGGGCGACGATCCTGGTGGTGCGCCACGGCATCGCCCGCTACGAGGAGGTGGCCGCCGCCACGGAGGCGCTGGCCACCGTCAACGCGCACCTCATCGGCACCGCCTTCAACCGGGTCCCGGACGGCTCCCGGCACGGGTACAAGTACTCGTACACCCCGGACGGCGCGAAGGGCAGGCCCGCGAAGGCCCGCACCTCATGACGGGCCGGGGACCCGGGGCGCCCCGGCTGCTGTTCGTGTGCACCGGCAACATCTGCCGGTCACCCTTCGCGGAACTGGCCACCGCAGCCTGGGCGCGGCGCGCCGGGCGCCCCGTCGGGGTCTCCTCCGCCGGCGTCTCGGGCCTGGTCGGCCATCCGGTGGACCCCGGGATGGCCGCCGAACTGGCGGCCCGCGGGATCGCCCACGAGGGCTTCGCCGGCAGCCGGCTCACCGCGGCGCGGGTCGCCGCCGCCGATGTGGTGCTGTGCATGCAGCGGCACCATCTGGAGGCGGTGCTGCGACTCCGCCCGGCGGCGCTCCGCCGCACCCTGCTGCTCGACCACGCCGCCGCGCTCGCCGCCGCCGGGGCGCTGCCGGCGGCCGGGGGGATCACCACCGTGCAGCGTGGGGCGGTGCCCGCCGAGGACGGGGGCATCCCCGACCCCTACGGCGCCGGGGCGGCGGAGTTCCGCGCCGTCGCGGCACGCATCGAGGCATGCCTGGACGCGGTGCTGCCCGCGCTGCTCGGGGGCGGGCCGGCGTGCTGAACCTGAGATCCCGGATCCCGGCGGGCGGGGTGCGCAGCGTGGGCACCGGGCTCATCGCGCAGACCGCGACCTTCGCCTCCATGCTGATCCCGATGGCGCTGGGTCGGCTGGAGCAGGTCGGGTACATCGTGGTGGTCTCCGCGATCGCCTCCATCGCGGCGCGGATCTGCGGCCTCGCCTTCCCCGCCATCTACCCGGTGCTGCCGGAGGAGCGCACCGCCGCCGCCATCGGGGCCACCGTGCGCACCGCCGCCCTCGCCGCGGGCGCCGGGGCCGCCGCGGGGGTCGTGCTGCTGCTGCGCGGCTCCGCCCTGGGCCCGATGATCCTGTGGTCCACGGCGATGACGGTGACCATGGTCTGCTACGAAATCGTCAACGGCATGTTCGTGCGGCAGTCCCGCTACGCCGACTACGCCCGGGTTCGGCTGTGGTACGGCCTGGCCAACCTCGGATCGGTGTGCGCCATCTCGGCGTTCACCGACTGGACCCAGGCGCTCGCCGCCACCGGGGTGTTCGCCTATGCCGTGGGGTGGTTGGCGGGTGCCCGCGTTCTGCGCACCCGGGTGCTCGGCGCCGTCACCCACAGCAGCACCCGCGAGACCCTGGGGTACATGAGCCGGCACCGCACCGCGATCCTCGCGCAGACCGTGGACGTGTTCGGATCCCAGTTGCCCGCCCTGTCCGTGGCCGCGGTGGGCGTGACCACCGGCGCGGGCATCGCCTGGTCCGGGCTGCAGCGCATCGCCGGCGGGATCGTGACCACCTTCCTCATGCTGATCGCGCCGGGCCTGGACATGCGGGTCGCCGAGGCGGTGCGCTCGGGGGACCGGGTCCGGTTGCGCCGGCAGGTCAACCGCTCCCTGGGCATCGCCCTCGGCCTGGCCGCGCTCGCCACCGCGGTGACCGTGCCGGCGACCATCCTGGTGCTCTCGCTCAGCCGCGATTTCCACGTCGGGGCGCCCCTGGTGGCCGTGCTGGCGGTGTTCTGCATCTCCATCTTCACCCTCGCCGCGATCATCAAGTACCTGCTCATGATGGGCGCCACCCGGTACGTCGCGATTTGGTCCGGGCTGCGCGCGCTCAGCGCCGCGCTGATCCTGTACCTCCTCGGCGGCGACCTCATGATCTGCGTCGTCGCCGGGCACTCCCTGCTGTTCATCCTGCTGCTCATCGGGTTCATCCAGGCAACGCTGCGCCGGGCGGGCCGGACCACCCCGGAAGGACACCCCCATGCCTGACCGTCCCCTGCGCATCCTGCACGTCAACGCCAAGGCCGCCTGCGGCGGCGCGGAGATGATGATCCTGCGTTTCCTGGAGCGCTCCGCCGAGCGCGGTGACGTCACCGGGGCGGCGATGGCCCCCGGGGACTGGGCCCCGCGCTTCGCCGAAGCCGCGGATCAGTGGTACGACCTGCCCCTGGTGGCGCGCTCCCCGGCGCGGTTGGCCGGGCTGGTGCTGCGGCTGCGCCGGGTGATCCGGGACTTCCGGCCGGAGGTGATCCACGCGCACAACCCCACCATGATGCTCGGCGTGACCCTGGCCAGCCGGGGCCTCGGCGTGGGCCTGGTGGGGACGGTGCACGGCAACGAGACCGGCGACTACCGGGCGGAGGCGGCGATTTGCCGGCTTTTCCCCGGACCGATTACCGCGGTGACCCCGTACATCTCCGGGGAGCTCTTCCGGCACCGGGTGCGCGAGGTCGTCACCATCGCCAACGGCGTCGCCGCCGGACCGGGGCCGCTGCCCCGGGCCGAGCTCGCCGCGCGCTTCGGCATCCGGCCGGATCGGCCCCTCGTCGTCGGCGTGGGCCGGCTGGCCACCATGAAGCGCTGGCACCTGGCCATCGACGCGATGGCGGAGGTGCCCGACGCGACGCTGCTCATCTTCGGGGAGGGCCCGCTGCGCGCCGACCTGGAGGCCCGGATCCGGCGGCTCGGCCTCGACGATCGGGTGCGGCTGCCCGGCGTGGTGCCCGATGTGCGCGCCTGCACCGCCGGCGCGGACTGCGCCCTGGTCACCACCTCCGGGGAGGGCTGCTCCCTGGCGCTGCTGGAACTGCTCGCCGCGGGGGTGCCGCTGGTCGCCGCGGACGTGCCCGGGATCTCCGACACCGTCGGCCCCGCCTCGGCGCTGATGGTCGACGCCGCGGACACCGCCCAGCTGGCCGGGGCGATCCGCGCCATCCTGGACGGCGATCCCGGCGTCGCCGGCCGGGTGGCCGCCGGCCGGGAGATCGCGGGGGAGCACTCCGAGGAGCGCATGATCGACCGCTACTTCGACTGCTACCGGCGGGCCCTGCGGTGATCCCCGCGGTGCTGGAGCGGATCCGCGCCGACCGGCGCTGGGACGAGGTGGTCACCCTCCGGATCCTGGAGGGGCGGCCCGGCGGGGACGCGCCGCTGTCCCGGATCGGGCCCGGGAGGGTGTCGGCGATGATCCGCGCCGCCATCCCGGGTGCCGTGATCACGGTGGTCGATCTGCCCGAGGGGGAGCTCGCCGACGCCGTGGCCGGGATGCACGCCCGCATCGCCGGGCGCGGCGGCCTGGGACGCGATGAGGTGCTCCTCGCCGATTGCGGCCCCCACCTGGCCCTCGCCTACTCGCACCGCCACGGCGACGGCCCCACGATGCGGGCCCTGCTCGCCCCGCTGTACCACCACCTCCGGGGCGGTCCGGGCAGCCCGGCGGGGCGTCCGTTGCGCCGGTCTAGGTTCCCGCTGCCCACCCTGATCGGCGTCGCGGCCCGGCGCGGGCTGCGGCGGCCGGCCGGTGCGGTGGCGGCGGCGCGCGCCCTGCTGCGGGAACGCCGCACCGCCCCCGCGGTGCCCGACGGGGGCCTCGTCCCGGCGGTGGCGCGCTATCGGGTCACCGACTGGATCCATGTCGGGCCGGGGCGCCCGCCCCGCGGCCTGCACCTGGCCGCGGCCTGGCGGGAGGCCCTTGACGGGGCCCTCGAGGAGGGGGTCCTGCACCCCCGGGATACCTGGGTGAACGTGGGCCTGAGGCGATCCGATCCCCGCCTGGCGGACCTCGCCGGGAACTTCGTGACCCGGATACGGCTGGCGTCCGGGGCGGATCCGGACGTGGCCGCGGCGGCGACGCACCGGATCGTGATCTCCGATCTGCCGTTGCTGCGGGCCGGCGCCAGTGGTCTGGTGCAGCTGCTGCGGCAGCTGCCGCGCCCCACGGTGGTGGAGCCGGTGGTGCCGGCGATCGCCGGCACCGGGCCCAGCCGGGGCCTGGCGGTCAGTTGGAGCCACAACCGGGTCGACGCTGCCGGGTTCGGGGAGGTCGCCTGCACCCTGGCCCCGCCCGGGGGGATCGCGGTGCTGGCTTACCAGTGCGGGGATCGACTGCGGATCCTGCTGTCCTGCCACGTGGCCGACGATCTCGGTGCGACAATCGAGGAGACCACGGCCGGGCTGCTGCGCGCGGCCGGTTACCGGGAGGAGCCGGGAGGATGAATCCGCTGCGGCGCATGAGCCGGGTGGTCTACGACAACCGCTGGGACGGGGTGGCCCTGCTCAATCTGCTGCCCGCCCCGGAGGGGCGGCCCCAGCCCGGCTACGGGGGCATCGGGCGGGGCACCCTGACCGCCATGTTCCGCCGCTCCTACCCCGGGGTGCAGCTGATCTTCCTGGAGGACCTGCCGGAGACCGCCGACGCCTCGGCGGCGCTGGGGCTGATGCATGAGGCGCTCGCCGCCCGCGGCGGCCTCGGCGTGGACGAGATCGTGGCGGCCCGCGCCGGGCGGCGCATGCTCTGCGCCATTTCGCACCGGCACGGCGACGGCCCCACGGTGCTGTCCTCCCTGTTCCCGCATTGCGCCTATGTCGAGGGAGGCCCCGCCAAGCGGGTGCCGGAGGGGTTCGGCCGTCGGCGGGTGACCCTGCCGGCGATCATCGCCGCGGCCGCCACCGCGGCGCTGCGCCGGCCGGCGACGGCGGTGCACGCGATCCGGGAGGCGTTCGCCGAGGAGCGGGCCGTGGCCGGGGCCCCGCCGCCGCGGCTGCAGCCGGCGCGGGGCCGGTACCGGGTGCTGCGCTTCACCCGGCCGGATCCGGCCGACCGCGGGCCCCGGGCCATCGATCGGGCGGTGCGCTGGCGGGCCGGGGTGGCCCGCGCCCTGGGCCCCGGGGCCCTGGATCCCTGGCAGTCCTGGCTGATCGTCACCCTGCGCTGGCATCCGCTGCTGGCGATGCGCGCCGGCAACGCCACCACCCGGATCCGGATGCCCGCGCACCCCGACGAGGAGGTGGCGATCGCGCGCACCCGGCGCCGGGCGCGCTCGGCCTTCCCGCTGTTCCGGGCCGGGTTCAGCGCCACGGTGCAGCAGGCCCGGCAGCTGGCGGCGCTGCCGCTGCCGGAGCATCATGCGCGCTCCTGCGGCTACGGGCTGACCGCCGAGGCACCCACCCGGGGGCTGGCCACCGCCTGGACGCACAACCGCTTCGACGACGACGCCCCCGAGGGGATCGCCACCTCCGCGGTGTTCCCCGGGCTCATCGCCGCCAACGTCTACGACCGGGGCCCGGATTCGACGATCATCGTCTCCGCCTACGTCGACGAGGCGACCATGGCCGCGATCGTCGCCGCCACCCGGGGGATGATGACCTCCTTCGGCTACGAGGAAAGGGACCCCGCCTGATGGCCATCGCCAACCCGTGGAAACGGCTCAGCGCGCGCACCCGGAAGATCCTGCGCACCATCGCGATCTCGATCACCGCGGTGCTGCTCCTCATCGCGGTGGCCTCGGTGGGCCTGGTCGCCTGGCTGATCTCCGGGGTGGGCCGGCTCGACGAGGTCGCCGAGGGCCCCGGGCCGGCCGCCGCCGGCACCGCCGATCCCGTCTACCTGCTCATGGTGCGCGACACCCGGCTGAACCAGACCGCCGCGGGCGCCGATGTCGGCCGCACCGACTCGATGGCGCTGATCCGGCTCAAGGAGGGGGTGTCCATCGACGTGGTGCAGCTGCCCCGGGATCTGCTGGTGGACATCCCCTCCTGCCCGCTGCCCGGGGGCGGGGCCACCGAGCCGATCACCACCAAGCTCAACGCCGCCTACGCCTACGCCTCGGTGGAGGACCCGATCGCCACCCCCTCGGCGCATGGCGCGGCCTGCGCCACGCGCACCGTGGAGGAGCTGGTGGGCTTCGACATCGCCGGGGCGGCGGTGCTGGACATCGCCGCGGTCGGCGAGATCGTGGATGGCCTCGGCGGGGTGGAGCTGTGCGCCACGGTGGCCCAGGCCTCCGGTTTCGCCGGGGTGCAGCCGGGCTGCCAGGACATCGACGGCGCCACCGCGGTGCGGTTCGCGCGCACCCGGGTGGGCGTGCAGGACGACTCCGACATCTCCCGGCTGGAGCGCCAGCGCGCGCTGCTCACCGCGGTGGCCGCGCAGCTGCGCCGGCAGTCCCTGCCCGGGGATCTGCCGAAGCTGATGGGCCTGGTGCGCGGGGTGGGCGGGGAGCTGTCCGCCGATGAGGGGATGGTCACCCTGGGCAACGCCAACCGGGTGGTGCGCACCCTCAAGGGCGGCCGGTACACGGTGCGCCGGATGCCGGTGGAGTCGGCCGGGGACGGGGTGAACCTGGTGCCGGGGGCGGGCGCGGACGGGCTGTGGCGGGCGATGCGCGCCGGGGAGCGGCTGCCCGCCGTCGAGGACTGAGCCCGCGCGCGGGGGGCGGGGACGCCGAAGGCCCCGGGCCGCCCGGCGGGGGCGACCCGGGGCGCACCCGGGGTCCGGTCGGCGCTCAGCCGTGCAGGCGGTTGGCCGCGCAGGTCATCGCGGTCATCGTGGAGGCCTCGGGGGTCTGCCCGAAGCCCATGGTCCAGACCCGGGAGTTGTTGTGCGCCGCGTAGATGAAGGTCGCGGTGGCCTCGAAGATCTCGAACTGGTGGAACTCCAGGATCTCGACCCGGTAGCCGGCGTCGGCCATCAGGTTGGTGACCGCGGAGACCGGGCCCATCGCGGTGACCTCGGCGCGGCGGGTGCGGGTGCCGTGGTCCCCGCCGAGGCCGCGCCCGGTGGTGATGGTGGCGCTGAAGGTGGAGCGCCCGGCCAGGCCCTTGACCGCGGTGAACTCGCGGATCTCCAGGGGGCCGCCGGTGGGGGAGTAGGTGGCGGTGAAGGTGCGCCAGTCCATGCCGCGCGCCTCCTGGCGCAGCCCCCGGGGCAGCCGGTGGCCGAACCGGGCCCGGAACGGGTCCTCGGTGAAGGTGCGGGTCGCCGCCGGCTGGTCCCGGTCCGCGGCGCGGGTGCGCGCCGGGGCGCCCGCGCCGAAGGTCATGGACGTGGAGGTGGATTTGCGGGTGCGGGTGGAGAACATCGTGCTTCGGTCCTTCATGAGGGGCGCCGCCTGGCGGCGCCGGTGCAGATTCGAGATGATCGGACCAACCCTTGCGTGGTGCGTCGTGACGGCCAGGGACCCCGCGTGGAGGGGGTCAGTCCAGGCCTCCACCGGGGTGCGTAGCCTCGGCTACTCGAAGTCGAATGTTCATCTGCATGCAGGCAACCGTAGAGCAGGCCCGGCGGCGGTGCAACCGGTTCCGCCGCATCTCCCCCGATCAGCGGGCCAGGGCGGCGAGGAACAGCGCCTCGGCCACCGCGATGTCCCGGATCTCGGCGGGGTGCACCGACTCGTCGGCGGAGTGGATCCGGCAGGCCGGCTCCTCCACCCCGAACAGGGCCAGCTCCGCGTCCGGGTTGGCGGCCAGCAGATCCGCGCACAGCGGGATGGAGCCGCCCTGGCCGGAGTGGCCGGTGGGCCGGCCGTAGGCGGCGGCCAGGCAGTCGGAGAGCAGCCGCACCGCCGGGGCGGTGACGTCGGCGGCGAAGGGCCGGGCCGGCTCATCGCGCCGGATCTCCACCCGGGCGTGCGCCGGGGCCCGCCGCTCCAGGTGGGCGACGAGGGCGTCCTGGGCGGCGGCCGGGTCCATCCCGGCGGGCACCCGCAGGTTCACCCGGGCGGCGGCCCGGGCGGGCACCGCGTTGACCGCGCCGGTGGCCGGCGGGCAGTCGATGCCGGTGACGGTCACCGCGGGCCGGGCCCACACCAGATCCGCCACCGCCGCCCCGGCGGCGTCGTCGGCGAGCAGGCCCACCCCGTCGAGCACCCCGGCGTCGGCGCGGAAGTCCGCCTCCGGCCAGGGCCGCCCCTCCCAGGTGCCCCCGGCGGGCAGATCGTCGATCCGGGTGCGGCCGTGCTCGTCGCGCAGCGAGTCCAGCAGCCGGATCAGCGCGGCCAGCGCGTCCGGGGCGGCGCCGCCGAAGGAGCCGGAGTGCACCGGCGAGTCCAGGGTGGCCACGGTGACGTCGACGTCCGCGGAGCCCCGCAGGGTGGTCAGCAGGGTGGGCCGGCCCACCTCGACGTTGCCGCAGTCGGCGATCAGGATCACCTCCGCGGCGAAGAGCTCCGGGCGGCGGGCGAGCAGATCCGCCAGCCCGGCCCCGCCGCGCTCCTCGGAGCCCTCCACCACCACCCGGAGGGCGGGGGCGTCCGCCCCGGCGGCGGCCAGCGCCCGCAGCGCCGCCAGGTGCATCACGATATTGCCCTTGCAGTCGGCGGTGCCGCGGCCGTACCAGCGGCCCCCGCGTTCGGTGAGCGTCCACGGGTCGGAGCCCCAGGCGGCGGCGTCGGCGGCGGGCTGCACGTCGTAGTGGGAGTACAGCAGCACCGTGGGCGCCCCGGGGGCGCCGGGGCGCTCGCCGACCAGGGCGATGGAGCCGTCCGCGGTCTCGTGCGCGTCGAGCTCCACCCCGGCCTCGGCGAAGAGCCGGGTGACCGCGGCGGCGGCCTCCGCCGGGGCGCCGGGGTGGTCGGGGTCGTCGTGCACGCTGGGGATGGCCACCAGCTCGGCGAGTTCCGCGCGGACCCGGTCCAGGTCGGCGGCGACGAGCTCGCGGATGCGCGCGGCGGCGGTGGCGTCGGGGGAGTCGAAGTCGCTCATGGGGGCGAGTGTAGGCCCGCGGCCGCCGCGACCGCCGCCTTGCACTCGGATGGTCCGAGTGCTAGAAACGGGCTAGCACTCTCGATCATCAAGTGCCAGCGATGGCGCCGGTGACCGGGGGTGGGCAAACGACAGACGAACAGCCGGCCAGGTGAGGCCCCGGATGGCACTTTCCGGGTCCGTGCCGTCGCGGGCGCCGGGCCGGCGCCATCCCAAGTGTCTCCAACTTCACGGAGGATCGATAGCCTCATGGCCAAGATCATTGCTTTCGACGAGGAGGCCCGCCGCGGCCTCGAGCGCGGCCTGAACACCCTGGCCGACGCCGTCAAGGTCACCCTCGGCCCCAAGGGCCGCAACGTCGTGCTGGAGCGCAAGTGGGGCGCCCCGCTGATCACCAACGACGGCGTGTCCATCGCCCGCGAGATCGATCTCGAGGAGCCCTACGAGAAGATCGGCGCCGAGCTGGTCAAGGAGGTCGCCAAGAAGACCGACGACGTCGCCGGCGACGGCACCACCACCGCCACCGTGCTGGCCCAGGCCCTGGTCAGCGAGGGCCTGCGCAACGTCGCCGCGGGCTCCAACCCGATGGGCATCAAGCGCGGCATCGAGGCCGCGGTCAAGGCCGTCACCGAGGAGCTGTTCACCGGCGCCAAGGAGATCGAGACCAAGGAGCAGATCGCCGCCACCGCCGGGATCTCCGCCGCCGACCCGCAGATCGGCGAGCTCATCGCCACCGCCATGGACAAGGTCGGCAAGGAGGGCGTGATCACCGTCGAGGAGGCCAACACCTTCGGCCTGGACCTCGAGCTCACCGAGGGCATGCGCTTCGACAAGGGCTACATCTCCGGCTACTTCGCCACCGACATGGAGCGCCAGGAGGCGGTCCTGGAGGACCCGTACATCCTGCTGGTCTCCGGCAAGATCTCCGGGATCAAGGACCTGCTGCCGCTGCTGGAGAAGGTCATGCAGTCCGGCAAGCCGCTGCTCATCATCGCCGAGGACGTCGAGGGCGAGGCCCTGTCCACCCTCGTGGTGAACAAGATCCGCGGCACCTTCAAGTCCGTCGCGGTCAAGGCCCCCGGCTTCGGCGACCGCCGCAAGGCGATGCTGCAGGACATGGCCATCCTCACCGCCGGCCAGGTCATCTCCGAGGAGGTCGGCCTGTCCCTGGAGACCGCCGATCTGCCGCTGCTCGGCCGCGCCCGCAAGGTCGTGGTCACCAAGGACGAGACCACCATCGTCGAGGGCGCCGGGGAGCAGTCCGCGATCGAGGGCCGGGTCAACCAGATCCGCGCCGAGATCGAGAACTCCGACTCCGACTACGACAAGGAGAAGCTCCAGGAGCGGCTGGCCAAGCTCGCCGGCGGGGTCGCCGTGATCAAGGCCGGCGCCGCCACCGAGGTGGAGCTCAAGGAGCGCAAGCACCGCATCGAGGACGCGGTGCGCAACGCCAAGGCCGCGGTGGAGGAGGGCATCGTCGCCGGCGGCGGCTCCGCCCTGCTGCAGACCGCGCACGTGCTCGACGATGAGCTGGGCCTGTCCGGCGACGAGGCCACCGGCGTGCGCATCGTGCGCGCCGCCCTGGCCGCCCCGCTGCGCCAGATCGCGCTCAACGCGGGCCTGGAGGCCGGCGTCGTGGTGGAGAAGGTCGCGGGCCTGGACCGCGGCGAGGGCCTCAACGTGGCCACCGGCGAGTACGTCAACCTGATGGAGGCCGGGATCAACGACCCGGTGAAGGTGACCCGCTCCGCGCTGCAGAACGCCGCCTCCATCGCGGCGCTGTTCCTCACCACCGAGGCCGTCGTCGCGGACAAGCCGGAGCCCGCCGCCCCGGCCATGCCGGGCGGCGACGAGATGGCCGGCATGGGCGGCTTCTAGCCCCCCCGCCGGATCCGCGCGGCACCCGATATCCCCCGGGGCCCGCGGCCGGGGCGCCTCCCGCGCGCCCCGGCCGCGGGCCCCGCGGCATGCGCGGCGGCGCCCGCCGGCGGCGGCGCCCGGCGCGGGCCGCGGGGGTGCCCGCGGCGGGGGTGGCCGGCCGGGCGACGGGGGGAACCCGCCCCGGCCAACCGGGGGTGACCTGGCCGTCGATGGCGCGGATCCGCGCCCCCGATGGGGGTACGGTGGAGGCATGGCCGAACCCAAGGAAGAGGATTTCCACATCGTCGATCTGGCAGCCACGGAAGGCTACGTGGTCGATGACTCGGATGAGGATGATCCGATGCTGATCACCCCCGAGGGCACGCCCGTGGACACCTGGCGCGACGACTACCCCTACGACGAGCGGATGACTCGCGAGGAGTACGAGCGCACCAAGCGCCGGCTCCAGATCGAGCTGCTGAAGTGGCAGAACTGGACCAAGGACACCGGCCAGCGGCACATCATCCTCTTCGAGGGCCGCGACGCCGCCGGCAAGGGCGGCACCATCAAGCGCTTCAACGAGCACCTCAACCCCCGCGGCGCGCGCACCATCGCCCTGGAGAAGCCCTCCCCGCGGGAGTCGACCTCCTGGTACTTCCAGCGCTACATCGAGCACTTCCCCTGCGGCGGGGAGATCGTCTTCTTCGACCGCTCCTGGTACAACCGCTCCGGGGTGGAGCGGGTGATGGGCTTCTGCACCGAATCCCAGCACGCCGAGTTCCTCCGCGAGGTGCCGATGCTGGAGAACATGATCCTCGGCTCCGGGATCTCGCTCACCAAGCTGTGGTTCTCGGTGACCCAGAAGGAGCAGCGCACCCGCTTCGCGATCCGGCAGGTCGACCCGGTGCGGCAGTGGAAGCTCTCCCCGATGGACCTGGCCTCCCTGGACCGCTGGGACGACTACACCCGGGCCAAGGAGGAGCAGTTCCGCTACACCGACACCGACGAGTCGCCGTGGATCACGATCAAGTCCAATGACAAGAAGCGCGCCCGGATCAACGCGATCCGCTACGTGCTGTCCAAGTTCGAGTACACCGGCAAGGACCACGAGATCGTCGGCAAACCGGATCCGCTGATCGTCAAGCGCGGCCGCGACCAGATCGGGGACTGACCCCGCCCGGCCGGCGGCCGCGCCGGATCAGCCCAGGCCGGCGGCGGCCGGTCCGGGCCGCGCCGCGGGTTCGCCGAAGGCGTCCGCCCGGGCGTCGGCCCAGTCCTCCAGCCAGGGCGCCGGGGCGGTGCCGTCGAGCAGCGCGCCCGGGGCCAGCCAGTCGTAGAGCCGGTCGTAGGAGACGTCGTCGCCGGGGGCGCCGGTGCCGGCGGGCACCCGGTGCACGATATGGCGCGGGCTGAGCTCGTCGAAGGAGTCCAGGCCCATCGAGGCGATGAGCCGCTTCGCCCCGGCGATGGTCGCCTCCTGGTAGCGGCGCACCCGCGCCGCCTTCTCCGGCACCACGATGGCCCGCTCCAGGCGCGGGTTCTGGGTGGCCACCCCCACCGGGCAGGTGTTCGTGTTGCAGCGCCGGGCCTGGATGCAGCCGGTGGCCATCATCATCGCCCGGGCGGCGTTGGTGAAGTCCGCGCCCAGCGCGATCGCCCGGACGATATCCGCCCCGGAGGTGATCTTGCCGGAGGCGGCGATCTTCACCCGGTCCCGCAGGCCCGCGCCGACCAGGGCGTTGTGCACCATCATCAGCCCGTTCTTCAGGGGCATGCCGACATGGTCCTCGTACTCCAGGGGCGCGGCCCCGGTGCCGCCCTCGGCGCCGTCGACGGCGATCCAGTCCGGGGCGAAATCCGCCTCCCGCATGGCCCGGCAGATGCCCAGGAACTCCACCCGGGAGCCGGCGCAGAGCTTCATCCCCACCGGTTTGCCCCCGGCGAGCTCCTTCAACCGGCGCAGGAAGGCGATGAGCCCGGCCGGGGAGTCGAATTCGGGGTGCGCCGCCGGGGAGACGCAGTCCTCGCCCTCGGGCACCCCGCGGGCCGCGGCGATCTCGGCGTTGACCTTCCGGCCGGGCAGCACCCCGCCGATCCCGGGTTTGGCCCCCTGGCTGAGCTTCAGCAGCACCCCCTTGACCTGGGGCAGCGCCGCCTTGCGGGCGAATTCGGCCTCGTCCAGGCGGCCGTCGGCGGTGCGGCAGCCGAAGTAGCCGGAGCCGATCTCCCAGATCAGGTCCGCGCCATGGGCCAGGTGATGCTCGGTGAGCCCGCCCTCCCCGGTCTCGTGCAGGAAGCCGCCGGCGGCGGCGCCGGCGTTCATCGCCCGCACCGCCCGGCCGGACAGCGCCCCGAAGCTCATCGAGGAGATGTTCAGCAGCGCCGCCTCGAAGGTCTCCCCCGGGGCGGGGTCGGCCCCGGCGTTGGCGGCGCCCACGGTCACCGTCACCGGGGCCTCGATCGGCTCATGCGGGTTCGCCGAATGCAGGAAATGGTCGTAGCCGGCGGTGTAGAGGTCCTTGCGGGTGCCGAAGGCGGTCTCCGCGCTGACCCCCTTGGCCCGGCGGTAGATGAGGCTGCGGGTATCCCGGGTGAAGGGCCCGCCGTCGTCCTCGCCCTCGATGAAGTACTGCCGGATCTCCGGGCGGATCGCCTCCAGCAGGTACCGGGCGTGCCCGATCACGGGGTAGTTGCGCAGGATGGAGTGGTGCGGCTGGTACCGGTCGCGCACCGCGAGCGCGGCGACACCGGCGCCGAGGGCGGCGGCGGCGCGCCGGGCGATCCGGCCGCGGCCGGCGCCGGTGGGGGAGGGGCTCATGGGGATCCTCTCGGGCTGGTGAATGAATACTCTTCATCCAGCCTATCGTCCCGCCGCCGGGCGCCTCCGGCGCCGCCGCCGGCTCAGGCCGGGGCGATCGGGTTGCCCGCCCAGCGGCTGCCGTCGGGCACCCGGTCCCCGCGCATCACCAGCGAGCCCGGGCCGATGCTCGCCCCGGCGCCCACCCGGGAGGCCGGCAGCGCCACCGAATGCGGGCCCAGGCTCGCCCCGGCGGCCAGCTCCACCCGGTCCAGGCTCATCACCCGGTCCTGGAAGAGGTGGGTCTGCACCACGCAGCCCCGGCCCACCGTCGCCGCCTCCCCGATCCGGCACAGATCCGCCTCCGGCAGCCAGTAGCTCTCCAGCCAGGCGCCGCGGCCGATGTCCGCGCCGAGGGCGCGCAGCGCCCGGTTGAGGCCGCCGGTGCCGGTGGCCGGGTTGAGGTACCAGGGCGCGGCGAGCACCTCCACGAAGGTGTCCTGCAGCTCATCGAGCCACACGTAGCGGCTGTACAGCGGATGCTCCCCGGGCCGGTGCACGCCCACGCAGGCGCGTTTCACCGCCACGGTCACCGCCACCGCCGCCCCGCCGGCGGCGAGCAGCGCCACCGGCGCGACCAGCCAGGCCGCCGCCAGGCCCGCCGGCACCGCGCCCGCGCCGCCGCCGGCGGCGCCGGCGACGGCGCGCAGCACCGCGTGCAGCCCGGCCAGGGTGAGCGTGGCCAAGGCCAGGGAGGCCGCCGGCGCGGCCAGCCGGAGCAGCTCGATCGCCGCCCGGGCGGCGCGCAGCCGCGGCGGCGGGGCGTAGGTGCGCGCCCGGCCCCCGCCGGCGGGGGCGGCGGCGACCCGGCGCATCCGCTCCGGGGGGCTGCCCCACCAGTTGGTGCCCGCCTTGGCCTTGCGCGGCACCGCGGAGAGCACCGCCACCAGGCAGTCCCGGCCGAGTTTGCGGCCCGGCCCGGCCACCGCGGAATTGCCCAGGAAGGCCCGCCGGCCCACCCGGGTGCGGCCCAGCAGCAGCCAGCCGCCGCCGAGCTCGTAGCCGGCGACCATGGTGTCGTCGGCGAGGAAGGCCTCCCGGCGGATGTCCATGAACCGGGGCAGCCCCACCGTGGTGGAGATCTCCGCGCCCCGGCCCACCCGGGCGCCGAGCAGCCGGAACCAGGCCCGGGTGCCGCTGGAGGCGTAGAGCGGGAACAGGTCGGTGCGCGCGGCGTCCATCAGCCGCTCCACCGCCCAGGCCCGCCAGCCGGTCGCCGAGCGCACCGGGTGCACCCCCGGGCGGAGCCCGGCGGAGAGCAGCCGCACCAGCGCCGCGGTGAGCGCGGCGTAGCCGGCGAAGGCCGCGATCGCGGCCACCGGGGTCCAAGCCAGGGCCGCGCCGAGGGCGGCGGCCGGCTCCGGGCGGGCCAGCGCGGCCCGGCCCAGGATCGCCGCGGCCACCGCCAGCGCGGCCACCGGCACCAGGGCCAGCAGCAGCGCGGTGCCCGCGTAGATCGGCGCCCAGTACCGCCGGCGCGGCGCCGGGGCGTCCGGGAAGCGGTGCTTGGGCCGGCCCACCGGCCGGGCCGGGGAGCCCGCCCAGCGGGCCCCGGCGCGCACCCGGCGCGCCCCGTCCACGCAGGAGCCGGCCTCCACATGGGCGCCGGCGCCCACCCGGGCCCCCGGCAGCAGGGTGCACCGGGCGCCGACCCGGGCCTCGGCGCCGATCTCGATCGGGCCGACGTGCACCACGTCGCCGTCCACCCAGTACCCGGAGAGATCCGTCTCCGGCTCCACCGAGCAGCGCTCCCCGAGGGTGAGCAGCCCGGTCACCGGGGGCAGCGCGTGCAGGCTCACCCCGCGGCCCACCCGGGCGCCCAGCGCCCGGGCGTAGAGCGTCATCCACGGCGCCCCGGCGAGGTCGCGGGCCCCGGAGGCGTCGGCGAGGCGCTCGGCGGCCCACAGCCGCAGGTGCACCGCCCCGCCGCGGGGGTGCTCCCCGGCGCGGATGCCCCGGGTGAGCGCCCGGGTCACCGCGGCGGTGGCCGGCATGGTGCCCAGCGGGGTGAGGAAGGCCACCGCGAGCAGCGCGGCCAGCCAGCCGGGCACGCCCACCGCCAGCGGGGCGCCGGCCGCGCCGGCGGCCCAGTCCAGCACCGCCAGCCAGGCCAGCCACTTCAGCGCCCGGATGAGCTGCAGCGGCACCATCGCCGCGGCCTGGATCCGGCGGGTGCGCCGCGGCACCGGGGCGATCTCGCGCACCGGGCCGGCCGGGGCGGCCGCCGGGTCCGCGGCCGGGTCCACCAGGCCCCGGGCGGCGAGCTCCTCGGCGAGCCGGCCCAGCCGGGGATGGTCGTAGAGGTCCTTCACCGCCGCCTCCGGGGCGGCCCGGCGGATCCGGGCGATCACGGTGGCCGCGGCCAGGGAGGTGCCGCCGAGGGCGAAGAAGTCCGCGTCCGCCCCCGGCGGCGGCACGGACAGCACCTCCGCCCAGATCCCGGACAGCCACGCCGCCACCGGATCCAGATCCGCGGCCGCCGGGTCCTCCGCCGCCGGCAGCGGCCAGGGCAGCGCCTCGGCGTCGACCTTCCCGGAGGACCGGGTGGGCAGCTCCGCCATGACGTGCAGCCGCGGCACCAGCGCCGCGGGCAGCCGGGCGCGCAGCAGCCGCCGGCAGTCGCCGGGGTCCACCGCGGCGGCGTCCCCGCCGGCGCCGAGATAGCCCACCAGCACCGGCTCCCCGGCCCCGGTGCGCCGGACCAGCACCGTCGCCTGGGTGACCCCGGGCAGGGCGGACAGTTGCGCGGCGACCTCGCCGAGCTCGATCCGGCGGCCGCCGATCTTGACCTGGTCGTCGATCCGGCCCACGAACTCCAGGCCCCGGTCGCCCACCCGCACCTGGTCCCCGGTGCGGTAGGCCCGCGCCCAGCCCAGCTCCGGCGCCGGGGCGTAGGCCGCGGCGTCCTTCGCCGGGTCCAGGTAGCGGGCCAGGCCCACCCCGCCGATCAGCAGTTCGCCGACCTCCCCGGGGGCCACCGGGGCCCCGGCGTCGTCCACCACCGCGAGATCCCAGCCGGCCAGGGGCAGCCCGATGGGGGTGCCGCCGCCGGGGCGCAGCCGGGCCGCGGAGGCCACCACGGTGGCCTCGGTGGGCCCGTAGGTGTTCCACAGCTCCCGGCCCCCGCCGGCGAGCCGGTCCACCAGCTCCGGCGGGCAGGCCTCCCCGCCGACGATGAGCAGGCGCACCCCGTCGAGGGCCTCCGCCGGCCACAGCCCGGCCAGGGTGGGCACCGTGGACACCACGGTGATCCCCCGGGAGATCAGCCACGGCCCCAGGTCCACCCCGGAGCGCACCAGGGCCCGCGGGGCGGGCACCAGGCAGGCGCCGTGCCGCCAGGCCAGCCACATCTCCTCGCAGGAGGCGTCGAAGGCCACGGACAGCCCGGCGAGCACCCGGTCGTCCACGCCCAGCGGGCCCTCCGGATGATCCGCGAGGAACAGCCCCGCCTCCGCGTCGACGAAGGCGGCGGCGCTGCGGTGGGTCACCGCCACCCCCTTGGGCCGGCCGGTGGAGCCCGAGGTGAAGATGATCCAGCAGTCGTCGCCGGGCTCCGGGCCCCGCGGCGCCGCGGGCCCGGCCGCCGCGGGGCGGGCCCGCCGCGCCGGATCCAGGTGCAGGCCGCCGGGCCCGAACCAGCCGGCCACCCCGGCCTCGGCGAAGACCAGCTCCGCGCGGGCGTCCGGGTCATCGGCGTCCACCGGCACGTAGGCGGCGCCGCAGGCCATGGTGGCCAGGATCGCGATGTAGAGCCCCCGCGAGCCCGAGGGCAGGCGCACCCCCAGCCGATCCCCGCGGCCGATGCCCAGCCCGGCCAGCCAGGCCGCGGTGGCGTCCACCTCGGCGAGCAGCTCCGCGTAGGTCAGCGCCGCGGTGCCGTCGTCGAGGGCGGCGGCCTGCGGATGGGCCGCGGCGGTGGCGCGCAGCACGTCGATCAGGGTGCGCGGGGCGGGCGCCGCCGCCGAGCGCAGGTACCGGTCCGGTACGCGGCCGGTCATCGCGGCCCGCCCGCGGGATCCTCCCCGCCGGCATGCGCCGCGGCGCGGCGCAGCGCCGCGCCCAGCGCCGGATCCGCCGCGGCGAGCACCCGCTCCTCGGCGGCGGCGACCCGGGCCCGGATCCGGCGGCGCACCCGCTCCCCGGCGGCGGTGAGCCGGATCAGCCGGCGGCGCCGGTCGCGGTCGTCGCGCACCCGCTCGATGAACCCGCCGTCCTCCAGCCGGTCCAGCAGCCGCACCATGTCGGAGCGGTCCACGCCCAGGGTCTCCCCGAGCTCGCGCTGCGCCCAGGCGGCGCTGGCCCCGATGGTCTCCAGCAGCCAGTAGCCGCGCAGCGGCATCCCGGGGGCGTCATCGCGCAGCGCCGACTCCGCGGCGCGGCGCATCGCCGCGTCCAGGCGGCGCGCCGCCCAGGTGAAGGATCCGGTCACCGCCGCCGGCAGCTCCGGGGCGGGCCGGGGGCGGGGGGACGGGGAGCTCGGCATGGCCCCAGGTTAGCCCACCCCGGCCGGGCCGCCGGGGTGCAACGGCGGACGGGTCCGGGCAGGTCGCGCGGGCCGCGGGCCGGGGCGGGCCGGCTCAGCCGCGCTCGACCGGCCGGCCGTGGTGCGCCCAGTCGATCATCCCGCCGCTGATGTTCACCGCGTCGATGCCGTTGCGCTCCAGCCAGGTGCACACCTGCGCCGATCGGCCCCCGGACCGGCACATCAGGTAGATCTCGGAGTCCAGATCCAGTTCGCCGTAGCGCAGCGGCATCTGCTCCATCGGGATGTTCACGGATCCGGCGGCGTGCGATTCGGCGAACTCCGCCGGGGAGCGGACGTCGACGATCTGCGCGTCCTCGGGGACCTCGGGCACGGGGATGAATTCCATGGGCCGCATTGTAGGGAAGGCTCGGCTGGTGGCGCGGGGCGGGGCGGCGGCGCCCCGCCCGGCGGGCCGCCCCGGGCGGGGCCGGTGCCCGCGGGCGGCCGATCCGGCGACGGCCCCGCCGCCCGCGGATGCGGGGACGGGGCCGCCGGCGGCGGGGCGCGGCGCGGCTCAGCCGCCGACCGGGGTCGCGGACAGGGCGTGCATCCGGTTCCAGCCGTTGATGCAGATCGCCGCCCAGGACAGCAGCGCCGCGGCGTCGTCGCCGAGCACCTCGCGGGCGTGCGCCTGCTCCTCCATGGTGAAGGGCACCCGGGCCGGGGCGCAGGCGATCTCGGCCAGCGCCAGCGCGGCGTGCTCCTGCTCGGAGTAGACGTCCCCGGCCTCCCGCCAGGCGGCGGTGACGGAGAGCTTCTGGGTGCTCAGCCCGGCCTTGAGGCCCTCCCGGACGTGCACGTCCAGGCAGAAGGCGCAGCCGTTGATCTGGGAGCAGCGCACGAAGACGAGCTCGATGAGATCGCGGCCGACGCCGATCTCCTCGGCCCGCTTCCAGAGCGCCTGGGTCTGCGCGGCCTGCGCCTTGAACGCGGCGGGGAAGGCGTCGCCGAGGGCGAGGCGGTTGTCGTTGCTCACGGTGGGGGTTGCCTTTCGGGAGATGACGATGAGACCTCCCCAGCATACCCCCCGGGGCATCATCGGGTGGTGTCGGGGGCGGGATCGGCGGGCGGCCGGGGCCCCGCCCGGGGCCCCGGCCGCCCGTCGCGGCGCGGTCGGCTACTTGCCGTGGCGCTCGATCGCCTCGTCCAGGATCCGCTGCGCCTCGGCGGCGTCGCCCCAGCCCGCCGGGGAGACCTCCTTGCCCGGCTCCAGATCCTTGTAGTGCACGAAGAAGTGCTCGATCTCGTTCTTGGTGAACTCGTCGACGTCGCCGATGTCCCGGATCCCGTCGAAGCGGACGTCGTCGAGCACGCAGAGCAGCTTGTCGTCCCCGCCGGCCTCGTCGGTCATCTTGAACACGCCCACGGTGCGGGCGCCGACGATGACCCCCGGGAACACCGGCTCCGGCATGAGCACCAGCGCGTCCAGCGGATCGCCGTCCTCGCCGAGGGTGCCGTCGATGAAGCCGTAGTTGGCCGGGTAGGCCATCGGGGTGAAGAGGTACCGGTCCAGGTGCACCTTGCCGGTCTCGTGGTCGATCTCGTACTTGTTGCGCTGCCCCTTGGGGATCTCGATGGTGACTTCGACGCTCACGTGCGCTCCTCGGATATCGGGGTGGGAAGGAATGGTCGGCCCGCCGAGCGCGATCCGGTCGGCGGCGCATACAGTACTCATCGTAGCGACCGCGCAGAACGGAGGATCCAGGTGAGGCGCACCAGGGGATGGCTGGCCGCGTTGGCGGTGTTCGCCGTGGTCATCGCGGTGGTGGTGGCCTACGCGGTGCAGTCGGCCTCCCGGGCGCTGCACGTCGAACCCGCCCCCGCGGTGGCCGCCGCCGCGGATCCGCTGCGGCCGGCCGGCGCCGCGGCCGGCCCGGACGCCGAGGGGGCCGCCGGCTACGCCGGGCGGGTGCGCCGGGTGATGGACGCCCTCGTCGCCTCCCGGGCGATGGGCGACACCCACGGCATCGTCGCCGACGCCGCCACCGGCCGGGTGCTGTGGTCCTCCGGGGCCGCCGACCGGGTCACCCCCGCCTCCACGATGAAGATCCTCACCGCCGCCGCGGCGCTGCTCGAACTCGGCCCGGAGGCCCGGGTGACCACCCGGGTGCACGCCGGGGCGGAGCCGGGCCGGGTGGTGCTGGTCGGCGGCGGGGACCCCACCCTCTCCGCCGCCGGGGAGGGCTTCTACCCGGGCGCGGCCTCGATGGCCGAGCTCGCCCGGCGGGTGCGCGCCGCCGCCGGGGAGGTCGACGCGGTGGTGGTGGACCAGTCCGGCAACGTCGACGCCTTCCACCCCGACTGGGACGCCGCCGGGATCGCGGAGGGCTACATCGCCCCGGTGGAGACCGTGGAGGTCGACGCCGGCCGCGGCGGCCCGGAGGATGTCACCGCCCGCTCGGCGACCCCCGCCCTGTACGCCGGCCGGCTGCTCGCCGAGGGGCTCGGCGCCGGCGCGGTGCGCGCCGCCGCGGTGGACCCGGGGGATCTGGGGGAGGTGCTCGGCGAGGTGGAGTCCGCCCCGCTGGCGGTGCGGCTGCGGCAGATGATGCAGCACTCCGACAACGTGCTCGCCGAATCCATCGCCCGGGAGGTCGCCCGCGCCCGGGGGGAGCGGCCCACCTTCGCCGGCTCCACCGCCGCGGTCGCCGCGGTGCTCGCCGAACACGGCCTGCTCGATCCCGCGGAGCTCGCCGCCGAGGACTGCTCCGGGCTCAGCGAGGGCAACCGCCTCGCCCCGGAGGCGATCAACCGGGTGCTGCTCGCCGCCGCCGGGGACCCGGGCGCGGTGGACCCGGCCGCCGGGGCGGACCCGGCGGGGATCGCCGCCCGGCTGTCCCCGCTCGTCGACGCGCTGCCGGTGGCGGCGGTCTCCGGCACCCTCGCCGACCGCTACGGCGGCGCCGGCGGCGCCGGCTGGGTGCGCGCCAAGACCGGCACCCTGAGCCGGACCTCCGCGCTGGCCGGGGTGGCCCCGGCCGCCGGCGGCCGGCTGCTGGCCTTCACGCTCATCTCCAACGGGGTGGAGGTCACCGCGGCGCGCGCCGCCGCGGACGCCGGGGTGACCCGGCTGCTCGAGGTCGAGTAGCCGCCGCACCCCGGGAAAACCATGGGGGGCAAAAGCAGTTCGCTATCCTGGGCCCCGACGCCGCCGGACGCCGAAGGAGCCTCGCCATGACCGACCACGCCGACCGCCCCGCCGCCCCGCCCGGGCCGGGGGTGCGCGATCTCGCCGCCGCCGTGCGCGCCGGGCGGATCGGCCCCCGCCAGGCCGTGGACGACGCACTCGACGCGATCATCCGCCAGGACGGGGTGATCCGCGCCTGCACCCGGATCGACGTCGCCGGCGCCCGCGCCGCCGCCGCGGCGCTCGCCGCCCGGGCCGACCTGGACCGGCTGCCGCTGGCCGGGGTGCCCTTCGCGGTGAAGCAGTACACCGACCCCGCCGACCCCCTGATCCGCCGGCTCACCGACGCGGGGGCGGTGGCCGTCGCGGAGACCGCGGCCCCCCAGTACTGCACCTGGGGCGCCACCGACCGGCCCGGCCGGGTGGTCGCCAACCCGACCCGGCCCGGCCGCACCCCCGGGGGATCCTCCGGGGGCGCCGCCGCCGCGGTCGCCGCCGGGATGGTGCCCTTCGCGCACGGCAACGACGGGATGGGCTCGCTGCGGATCCCCGCCGCCGCCTGCGGGCTGGCCACCCTCAAGGCCACCCCCGGGCTGCTGCCCGGCCGGATCGGCCGCAACGACTGGTACGGCATGTCCGTGCACGGGGTGCTCGCCCGGGACGTCGCCGACCTCCGCCTGCTCACCCGGGTGCTCACCGCCGGCGCGGTGGACGTGCGTCCCGGCGCGGCGACGCCGCCGGAGGTGGTGCTGCTCGACCCCACCTCCCCGGTCGCCGGGATCCCGGTGCAGCGGGGGTGGGCCGCGGCCGCGGCGGCCGCGGCGGGCCGGTTCCGGCGGGCCGGGGTGCCGGTGCTGCGGGCCCGGGCCCCGTACCCCGCCAACCCGCTGCCGATGCTCGCCCGGTGGACCGCCGGGGTGGCCGACTCGGTGGCCGACGACCCCGGGGCGGGGGCCTCGGGGGTGGACGCGCATCTGGAATGGCGCACCCGGGTGCACGCCGGGCTGGGCCGGCTGCTGCGGCCCACCATCGCCGCCGGCCAGGTCACCCGGGCCCGGGCCGCGATGGCGGAGTTCCTGCCGGAGCAGGCGGTGCTGATCACCCCGGCGCTGGCCGCGGACCCGCCGCGGGCCGGGGCCTGGCACCGCCGGCCCTGGGTGGCGAACCTCGCCGCCAATATGCGCTTCAGCCCCTTCACCTCCGTCTGGAACCTGCTCGGCCACCCCGCCGGGGTGGTGGTGGAGCCGAGCACCGGCCGGGGCGTGCAGGTCATCGCCCGGCCCGGCGGGGAAGCCCTGGTGCTCTCCGCGATGGACCGGATTTCCAGCGGCGGTAGCCTGGGCGCATGACCGACCCCGCCGCACCGGAGCCCCCGCCGGGGGAGCCGGGCCGGCCCTTCTGGCCGCGGCGCAGCCCCGCCTTCCTCGAGCTGCGCCGGGCGGTGCGGCCCATCCTCGCCGAGGGCGATGTGGTGGTGGGCCTGTCCGGGGGGCCGGATTCGCTGGCGCTGACCGCCGCCTGCATCGCCGAGGCCCGGCGCCGGGACCGGGATCGCCCCGCCCCGGACCCGCCGGGGGCGGCCGCGGCGGTGCACGCGGTGGTGGTGGACCACCGGCTGCAGCCCGGCTCGGCCGGGATCGCCGCCGCCGCCGCGGCGACCGCCCGCCGGCTGGGCGGCACCGCGGAGATCCGGGCCGTCGAGGTGATCGACGACGGCGCCGGCCCGGAGGCCACCGCCCGGGCCGCCCGGTACGCCGCCCTCGGCGCCGCCGCGGCCCGGCTGGGCCGGCCGCTGCTGCTCGGGCACACCCTCGACGACCAGGCGGAGACGGTGCTGCTGGCCCTGGCCCGCGGCTCCGGCACCCGGGCGCTGGCCGGGATGGCCCCGCGCCGGGCCGGCCCCGGCGGGGTGGCGCTGCTGCGCCCGCTGCTCGGGCTGCGCCGGGGGCGCACCCGCGCCGCCTGCGCGGAACTCGGCCTGGAGCCCTGGCGGGACCCGCACAACGACGATCCCCGGTTCACCCGGGTGCGGGTGCGGCGTCGGCTGCTGCCCGCGCTGGAGCGCGAACTCGGCCCCGCGGCGGCGGCGAACCTGGCCCGCACCGCGGAGCTGGCCCGCGCCGACGCGGACTGCCTGGACGGGCTCGCCGCCGCCGAACTGGACCGGATCCGCGCCGGCGCCGCCCCCGGGGCGGACCCGGCGGGGCTGCCCGCCGCGGCGGTGGCGGCACTGCACCCGGCGCTGCGCACCCGGGTGCTCGCCGCCTGGGCGCGCGACGCCGGGGCCGGGGCGCTGACCTCGGCGCACCTGGCGGCGCTGGACCGGCTCGCCGCGGCCGCCGCCGCCGGCGCGGCCGCCGGCGGGCGGGTGCGGCTGCCCGGCGGGTTGGTGGTCGGGCACAATGGTGGCACCCTTGCAGCAGGGCCGGGTGCGGCCGACGGCGGCGCACCGCCGTGACGGCCCGGCCCTCGACCGGCGCGCGCGCCCGAAAGGTAGATCGATGCACGACGTGAAGGACACCGACGTCCCGCCGAACCCCTACGGGGATGACGTGGAGGCGATCCTGATCAGCGAGGAGCAGCTCAAGGCCCGGATCGCGGAGATGGCGGCGCGGGTCAACGAGCGGCACCGGGACAGCGCGGAGGACCTCATCCTGGTGGCGGTGCTCAAGGGGGCGGTGTTCTTCATGACCGACTTCGCCCGGCAGCTGGAGCTGCCCACCCAGCTGGAGTTCATGGCGGTGTCCTCCTACGGCAACTCCACCTCCTCCTCCGGGGTGGTGCGCATCCTCAAGGACCTGGACCGCGACATCGAGGGCCGGGACGTGATCATCCTGGAGGACATCATCGACTCCGGGCTCACCCTGTCCTGGCTGATGAAGAACCTGCGCAACCGCAACCCGCGGTCGCTGGAGGTGGTCACCCTGCTGCGCAAGCCCGATGCGCTGCGCGCCCGGATCGACCTGGCCGACGTCGGCTTCGACATCCCCAACGAGTTCGTGATCGGCTACGGCCTGGACTACGCGGAGCGCTACCGCGACCTGCCCTACGTCGGCACCCTGCACCCGCGGGTCTACCGCGGCTGACCCCACCAGCCGGAGAGCACAACCCCCCATGGACAAGAAGAAGGTCTTCCGAATCGCGGGCGCGGCCGGGGTCATCCTGCTGCTGCTGTTCGCCATCTCCACCTTCGGCGATGACGCCCGCGGCTACCGCGAGGTGGACACCTCGGTGGCGATGGCCCAGCTCGCCGAGGCCAACGTCGCCGAGGCCCAGATCGACGACCGCGAGCAGCGGCTGCGGCTGAGCCTGCGCGAACCCATCGACGTCGACGGGGCCGAGGGCGTCGAGGAGGTGATGGCCCGCTACCCGGCGCGGGCCGCGGACCGGGTCTTCGCCGCGGTGGAGTCCGCCGAGGGCGTCGACTCCTACACCACGGAGGTCACCCGGGAATCCTTCCTGATGTCCATGATCGGCTTCCTGCTGCCGATGCTGATCTTCTTCTTCCTGATCATGTGGCTGTTCAGCCGGATGCAGGGCGGCGGCCGCGGCGGCATGTTCGGCTTCGGCGGCTCCAAGGCGAAGCTGCTCAGCAAGGAGGAGCCGACGAACACCTTCGCCGACGTCGCCGGCGCCGACGAGGCGGTGCAGGAGCTCGACGAGATCCGGGACTTCCTGCAGAACCCGGCCCGCTACGAGCGCCTCGGCGCGACCATCCCGCGCGGGGTGCTGCTCTACGGCCCGCCCGGCACCGGCAAGACCCTGCTCGCCCGGGCCGTCGCCGGGGAGGCGGGGGTGCCCTTCTACACCATCTCCGGCTCCGATTTCGTGGAGATGTTCGTCGGCGTCGGCGCCTCCCGGGTGCGCGACCTGTTCAACCAGGCCAAGGACAACAGCCCCTGCATCATCTTCATCGACGAGATCGACGCGGTCGGCCGGCAGCGCGGTGCCGGGATGGGCGGCGGCCATGACGAGCGGGAGCAGACCCTCAACCAGCTGCTGGTGGAGATGGACGGCTTCGGCGAACGCCAGGGCGTGATCATCATGGCGGCGACGAACCGGCCGGACATCCTCGACCCGGCGCTGCTGCGGCCGGGCCGCTTCGACCGGCAGATCCCGGTGGTCGCCCCGGATCTCGCCGGCCGGAAGGCGATTCTGCGGGTGCACGCCAAGGACAAGCCGCTCGCCGCGGACGCGGACCTGGAGTCGCTGGCCAAGCGCACCGCCGGCATGTCCGGCGCGGACCTGCGCAACGTGCTCAACGAGGCGGCGCTGCTCACCGCCCGGGTGCGCGGGGAGGTGATCACCGCCGACGCCCTGGAGGAGGCCGTGGACCGGGTGATCGGCGGCCCGCGGCGCACCTCGAAGGTGATCAGCGAGCAGGAGAAGAAGGTCACCGCCTACCACGAGGGCGGGCACACCCTCGCCGCCTGGGCGCTCACCGACATCGAGCGGGTGTACAAGGTCACCATCCTGGCCCGGGGCCGCACCGGCGGGCACGCGATGACCGTGCCGGAGGACGACAAGGGCATGTACAACCTGCCGGAGCTCTTCGCCCGGCTGGTGTTCGCCATGGGCGGCCGCGCCGCCGAGGAGCTGGTCTTCGGGCTGCCCACCACCGGGGCCAGCGCGGACATCGAGCAGGCCACCAAAATCGCCCGGGCGATGGTCGCCGAATACGGCATGTCCCCCGCCCTCGGCCCGGTGAAGTACGGGGTGGAGGACGGCGATCCCTTCGTCGGCCGCGGCGGGGACGGCTCCCTGGACTACTCCCCGGAGGTGGCCGCGGAAATCGACCGGCAGGTGCGCGATCTGATCGGCCGGGCCCATGACGAGGCCTACGCGATCCTGCGGGAGAACCGGGCGATCCTGGACCGGCTGGCGGAGAAGCTGCTGGAGAAGGAGACGCTGCGCCGGCCGGACCTGGAGGTGCTGTTCACCGACGTGGTGCCCCGGGAGCGGGTGGACTTCTTCGACCAGGACACCCGGCACCCCGCCGACGGCAAACCCCCGGTGAAGACCCCGGTGGAGCTGGCCGAGGAGCGCGGGGAGGAGCCGCCCCGGCGGGTCGACGTCTTCGCCCCGGTGCGCCCCGAGGCGGAGCCGGCCGCGCCGGCCGCCCCCGCCGGGCAGGACGCGGCGGCCCCGGCCGGCGACGCGGACGCGGCGGCCCGGCCCGCCCCCGGCGGCTGGGCCGGGGAGGGCGACCCGGCGCCGCGGGTGACCGCGATCCCGCCGGCGCCGGTCTACGGCGGCCCGCCGCCGCCGAAGGACTGGACCGCGCCCGGCTGGCCCACCGACAACCCGCCGCGCTACCGCGGCCAGGAGCCGGCCGCGCCCGCCGGGCGGGACGGCGCGGAGGGCGCGGGCGGCGGCGCCGGGGAGCACCCCGGCACCGCGAACTACCCGGCGCAGCCGCGCGGGTTCCGGCTGCCGGAGCGGGAGCGCCCCGAGCACGACCCGGATCGGGCCGGGGACGCCCCGGCGCCCGCGCCGGAGCGCGATCCCGCGGCCGCGCCGGACCCGGAGCGGGGCCGGCACCGCCGCGGGCAGGACACGGAGGAGGGCTGATGTTCGATCAGGAGCGCGCCGAGGCGGCGGTCCGGGAGCTGCTGCTCGCCGTCGGCGAGGACCCCGACCGGGAGGGCCTGGTGGAGACCCCCGCCCGGGTGGCCCGGGCCTACCGGGAGGTCTTCGCCGGGTTGCACGTCGACCCCCGGGAGGTGCTGGACAAGACCTTCGACGAGGACCACCAGGAGCTGGTGCTGGTCAAGGACATCCCCATCTACTCCACCTGCGAGCACCACCTGGTGCCCTTCTTCGGCCATGCGCACATCGGCTACATCCCCGGCCCCCGGGGCCGGGTGACCGGGCTGAGCAAACTGGCCCGGCTGGTGGACCTCTACGCCAAACGGCCCCAGGTGCAGGAGCGGCTGACCTCCCAGGTCGCCGACGCCCTGGTGGAGCGCCTGGAGCCGACCTCGGCGATCGTGGTCATCGAATGCGAGCACCTGTGCATGGCGATGCGCGGGATCCGCAAACCCGGCTCCCGCACGGTGACCTCCGCGGTGCGCGGCGGGTTCAAGTCCGACGCCCGCTCCCGGGCCGAGGCGCTGAGCCTCATCACCGGGCGGTGAACGCGATGGCCCCGGAGCCCGCAGCCGCCGCGCCGGCCGGCCCCGCCGCGCCGGGGGTGCCGGCGCGCGCCGACGGGCGCTGCCTGGTGATGGGCATCGTCAACGTCACCGAGGACAGCTTCTCCGACGGGGGCCGCTGGGCGGACCCGATCTCGGCGGCCGCGCACGCCCGCCGGCTCATCGCCGAGGGCGCCGACATCGTCGACGTCGGCGGGGAGTCCACCCGGCCGGGCGCGCACCGGGTGCCCGAGGCCCAGGAACTGGAGCGGGTGGTGCCGGTGGTCGCCGAACTCGCCGCCGGCGGGGCCACGGTGAGCGTGGACACCATGCGCGCCTCCGTCGCCGCGGCCGCGATCGAGGCCGGGGCGGCGATCATCAACGACGTCTCCGCGGGCCTGGCCGATCCCCGGATGCTGCCCACCTGCGCGGAGGCCGGGGTGGCGGTGTGCCTGATGCACTGGCGCACCGACCGCTTCATCGGCGCCTCCGGCCGGGCCGAACCCGACCCGCGGGGCATCCTCGCCGAGGTCGCCGAGCATCTGCGCGCCCGCGCCGACGCCGCGGTGGCCGCCGGGGTGGCCGCCGAGCGGATCATCGTCGACCCCGGGCTGGGCTTCGCGAAGAACGCCGACGACAACTGGGCGCTGCTCAACGGGCTGCCGGAGCTGGTCGCCATGGGGGCGCCGGTGCTGGTCGGCGCCTCCCGGAAGCGCTTCGCGGCCACCGTGCTCGGCGGGCCCGCGGTGCCGCCGACCGCCGCGGACCCGGCGACCGCGGCGATCACCGCGCTCGCCGCCGCCGCCGGCGCCTGGGGGGTGCGGGTGCACGAGGTGCGGCCCAACGTGGATGCCGCGGCGGTGGCCGCGGCCTGGGCGGCGGGGGCGGCGCCGAACGGGGTCGCCGCGGACGGGGACTACCCGGCCGCCCCGGCGGGGGGTGCCTGATGGCCGACCGGATCGAGCTGCGCGGGCTGCGCGCCCGCGGCTTCCACGGGGTGTTCGAGCACGAGCGCCGCGAGGGCCAGGACTTCTCCTGCGACATCACCCTGTGGCTGGATTTCGCCGCGGCCGCCGCCGGCGATGACCTGGCGCGCACCGTGGACTACGGGGCGGTGGCGGAGCTGGCCCATGCGGTGCTCGCCGGCGAGCCCCGCAACCTCATCGAGACCGTCGCCGCGGAAATCGCGGATCGGTTGATCGCGGATCCGCGGCTGCATGCGGTGGAGGTGGCGGTGCACAAGCCGCAGGCGCCGATCCCGCACGACTTCGACGATGTGGCGGTGGTCGCCCGCCGCTCCCGGAAGACCAGGCGGTGAGCGCGATGGCGGACCACCCGGCGGATCCCGCGGCCCCGGCGGCGCCGCTGCGCGCGGTGCTGTCCATCGGCGGCAACGTCGGCGACGCCGCCGCCCGGCTGCGCGGGGTGGACCGGGCCTTCGGCCCGGCGGTGGTCGCCCGCAGCGGGTTCTACGCCACCGCCCCCTGGGGCGGGGTGGCGCAGGACGACTTCCTCAACGCGGTGCTCATCGTGGAGGTCGCGGACACCCCGCGCGGGCTGCTGCGCCGCTGCCAGGACCTGGAGCGCGCCGCGGACCGGGTGCGGGAGGTGCGCTGGGGCCCGCGCACCCTGGACGTGGACATCATCGCCGCGCGCACCCCCGCCGGGGCGGTGCACGCGAACACCCCGGAGCTGACCCTGCCGCATCCGCGGGCCCATCTGCGCGCCTTCGTGCTGGTGCCCTGGCTGGAGGCGGATCCGGACGCCCGGCTGGCCGGGGCGCCGGTGGCCGGGCTGCTCGCCGGGCTGGACCCGGCGGAGGTCGCCGGGGTGCGCCGGCTGGATCTGGGCTGGGCCGGGCCGGGGGCGGATCCGGGCGGGGCCGGCGGAGGGGGCCGGCGGTGAGGGGCACCGGCGTCGGCGCGCTGCTCGCGGTCGCGGCCGCGGCGGCGGTGCTCGCCTTCGCCGCGGTGCGCGCCCTGTTCGGCTCCTTCGTCTTCCACTGGACCGATCTGCTCTTCCCCTGGGCGCTGACCGCCGGCTGCGCCGCCGCGGCGCGCTGGGTGCGCCGGGTGCTCGCCGAGGAGCGGGTGGGCCAGGACCGGTCCCAGGTGCACCCGCTGACCATCGCCCGGCTGTGCACCGCGGGCAGCGCCGCCGCCTGGTTGGGGGCGGTGCTCGGCGGGGCGTATGCGGGGGCGGCGGCCTGGCTGCTGCCGCGCTGGGGGGTGCTCGCCGCGGTCGCTGAGGAGGGCCCGACGGTGCTGGTCGGGGTGGCCACCGGGACGGCGCTGGCGGCGGCCGGGCTGTGGCTGGAGCGCTCCTGCCGGGTGCCGCCGGAGGACGGCGATCCGCCGCGCCTGCCGGGGCTGGCCGCCGAGCCCCGGTAGTCTGGGGCCCATGACGCACCCCGACGAGTTCCGCGACAGCGCCGCCGGCGAGGACGCCGACTACGGCGGGTCCGCCGAGGCGGACTGGACCGGCGAGGACGACTACGGCTACGACGGCTACGACTACCCCGACGCCGCCGCCGAGGTCGACTCCGCCGAGGACGAGGGTGCCGAACGGGTGGGCCTGCTGCTCATGGCCGCCCTGGTGGTGCTCGCCGTGGCGGCGAGCATCATCATGCTCTTCGCCACCTCCACCGGCTGGATGAAGATCGCGGTGCTCGCCGGGCTGTGGGCGGCGGTGGTCGGCGCGGTGCTGACCACCCGGTACCGCCGGCAGCTGGCCGGGGAGCGCCGCCGCCGCGATGAGCTGGAGCGGCGGCATCGCGCGGAGCTGGACAAGGAGCTGGCCACGCACCGGGAGCAGGAGCTCATCCTGGAGCAGAACTACCTGGACTCCCTCGACGCCGGCCGGGACGAGACCCTGGCCCAGCTGCGCGCCGAAATCGCCGCGCTGCGCGAGCACCTCGCCGAGCTGCTCGGGGAGAACATCGAGGACGAGCGGATCGCGCTGCGCGCCCGCGCGGAGCGGCTGCGCGAGCTCGACGCCCCGGCGCAGCCCTCGCCGATGCGGGATCCGCAGGCCCACGACCGCCCGGAGCCGCGGGCCCGGGCGCACCGGGCGCAGGTCACCGCGGAGCAGACCCCGCCGCGCTTCGGCGCCGCCGCCCGGCCCCGGCCGGCCCGCGGCGAGGAGCCGGTGGACGTGCCCGAGGTCGACGACGCCGCCCCGCGCGCCGGTGAAACCCCCGCCACCCCCGCGCAGCCGGCGAAGCCCGCGCGGACCACGGCGCCCGCCGAACCCGCCAAGTCCGCCGAACCCGCGACGCCGGCGGAACCGGGCGGATCCGCGGCCACCGGACGGCCCGACCCGGCCGCGGCGCAGTGGGCGGCCCCCGAGACCCCGGCCGCCGGCGCCCGCCGGCATCACCGGGCCGAGGAGCCGGCCGAGGCAGGCCCCGAGCAGTCGCGGCCGGGCTCCCGGCCGGTGAGCCGCCCGGTGACCCGGCCGGCCGCCGAGCCCGCCGCGGCGGCCACGCCCGCCGCCGACGCCACGACCGCGCCGCCGACGGAGGCCGCGGCGCGGCCCCGGGCCGCGCACCGCGCCCCCGAGGACGGGTCCGCGCGGCAGCCCTGGCTCGCCTCCGGCCGGCAGGAGCCGCAGCAGCCGGCCCGGGCCCGCTGGTCCGCGGAGCCCGCGACCGAGGCGAAGCCCGAGCCCAAGCCGGAGCCGAAGCCCGAGCCGAAGCAGGAGCCGAAGGCGGAGCCGACGACCGCGGCGGGTTCCCGGCCCAGCCACCGGGCGCCGGAGGGCGCCGCCGCGACCGGCGCCCCGGCCGCGGGGGAGGGCTCCGGCGGGCGCGCCGAACCGCGCCGCGGCCGGCGCCGGGCGGAGGACCGCGCCGACGGGCTCACCGTCGCCGAGCTGCTCGCCCAGATGCGCGAGCGGAAGGACTCCTAGCCGGTGGCTGCGCCGCGCCTGAGCGTCGGCGTCATCTCCGCCGGCGCGGTGGGCGTGGCCGTCGGCGCCGCCCTGGAGCGCGTCGGGCACCGGGTGCGCGCCGTGGTCGCCCCCTCGGCGGCCTCCGCCACCCGCGCCCGGCTGCGCCTGCCCGGCGCCCGGGTGGGCGATATCGCCGACGTCGCCGGCCATGCCGAGCTCATCCTGCTCGCGGTGCCCGACCCGGCGCTGCCGGCGGTCGCCGAGGAGGTCGCCCGGCACGTCGGCCCCGGCCGGATCGTGGTGCACGTCGCCGGGGCGCTGGGTCGGGCGGTGCTCGATCCGGTGGCGCTGACCGGGGCGATGACCATCGCCGCGCATCCCGCGATGACCTTCGCCGGGGTGGCCGCGGACGTGGACCGGCTGGCCGGCTGCCACTGGGGGGTCACCGTCGGCGACGACCTCTCCCGCACCGTCGCGGAACTGCTGATCGGCGAACTCGGCGGCCGGGCCGTGCTCATCCCGGAGCGCTCCCGGACGCTGTACCACGCGGCGATGGCGCATGGCGCCAACCACCTGGGCGCGGTGGTCGGCGACGCGGTGCGGATCCTCGCCGAGGCGGTCGGCGACCGGGGCCCGGCGGTGGACTTGCTGGCCCCGCTGCTCTCCGCCAGCCTGGACAACGTGCTGCGCTACGGAGACTCCGCGCTCACCGGGCCGGCCGCCCGCGATGACGCCGCCGCGGTGGCCGCGCACCTGCGCGAACTGGAGCGGGCGGTGCCCGGGGCGGCCCCGGGCTACGCCACCCTGGCCCGCCGGATCGCGCAGCTGCGGGGCTGCCCGGAGGTGCTCCGGCTGCTCGACGCCGAGGGGCGCTGAGGCGGGGCCGGCCCCGGGTACGGCACCGCGGCGCCGCCCCCGCCGGGCGCCGCCCCGGCTAGGCGAGCCGTGGTGCGCCGAGTACGGTGTATCAGGCACATGGGCCCGCCGGGCCCGCAGGCGAGGAGAGGTTCGGAGGCTGCCGGTGAGCGGATACGCCGCAGGCGAGACGACGGTGCACGACTCGGTGGAGTCCATCGCGCGGGTGACCCGCGCGCTGCGCGCCACCGGGCGCCCGGTGGTGCTGGTGCCCACCATGGGCGCCCTGCACGAGGGCCACCTGGAGCTGGTCCGCGCCGCCCGCACCCTGCCGCGCGCGGTGGTGGTGGCCTCCATCTTCGTCAACCCGCTGCAGTTCGGCGAGGGCGAGGACTTCTCCGCCTACCCGCGGGATCTGGAGGCGGACATCGCCAAACTGCGCGGCGAGGGCGTGGAGCTGGTGTTCACCCCGGATGCGGCGATGATGTACCCGCACGGGTTCCGCACCACCGTCTCCGCCGGGCCGCTGGCCGGGGAGCTGGAGGGCGCCGCCCGGCCCGGGCACTTCGACGGGGCGCTGACCGTGGTGGCCAAGCTGTTCCAGATCACGCACTGCACCGACGCGATCTTCGGGGAGAAGGACTACCAGCAGCTGGTGCTCATGCAGCAGATGGTCACCGACCTCGACCTGGAGGTGCGGCTGCATGCGGTGCCGGTGATCCGGGAGGCCGACGGGCTGGCGATGAGCTCGCGCAACCGCTACCTCGGCGCCGCCGACCGGGAGGCGGCGGTGACCCTGTCCGCGGCGCTCACCGCCGGGGCGCATGCCGGCGACCGCGGCCCGGCGGCGGTGCTGGCGGCCGCCCGGGCGGTGCTGGAGTCCCGCCCGGAGGTGTCGGTGGACTACCTGGAGCTGCGGGATCCGCGGCTCGGGGAGCTCGCCGAGGACGCGACCGAGGCGCGGCTGCTGGTCGCCGCCCGGGTCGGCGGCACCCGGCTGCTGGACAATGTCGGGGTGCTGCTCGGCGATGAATCGGAGCGCCGGGAGCGCGAGATCGCGCAGGCGGCGCTCACCGCCGCCGGGGTGGACGACGCGCCGCTGAGCGCGGCGGAGCTCGCCGAGCTGCGCCGGCTGCGCGCCGAGGTGCGCCGGGTGCGCGAGGAGCGGCTCGCCGCCGAGGGCCGGCTCGCCGGGGCCGGGTTCGCCGGCGCGGCGGCCGCGGGCCCGGGCGGCGGGGACGATGACGGGACCGGCGCCGCGGGCGCCGGCGAGGATGACGAAGGGGGGCGGTCCTGATGCACCGCACCATGCTGAAATCCAAGATCCACCGGGCCACGGTGACCCAGGCGGATCTGCACTACGTGGGCTCGTGCACCATCGACGCCGATCTCATGGAGGCCGCGGACCTGCTCGAGGGCGAGGCCGTGGACATCGTGGACATCGACAACGGCAACCGGCTGACCACCTACTGCATCACGGGGGAGCGCGGCAGCGGGATCATCTCCATCAACGGCGCCGCCGCCCGGCTGATCAGCCCCGGGGATCTGGTGATCATCATCGGCTACGGGCTGATGGACGAGGCCGAGGCGCGGCAGCGCCGCCCCCGGGTGATCTTCGTCGACGCGGAGAACCGGATCCTGGAGTCCGGCGGGGATCCGGCGGACGTGCCCGCCGACTCCGGGCTGCGCGATCCGCGCCGGCCCGAGTAGCCGCCACCGGCCCCGCCCGCACCCGCCGCCCGCCCGGACGGCGGGTGCCGTCGTCCCCGGGGGAGGCGTGGAGGCGGCATAACGACAGTCGTTGCGCACCGGGGGGTTACGCACTAGCATGACGATAATCGATGGGGTATCGGGAATCGATATCCCGCACGCCGACTCCGAGGAGACCGTCATGCACGACGAGCACACCGGCCCGGGCACCGTCGCGGACCGCCGCTACCCCACCCCCCGATCCCCGCGCAAGGAGCGCCGGGACCTCACCGCCACGGCCATCGCCCTGGTCCTGGCGGTGCTGCTGCTGCTCAACTACGCCGCCGGCCCCCTCCTCGACGGCCGCGGCGTCCCCGCCCGGGCCGGCACGACGCCCGCGCAGGCCCTGCTCGACGGGGGCCGGATGGTGGACCGGGCGCTCATCGCCGACTCCACCGCCACGGTGCTGTGGACCGCGCACTGGGCGGCGGTGGCCATCCTCGCCGCGCTCATCCTCTGCGCGGCCGGGCTGACCCGGGTCTTCCTGCGCGGCGGGTTCTTCACCCTGGGGTGCCACCGGTGGCTCACCGCACTGAGCTGGACGCTGCTGCTGTACCTCGTCGCCCCCGGGGTCCTCGGCATGCTCGGCGCCGGCATGGTGGCCCGCGATCTCGGCCTGGACGAGCCGCCCGGGCGGTCCATGGAGCCCGGCGCCTTCATCGCCTGCTATGTCGCGGTGATGACGCTGTCCCTGGTCAGCGTGGCGCTGCGCCGGGCGGGGGCGCTGGAGCGCGACACCGAGGGGCTCATCTGATGGCGCCCCCGGCATCCCCGGAGGAGGGCCACCGGGTCCGCTGCCACCTGGACCGGCTGCTGGCGGAGCGGGACCTCACCCTGCGGGCCCTGTCCGAGCTGGTCGGGGTCAGCACGGTGAACCTCTCCGTGCTGAAGAACGACCGGGCCCGGGCGGTGCGCTTCTCCACCCTCACCGCGCTCTGCGACGCCCTGGACTGCACCCCCGGGGAGCTGTTCAGCGTCGAGCCCCGTTAGCCCCCGCGGCGGGCGCCGGGGCGCGGCCGCCGGCCTAGCCGGCGAGCTCCTCGAAGAACCACGCCATGACCAGCGCGCCGGGATCCAGCACGCCGCGGGCGGCCTCCCCGACGTAGCTGGCCCGGCCCTTGCCGGCGACGAGGTCGGCGGTCGCCGCGGCGCCCGCGCGGGCCGCCTCCGCCGCGGCCGCCGGAGCCGCGCCCTCCTCCAGGGCGCGCACCGCCGGCTCGATCGCGTCGACCACGGTGCCGTCGCCCACCCGGGCGCCGCCGAGATCGACGACCGCGTCCAGGCCGGCGCGGGCCAGCGCCGCCAGATCCGCCTCCGCCGGGCCCGCCGCCGCCCCGGCGCGGGCGGCCATCGTGGACAGGAACAGGCCGAACACCGCCCCGGAGGTGCCCCCGGCGTGCACCAGGTAGGACTCGCCGAGGGCGCCCAGCGCCCCGGCCAGATCACCGCGCAGCGGCGAGGGCACGGCGCCCAGCGCGGCGGCCATGTTGTCCCCGAAATCGCCGTCGCCGGCCCTGCGGTCGAGTTCGGTGAGCTCATCGCGGGCCGCGAGCACCCGATCCCGCCATGCGGTGAGCTCGGCCTGGACCGGGCCCCGGGCCCGCGCCGGGGCGGGGTCCCCGTCCGCGGCCGGGGCGGCCGCCCCGCGCCAGCGGGCCGGGGCCGCCCAGCCGGGCGCGGTGGTGGGCTCGTCGAGCAGCCCCAGCAGCTCATCGTCCACGCCCAGCACGGTCACCGAGAACCCGGGCATCGCCCAGGCGGTGACGAAATCGCCGCACATGGTGCGCGCCACCCGCGCGCCGCGGTCGGCCAGGGCCCCCGCGGCCAGGCCCAGGATCGCGGAGAGCTCCAGGCCGGCGAGCCCGCCGAGGCCGTTGACCAGGAGCAGGCACCGATCGGGGCAGCCCGCCGCGGCATGGGCCGCGGCGACCATGTCGGCCACCGCCTCCCGGATATCGCGCCGGTTCCGGCGCTCCACGCCGCGTTCCCCGTGGATGCCCACGCCGAATTCGACCTCGTCGGCGCCGAGCCCCAGCGACCCCGCCCCGCCGGGCACCCCGGCCCCGCCGACGGAGACCGCCAGGGAGGCCGCGCCGGCGGCGACCCGGCGGCCCACCCGCGCCACCTCGTCGAGATCCGCGCCGCGGGCGGCCGCCGCCCCGCAGGCCTTCTCCACCAGGATCGTCGCCGCGGTGCCGCGGCGGCCCGGTCCGGAACCCTCCCCGCCGGAGTCGCCGAGGGAGGTGGCCAGGTCATCGGCGACCAGCACCGTCTCCACCCGGATCCCCTCCGCGGCGGCGAGCCGGGCGGCCACCCCGAAGTTCATCACGTCCCCCGTGTAGTTCTTCACCACGTGCAGCACCCCGGCGCCCCGGTCCACGGCCCGGGTGGCGGCGAGGATCTGGCGGGCGTTGGGGGAGGTGAACACCCGGCCGGGGCATACCGCGGCGAGCATCCCGCGGCCGAGGAACCCGGCGTGCAGCGGCTCATGGCCGCTGCCGCCGCCGGAGAGCACCGCCACCCCGGGACCGGGATCGTCGAGGGCGAGGAACCCGCCCGGATCCCGGTGGATGTCCTCCCGGCCGGCCACGAGGCCGGCCAGGCCCAGATCGAAGACGGTCCCGGTGTCATCGAAGAAGCTCCGCATGCCCACACGCTACGCAGGTTGCGCGCCGTTCACCCGTGGCCCAGCGCACGGCCCCGCGCCGGGCCCCGGCACGCCACCGCCGGGCCGCGGGCCGTGGGCTACCCTTGACAGCCGTGACCGAGCAGACGAACCCCGCCCAGAACCCCGCCGCCGATGATCTGCCCGAGCAGCTGAAGGTGCGCCGCGCCAAGCGCGACCGGCTGCTCGCCGAGGGCACCGACCCCTACCCGGTGGCGGTGCCGCGCACGCACACCCTCGCCGAGGTGCGCGCCGGCTGGGGGAGCCTCGAGGCGGGCCAGGAGACCGACGACGTGGTCACCGTGGTGGGCCGGGTGATCTTCGTGCGCACCACCGGCAAGCTCTGCTTCGCCACCCTGCAGGAGGGCGACGGCACCCAGCTGCAGGCGATGCTCAGCCTCCGGGAGGTCGGCGAGGGGCGGCTCGCGGACTTCAAGGCGGACGTCGACCTCGGCGACTTCATCACCGTCACCGGCCGGGTGATCTCCTCCCGGCGCGGGGAGCTGTCCGTGATGGCCACCGCATGGGCCATGGCCGCCAAGGCGCTGCGCCCGCTGCCGGTGGCGCACAAGGAGATGAGCGAGGACACCCGGGTGCGGCACCGCTACACCGACCTCATCATGCGCCCGGCGGCCCGGCGCACCGCGCTGACCCGGATCAAGGTGATCCGGGCGCTGCGGCACGCCCTGGAGCGCCGCGGCTTCCTCGAGGTGGAGACGCCGATGCTGCAGACCCTGCACGGCGGGGCCGCCGCCCGGCCCTTCGTCACCCGCTCCAACGCCCTCGACCTGGACCTGTACCTGCGGATCGCCCCCGAGCTGTACCTCAAGCGGTGCGTGGTCGGCGGCCTGGAGCGGGTCTTCGAGATCAACCGCAACTTCCGCAACGAGGGCATCGACTCCTCCCACAGCCCCGAGTTCGCGATGCTGGAGTACTACCAGGCCTACGGCACCTACGACGATTCCGCGCGCACCGTGCGCGAGGTGATCCAGGAGGTCTGCGAGGAGGTCTTCGGCTCCACCACGGTGACCCTGGCCGACGGCGCCGAATACGACTTCGGCGGCGAGTGGCCGCAGCTGGAGATGTACCCCTCGCTCAACGAGGCGCTCGCCGCCAAGCACCCCGGGGAGGCGGCGGTCACCATCGACTCCACCGTCGCCGAGCTGAGGGCGCTGGCCGACCGGGTCGGCCTGGCCGTGCCCGCCGACGGCGGCTGGGGCCACGGCAAGCTCGTCGAGGAGCTGTGGGAGCACCTGTGCGCCGATCGGCTGCACGGCCCGGTGTTCGTCCGGGACTTCCCCGTGGAGACCTCCCCGCTGACCCGGCAGCACCGGGACAAGCCCGGGGTGACCGAGAAGTGGGATCTCTACGTGCGCGGCTTCGAGCTGGCCACCGGCTACTCCGAGCTGGTGGACCCGGTGGTGCAGCGGGAGCGCTTCGCCGACCAGGCCCGCCTGGCCGCCGGCGGCGACGAGGAGGCGATGGTCCTCGACGAGGACTTCCTGCACGCCATGGAGCAGGGCATGCCGCCGACCACCGGGGTCGGCATGGGCATCGACCGGCTGCTCATGGCCTTCACCGGCCTGGGCATCCGGGAGACGGTGCTCTTCCCCACGGTGAAGCCCGAACGCGACTCCTGAACCGGCCCGGGCCCGCCGCGGCGGGTCCGGCTCAGTAGAAGCCCTCGTAGTAGTCCCACTCGTAGTTCCGCAGGCAGTACTCGCCGGAATCCGGCGCCACCCGGCGCCATTCGAAGCCCAGCTGGGGACCGTCGGCGCGGACCCGGCCGAAGACCACGAAGGCGCCCTCCGGATCCCCGTCGACGGTGGTGTGCCGCACCCCGCCGCGTTCGGCGAAGGAGCCGTGGGGGTCCGCGTTCTCCCGGGGTTCGGCGCCGTGCCGGGCGTACTCCACGTGCAGCGCGGAGTCCTCGCAGGTCAGTTCCAGCAGGGCATCGACGTCGCCGGTGGCCTTCGCGTTGTAGTAGTCCAGGCTCAGCGCGTAGAAGCCCTCGTCGTCCGGGGGATCGGCCGAACCGCAGGCGGCGAGGGCCGCGGCCGTCGCGGCGGCCGCCACGGCCGGGGCCGCGGTCCGCGGCGGTCGTCGGATGCGTCGATCAGGTGCGGTGCTCATGCCGCCGACGCCAGGGCGCGGCCGCGGCGGGCCCCACGGGAACACTCCCCCGCACCGGCCGGCCGGCGCCGGCGCCGCACCGGCGAACGGGGGTGCCCTGGGCGTTTTCCACCCCCGGTGTCCTGCGCGCATGCGCCGATCCGGGCGCTAGCGTGACACGCGTCACGTCATATGTTTATGGTTATCCGGGTAACAGTTCTGACGGAAAGGCCATGACCCCCCATGAGCGACAAGAGCAATCGCGAGGACTCCACGGTCGGGCGCAACAATCCCGGGCGCGACGCCATCGGCGCCGCCATGCGGTTCCTGACCTCCCTGACGGGATCCGACTTCGCGGTGAAGCATGACCTGCAGCCGAAGATCGATCGCGTCCTCTACCAGTCCACCAAGTCGGGGTTCAAGACCCTCGGCGCGGCGAACCGGCAGTTCAAGAAGGTCCGGGGCGGCGATAAGCCGGAGCGCCCCGCCGCCGAGGCGCAGGCCGCCTTCGAGGCCAAGCAGAAGCAGATGTTCTCCCTCACCCCCTCCGAGGATCAGCAGATGATCGTGGACACGGTGAAGGAGTTCGCCGGGTCCCGGCTGCGTGAGGTCGCCGCCGAATGCGACGCCAAGGCCGCGCCCCCGGAGACCCTCGCCGCCGAGGCCGCCGAGCTCGGCGTCACCCTGATCAACGTCCCCGAGGCCTTCGAGGGCATCGCCACCGGAGCCGACGTCACCACCAACGCCCTCGTCGCCGAGGCCCTGGCGCACGGCGACATGGGCCTGGCGGTGGCCACCCTGGCCCCGGCCGGCGTCGCCGCCGCGCTCACCGCCTACGGCTCCGATGAGCAGCAGAAGACCTACCTGCCGGCCTTCGCCGGGGAGGACGTGCCCGCCGCCGCGGTGGTCATCGCCGAGCCGCGGCCCCTGTTCGACGCGCTGACCCCGGAGGCCACCGCCCGCCGCGAGGGCGACGAGCTCGTCCTCGACGGGGTGAAGTCCCTGGTGCCCAACGCCGGCGCCGCGGAGCTCTTCATCGTCGGCGTGCAGCTCGACGGCAAGCCGGTGCTGGTCATCGTCGAATCCGACACCGAGGGCCTGCACGTCGAGGCGGATCCCTCCATGGGCCTGCGCGGCGCCGCGCTGGGCCGGCTGGTGCTCAAGGACGTCCGGGTGCCCGCGTCGAACATCCTCGGCGGCGCCGGCGCCGTCGACGGCGACTCCGGGGAGGACGCCACCGAGGCCTACCGGGACATCGTGCGCCGCTCCCGGCTCGGCTGGGCCGCCCTGGCCTGCGGCACCGCCCAGGCGGTGCTCGACTACGTCATCCCCTACGTCAACGAGCGCGAGGCCTTCGGCGAGCCGATCTCGCACCGCCAGGCGGTGGCCTTCATGGTCGCCGACATCAAGATCGAGCTCGACGGCCTGCGCATGATCACCCTCCGCGGCTGCTCCCGCGCCGACCAGGGCCTGGGCTTCGCCCGCGAGGCCGGCCTGGCCAAGCGCTTCGCCGCGGAGAAGGGCATGAAGATCGGCTCCGACGGCGTGCAGCTGCTCGGCGGCCACGGCTACACCAAGGAGCACCCGGTGGAGCGCTGGTACCGGGATCTCCGCGCCATCGGCGTCGCCGAGGGCGTCGTCGTCCTGTAACCCCCGCCTACGAGAACCCACGAAGAGGACCAAGAACATGATCAACCTCGAACTGCCGAAGTTCCTCAAGGCGGGCGCCAACCAGGCCCATCAGGCCGCCGCCGAGATCTTCCGGCCCATCTCCCGCAAGTACGACCTCGCCGAGCACGAGTACCCCCGCGAACTCGACACCCTCGCCTCGATGATGGAGGGCATGGCCGACGGCGGCAAGGCCTTCTCCGGGGCCAAGGGCGGCCGCGGCGACGAGAAGAAGAAGCAGGAGGGCATCCGCAACGGCGGCAACATGGCCAGCCTGCTCAACGTCATCGAGACCTGCTGGGGCGATGTCGCCATGACCCTGTCCATGCCCTACCAGGGCCTGGGCAACTCCGCGATCGCCGCGGTGGCCACCGATGAGCAGCTGGAGCGCTTCGGCAAGACCTGGGCCGCGATGGCCATCACCGAGCCCTCCTTCGGCTCCGACTCCTCGGCGGTGTCCACCACCGCCAAGCTCGACGGCGACGAGTACGTGCTCAACGGGGAGAAGATCTTCGTCACCGCCGGCGAGCGCGCCGACTCCGTGGTGGTCTGGGCCACCCTGGACAAGTCCAAGGGCCGCGCCGCCATCAAGTCCTTCCTGGTGAAGAAGGGCACCCCCGGGTTCACCGTGGAGCGCCTGGAGCACAAGCTGGGCATCCGCGCCTCGGACACCGCGGTGCTGCGCCTGGACAACGCCCGGGTGCCGAAGGAGAACCTGCTGGGCACCCCGGAGATCGACGTCAAGAAGTCCTTCGCCGGCGCCATGGCCACCTTCGACAACACCCGCCCGCTGGTCGCCGGGATGGCCATCGGCTGCGCCCGGGCCGCCCTGGAGGAGCTGCGCCGCATCCTGGAGGAGGCCGGCGTGGTCATCAACTACGACGCCCCCGCCTACGCGCAGTCCGCCGCCGCCGCGGAGTACGTCCGCCTGGAGGCCGACTGGGAGGCCGCCTACCTGCTCGCCCTGCGCGCGGCGTGGATGGCCGACAACAAGATGCCGAACACCGTCGAGGCCTCCGTGTGCAAGGCCAAGGCCGGCCGCGCCGGGGTGGAGATCACCCTCAAGGCCGTGGAGCTGTGCGGCACCTACGGCTACTCCGAGCGCAACCTGCTGGAGAAGTGGTCCCGCGACTCGAAGATCCTGGACATCTTCGAGGGCACCCAGCAGATCCAGCAGCTGGTCGTCGCCCGCCGCACCCTGGGGCTGTCCTCCAAGGAGCTGAAGTAGCCCGGGGACGCACCCGCACCGCACCACCCGGGGCCCCCGCCGCGCACCCGCCGGCGGGGGCCCCGTCTATCCGCCCACCGGGACCGCCCACTCGGCCGGCACCGCACCGGGCCCGCGGCACGACGCCCGGTGCCCGACCCGGGCGACAGGCGCGGGCGAACCCGGACGGCGAGTCGACCGGGACGCCCGGATCGGCGGTGCGTCGCTCGGGGGCGTCACGCTTCCGGTTGCCCCCCGAGCGGCCATGGCGGGTCGTCGTGATCCGGGGATCGCCGGTAACGGAGGAACCCGAGGACGATGGGCGTGGCGCCGCCGAGCCCGAAAACGACGGTTCCGGCGATGGATTCGGGGGGTTCGAAGAGCCGCAGGCTCTGGAAGGCGAGGATGAGGCAGGTCGCGGTGATGATCGCCGCCACGATGAATCCCGCTATTTCCAGCCCGATGGTCGTGGACAGGGACTTCCGGGTCACTTCGCGGTCGAGGACCTCGTTCTCATGCGCATCATCGAGGATGCGTGCGGCACCGCCGGGCACGATGTCGTCGAATCCCTTGAGGAGACCCGGTGGGGGGATGGGGCCCTCCCACCGGATTTGGGAGTGGTTCAGCCCTGGGAGCGTCGGGTGATCTCGACGCGGATCGAGTCCCCCACCTTCTGGAACGACCGCTGGGTCCGGGTCCGGTTGCGCCGGTGCGCCGTTTCCGCGATGTCGCGGATCCGCGGGGAGGTGGCCAGTGTCATCCGGCCGGCGCCCCGGGTTATCGCGTTCGTCCTGTTCATGGCCCATACCGTACCTTCCTGGTGTTCCCCCGTCACGTAACGGGGTCGTTTTTCCTCCGGTGACGAGCCGTCCGGGGGCCGGTCCTCGGGCGGGATTGTTGCCCGCGGACGGGCCGTCATCATCCCGCAGCGGCCCGACGGCCGCCCCCGGAAGGACCGAATGGGGTTGGCTTCCGGGGGTGGGGCCTCGGGTGCCGGTACCGCCGCCCCGGATCCCCCGGGTCCCGCCGCGCGCATCCGCCGGCGGGGGCCCGCCCGTCCCCGGACGGGCCGCCCCGGGTCACGAACATCCGTTCGCCGTTTTCCGTGTGCGGCATCCGGTGGCGCCGTAGACTGCGGGGCCCGCACGCAGCACGAGGAGAAGGGTGACCGCCATGGGCGACTGGGACGACACCGCGATGTACCAGGCGTCGGTGGGCTTCGACTTCCACCCGGTGGACGCCGAGACGATGGCCGGGTCCTTCGCCGCCGCCGGCGCGCCGCTGGTGCCGGAGGCGGTGCTCGCCGAGGGCGCGGGCACCGCGCCGGTGCTGCGCTACCAGGACCCCTCCGGGGCGATCGCCTCCTTCGGCCCGGGACGGGCCCGGATCGGCTTCGACGCCGGCTCCGCCCCGGTGCGCGCCGGGCTCGCCCGCCCGGTGGACGGGGCCTGCTCCGTCGCCTGGCTCACCCTGGGCGATCTCGCCGCCCGCGGCGGGATGGAGCCGGAGTCCCCGGAGGGGGCCTTCCGGACGATGCCGGTGCTGGAGGACGATCTCCGCCATCTCGATACCCGGTGCACGGTGCGCCAGATCTTCGACTTCCTGGAATCCGAGCGCGTCGAGCGGGTGCTCGGCCGGCTGCGCTTCACCGTCCTGTTCCGCGATGACCTCGCGGTGCGCACCGCCGCCGGCAACGCCGCCGCCGGGGATCCCTGGGTCCCCGGGCAGCTGCCCCGGCACCCGCAGGGGGCGGCCGTCACCGGCCGGATCCTGGAGTCCCGGCGCCAGATCAACATGCACACCGGCCGGAGCTTCCACCAGCTGCGGCTGCGCCTGGCGCACGGGGTGACCGTCGACGCCTGCGCCCCGCCGCCGGATGCGGAGGAGGGCTACCCGGTGGGCGGCTGGGTGCGCGGCGCGGCGCTCATCACCGGGGGCCTGCGCCGGCGGGGCGGGGAGCCGCTGCACTTCGACGACCTCGACGACGTCAACTCCATGGAGTCCTACGGCCCATCCGTGGCGGGCTTCTTCGGGGACCACGCGATCGTGGAGGCCGACCCGTCCGAATGCCTGGGCATCCCGCTGCTGGAGGACCTCGACCCGGTGTACGCGATCGGCCGGGCGGCGCCGACCGCCCGCTGGCGGGTGGAGCGCTACCGGCGCGCCGACGGCGCGCCCTGCACCGGGCTGTCCCGGGAGGGCGAGGACGGCATCGGCCTGGCGTTGAGCTTCCCCGGGGCCCGGTGGGGCGCCTACGTCAACGCCGCCGACGGCCGGCTGCACATCACCGCCGATGATGTGCTGCTCGCCCCGGCGGAGTACCCCGAGGCGCTGGCGGGGGTGGACGTCGACTCCTTCGCCGAGTACGCGGAACGGGCCCGGGGGCAGCTGCGCGGGCACGCCGCCGACCACGCCCGGGAGGCCGCCGAGGCGATCCTCGCCGGGGAGGCGCCGCCGGGGCACCACCCGGAGCACCTGCCGGCGGACTTCGCCGAGCGGGTGCGCGAGGACCTCGGGCGGGCCCTGGCGGAGGCCCCGGCCTACCACTACGGGATGCGGGTGCCGCTGTGCCTGCGGATCGGCGAGATCCGCCGGGCGCCCACCGAGCTCACCGGGCCCGGCCAGGAGTGGTCCACCGCGGAGGAGGAGGCGCGCAGCCGGCTGGAGGCCGTGGTGGACCTCGACGGGCGGCCCGCGGTGCTGCACTTCCCCGGCTCCTTCGAGGGGCTCACCCCCCGGACGATGGTGATCGGCTGGGGCACCGTGTGCTCGCATCTCCCCGGCCACCCGCAGGTGGTCACCGGGCTGCACGACCGGGTGGGTCATCCGCGGCCGCGGCTGCACCCGGCGGGCAATCCCCTCGACGAGCTCGACTACTCCGGCGGGGAGATCCTCGCCGGCGCGGGGTGCTCCGGCGACGCGGTGGATGCGGCGTTCGCCACCTCCCGGTCCCCGGCGATGGCGGCGATGTTCCTGCGCGGGATCGGCCGGGACCTGGGCATCGATGTCCTCATCGACCCGGACCACTCCTACCGGATCCAGGGCGCCGAGGGCGTGGTGCCGGCGCTGCCGGTGGCCTTCCACCAGGTCGACGCGCTGCGCGACGCCCTGGCCGGCGCGCTCATCGCCCACCCGGACGGCGGGGACCCGGAGCTGCGGGCCCTGGTGGACATGGCCGAGGCGCTCTACGGCGGGATGGCCGAGGCCCTCGCCGCGGCACGGCGCCGGCTGCGGGCCGCCCGGGACGCCGAGCAGCTCAGCCTCCCCTTCGAGCCCGGCACAGGGGGCGGGGAGGCCGCGGGGGAGGAGCAGGAGGGCCTCGACTGGGACGAGGACGAGGCGGACCCCGGCTGGGATGAGGACGAGGAGGACCCCGACTGGGCGGGGGACGAGGACGAGGAGGACCCCGACTGGGCGGGGGACGAGGAGGACCTCGACTGGGATGAGGACGGGGATCCCGACTGGGATGAGGATGGGGAGGCGGGCCCCGACCGGGCGGGGGACGGGTTCTGGTCCGTGGACGAGTGCGGGGGCGGCGCGGCCCCCGGTGACCCGGGGGAGCCGGGGCGGCGGTAGGCCGGCCGGGCCCGCCCGGGCCACCAGGGCCCCGCCGGTGGCGCGGGGTGCACCGGGAATTCCCCGGCCGTTCAACCGCCGGCCGGTGCGCCGTCGCCCGCGGTGCCTAGCCTCCGGGCCATGAGCAGCCTGAGCGCCCGCGCCCTCCGCTCCGTCGCCACCGTCGCCGCCGGGGGCCTGGTGCTGGCCCGCAGCTCACCGGAGGTGGCCCGGCAACGCCGCCCGACGGACCCCGATCCGGGCGACCCCGGCGACGCGGCGGCGGCCCTGGTCGCCGAGGAGGTGCTGCACGGCGCCGCCGGGGCGGCCACGCACGCCGCCGACCTGGAGGTCACCACCGTCACCGACACCACCGTGGCGCTGACCTGGACCACCTACGGCGGGGCGGTGCGCACCCCGTACGGGCCGGCCCGGCCGGCGGTGGCCGCCCCGGAGACGGTGCTGCTCGGCCCCGCCGACGCCGGCCCGCCGCCGGTGGTGCACCACGACGACCGCCCCCGCGGGGTGCACCATGTGGTCATCGGCGGCCTGGAACCGGGCCGGGAGTACCGCTTCGAATGCCGCTCCGGGCCGCTGCGCGCCACCGCCTCCCTGGTCGCCACCCGCCGGCCCGGCAGTCCCGAGCTCACCGGGCGGTTCCGCACCCTGGACGCCCCGACGGGGCCCCGGCTGGCCCGGATCGCGATCACCAATGACACGCACATCGGCAAACGGGTGCGCGCCACCGGGGTGCCCGACGCCCCCGAGCGCCAGCTCGCCGGGCTGGTCGCCGATGCCCGCGCAGCCGGCGCGGACGCGCTGGTGGTCAACGGCGACTGCACCGACGCGAACACCCCGGCCCAGGTGGAGCGGTTCCGCCGGATCATGAACGGGGCCGGCCGGCTGGGCCGGGACTGGTTCGCGGTGCGCGGCAACCACGACAACCACCCCCAGGGCCGACCCGGCCGGCGCCGCCGCGGCGGCGCCGGGGAGCCGATCCCGGACCATTTCGGGGCGCATTTCACCGCCCGGCAGCGCCATTTCACCGGCGCCGCCGGGCCGGTGCGGATTCTCGGCGTGGACACCTCGCTGCCGCATCTGGAGGGCGGGCACATCGGCGAGGCGCAGTTCGCCGCGATCGGCGCGGAGCTGGCCGCCGACCCGGAGCGGCCCACCGTGGTCTTCGGCCACCACCCGGTGACCTCCTGCGCCGGGGCCAGCAACATCGGCGGGCCCGGGTTCATCCTGCCCCGGGCGCAGTCCCTGCGGCTGCAGCGGATGCTCGCCGGCGCCCCGGGGGCGCTGGCCATGTTCGCCGGGCACACCCACCGCACCCGCCGCGGCGGCGCCGACATCGGCGGCGTGGACTACTGCGAACGCGGCGCCGCCTTCGGCCACCCCGTCGGCTGGACCATGCTGGACATCCGCGCCGGGGGCTACCTGGTGAGCTTCCACCGCACCGCCGACCCGGGGTGCCTGGAGCTGTCCGCCCGGACCCGCTGGTCGGTGTTCGGGATGGGCCCGGAGTACCTGCTCGGCGGCCTGGCCGACCGCAACTACCTGGTGCGCCGGCCGATCGGCTAGCGCAGCGTGGCCTCCAGCTCCCGGCGCTGCGCGGTGCAGCGGTCGTGGACCTCGCGCAGAACCGGGGAGCCGATCTCCGCGCGGGCGACGAACCCGGGGAGGGCCAGCCGGGGCAGGCCCGCGGGGGCGGTGTGGTACTCGAAGCCCCGGTCGGCGGCCGCCACCAGCTCGTCCACGTAGTCGTAGACGGCGTCCGGGAAGATGCCCGGCGCCGGGTCATCGCCCAGCGGGTCATAGCCCAGGATCCCCAGATGGCGCCGCCGCACCTCCTCCCGGGCCCGCGCATTGCGCTCCGCCCAGCCGGTCTCCCGGCGCTTCACCGCGGCACCCACCGCGGCCACCGCCAGGCCGAGGATGATCACCAGCCCGAACCATCCCCGGACCAGGCTCACCGGCAGCGCCACACCGGCGAGGATCAGGCCGGCCCGGATCAGCCGCCGACCGCGCGCGTAGTCCTCGGAATGCGGCGTCCACTCGCCGGTCTCCGCCGCCCGCAGCTCCTCCTCGGTCACCGTGGCCGCCACCAGGGCCCGCAGCGCGTCGTTGAACACGGCGGTGAAGTGCTCGACGAAGCGCAGCACCGACCCTGCGCCGTCGCACCATTCCACGAAACGGCGGCCGTCCGGGGTCTGCCGCCATGCGGCGAAGGCCCGGTGGTCCTCCTTGATCCGCTGGTGCGCGGTGCGTTCGGCCTCCCGGATCTGCAGCTCCAGCTGGTCGCGCAGCACCGCCAGCTGATTGTGCTGCTGCTGCAGCTGGGCCAGCGCGATCTGGTTGGCCTGTTCGGCCCGCGCGTTGAGCTGGGCCATCTGCGCGTTGACCTGGTCCAGCTTGCGGCCGTTCTCCCGCTGGATCTCGTTACTGACCTCCCACTGGCGGCGCTCCAGGTAGCGGTGCTCGGCGGCGCTGAAGTCCCCGAAGATCCGCTCCGAGATGCCGCCGCCGCTGAGGTTGTGCGTGATCCTGCCCAGGGGGCTTCCTGCGTTGGTGGCCATGGCGCGCCTTTCCGGGGTCATCGCCGCCGACGCCGGCGGCGGGTGCGGATGATTCCGATCCCGGACGCTAGGGCGCCGCCGGCGCCGCCACCACGGGAGTTCTCCCCGGCCCCGGTCGGTTCAGCGGTCGATGACCCGGATCCGGTCCCCGGCGGCCTCCCGCGCGGCGGCCAGCAGCCGCGCCCGCCGGTCCGCGTCGGGGGCCGCCGGCGCATCCGGGTCCAGGCCCGCGGTGGCCGCGGCGGCCCGGTCCACGCCGGTGGCCCGGGCGTGCTGGATCGCCCAGGTGAGGTCCCCGCGCCCGGCGGCGTCGGCGGCGGCGCGCAGCCGGCGGCCGATCGCGGCCAGCGCCCCGGCGCCGGTCGCGCCGGGCCATACCGTGGTGCGGACCTCCACCGCGGGCGCGGCGTCGAGCACCAGGGCCAGGCTGCGCCGGACGTGCTCGGCGGCGCGCAGCCGGGCCGCGGGCACCCCGCCCCGGCCGGCGCCGAGGCCGCCGTAGACCACCCGGGCGTGCCCCTCGGGATCCCCCGGATCGGCCTTGACGTCCAGGCCCACCCAGTCCACTCGGCCGCCGGCGAGCAGCCGGCGCAGCGCGACGGGGTAGGCCCCGCAGGTGTGCAGGCCCACCTCGAAGCCGAGGTCGCGCACCGCGTCCACCGCGGCGGGCAGGCCCCGGTGCATGGTGGGCTCCCCGCCGGAGAAGACCACCGCGTCGAGCAGCCCGCGGCGGGCGGCGAGCAGCCCGGTCAGCCCCGCCCAGCCGGCGGCGCCGGCGTCCGGGGCGCCGCCGTGGACGGTCTGCAGCGCCGGGTTGTGGCAGTAGCCGCAGCGCCAGGGGCAGCCGGCGAGGAAGGCGGTGGCGGCCAGCCGGCCGGGCCAGTCCACGGTGGAGAAGGAGGCCACCCCGGCCACCGGCACCGGCGCCGGCGGGGCGGGCGGGGCCGGGTCGGCCCCGCCGATCAGCAGCTCATGCGGCATGGCGGCTCCCCGGGGCGCGGAAGCTCACCCGCTCCTCGTACTCGCCCTTCTTGCCGGTGTTGAAGGACGACACCGGGCGGAAGTAGCCCATCACCCGGGTCCACACCTCCACCTCGCCGCCGCAGTCCGGGCAGCTGGCGTGCTCCCCGCTGAGGTAGCCGTCCGCGGGGCAGATGGAGAAGGTCGGGGTGATGGTGACGTAGGGCAGCCGGAAGCCCTCGATCGCCCGGCGGACCAGGGCGGCGCAGGCGGCCCCGGAGTCCATCGCCTCGCCGAGGTAGAGGTGCAGCACGGTGCCGCCGGTGTACTTCGACTGCAGCTCCTCCTGCTCGGCCAGGGCCCGGAAGGGGTCGTCGGTGAAGCCGACCGGCAGCTGGGTGGAGTTGGTGTAGTAGGGCTTCTCCGCGGTGCCGGCCTGCAGGATGCCGGGGTGGTGGCGCCGGTCCTCCCGGGCGAAGCGGTAGGTGGCGCCCTCGGCGGGGGTGGCCTCCAGGTTGAACATGTGCCCGGTGGCCTCCTGCAGCTCCACCAGCCGGGCCCGCAGGTGGTCCAGCAGGTCCACGGCCATCCGGTGGCCGCGGGGATCGGTGATGTCGGCGGCGTCGCCGGTGAAGTTGCGCACCATCTCGTTGACCCCGTTGACCCCGATGGTGGAGAAGTGGTTGTCCAGCCCGGGCAGCCAGCGCCGGGTGTAGGGGTAGAGCCCGGCGTCGATGAGCCGGCCCACGGTGTCCCGCCGGGCCTCCAGGATCCCCGCGGCGAGATCGGTGAGCCGGTCCACCTCGGCGAGGAGCCCGGCCCAGTCGCCGGCGTGCAGGTGGCCCAGCCGGGCGCAGTTGAGGGTGACCACCCCGATGGAGCCGGTGAGATCGGCGGAGCCGAACAGGCCGTTGCCGCGGGCGAGCAGCTGGCGCAGATCCAGCTGCAGCCGGCAGCACATGGAGCGGATCTGGCCGGGGTCCAGATCGGAGTTGACGAAGTTCTGGAAGTAGGGCAGCCCGTAGCGGGCGGTCATCTCGAACAGGGCCGCGGCGTTGGGGGAGTCCCAGTCGAAGTCCTCGGTGATGTTGTAGGTGGGGATGGGGAAGGTGAAGGCGCGGCCGCGGGCGTCGCCGCGGCCGAGCACCTCGATCAGCGCCCGGTTGAGCAGGTCCATCTCCGCGCGCAGTTCCCCGTAGGTGAAGTCCACCGGCTTCCCGCCGACCAGCGGGGTGTGCTCGGCGAGCTCCGGCGGGCAGGTCCAGTCCAGGGTGAGGTTGGTGAAGGGGGTCTGGGTGCCCCAGCGGCTGGGCACGTTGAGGTTGAAGACGAACTCCTCTACCAGTTGCTCCACCTGCGGATAGTCCAGGCCGTCGACCCGGACGTAGGGGGCCAGGAAGGTGTCGAAGCCGGAGAAGGCCTGGGCCCCGGCCCATTCGTTCTGCAGGGTGCCCAGGAAGTTCACCATCTGGCCCAGGGCGGTGGACAGGTGCCGCGGGGGCGCGGAGCACACCGCGCCGGCCACCCCGCCGAAGCCCTCCTCGAGCAGGGCGCGCAGGGACCAGCCGGCGCAGTAGCCGGCGAGCATGTCCAGGTCGTGGATGTGGATCGCGCCCTCGCGGTGCGCGGCGGCGGCCGCCTCGCCGAAGACCTCGTCCAGCCAGTAGTTGGCCACCACCTTGCCGGAGGTGTTCAGCATCAGCCCGCCGAGGCTGTAGTCCTGGTTGGCGTTGGCGTTGACCCGCCAGTCGGTCCGGGAGAGGTACTCGTCGATGGTCGCGATGGGGTCGATGCAGGCGCTCATGCCCCACACCGTAGGTCCGGAATCACAGTGATGGAATTCTCGATGATGTGATTTCGGATACACCTATGACATACACGGACCACAAGATGTGGGTGCGCTGCGCCGATAAAGTCCCGTAACTAGTGGTTGCCTGGTTCATCGTCCCCCATTCCACCCCGTTCGGGGGTGCCCGCATCCGGGTGCTTCGGCGGGGCCCGGCCGCCGCGGGCGCCCGCGGCGCGCCGGGGCCCGGCGCGGCCGTATGGTCGGGGTATGCCCGCCGCCGACCCCCGCCGAGATCCCGTGCCCGCCCCCGGACCCGCCGCCCCCGGCGACGGGCCCGCGGCGGAGCCGGAGCGCAACGGGCGCGGCCAGCTGGTCGCCTGGGAGCTGGAGGTGCCCACCGTCACCGACACCTCGGTGGCCTTCACCTGGGCCACCTACCGGCGGGCGCTGCGGGTGCGCTACGGCACCACCCGGCCCACCGCCCCGGCGGGGGAGACGGTGCTGATGGGCGACGTCTCCGGCGGGCCGATGCGGGTGGTGCACGAGGACCCCACCCCCCGCGGCTACCACCATGTGGTCGTCGAGGGCCTGGAGCCGGGCCGGGCCTACCGCTTCGAATGCCGCTCCGGGGACGCCGTGGCGCGGCCCTCGCTGCGGATCACCCGCCGCCGCGGCACCCCGGAGGCCACCGGGATCGTCACCACCGCCCCGGCGCTGCCGGGATCCCCGGTGGGCCTCATCGCGCTCACCAACGACGTGCACATCGGCAAGGCCTTCCACGGGGGCAGCCCCCTGGACCGGTCCCGGCTGCGCGACGCCGGCGCCGCCCGCGGCTTCGCCGCCATGCAGCTGGCCGGGGTGCTCGCCGGCGCCGCCGCCGACGGCGCCGACCTGGTGGTCGCCAACGGCGACCTCACCAACGACGGCACCGCGGCGCAGGTCGCCGAGTTCACCCGGCTGATGGACTCCTCCGGCCTGGACTGGGCGGCCACCCGCGGCAACCACGACAACCGCGGGGTGGGCCCGGCCGAGGATCCGATGCTGCCGGCCTGCCCGCCCCGGCAGCGCCCCTGGGTGCGCCGGCTCGGCGGGCTGCGGCTCATCGGCCTGGACACCTCGGTGCCCGGTTTCGACGGCGGCCACCTCGACGACGCCCAGCTGGAGGAGCTGCGCGCCGAGCTGGACGCCGACCCGGAGCGGCCCACCATCGTCTTCGGCCACCACCCGGCGACCATCGACGCGGCCCGGTCCTCCGCCGGCCGGGCGAAGTTCTGCATGACCGAGGAGCAGTCGCTGCGGCTGCAGGCGATCCTCGCCCGGGCCCCCGGGGTGGCCGCGGTGTTCTCCGGGCACACCCACCGCACCCGGCGCGGGGTCGCCGACGTGGGCAACATCGACCACTGCGAACGCGGCGCCTCCCTGGGCTACCCCGGCGGCTACACCCTGATCCGGGTCAGCACCGGCGGCTACCGGGTGTCCTTCCACCGGATCCCCACCCGGGAGTCCCTGGACTGGTCCGCGCGCACCCGCTGGTCGCTGCTGGGCATGGAGCCGGAGTACATGCTGGGCACCCTCGCCGACCGCAACTACACCGTGCGCGCCGGCTTCGACGGCCTCGGCTGAGCCGCGCCCCGGACGCGCCCGCCCCCGCCGCGGGACGCGGCGGGGGCGGGGGAGCCGGGCGGCTCAGGCCGCGGTGCCGGCGGAGCCGGCGGGCTCCGGGAGCATCCGGGGCACCACCTTGCCCACCGCGTTGCGCGGCAGCTCGTCCAGGAAGATGGTCTCCCGGGGCACGTTGTACCGGGTCAGCTTGGTCTTGACGTACTCGCGCAGGCCCTCGTGGGTCAGCGCCGCCCCGGCCTCGTCATCGGTGCGCACCACGTAGGCGACCAGCGCCTGGCCGAAGCGGGCGTCCTCGGCGCCGACCACGGCGCATTCGCGCACCCCGTCCAGCCCGGAGAGCACGTCCTCGGTCTCCCGGGGGAAGACGTTCTCCCCGCCGGAGACGATCATGTCGTCCTCCCGGCCGGAGACGTAGAGCAGGCCCGCCTCGTCGATGTAGCCCAGATCGCCGGTGCACACCATGCCGTCGATGATCTCCTTGTCCGCGCCGGGGCGGGTGTAGCCCTCGTAGAGCATGGAGTTGCCGATGAAGATCCGGCCGACCTCCCCGGCGGGGACCTCCTCGCCCTCCTCGTCGCGGATGGACAGCCGGGTGCCCAGGGGCGGCCGGCCGGCGGTGGTCGGCTCCGCCGCCAGATCCTCCGGGCCGGCGATGGTCGCCCAGGACACCTCGGTGGAGCCGTACTGGTTGTAGAGCACCGGGCCGAACCGGTCCAGGGTGCGCTCCACGATGTGCTTGGGGATCGCCGAGCCGCAGGAGGCGATGACCTGCAGCGAGGAGGAGTCCACGTCCTGCTTCTCCGGGGCGGCCTCCAGCATCCGCTGCAGCATGGTGGGCACCAGGAACACGGTGTGCGGATGATGCGCCTCGATGATCCGCAGGCTGTCCTCCGGATCGAAGTGCCGGCGCAGGATCATCGTGGAGCGCAGCGCGATGGACAGCTGCGCGGTGGCGAAGCCCCAGGTGTGGAACAGCGGCGCGGCCAGGTAGGCGGGCCGGCGCTGGCGCAGCGGGATCGCGCTCATGATGGAGGAGGCCGGCATCCAGGAGCGCGGCTCCGGGCGCTTGGCGCCCTTCGGGGTGCCGGTGGTGCCGGAGGTCAGGATGATCACCCGGCCCCGGCGCGGCCGGCGCAGCAGCGCCGCCCCGGGGAAGTCCTCCGGGGGCGCGGTGCGGATCATGTCCCGCATGGAGGTCCAGCCCTCGCGCACGCAGGAGGTGTCCTCGTAGTCCTCCAGCCAGGACACCGCCACCGGGCACTGGTCGAAGTCCTCCGGCAGGATGTGCGTGAACTCCTCGTCGATGAAGAGGAAGTCCAGCTTCTGCTCCCGGATCACCGCGTTGGTCTGCTCCGCGGAGGCACCCGGGTTGAGCAGCACCAGATCGGTACCCAGCCGGCCGTGCGCGCACAGCGCGAGCAGGAAGCCGCGGTGGTTGCGGGAGAGCACCCCGATCCGGTCCCGGGGCCGGATGTTGCCGTGCCGCAGCGCCCGGGCGAGCTGGTTGGCCCGCTCGTTGAAGTGCTCGTAGGTCATCGAGCCGCCGTCGTCGATGATCGCGGTGTGGTGCGGGTCGCGGCCCGCGGCGATGCCGAGGAGCCCGGAGGGCAGGAAGTCCCACCGGTACAGGGAGTGCGCGGCCTTGCCCAGGGCACCCGGGCCCATGGAGCCGAGGACGCCGGCGCGGGTCACCGGGCCGAGGCCCCGGACCATCTCCGAGGCGCCGCGGACCCGATCGCGGATGCGGGGTGCGGGGGTGCTGTCTGTGCTCATCGGTGGTGCTCTCCGTTTCAAGGCAAATCCATCTGGTGAGGGCAACCCTAGGTGTGATCCGCGCCACGCGTAAGTGTTTCTGTTTAAAACACGTAACGTCACCCCGGTACAGGGGGATAGGGGGCGGGATCCGGGGTGGGCCCACCGGTCCCCTATGCCCCGGATCGCCGCCGCCCGCGGCCGGCGGGTGCCGGTCGCGGGCGGATCCGCGGGCGGCCGTCCGCGGCCGCGGCCGCGGCTATATGCCCAGCACCGCCTTGGCGATGAGGAAGTACACGATGAGCCCGGAGGCGTCGCAGAAGGTGGAGATGAACGGGGTGGAGAACACCGCCGGGTCGGCGCCGACCATCTGCGCCACCATCGGCATGATCCCGCCCACGGTGGCCGCGATGGTGCAGATGCTCACCAGGGTCAGCCCGATCACCACGCCGAACTCCCAGCCGTAGAACACCCCGGCCAGCAGCACGCCCAGGGCGCCCAGCAGCAGGCCCATGGTCACCCCGACCCGGACCTCCCGCCAGGCCACCCGGGCGGTGTCCCGCAGGCGCACCTCGCCGACCGCCAGCGCCCGGGTCACCGTGGTCGCCGCCTGGGAGCCGGTGTTGCCCGCGGTGCCGGTGAGCAGCGGGATGAACAGGGAGAGGGTGACCACCTTCTCCAGGGACTCCTCGAACATCTCCAGCACCTGCACGGTGAGGATCGCGGACAGCGCCAGGATGAGCAGCCATACGATCCGGGAGCGCACCAGGGAGGTCACCGCGGTGGCCAGGTAGGGCCGGTCCAGCGGCTCGGTGGCGCCGGCGCGGGCCGCGTCCTCCTCATCCGCCCGATCGATGATCCGGGTGGCGTCGTCGTGGGTGAGGATGCCGATCAGCCGGTTCTCCTCGTCCACCACCGGCACCACCATCCGGCCGGTGCGCACCGCCCGCCGCGCCGCGGTCTCCGCGTCCTCGGAGGCGACCACGAACTCCGGCTCCTCCATCAGGCCGCGGACCTCGGCGTCGCCGTCGGCGAGCAGCACATCGCGCAGGCTGAGCACGCCCTGCAGGATCCGGCTCGGCCCGGTGACCATGAGCAGGTACACCGTCTCCGCCTCCGCGCCCCGGTCGCGGACCAGGTCCAGGACCTCCGCGCAGGTCCACGCCGGGCCGATGCGCAGGAACTCGGTGGACATGTACCGGCCGATCGCGCTGGGCGGGTAGCCCAGCATCGGCGCGGTGAGCTCGCGCTCATGTTCGGACAGGCCGTCGAAGAGCTTCGCGGACACCGCCGCGGGCAGCTCCCCGACCAGGCTCGCCCGGTCATCGGGGTCCAGGGCCTCGAAGACGGAGACCACGTGCTCATCGCGCAGGCCGGTGATGAGCTCACCGCGCATCGAGGGCTCGAAGCGCTCGAAGACCTCCAGGGCGACGTCCCGGCGCAGCAGCCGGTAGATGATCGCCCGGTCCCCGGGGTCCTCGCGCTCCAGCACGCGCACCAGATCGGCGGCGGACATGTCGTGCACCACCGCCTCGATGCCGGCCAGGTCCTCCTGGGCCAGCAGCAGGGTCAGCTTGTCGGCCAGGAAATCGAACTCGAGGGCCGTCGTGGTCTTCTCCGCCATGACCGCGATGCTATCCAGGTTCGGCCGGATCCCGGCATCCGGGGTGGCCGGGCAGGTCACCGCAGGGACGAACCCCGCCCGCGGGAGCGCCCCGGACGCCGCGGGCGACGGGTTCCCGGCCCGGACGCGCCGGGCGGGCGCGTCATTCGCCGGGGATGGGCCGACCCGGTTGGAAGCCCTCCGGGGGCCGGTTCGGCCCGCCCGGCTTGAACCCGCGGATCGGCTCCTCCGCGGGCGCGGGCCGGGGCCGGCCCGCCGGGCCCGGCTGGGCCCGGTCGGCCGTCCGGGCCTGGGGGATCGGCCGGGTGTGCGGCGCGGGCTGCTCGTTCCGCGCATGCGGTGCGCGGTGCGCGGGCTGCTCATGGTGCGCCGGCGGGTCGTGCCGGTCCGCCGGGGACGGCCGGTCCATCGGCTGCGGGTCCTGCCACCCCGGCTGGCCGGGGTGGCTCTGGTGGCCGGGCTGGCCGGGCTGGCCGGAGTAGCTCGGCTGGCCGGGCTGACCGGGCTGGCCCGGAAACCCCTGCTGGCCCATCGGCGGCTGGCCGGGCTGGCCCATCGGCGGCTGGCCGGGCTGGCCCATCGGGGCCTGGCCGGGGGCGCCGTAGTTGCCGCCCCACTGGGACTGGGTGTTGCCCTGCAGCTCCGGGTGGCCGTGGTTGCCCTGCGCCCCGGCCTGCTGCCAGGACTGGCCGGCCGGGCCGGCGGAGTAGACGTACTCGTTGAGCTGCCGCTGGAAGGTCTCCAGCTTGGCCTGCTCCAGCGCGGACACGGTGGCCTCCGTGGTGCCGCCGCCGGCGTTGGTGACGGTCAGCTTGCTCACGATGGCGTTGGCGGCGAGCGCGGCGCTGAGCAGGAGCAGCACGAAGAAGAGGAACCGGGATCGCGCATGGTCGACCTCGATGAGGAGCACGAGCCAGAGCACGGTGAGCAGGCCGAAGCCGATCAGCCGGCCGATCTTCACGGACAGCGAGGCGGTGACGGCGGCGATGGCGCCCATCGGGATACTGCGCTCCTCGTAGCCCAGCGGGATCACCCCGAAGATGGTGTTCGGGGCCTTGATCGCCAACCGGCGGTTGGTCACCGTCATATTGCTCTTCAGCCAGAACAGCACCAGGTTGGGCCGGAACCTCTCCCCGAAGACCCCGTTTTCGCCGGGGGCGAGGTGGATGTCGGAATTCGCCATGGGAATCGCCTTTCTCGGTGGGCGGTGGACTCCGCGGCGGCCGGCCCGTCCCCGGATCGGCGCACCCGTCGACCTGGCCCGGCGGCTCCGGATCCCGCGTTCCGCGCCTCTCCGGCGGACCGTTCCGGACCGGTCGTGGATCCCACGCTATGGCCGCCGTGGAAGGGGAGAAAGGGGAGTTCTCCCGGCCATTTCCGGGAGACCCGGAGTCCGCCGGCGGCTCCGGCGGAGCGGATCGCCGCGGCGGCCCCGGGGACGATCCCGGGGCCGCCGCGGCGGGCGGGGAGGGTGGGGCGCCGGCTACCGCTCCCGATCCTCGGTGATGATCCGGCGGTGGATCGGTCCGGTGGCGGCCAGGGCCAGCACCATCAGCGCGATCCCGGCGCCGGCGATCCCGGCGATGGGGGCGTGGCCCATCAGCGGCTGCAGCACCTCACCCTCGTCCGGGGTCACCGCATCGGCGATGCCGGTGAGGCTCGCCATCAACCAGCCGAGGCCCAGGGCGAGGAGCACCGCGCCGGCCAGCGGGCCCAGGGCCTCCAGCCAGTTCACCGCGCGCAGCCGGGCGTCGGAGACGCCCATCCGCAGCATCGCCCGGGTCTCCTCGGCGCGCTCGAACTCCGCGGAGGCCTGGTTCACCATCGCGGACACCGCGGCGAGGGCGAAGCTGAAGCCGATGGTGAACATCATGCCCAGCCGGATGTCGATGAGGAGGGCCTCGGCGACGGTCTTCGCCGCGGCGGTGTTCACCTCACCGGCGGTGACCGGCATCTGGCCGAAGAAGGAGGTGATGAGCACCATGAAGGTCAGCACCCCGACCCGGCGCCAGGTGGGCTTGGGGTTCGCGGCGACCCGGCGGGAGGCCCAGGACACGGTGACCCCGGAGAGCCGGGCCAGCAGCCGGGCGGCCAGCTGCAGCCCGCGGGGCATGAGCACGTCCACGACCAGGATGAAGGCCAGGGCCACGATGAGCCCGAGGACGGTGCGCCGGGTCACGCTGGCCCCGGTGCCGCCCAGCCGGGTGCCGATCTGCACCGCAACCAGCACCGCCACCGCGGCGAGCACCGGCCACCAGCGCAGCGCCGCCGGCGGTTCCCGGCGGGCCACCCCCAGCGGGGAGATCCGCACCCGGGCCAGGCCGGCGGCGGTGGCCGCCGCGGTGATCGCCAGCAGCACCGCGGCCACCACCAGGTAGCCCCACCAGGGCAGCAGCATCTCCTCGTAGCGCACCCGCATGGCCTGGAAGGTCAGCTTCTGGAAGGCGGGCAGCAGGGCGATGGTGAGTGCCCCGCCGGCGAGCACCCCGAGCAGCGCCTGCAGCATCACCTCCAGGAAGCCGAGCAGGGACACCTCGGACCGGGTCATCCCGACCAGGCGCAGGATCGCCAGCCGGCGCTCCCGGCTGCGCGCCCCGAGCAGGGTGGCGGAGGTGGCCAGGTGCACCACCGGGAACACCAGCAGCACGCAGGCCAGCAGCGCCAGGACCACGTAGAAGCTCACGATGATGTCGAAGCTGGCGTCCTCGGCGATCGCCTCGGCGACCACCCCGGTGGGGTAGGCGGCCCGGTTGCGGAACATCCAGGTGCCGGAGGCGACGATGTTGGCGATGGTCGCGGCCACCGCGAAGGCGATGATGCTCAGCACCGCGAGCACCCCGTCACCGGAGCGGGTGCGCCAGCGCGCGGCGGTGAACTCGGCGGAGAGCCGGGCCAGGTTGCGCGGGCGGGGCAGCCCCCGGCCGGCGGGGGCGGCGGCGTCGGTCGGGGCGGCGCTCATCGCGCATCCCCCCGGGTGGCGCGCACCGCGCGATCGGCGTGGATCCGGCCGTCCCGGATCTCCACGATCCGGGAGCACCAGGAGGCCACGTTGACGTCGTGGGTGACCATCACCAGGGCCATGTGGTGCATCCGCACCAGGGAGGTCAGCAGCTGCATCACCTCATGCCCGGTGGCCTGGTCCAGGGCCCCGGTGGGCTCATCGGCGAAGACCACCCGGGGCCGGCCGGCGATGGCCCGGGCCACCGCGACCCGCTGCGCCTGGCCCCCGGACATCGCCCCGGGCAGCTTGGCCCGCTGATCGCCCAGACCCAGCTGGTCCAGGGTCTCGTCGGCGCGGGAGAGGGCCTTGGCCGCGGACATGCCGGTGAGCCGCAGCGGCAGCGCCACGTTCTCCCGGGCGGGCAGCTCCGGCAGCAGCTGGCCGTCCTGGAAGACGAAGCCGAAGCGGTGCAGCCGCAGCCGGGAGCGCTTCGCGTCGGAGAGCCCGGTGAGCTCGATCCCGTCGAAGAGGATCTCCCCGCCGGTGGGCGCCAGCACCCCGGACAGGCAGTGCAGCAGAGTGGATTTGCCGGAGCCGGAGGGGCCCATCACGGCGAGGGTCTCGCCCTCGCCGATGGCCAGGTCCACGCCGCGCAGGGCGTGCTCGGCGCCGAAGGTCTTGGTCAGGCCGGTGGCCGTGAGAAGTGGTTCGTTCATGGCCTCCAGTCCAGTCCGCGCCGCCGCCGGAATCGATGGGGCCCAGCCTAGTTTTCCGGGTAGGGCCAGCCCCACCCCCGGCCGGCGCACCGCCCCTAGGATCGGGGCCGTGCCCGTCCCCGACAACCACCGCCCGCGGACCGCGGCCGCCGGCGAGCCCGCCCGCCGCGGCCCGCTCGCCCGGCTGCGCGCGCTCCTGCCCGGGCGCGCCCGCGCCGGCGCGGATCCGGGGGCCTACGAGGCCGAGATCGCCCGGCTCATCGACTCCCGCCGGGCGATCGTCGCCGCCTACGAGGTGGAGCGCCGCCGGATCGAGCGGGATCTGCACGATGGCGCCCAGCAGTACCTGGTCGCCGCCTCGCTGCAGCTCGGCGAGGCGCAGCTGGAGGCCCCGGAGGATGCCGCGGAGCTGGTGGAGCTGCTGGAGCAGGCCCAGTCCAGCCTGCACCGGGCGCTGGCCGCGCTGCGCGCCACGGTGCGCGGCATCCACCCCCGGGTGCTCGCCGAGGAGGGCCTGGCCGCCGCCCTGGAGGACGCGGTGGCCAACCATCCCGGGGAGGTGTCCCTGACCTGCCCGGACCGGATCCCGGAGCTGCCGGAGGGGGTCGCCGCCTGCGCCTACTTCCTGGTCCTGGAATGCCTCACCAACGCCGCCAAGCACGCCCCCGGGGCGGCGGTGAGCGTGCTGGTCACCGTTTCCGAGGAGCTGCGGCTGACCGTGGTGGACACCGGCCCCGGCGGGGCCCGGCCCGCCCCCGGCGGCGGCCTGGCCGGGATGCGCGAGCGCCTCGCCGCGATCGGCGGGCACCTGGAGGTGGCCTCCCCGGCGGGTGGGCCCACCCGGGTCAGCGCCGGGATCCCGCTGCTGCTGCACCGCGGGGAGCCCGCGGTGGTGCTGCCCGGGGACGGACCCGGGGCCTCCCCGGGGGAGGGGGGATCGTGATGGGCGCCGCCGGCGGCGCCCCGGAGCGCGCGGACACCCTGCGGGTGGTGCTCGCCGACGACTCCGGGCTGCTGCGCGAATCGCTGGCCGCGATGCTCGCCCGGCGGGGCTTCACCGTGGTCGGCCAATGCGCCGACGCCGAGGCGCTGCCCCGCCTGGTCGACGAGCTCGTCGCCGCCGGCACCGTCCCGGAGGTGGTGATCACCGATGTGCGGATGCCGCCCGGGATGGCCGATGACGGGCTGCGCGCCGCCGCGGCGATCCGCCGGGACCACCCGGGCATCGGCATCGTGGTGTGCTCCCAGTACGTCGCCGGCGCCTACGCCCGCCGGGTGCTGGAGCTCTCCCAGCCCGCCGGCCGGGTCGGCGGCACCGGCTACGTGCTCAAGGACAACGTGGGCCGGGTCGCCGACTTCATCGGCACCGTGCGCGCCGTCGCCGCCGGGGCGGTGGTCATCGACCCGGAGGTCGCCGGGGCGATGGGCCGCGGCGCCCCCGGCCTGGCCGGGCTCACCCCCCGGGAGACCGAGGTGCTCGAGGCGATGGCCCGGGGCCTGGCGAACTCGGAGATCGCCGCGGAGCTCTTCGTCTCCGAGGCGGCGGTGGGCAAGCACATCGCCGCGATCCTGATGAAGCTGGACCTGCCCCCGGAGGTGCCCAACCGGCGGGTGAAGGCGATCCTGGCGTACCTGGCGGACACCGCCGGCTGAGCCCCGGCCGCCCCGGCGCGCACGGTCAGCCCGCGGTCTGCCACAGCTGGAGGAGCTTCAGGTTGGCCTCGCACATCAACTCCGCCCCGCTGGCGGTTCCGCCGACGCCCGTGGCGCTTCCGGGATGCCCCTCGTGGATCTCGACGAGGGTGAGCGTGCCGTCCTCGGTCGCCGCGACGCAGCTGGACCAGCTGTCCGACCAGTCGGCCCCGGAGTGGTCGGGGTAGAGGGTGATGTGCACCGGCGGCGTGCCCTTCGGCATCGCCCCGGCCCAGGTCCCCTTCGCCACCACCAGACGATCCTCCTCCTCCGGGTCCTCCCGCCCGGTCCTGCGGGGAAGCCGGGCGAGGATCTCGTCCCGGGCCTCCCGCGTGGCCTCGTCCCGCGAGTTGAACACCAGGACCGTGGCCTGCCCCCGGCGCAGTTGGGACCCGGTGGGGGGATCGAAGGAGTAGCGGCAATGTGCGGGCAGGGCATCCAGGGAGGGGAGGGGGAGATCGGCGACCGCGTAGTTCCCGAGCAGCGTGAAATTCCGCCCGCCCGTGATCGCGGAGGCGTCCGGGCAGCCGCCGCCGACCTTGATCCCCCGGGGCGCGAACGCCGCCCATCCGGCCCCGGCCAGGGCGAGCGCGAGGACGGTCACCGCGGCGGCGAGGACGGTCGTCCGGCGACGGGAACGTCGCGCCGCGGCCGCGGCCGGATCCCCGTAGAGCGCCCGGTGCAGCTCCCGGTGGAATTCGCCGGCGGTGGGGTGCCGCTCGGCCTCCTCGATGGCCAGCGCCCGGCGGAACACCGGGTCCAGCGCCACCAGCGCCGGGTCGTGATCGGAGGGCACCGGGCGCCGCGGGGCCAGATGCGCCCGCCGCCAGGCCTCGATCCGGGTCCGGGCGGTGGCGTCGCCCGGCAGGTCCACGCCGAAGGGACGGTGTCCGGTGAGCGCCTCGAAGGCGGTGCAGGCGAAGGCGTAGCGGTCGTCCGGGGCCGAGGGGGGCCGGCCGAAGCGCCGGCCCGGGGAGAGGTACGGCGGGGTGGCGCCGAAGGAGCCGGCGGGCCCGGGGCCGCCGCCGGCGGCGCCCCCGGCCAGGGAGGAGCCGAAATCGGAGAGCAGCGCCCGCGGCCGGTGCGGGGTCGAGGTGTCGACGAGGATGTTGGACGGCTTGATGTCGCCGTGCATGACCGGCGTGGGCCGCTGGTGCAGATCGTCGATGGTCTGCGCGATGTCCCCGAGCATCGGCATCGCCTCGCGCAGCCGGCTGCCGTCATCCGGCAGCAGGTCCAGGTAGCGGCCGAGGTCGCCGCCCGGGGCGAAGGGCATGGTGTACCAGACGTGGCCGCCGGTGGCGCCGTTGTTGAACACGGTGACCGTGCCGGGGTGGCCCAGGCGGGCGACGGTGCGGGCCTCGGCGATGGCGGCCGGGCCGGAGGCCCGGTTGAGCAGCTTCAGGCACTCCACCCGGTCCAGGCCCGGGTTGCGCACCAGGTAGGTCTCCCCGGCGCCGCCGGCGCCGATGCGGCGTTCCACGCGGTAGCCGGCGAAATCCGATCCGGGGGGCAGCGTCGGGGTAGTTGCGGCGTTCACCGTTACTGCCCGTAGCCCCAGTGGTCGATGGCGTGCTCCGCCCACTGCGGGTCGCTCGGGATGATCATGCCGTGGCCAACGCCCTGCGCCTGCGGGGTGAGCACCACCTGCATGCCGTATCCGCCGGTCTCCGCGTTCTCCCGGATCGGCCCACGGCACTCCCAGGTCATCGTCTTCTTCCCGGGGTTGTCCCCGCTGTGGGGGAGCCGGTGGCAGTCGAATGCGCCGATCCCCTCGACCTCGACATCGGCGAGTTCTTCGGGCATCGGATCCCCGGGGGCGGCCCCCCTCGCCACGTCGACCAGCGCCTGCTGCCATGCGGAGTTGACGAGGAGCGCGTCCGGGGTGTCGATGGCGTGGGTGAGCAGCCCCTCCGCCGGATAGTCCCAACGGGAGTCCCGGGAGTCGGGGCCCCCGGGCAGCGGGAGGTACTTCGGCTCGGGACCCCCGCGGGTGAGCAGCGCGGTCACCGCGACCGCGGCCACCAGCAGGGCCACCAGGACGGCGAGGACGATCATCAGCGTGCGGCGCGTGCCGCCGTCCGGCGCCGGCACCGCGGTGGCGCCGGCGGGGGCGCCCGGGGCGGCGCCGGCGGGGGCGCCGCCGTCGAGGGTCTCCGGGGGCAGGGTCGGGTCGGTGAACCGATCGGCGCCGGGGCCCGGCGGGGTCTGGTTCGGCATGGCGCGTCCTCCTCCGTGCCGCCGGTCGCGGCCGGCGGCTCCTCGTTTGTTGTTGTTCACCATATCGCCCGGGCCCCGTCACAGGACCAGGAAGGCCTGCGCCAGGGTCACCGGCTCATAGCCGACCTGGTCGAGGGTGACGACCAGCCAGTAGGTGCCGGGCTCGGTCACCGCCACCTGCTGCCGGGGGAACCGGGGGTCGATGGACGAGCTGTAGCAGGCGGAGGGGGTGTTCTCCACGGAGCCGTAGGAGGTGGGGTTGCCCTCCTCATCCAGGATCTCGACGGTGCCGGTGCAGATGTCCTGATCGGTGACCCGGGTGTGCAACTCCACGGCGAAATCGGCGTACCCCTCCCGCCGCGGGTACTGCAGCACCCCGTTGGCGTATTGGCCGTCGATGTTCACCCACGCCTCCGTCAGGCCGGCCCGGTCGCGCTGGCCGGGCAGGAACTCGACGTCCCAGCTGGAGCTGGCCTTGCCCGACCCGGGCCGCAGGCCGCTGATGAAGGAGTTGGGGTAGTCCGCCATCGCCTCCTCGATGCTGCCGGAGTCGCCGCGGTCGTCGAGGTCCTCGTCGCGGTCATCCTCCGGTGTCGTGGTCGAGGTGGTGGTGCTCGTCGAGGAGGTGGTGCTCGAGGTGCCGATGCCGGTCGGCGCGTCCTCGGGGGTCACCTCCACCGTGGTGGTCACGGTCTCGGGGGCGGGGGCGGGCGGCTGCCCGCCACAGCCGGTGAGCAGCGCCGCGGCGGCGAGGGCGGCGGCGAGGGGGAGGTGGTCGATGCGCATGATGATCCGTTCCCTGGGGTCTCGGTGGAGTGGTCTCGGGTTCAGGATCACCACCGGACCGCCCCGGCGGTAGGGGAGTAGTCCCGGTGCCCGCGGCACCCGCCGCGGGTTTCCCTGGATTCGACAACGCACCGGATTGGGAGGAAGGGACGGCGATGACAGTCGACTGGGAGGGCCCATGGGACGGGAGAGCCCGCGGTCGGTTCCGGGCTACCGGGGCCGCGGCGGTGCAGGCCTTCGACGGGGCGGCGATGCGCGGCTACCTGCCGACCCGGGTCGCCCGGGATGATCGGGGCGGGTTCACCGCCCCCGGGTACCGCGCGCGTGCGCCGTGGGTGATCACTGGCGCCTTCGCCCTGTCCACCATGGCGGCGGTCCCCGTGCTGCACGCCGCGGCGGGCTTCGCCGCGGGGATCGGATCCTGGGCCGTGCTCGCCGCGATTGCGCTCCTCGGCGGCGTCGTGGCGCTCATCGCCGGCCGGGCCCGGCGGATCGGCACCGCGGTGCTGGCCCTCATCGCCTGGTTCATCCTGGTCCTGGCGCTGCCCGCGGGCTCCGATGCCGCCGCCGTGCCAGACGATGCCGCGGATGCGGCGATCCCGGCGGGCGCCCCCGCCCGCCCCGGGCCCGATGCCGCGAAGGCCGCCGGAGGGGAGGACGGCGCCGGCGGGGCCGATCGGCCGTCCCCGGCCCCCGCCGGGGAGGGGGCCGCGGCCGAGGCGACGCGGGGGGAGCGGGAGGACCGCGGCGGGGCGGCCGCCCTCACCGCACGCCTGCTGCCCGGCGCCCCGATCCTCGTGCTGCCGCTGCTGTCCCTGCTCGCAGGCGTCCCCTTCCGGCGCGCGGACTTCGACGCGGAGGTGGTGCTCGGCCTGGAGCAGATCGCCGACGCCCGCGCCGCCGGCGGCGAGCTGGTCCGGGTGGTCGGCGACATGGGCCGGCAGGGCGGCGGGAAGTTGCTCAGCCTCGCCGGCGTCGCCGACGGCCGGGTGACCGACCTGGTGGTGCGCAGCCTCCCCGAGGAGGTCGGCGTCGGCTGGTGCATCGTCGTCGACGGCACCCGCCGCTTCATGACCGGGCTGCCGCCGCGGATGCTCGACCGCGCCGAGTCCCTCCCGGGGGCGTGAGATGGCCGCCGAACTCACCGCACCGCAGCGCACCGCCCTGCGCGAGGGCCTGTTCGCCCACGGCTGCCCGATGACCCCCGAGGCGGTGATCCGGGGACTGTCCCGGATCCCGGTGCCCGGCACCGACACCGACCCGGCGACCTGGGCGGCGCGGATCCGGCTGGTGCGCTCCCTGGCCGCCAGCGCCCCCCGATCCGCGCGGGCGATGCGCATCCTCGGCGTCATCGCCGACCCCGGCTTCGCCGCGGAGTTCTCCGGCCGGGACGGCCGCCCGCCCTTCGGGAGGGTCGCCGACCGGCTGCGCGGGGAGTCGGCGGAGCCGATGGACCCCGAGGAGCTCGCCGCGCTGCGCCGGGGCTTCCTCGGGCGGCCCCTGGACTTCACCGACGGGCGGCTGCCCGCCGACGAGGTCGAGGCCCTGATGCACCGGCTGCTGCTGTGCCCGGCCGATCGCGGCGCCCTGGTGAACCCGCCGGGCCGGGTCGATTTCCGGGTCAGCCTCGCCACCGCGGAGGACCCCGGGGAGGAGCCCGGGCCCGCCGGCCGCCGGGAGCGCAAGGTGTGGGACGCCTTCGCGGAGCTGCACGCCTGCTCCCCCGGCTACCGGTGCCTGGCCGACCTGCTCAAACCCGGGTACCGCACCCAGGGGGAGGGCACCATCGACGGCCGCCGGGTGGACGTGGGGCTCATCGACGACGCGGTGCGGGCGCTGGGCCGGCGGGTGCAGACCGGCTCCGCCGAGGCCGCGGCGGCGACCCGGGTGCTGGAGGACCTGCAGCGCCTGCCGGATCCGGCGGCGTGCGTGGCCCGGCACACCCGGGCGCTGCTCACCGGGACGGGCGGCCGGCGGCTCTCCCGGGCCGAGCTGCAGCTGGCCCCGGGCGCCTACCCGGTGCACGGCCGGTGCACCCCCTCCCTGCCGCAGGCCCTGGAGCGCCGGGCCGGCGCCGCCGATCCGCTGCACGAGGAGCCCGCCCCCGCCGTCGGGCGGGGGGAGGACCCCGAGTGGTTCGCGCCCGTCGCGTTCATCGGCTACCTGCTGGGCCTGCTGATCGGCCTCGGCGTGAACGACTTCACCGGCACGGCCGGGCCCGCGGTCCTGTGGACCCTGTGCTACATCGTCGCCGCCGCGCCGCTGCGGCTCCTGCACTCGGTCGCCGGGTACCTGCTGGCGGTCGGCGCCATGGCGGCGGTCCTGCTCTCCGTCGAGATCTCCGTCCTCTACCAGCCCGTGTTCTTCGTCCCGCTGCTCGCCCTCGGCGGCATCGGGGCGCTCAGCATCCACCGGAAGCAAAGGTGACCTGATATGCCCATTCCCGGAAAAACCCAGGCCGAACGCCCGCGCCGCGGCCGCGGTGGTGGCCGCGAGGAGCGGCGCGCGCGGACCCTGGCCGCGCTGACCGACGCCATCCTCGACGCCCGCGAGCCGGATCCGCCCCGGGCGGCGGGGCGGGCCGACCCGGAGGCGACGCCGCCGACCCAGTGGGCGCAGGCCCCCGGGGCCGAGCCCGCCGCGGCCCGGCCCGACCGGGACCCGGACCGGGACCGGATGCCCGGCCCGGAGCCGGCCGGCGCCGACCCCGGTGCCGCGCCGGTGCCGGACGCCGCGGACCTGGCCCGCCGCCTGGACACCCTCAACCGGGTGCTGCGGGAGCAGTCCGCCACCCTGGAGGCGATGTCCGCGCAGCAGTGGCGCAGCCGACTCACCGGGCCCGTCGCCCAGCTCGCCGCCCTGCACGATGAGCTGCTCGCCGAGGGCGCGGCGGACTTCGACTACTACGCCGCCGGCGTGGAGGCGGCGCTGGCCGCCCTCGGCGTGGACGCCGAGCGGGTGCTCCCGGGGGAGCGCTTCGACGGCCGGCGGCACGCTCAGATCGGGGTCGTCGACGTCGCCGACCCCGACCTCGACCGGCGCATCGTCGCCCCGGATCGGCCCACCCACGTCTACGTCTTCCGGGACGGCGGGCCGACCGCGGTCGCCGTGAAGGCGAAGGTCCGCGTGCAGCGCCACGCCCCCGCCGGCACCGCCGGCTGATCCACCGCCGGCGGCGACCGCCGCCGCGCACCCGAACGAATGAAGGACACCGATATGAGCACCACCGCCTTCGGCATCGACCTCGGCACCTCGAACAGCGCGATCGCCTACCTCAACGCCCTCGGGGAGCCGAAGATCCGGGAGAACCTCGACGGCGATCCCACCACCCCCAGCGTGGTGTGGTTCCAGGAGGCCCGGCACACCATCGTGGGCAAGGTCGCCCGCGATGAGAAGATGTTCAGCCCGGACGAGGTCGTCGACCTGGTCAAGCGGCACATGGGCCGGGACACCCAGTGGGAGTTCCATGGCCAGCGGCACACCGCGGAGAGCATCTCCGCGCTGGTGCTGCGCGCCCTGGCGGAACTGGTCGAGGACGGCCCCGGGCCGATCCCGGCGGTGATCACGATCCCCGCCTACTTCGGAGCGCGGGAGCGCGAGGCCACCCGCGCCGCGGGCACCATCGCCGGCCTGGACGTCCTCGAGCTCGTCGCCGAACCCGTCGCCGCGGCGCTGTTCTACGACTCCGTCAACGACCTGAGGGGACGCAACCTGCTGGTCTACGACCTCGGCGGCGGCACCTTCGACGTCACCGCGGTGCGCGGCACCGAGGGCTCCTTCGAGATCCTGGCCACCGAGGGCGACCCGCAGCTCGGCGGCGCGGACTGGGACGAGGCGCTGCGGGAGCATCTGCTCGACCGGTTCATCGAGGAGACCGGGGCCGAATCCGCGGAGGAGGACATCGACTTCCTGCACCGGCTGCATGAGCAGGCGGTGGTGTGCAAGGAGGCGCTGAGCCAGGCGCTGAAGCACACCGTGCGGCTGCAGACCGGCGATGGCACCAAGGCGAAGTTCACCGTCACCCGGGAGGAGTTCGAGGAGGTCACCGCCCCGAAGCTCAAGCGCACCGCGATGTGCATGGAGCGGCTCTTCGACGTGGTGCAGCGCAAGGACCCGGACTTCGTCTTCCACGAGGTGATCCTGGTCGGCGGCTCCTCCCGGATGCCGGCGGTCGCGGAGCTGGTGCGCAACCGCACCTACCTGGAGCCGCAGCTGTTCGAACCGGATCTCGCCGTGGCCAAGGGCGCCGCCATCGCCGCCACGATCAGCGGCCTGGAGCGCCACGACGCCGAGGGCGGCACCGTGGCGGAGTACGCCGAGCGCAGCGGAATCGACTCCGCCCAGCTGGCGACGCTGGCCACCAAGACCGTGGTCAACGCGCTGCCGAAGGCGATCGGGGTGTCCGTGCTCGACGTCGACGGCACCTCCTACATCGACTTCCTCGCCGAGCAGCACACCCCGATCCCGCTGCAGGAGGAGGTGGTCCGCGACTACCTCACCGCCGCCGACGACCAGACCCGGGTGAACCTCACCCTCTACCAGCAGGCCAGTGACATCCCCTCCTCGGACCCGAACCTGTGCGAGGTGATCACCGGTTCCGAGACGATGCTCACCGGCATCCCGCCGCGGCCCCGCGGGGAGCGGATCCGGGTGCGGCTGTTCATCGCCGGCGATGGGCTGATCACGATCCGCGGCACCCACGTCGCCTCCGGGGCGGACGTCGAGGCGCAGGTGCGGATCGGGGTGTTGAGCTCCGAGGAGGTGGAGGCCGCCCGGATGCGGCTCACCGGGATGCGGGTCAGCCAGACGGAGGATCTGTGAGCGCCCCGGCCGGGTGCACGCGGGGGCGCCCCGATGAGCGATGAGCCCACCCTGATCCCCGGTGGCGAGCGGCCCAGCGGCCGCCCGCGGCGCTGGCCGCTGCGGCTGCTGCTGGTGCTGCTGGCGCTCGCCGCGGCGGTGCCCGCGCTGCGCGGCGGCTGCGCCGGGGCGGACGACGCCGGGCCGGGGTCCGCCGCGGTGGCCGTGATGGACCGGGACGGCACCCGGCCCCCGGCGGAGCGGTCCGCCGGGGTCCGCCGGTGAGCGGCGGCGCCCCGCCCCCGCGCCGGGCGGCGCCGGACGGGCGGTGGGAGCCGCGGCCGCCGGGGATGCCGGGGATCGGCGACTGGTTCGCCGGCTACCGGGTCGAGGAGCGGATCGGCGAGGGCGCGATGGGCGCGGTGTTCCGGGTGCACAACCCGCGGCTCGGCCGGGACGAGGCGATGAAGATCCGGGCCCCGTTGGCGGACCCGGAGGCCGAGGCCCGGATGGCGGAGCTCTTCCACGAGGAGATCGGGATCGCGGCGACGTTGCGCGCGCCGAACATCATCTCGGTGTTCAGCGGCGGCCGCAGCGGCGGTCTGCAGTGGTACACGATGACCCTGGCGCGGGGGCGCAGCCTGGCCGAGGAGCTCACCGAGATCCCGGTCCGGCACTACCCGGCGCATGAGGTGATCGCCATCGTGGAGGACCTGGCGGTGGCCCTGGACGCCCTCGCCGGCTGCGCGCCGCCGGTCACCCATGGCGACGTGAAGCCGGCGAACATCCTCGTGGAACGCCGCCGGCCCCCGCGGGGGAGGGGCCGCGGCCGCGCCGGGGAGCGGCTCATCGCGGTCACCCTCGTCGACTTCGGCATCGCCACCATGGCGGAGATCGGCCGCGCCGGGCCCGGCGGGCGGGTCGCCGGCTCGCTGCCCTACATGGCCCCGGAGATCTTCACCGACGGGGTGATGAGCCCCGCCAGCGACCAGTACGCCCTGGCCTGCACCGCCTACGAGCTGATCACGGGCAGCCGCGCCTTCCCGGCCGGGGACGTCACCGCCGCCCGCCGGGCGCATCTGCGCGGCCTGGCCCCGGTGACCGGCTGGGGCCCGGCGGTGGACGCGGTGCTGGCGCGCGCCTGGGCGCGCTCCCCGGCGGGCCGCTGGCCGGACTGCGGCTCCTTCGCCTCGGCGCTGGCCGCGGCGACGATCGGGATCCGGCGCCGCCGCGGCTGGGCGCCCCCGGCGACCCTGCTCGGGGCGATCACCCTGGCCGCCGGCGCCGGGGCGGTGCTGCCGGGGCATCTGCCGGTCGGCGGCGACGCCCCCTACGTCGGCGACCCGCAGCCCGCCGGCGGCGCCGCCGCCCCGGACGGCGATCCCGGCTGGCGGCCGCGGCCGGACCGGGGTGGGCCGCTGGCGGGGATCCCGGGCACCCGGCTGCACCGGGTGGAGGAGTCCGCCGACGGCACCCGGCTGCGCTACCTCCTGCTCGCCGACGGCGCCGCCGCGGACCCGGTGCGGCGGATCCCCGGCCGGCTCGGCGCGGGGGCGCGGCCGGTGCCCGCCCCGGGCGCCCCGGAGGGGGTCGATGCGGTGGTCGGGGAGCTGCCCGGCGGCGCCCAGTACTGCATCGCCGGCCCGGCGCCGGGCCGGCCCGGCGCCGGCGGGCGCCTCGGCCGCGGCCCGTGGGTCGTGGTGGTCGGCGCCGATCCGGGATGCTCCTTCGCCTATGATTCTCTGCGTCGTTGGTTTGGCGCAACGAGTGAATGAGGCAGGTCCGATGACGCAGCCGGAGCAGGCACCGAGAATCGAACTGGACGATCTCTGCGGCGTGGTGCTCGACCCCGCGCCGGGGGAGACCCTCACGATCGGCCGCAACGGGGACCTGCGGGTCGGCGAGGACAACCCGTACATGCACCGCCGGGCGCTGCAGCTCTACTCCGCCGGCGGGGCGTGGTACCTGCAGAACATCGGCAGCCACGTCACCGTGATGCTGCGCCGGCCCGGCGACGCCCGGGGGATGCGGCTGGCCCCGGCCCAGATCCAGGCGCTCACCGAACCGGCGTACTCGGTGCTCTTCGGGGTCAAGCGGGAGAACTACGAGATCGAGATCCGGCAGGAGGTGGCCGGCACCGGCGAGCCCCTCGGCGACGTCGACACCGGCACCGCCACCCTCACCATCGACGAGCTCACCGAACGCGAACGCGCCCTGGTCGCCGCCTTCGCCGAGGACTACCTGCGCGGGCGGGTGGACTCCCTGGCCACGCTGTGCACCGACGCCCGGGCCGCGGAGAAGCTGGGCACCACCGCCAAGGCGGTGGAGCACCGGCGCACCGAGCTCTACGAGCTGATCCTCGGCGGCGGCCTGGTCAGCGACATGGAATGGCGGCACACCCACCGCCGGCAGCGGATGACCCGGGCGGCCCGCGCCCTCATCGACGCCCGGCTGGTCACCGTCGACGATCTCGCGCTGCTCGACTGAGCGCCGCCCCCGGGCGGCGGCGCCTCCCGGGCCCCCGGGCACCGCCGCCACCAGCGTGTTCGCTGTCGGCGTACGCGGTCCGGGACGAAGATCCGCGGATGCGTCGTTAAGCTCGGTGAAAGCCCTGATCGATCCCCGCCAGATGCTGAGGAGAAGGATGTTCGAGAGGTTCACCGATCGCGCCCGGCGCGTCGTCGTCCTGGCCCAGGACGAGGCCCGCGAGCTCAACCACAACTACATCGGCACCGAGCACATCCTGCTGGGGCTCATCAGCGAGGGCGACGGCGTCGCCGCCAAGGCCCTGGAGTCGATGGGCATCTCCCTGGAGGCGGTGCGCAGCGAGGTCGTCGAGATCATCGGCCGCGGCGCCCAGCCGCCCTCGGGCCACATCCCCTTCACCCCCCGGGCGAAGAAGGTGCTGGAGTACTCCCTGCGGGAGGCGCTGCAGCTCGGCCACAAGTACATCGGCACCGAGCACATCCTGCTCGGGCTGATCCGGGAGGGCGAGGGCGTGGCCGCCCAGGTGCTGGTCAAGCTCGGCGCCGATCTGCCCCGGGTGCGCCAGCAGGTGATCCAGCTGCTCTCCGGCTACCAGGGCGAGGGCGACGCGGACTCCGATGATCCGCGCACCGTCGGCGCCACCGCCGGCAACCGCTCCTCCGAGACCGGGCAGCAGTCCGGCTCCCTGGTGCTCGACCAGTTCGGCCGCAACCTCACCGTCGCCGCCCGGGAGGGCAAGCTCGATCCGGTGATCGGCCGGGAGAAGGAGATCGAGCGGATCATGCAGGTGCTGTCCCGGCGCACCAAGAACAACCCGGTGCTGATCGGCGAGCCCGGGGTGGGCAAGACCGCGGTGGTGGAGGGCCTGGCCCTGGACATCGTCAACGGCCGGGTGCCGGAGACGCTGAAGGACAAGCAGCTCTACTCCCTGGATCTCGGCTCCCTGGTGGCGGGCTCGCGCTACCGCGGCGATTTCGAGGAGCGCCTGAAGAAGGTGCTCAAGGAGATCAACCAGCGCGGCGACATCATCCTGTTCATCGACGAGATCCACACCCTGGTCGGCGCCGGCGCCGCCGAGGGCGCCATCGACGCGGCGAGCATCCTCAAGCCGAAGCTGGCCCGCGGCGAACTGCAGACCATCGGCGCGACCACCCTCGACGAGTACCGCAAGCACATCGAGAAGGACGCCGCCCTGGAGCGGCGCTTCCAGCCGGTGAACGTCCCCGAGCCGGGGGTGGATCTCACCATCGAGATCCTGCGCGGGCTGCGCGACAAGTACGAGCAGCACCACCGGATCTCGATCACGGACCAGGCGCTGGTGGCGGCGGCGAACCTCTCCGACCGCTACATCAACGATCGCTTCCTGCCGGACAAGGCGGTGGACCTCATCGACGAGGCCGGCGCCCGGATGCGGATCAAGCGGCTCACCGCGCCCCCGGAGCTGCAGGAGATCGACGGCCGGATCGCGGACACCCGCCGCGAGAAGGAGGCCGCGATCGACGCCCAGGACTTCGAGAAGGCCGCGGGCCTGCGCGACACCGAGCGCAAGCTCGGTGAGGAGCGCCGGGAGCGGGAGAAGAAGTGGCGGGCCGGGGAGTCCGACACCATCGCCGAGGTCGGCGAGGAGCAGATCGCCGAGGTGCTGGCCTCCTGGACCGGGATCCCGGTGTTCAAGCTCACCGAGGAGGAGTCCTCCCGGCTGATGCGCATGGAGGAGGAGCTGCACAAGCGGATCATCGGCCAGGATGAGGCGGTCACCGCCGTGTCCCGGGCGATCCGGCGCACCCGCGCGGGCCTGAAGGACCCGAAGCGGCCCAGCGGCTCCTTCATCTTCGCCGGCCCCTCCGGGGTGGGCAAGACCGAGCTGTCGAAGGCGCTGGCGGAGTTCCTCTTCGGCGAGGAGGACGCGCTCATCCAGATCGACATGGGCGAGTTCCACGACCGGTTCACCGCCTCCCGGCTGTTCGGCGCGCCCCCCGGCTACGTCGGCTACGACGAGGGCGGCCAGCTCACCGAGAAGGTGCGCCGCAAGCCGTTCTCGGTGGTGCTCTTCGACGAGATCGAGAAGGCGCACAAGGAGATCTACAACACCCTGCTGCAGGTCCTCGAGGACGGCCGGCTCACCGACGGCCAGGGCCGGGTGGTGGACTTCAAGAACACCGTGCTGATCTTCACCTCCAACCTGGGCACCCAGGACATCTCCAAGGCCGTCGGGATGGGCTTCACCGGCGTCGGCGAGATGGACCAGGAGGGCCAGTACGAGCGGATGAAGGACAAGGTCAACGACGAGCTGAAGAAGCACTTCCGGCCGGAGTTCCTCAACCGCATCGACGAGGTCGTGGTCTTCCGCCAGCTCACCAAGGACGAGATCGTGCAGATGGTGGACCTCATGCTCGACCGGGTCCGGGTGCAGCTGGTGGAGAAGCGGATCGCGCTGCAGGTCACCGAGGAGGCCAAGGCCCGCCTGGCGGACCGGGGCTTCGACCCGGTGCTCGGCGCCCGGCCGCTGCGCCGCACCATCCAGCGCGAGATCGAGGACAAGCTCTCCGAGCGGATCCTCTACGGCGAGGTCGGCATCGGCGACACGGTGCGGGTGGACGTCGACGGCGAGGAGGGCTTCTCCTTCGCCGTGGACGCCGCCCCGGAGGGGGCCGCGGAGCCCGGCGAGGACGCGCTCGGCGCCGCCGAGGGCACCATCGACGCCGCCGCCGGGGATGTCGCCGGCGCCGCCGAGGACGCCGTGGACGAGGCCGGCCCGGACGCGGGCGGGGCCGACGGCGATTCGGCCGACGCGTAGCCGCCGGATCGGGGAGGATGGCCCCATGGGACTGCAATTCCGCAAGCGCAAGCGGCTGGACAAGGACAGCTGGGTGAACTACTCCGGCTCCGGGGCCTCGGTGTCCCGGCGCTTCGGGCCGGTGACCGTGAACAGCCGGGGCGGGTTCTCCGTCCGGCTGGGCCCCGGCCTGAACTTCCGCGGCCGCTGGCGCTGAGCCGGCGACCGCGCCACCGGCGCGGTGCCGCGTCCCGGTCGCGGCCCTCGGGCCCCGTGGCAGCGGAGAGTGGAAGAGCAACCCAGACTAAGTCACACATTGACCATGAGATAGTCACAGTTAGACTTAAACAGTCTAACTGTGACTGTGAAAGTGTCACTGTTGATTCTGATCAGTGTGCATCGTCCGGGTTCTGCGGCCCGTCCTCATGGGTCGGGCCCGGCTCCGTCAGCGGCCGGTACCGGGTGTGGTGCTTCCCTTGGCCACCGTCCATGACCGCCAGTCCCTCGGCGAGGAGCCTGTTCATGACATAGCGGACCTGGCTGACGTTGAGGTCGGTAAGTTCGGCGATCCGGGACAGTGGTAGCCCCTCCGGGGTGCCCCAGAGGGCGTCGAGCACAGGTTTCGAATTTCGGGGTCGTCGTGGGGCATGCCCCGTGGGGGAGCCGCCCGCGCGCCGGGGGAGCGGCTCATCCCCGCTGGTGGACGGCGCCGGCGTGGTCCGGGGCCCCGCGTCGTGTGCCGCAGTGCCCGCCTGCTTCTTGCGGGGTGCGGGATCCCCTGCTCCGATGGGGGGAGTCGCGCCTTCGCCGCGGGGGCGCCACAGGAGGGCGTTGAACTGGACGCCGGTGTCGACGAGGTGCGGTGGGCGCAGCCCCCGGTCATCCATGATGCGGAAGACCTCGCGTATTCCGCCGCCCTCGCCCTCGATGAGCGCCGCGCCGTCTGCGGTGGTTAGTCGTTTGGCGATCTGGTAGAGCCTCTGGTTGACGGCGGCCTGGGCATGCTCGATGCTCTCCAGCTGAGCCAGGGCGACTCCCCGCAGCCCGCCCGGGCTCTGGATGAACAGCTTGTCCGGGGTCACCCGAATCTGCACCTGCTTGCCGGTGCCGAGGGTGGTCGGGCCGAGATCCCGGTGCACCAGGGCGTTCGCGATGAGCTCGCGCACCGCGGGGAGGGGCAGATCCCGGGTGATCTCCATATGGCCGTCATCCCGGTAGCGATGGATCGTGTCGAGGTTGTCGCCGCACCATTCCATGATGTCGTCGAGCAGCGTCGGAAGCGGCCCGCTGAAGTCCCGGAGGTTCCGGGTCCGCCCTCCACCGCGTTCGTCGGGGGGCAGTTGGACGGCGGCGGTGACGGTCAGCGCGGGGTAGTGACCCTGCGGGTACTCCCCCAGGGCGTAGAGGCCCGCAAGGGTCGGCTCACCGGTATGGGCCAGCACGTTCGTCAGCTGGAGGAGCCGGCCATCCGGCTGATCCTCCATCCGGGGGTCCTTTTTCCGCACTGCCGTCAGGTACTCCTCGATCAGCTCCGGAACCAGGTCGGCTTTGCTCCGGCCCTTGGCCGGCGCCAGGTCCTGGTCGATGCGTTCATCGATGTGGAGCTTGGAGATCTCCACCATCCGAATTTCATGCTCGTGCATGGGGTAGTCGCCATCGGCTTGACGGAGGTAGGCCCGGCCGCCGGTGCGGGCGGGCCGGTCGGCGATCCGGAGCGGGAGGACCTGGGCGACAAGGATGCTCTTATCGTCGATCGTCACGTGCTCGAATTCGAGGTGGGGGGCCGGCTCCACCGCCTGCCGGGCCATATCGGTCAACCCTTGTGCGAGGGTTATCGAATCCGATACGCCGACCACGTTAAATGCCCCCGCTGCCTCATCGACGCCGAGGATGACGGTCCCGCCGTTGGGCATGTTGGCGAAGGCGCACAGGGTCTCCGCCATCTTCGGGAGCCCGCCGGTGGCGCGCTTGACCTCGATGGACGTGGTATCCCCCCGCCGGACGCGCAGATCTCGCAGGGTGTCCAGTAGCTTCTGCCGGGTCCAGATCACCGGCTAAGAGTAACAACTTAGACTGTAAAATTCACAGTCTAAGTGTCACACTTTTCTGCAACGCACTAATCCGGGGGTATCCGTGATCCCGCCCCGCCGCCGGCTACAGCTCGGTGACGCCGGCGCGGTTCATCTTCACCCCGGCCCCGGAACCGGAGTCCCAGCAGGTCAGGCCGTCCTCCGCGGAGGAGCAGGCGAAGGCGCCGTAGTAGACGGTCCGGCCGTAGGCCACCTCCTCCGGGCGGATCGTGTCATCGCCGCCATTGGCCTGGTACATCCAGGGCCCCGGATCGCTGGCGGCCTGGTATTCGATGGCCCCGTGCCGGATGTACACGGTGTCGAGCTGCCGGCCGTTGTCCGTGCCCAGGGGGCTGCCCTCGTGGTAGCTGGCGATCCCGCAGCGCACGTAGTCGGAGTAGATGCCGCAGCTGATGTTGTGCGAGGGGGTGGTGAGCACCGCGATGCCGCCGGCGTAGGGCTTGACGGTGGACACCTCGGTGGCGGAGTCCGGGATGGCGCCGCCGGCCCCGGCGGGGCCGCGGGCGGTATCGCCGGCGCGGCCGCCCTTTTCCGCGGCACCGTCGTTCATGAGCACCCGGCCGGCGGCCTCGTCCCAGCGGAAGCGGTCCACCCGGTTCTCCCGGGGCTGGGCGATCTCGATGGTGGAGTCGTCGATCCGGGTGATGGTGGACATGCCGTCGAGGGCGTCGGCGGTGGCGGTGCCCAGGTACTCGCCGCGGTGGAAGAGCATGGCGTGCTCGGCCATCCGGGAGTTCGCGCCCCGCTGGGTGAGGTGCAGCCAGGACAGCGGCAGGCAGGGGTCGTAGGTGGCGGGATCGGGTTCGGCCCAGTCCATCCGCGGGGTGACCCCGGGCAGCCACTTCGCCGCCGCCTCGGCGCCGGTGAGCGGGGAGCAGTCGGAGCGGTCGGGGTCGCCGGCGTCGGCGGCGCCCCGACCGGGGGTCGGGTCGGGCCGATCCGCCGCGGCGTCGGCGCCGGCGGCCGGCGCGTCCTCGGCGCCCCAGCGCATCTCGCGGGGCGCATCATCGTCCGCGCAGGCGGCGAGCGCCAGCACGCCGCTGCAGGCGAGGGCGGGCAGCACCCGGCGCAGCCGGGTTCGGCGGTCGGTGGTCGGGGTCATGGTTCCTCCTCGGGCGGGTTGGTTCGGTGGGGTGGGGTGGTCCGTCAGCGGAAGGCGAAGGTGGCGTTGTCCCCGGACCAGCCGGCCGACACCGGGGGGCTGATCCGGAACCGGTAGCCGTCGTGGTTCCCCTCCGGGAGGGAGAGCACCTGCTCGTCGAGCTGTTCGCCGGTGGCCGGGTCGATCTTGAAGCGCATGTCGCCGTCGCGGATGTAGACGTGGTCCTCGTCGACGCCGAGGTAGTCGACGGTGATCCGGCTCAGCTGGTCCGGGGCGATGGCGAAGATCTGCTCGCCGGTGGCGAGATCGACGACCCGGATGCCGTTGTCGTCATCGGTGACCACGGCCCGGTCGCCCATCGCCGTGACCTGCGCGTACTCCTCCGGCGTCGTGCGCAGGAGCACCTCGGACAGGCCCCCGGCGGGGGACCAGGTGCGCAGTTCGCCGGCGGCGGAGTCGTGGATGACGAGCCCGTGCGGGCGCTCGTGGATGCTGAAGCTATCGAGGTACGCGTCGTGGGCGAGGATCTGATGGGCCTGCCCGGTGGTGAGATCGTGCGCGGAGAGGTGCACCATACCGCCCTGCCACACCCGGAGCGTGAGGAAGGGCGCGCCGTCGATGAAGCGGAGGTTGTCCTCGAGGCCGCCGCTGAGGGAGAAGGAATCGCCGTCGGTGCCGTAGTGGCCGGGGGAGAATTCCGGGATGGGGCGGGTCTCCCCGGTGCCGAGGTCGACGAGGACGCCGGCGGCGAGATCGCGGTCGCTGTACCCGGCGGATCCGACGGATTCCTCGAAGCCGGCGATGGCGAGCACGCCCCGGTGGTAGGTCAGCGGCACCGGCAGGATCCCGTCCTCGAGATCCCAGGGGATTTCCCGGGAGTCGATGGGCTCGCCGTCGGTGGCGTCGTAGCGCTCCGCCAGGAAGGTCACCGAACCCTCGTTGATGCCGACGCTGCGCTGCACGATGAACCCGGTGCGCACGATCACCGGGCCGTCCTCGTCCTCGGCGAAGGCGACCCGGGTGGCCCGGAGGCGGTTGCGCTCGTCGACGGGCCGGATGGTCACCGCGTAGGTGGTGCGGCCGGGCACCGCGGCCAGCTCCAGCTGGCGCTGCTTCTCGGCGAGGTCGGTGAATCGGCCGGTGGGCAGCATCGCGGGATCGACGTCCTCGCGCCGGGTGAAGCGGTGGAACAGCGCGGAGCCGGCGAGCTCGGCGTCGAGGTAGCGCTCGGCGGGTTCGCCGATGGACTGCGCGGTGAAGTTCGCCTCCCGCCAGTCGCCCTCGACCCCGGTGGCGGTCTCGCCGCCGGGTGATGCCCCATCGGAGCCGGCCCCGCCGAGGCCGATGACCCCGGCGGCGAGGACGAGGGCGAGCACCAGCACCGCCGCCGCGGCGCCGAGGGCGGCCCGCGGGCGGGTGCGGGCCGCCCCCGCCACCCGGGCCCATCCGCGCCGGGCGCCGGCGGCGCCGGCGGCCAGGCCGTGTCGCAGCCGGGCTCCGGCGCCCCCGCCGGTGGGCGGGCCCGGGTGCGCGCCCGCGGCCGGGGCGGGCCCCGGGCCGGCCGGCCCGGCGGCTGATCCGGTCCCGGCGAGCCGGCGCAGCTCCTCGACGCCGAGCGGCCCGGCGGCGGGATCGTCGAGGTGCCGGTCGTAGATGGTGCGCCGGGCGGGGTCGCCGAGGATGGCCCGGGCGGTGCGCAGCTGGTCCACCTGGCCGGCGTCCAGGCCCGGGGCGGTCAGCGCCCAGTCGATCTCGGCGGCGAGTTGCCCCGGGGGTTTGGCCCGATCCAGGCCGATGGAGGCGTAGAAGTCGAATGTGCGCATGGCGGCTCCTCGTCGATGGGGGTTGACCCGGTCGAAAGGTGACAGTACTGTCACTTCATATGGTGGTCAATACCGAGGTGCCCCCGCCCGGGTTCCCGGCGCATGGGGCCGCGTCCCGCGGTGGGGCACAATGGGGCCCATGCCCCAGTCGCCGAATCACCTCAGCCCCGCGCAGCTCGCGCGGCAGGGGCGGCGCCGGATGAGCCTCGGGCAGACCATCGCCGCGCTGCGCCTGGAGCGGGGCCTGACCCAGCAGCAGCTCGCCGACGCGGTGCTCATCAGCAAACGCGGGGTGATCCGCATCGAGGGCGGCCAGACCAGCATGACCGTGGACGTGCTCTGCCGCTTCGCCGACGCCCTCGGGGTGCGGCCCTCCCGGCTGCTCGCCCTTGCCGAGCGGCGCGAGGCCGGCCCGGATCCCGAATAGCCGAATACGGCGAAAAAAGACGGGCCCCGACGCCGATGGCGTCGGGGCCCGTCAGCGGGGCCTCAGCCCCGGCGGAACACGTGCACCCCGCCGCCGGAGCACGGCGCGGTGCGGTAGTCGCGGGCCAGGTCCCGGGCCCAGCGGGCGTGGTCGAAGTAGGCCGCCGCCTCCGGGTAGGCGCCGTTGATGAGGCCCAGGGCCTCGACCTGGGCGTCGGCGAAGGCGCGGAAGCTCGGCCAGGCGCCGGCGTAGGCCGCCCGGAAGGCGGCCGCATCCGGGGCTCCGGCGGCGTCCCGGGGCGCATCGGCGCCGCGGGCCCAGGCGGCGAGGGCCTCCCGCTCGGCGGGGCCCGTCGGCTGGTCGGGTTCGGTCATGGTGGTCCTCCTGAGGGGATGGGAATCCGGTCAGGACCACCCCCGGCCCCGGCTTTGCCGGGGCACGCCGGGCGACCGGGGCGCGGAAAGGCCCCGCCCCGGCGATGCCGGGACGGGGCGTGGGCGATTTTTGGCGCGGCCCCCCGGGGCCGCGCCGCGCGGGCGGGGCGGGCCTAGGCCCCGGGCGTGACGTGCTCGACGAGGAAGCGGTGCGAGGCCTCCCGGGTGTCCTGCAGGGCCACCCCGTGGTTCAGGCCCGGGGCGACCCGGCGATCCACGGTGAGGAACTCCACCTCCGCCCCGCGGGCGGCCCAGGTGCGGGCCAGCCGCGCCGCCGGGGCGTAGGGCACCACGTCATCGGCGCGGTTGTGCGCCATCAGCACCGGCATCGTCGGGGTGCCCCGGCCCAGCCGCTGCCGCTCCACCAGCGGCCGGATCCGCGGATCCCGGAGCAGCTCGGAAATCGGCCGCCCGGTGCGGGTCAGATCCGCCGAGCGCAGCCCGGTCCAGTTCACGATGGTGGCGTCCACGCACTCCCGGGACACCCGGTCCAGGTACTCCCGGCCGCGGTCGTTGACCAGCTCCGTGACCCGGTCGGCCAGCTCCGGGTAGGCCTCGGCCATCCCGTTGATCGCGTAGCCGAGGAGCCCCGCCAGCGGGGAGGAGTCCAGGCTCGCCGCGGTCGCCGCCAGGTCCGCGGGCACCGACCCGGCGTAGACCGCCCGGATGTCCAGCTCCGGGGCGTAGCCGGCGGCCAGCTCCGCGGCCGCGGCCGCCGCCCCGCCGCCCTGGGAGTAGCCGTGCACGCCGATCGGGGAATCCCCGGACAGGCTCGGCTCCGCGGCGATCGCGGCCCGGGCGGCGTCCAGGGTGACCATCCCCTGGGCGTCGCGCACCATGTAGGTGTGCATCCCCGGGGTGCCCAGGCCCTCGTAATCGGGCACCATCACCGCCCAACCCCGGGCGAGGAAGTGCCGCACCGTCTGCTCCGGGCGCTCCCCGGCGGCGAAGCGGCGGCTCAGCGCGCACTGGTCGCCCTGGCCCAGGGTGCCCGTCGGGGTCAGCAGCAGCGGCCGCGGCCCCGGGCCGGGCCAGGCGGCCTCGGGGGTGAACAGGGAGCCGGTGGCGGTGATCGCCCGGCCGCCGGCGCCGTGGGCGGGGAACTCCAGCACGGTGAGCCGCGCGGGCGCCCCCGGCTCCTCCCCGGGGCGCGGCGGCAGCACCCCGGGCAGCAGCGGATCCCGGCCCGGGGGGATGGGGGAGGTGCCCGGCGGCCGGCCGGGCAGCCCGGGGGCCGTGCCATCGGCCGATCCCGCCGCGGGTGCGGGGAGCGGGGCGGATCCGGGGGCCGCGGCGGCCGGGGCGGTCGCGGCGAGGAGGAGCAGCAGCGCCGCCGCGGCGGTGCGGCGGCCGCGGGCGGGGCGGGGGCGTTCATCGGTGCGCATGGGGGAAACCTACCCCGCCGGACCGGCGGTGGTGAGGCGTGCCTTTTTCAGAATGCCCGGCGCCGATCCGGCCGGGGGATGCCGGACGCCGGCGCGGGCCGGGGCCTAGAACTCCCCGCAGTTCGCCGGCGCGATCGGGGCGTCGCCGACGACGGCGTGGTAGAGGAACTCGTTGCGTTCGGCGCGGGTGCGCGCATCGGCGACCCCGTGGCTCTCCATCGGGCCGACGGACTCGTCGACGGTGAGGAAGCGCACCGCGGCCCCGGCCGCGCACCAGGTGCGGGCCAGATCCCGGGCCTGGCCGAAGGGCACCACCGCGTCGGTGACGTTGTGCGCCATGATCACCGGGGCCGCCGGCACCCGATCGCCGATCCGCTGCTCGGCGAGCAGCCGGCCGAACCCGGGGTCGGTGAGGTGCTCGGCCATGGTGCGCCCGTCGGCGGTGAGCTCCGCCGAGGAGCGGAACCCGAAGGCCGCCCCGGTGTCGTTGAGGCACTGGTCGCGCACCTCGGCGAGGAAGGCCCGGCCCTCGTCGTTGATCGCCGCGCCCACCGGCTCCGCCAGCTCCGGGTAGGCCGCGACCATCCCGTTGATGGCGTAGCCGACCACCCCGGACAGCGGGGACTCGTCCACCCCCCGGGTGACCTCCACCAGATCCGCGGGCACCGCGGAGGCGTCCACGGCGCGCAGATCCAGGTCCGGGGCGTACTCCGGCTGCAGTTCCGCGGCCGCGGCGGCGGCCCCGCCGCCCTGGGAGTAGCCGGCGATCGCGGTCGGCGGCCGATCCCCCAGCGCCGGGTCCAGCTGCACCGCGGCGGCGACGATGTCCAGCACCGCATGCGCCTGCGCGGCGCGCACCATGTAGGTGTGCAGCCCCGGGGTGCCCAGGCCCTGGTAGTCGGTCTGCACCACGGTCCAGCCGAGGGCGGTGAAATGCCGGGCCTGGTCCGGGATGCTGCCCCGGGCCACGCTCGCCGAGGGCGCGCAGCGGTCCGCCATCCCCCAGGTGCCGGGGGCGAGCACCAGCAGCGGGCGGGGCCCCGCGGCCGGTTCGGCGGGGATGAAGGCGGCCCCGCTGACCTCCATCGGACCGCCCCGGGCGTCCCGGCTGGCGTAGCGGAACAGCCGCACCGCCGCGCCCTCCGGGGTGACCCCGGCGTCCTCGGCCTCGCCGATGAGCCCCGGCGGGTGCGCGGCGGGGGTGGGCCGCTCCGGCATGCCCAGCGGATCCGGGGCCTCCTCGGCGGTGGCGCAGCCGGCCAGGAGCAGGGCTGCGGTGAGCGTGGCGGCCAGGCGGCGGATCATGCGCCCGAGTCTAGGGTGGCCGGGCCGGGCCCGTGCGGGCTTCGCTCAGCGCGGCAGCCGGAACCGCCCCCGCCGGTCCTGCTCCGCGAGCCCGTCGGCGAGCAGCGAATCCAGGGCCCGGGCGCGCTGCACCGGGTCATCCCACACCGCGTCGAGGACCTCCTGGGCCACCGGGGCGTCGGCCTCCCGGAGCACCTTGAGCAGTTTGCCGCGCACCTGCCGGTCGGTGCCCTCGAAGCGCTGCACCCGCCGCCGCGCCGCGGCGGCCTCCGCGGCGCTGGGCCCGGGGCGGCCGGCGGCCCGCCAGCGGCAGCCGGCGGCCACCGGGCAGCGGGCGCAGTCCGGGCCCCGGGCCACGCAGACCACCGCGCCGAGCTCCATCAGCGCCGCGGAGAACCGGGCGGCGTCGCGCGCGGGCAGCAGCGCGGCCACCGCCGGGGCGTCCGCGGCCCGGTGCGCCCCCGGCAGCGGCCGGCCCTGCCGATGCCGGCGCAGCACCCGGCGCACGTTGACGTCGACCACCGGCACCGCCGCGCCGAAGGCGAAGGCGGCCACCGCCGCGGCGGTGTAGTCGCCCACCCCGGGCAGGGCGCGCAGCGCCGCCGGATCCGCCGGCACCGCCCCGCCGTGCTCGGCGACGATCGCCGCGGCGGCCGCGCGCAGCCGCAGCGCCCGCCGGGGGTAGCCCAGCCCGCCCCAGGCGCGCAGCACCTCGTCGGCGCCGGCCGCGGCGAGATCCGCCGGGGCCGGCCAGCGCGCCAGCCATTCGCTCCACCGCGGCGCCACCCGGGCCACCGGGGTCTGCTGGCTCATCACCTCGCTGACCAGGATCCCCCAGGCGGTGGTGCCGGGGCGGCGCCAGGGCAGATCCCGGGCATGGGCGTCGAACCAGGCCAGCAGCGCCGCCGCGGGCAGCGCCGGGTCCCCCGACAGCGCGGTAACGGCGTTACCCCCGTCGGGGTGGCGTTGGTTTTCCACGGAAGCGACCACGACCGCAGAATAGACACCATGAGCCGCACCCCCGAATCCGTCTGGCGGGACCTGCGGGAGGGCAACCGGCGCTTCATGCGCGGGGAGTCCGCCCACCCGAACCAGGACCGCGCCCGGCGCCTCCAGCTCGCCGCCGGGCAGAGCCCCAAGGCCGTCGTGCTGGCCTGCTCCGACTCCCGCGCCCCGGTGGAGATCATCTTCGACCAGGGCCTGGGCGACGTGTTCGTGATCCGCACCGCCGGGCAGATCACGGATCTGTCGGTGCTCGCCAGCCTGGAGTTCGCCGTGGTCAGCCTCGGCGTACCGCTGATCTGCGTGCTCGGCCACGAATCCTGCGGGGCGGTCGGCGCCGCGCACACCGCCCTCGACGGCGGGGAGATGCCCGCCGGCTTCCAGCGGGTGCTGATCGAGAAGGTCACCCCCTCGCTGCTCGCCGCCCGCCGCGACGGGCAGACCTCCCGGGACCAGTTCGAGGCCCGGCACGTCGCCGAGATCGTGGAGCACATCGTGGACCGCTCCCCGGAGATCCAGGCCCGCCTGGCCGAGGGCACCGCCGGGGTGGTGGGCATGCGCTACCGGCTCTCCGACGGCCTCGCCGAACCGCTCGTCATGCACGGGATCGGCTGAGCCGCCGGTTACCCTGGGGGCGTGACGAATACGCCGCTGCCCCCCGAGATCTACCGCCGCCGCCGGATCGCCGCCCTGGTGGCCCTGGTCGTGGTCCTGATCCTGGTGATCTGGGCCCTGGTGAAATGCGGCTCACCCGACCCGGCCGAGGAGCCGGGGACCTCGGCGGCGGCGTCCTCCGGGGAATCCGTCACGGTCAGCCGCAGCGACGGCTCCGCGGTGACCTCCGCCCCCGGCGGTGCCGGGGACGGGGACGCGGAGGGGGAGGACGACGGCGCCGCCGAGGCGCCGTACCTCACCACCGAGGTGCGCCAGACCCTGGACAAGGACGCCTGCGAGGCCGGCGACGTGCAGCTCACCGTGGAATCCGATCAGCCCAACTACGGCCCCGAGGGCAAGCCCCGGTTCAGCCTCACCCTGTACAACCCCACCCGCGGCGACTGCGCGGTGGACCTCGACGAGCTGCCGCTGCGCTTCGAGGTCTACACCCTCGACGACTACACCCGGGTCTGGTCGGATCTGGACTGCCACGCCTCCGAGGGCGCCGGGGTGGAGACCATCGCCCCGGGCGAGGAGGTCGTCTACACGGTGACCTGGTCCCGGCTGTCCTCGGCGCCGGGGGCCTGCTCCTCCACCGAGCGCACCCCCGTCGAGGCGGGCGGCTACCTGGTCTACGGCCTGGTCGGGGACCGCAACTCCGACGCCTACACCTTCAACCTGCGCTGAGCGCCCGCCCCGCGGGACGCGCCGCTCAGCCCAGCCGGTCCAGGCCCTGCCGGACGTGCCGGGCCCACAGCGGGCCCACGCCCTCGATCGCGGCGAGCTCCTCCCGATCCGCGCGCAGCAGCGCCGGCAGGGTGGGGAAGCGGCCCACGATCGCGTCCATCAGCGCGTACTGCAGCCGCGGCACCCGGGCCAGCGCCCGGTAGCCGCGGGGATCCACCCGCTCGGTGAGCGATTCCAGGGTGGCCGGGAAGCCCAGGGTGCGGGCCACCGCCTCGGAGCCGAGCAGCTCCGCCTCGTCCAGGCCGGCGAGCTCGGCCAGGGCGGCGTCGACCTGGTCCGGTTCGGGGTGCCCGGAGCCGGTGACCAGGTAGTCGGAGACCAGCAGCCGGCGGTAGTACTCGGTGTCCGCGATGAGCTCGCCGAGCTGCACGTCGAGCTGGTGGCCGTCCGCGCCGAGCGCGATCACGTCCCGGCCGATCGAGCCGGCGGCCCGGCGCAGCAGCTCGGAGACCCGCAGCACCGCGATCGCGTCCGCGGCGGCGGCGACCCCGCGCAGCTCCGCGGCGAAGAGCTCGTCGGCGCCGGCGTCGAGCCGGGAGCGGTAGCGCTCGATGGTGCCCAGGGCCTGGTTCGCCCGGGAGAGGATCGCCGCGGAATCCTGCAGCACATGGCGCACCCCGCCGTGGTAGACGGTGATGATGTTCATCGACTGGGAGACGCTGACCACCGGCGTCCCGGTCTGCAGCGCGGCGCGTTCGGCGGTGCGGTGCCGGGTGCCGGACTCCTCGGTGGGCAGCGAGGGGTCCGTCAGCAGCTGGGTGTTCGCCCGGCGGATCCGGGTGAGGTCCGCGGAGAGCACCACCGCCCCGTCCATCTTGCACAGCTCGCGCAGCCGGGTGGCGGAGAAGGCCACGTCGAAGTCGAAGCCGCCGTCGCAGATCGCCGTCACCGCGTCATCGCAGCCGAGCACCACCAGCGCCCCGGTGCGGCCCCGCCGGATCCGCTCCAGCCCGTCCCGGATCGCGGTGCCGGGGGCGAGCCGGCGCAGCAGATCCTCCCCAATCTCGTTCACCCGTCCAGGATAGCCGCCTCGATCGCCTCCGCCACCGTCGCCGCCTCGATGACGCGCACCCCGGCGGGGGCCTCTGCGCCGACCGGCACCACCGCGGTGCCGAAGCCCATCCGGGCGGCCTCCTTCAGCCGGCGGGCGGCGTCCGGCACCCGGCGCACCTCCCCGGCCAGGCCGAGCTCGCCGAGGGCGACCATCCCGGAGCCGACGGTGCGGCCGCGGGCGGCGGAGGCGATGGCCAGCGCGATCGCCAGGTCCGCGGCGGGTTCGGCCAGCTGCATCCCGCCGACGGTGGCCACGTGCAGCTCCCGGTCGGCCAGGGCCCGCAGGCCCCCGTGCTGGCCCAGGATGGCGGCGATCATCGGCACCCGGCGCGGGTCCAGGCCGGTGACGTTGCGCCGCGGGTTGTGCTGCGGCGAATCCACCACCAGGGCCTGCACCTCGGCCAGCAGCGGCCGGCGGCCGTCCACGGCGACGGTGACCGCGGTGCCCGGGGCCGGGGCCCGGTGGTGCAGGAACAGCCCCGTGGGATCGGGCACCTCCCGGATGCCCTCGGCGGTCTGCTCGAAGCAGCCGACCTCGTCGGTGGCGCCGAAGCGGTTCTTCAGCCCGCGCAGGAAGCGAAGCCCGGTGTGCCGGTCGCCCTCGAAGTTCAGCACCGCGTCCACCAGGTGCTCCATCACCCGGGGCCCGGCGACGGTGCCGTCCTTGGTGACGTGGCCGACCAGCAGCACCGCGATCCCGGTCTGCTTGGCCAGGGCGGTCAGCGCCGCGGTGACCGCGCGGGCCTGGGCCACCCCGCCGCGGGTGCCGTCCACCCCGGCGGCCTGCATGGTCTGCACCGAGTCGACGATGAGCAGCCCGGGGCGCACCCGCTCGGCCAGCTCCAGCACCGCGCCGACATCGCCCTCGGCGGCGAGCAGCAGCCGCTCGTGCAGGGCCCCGGTGCGGCGGGCGCGCAGCGCCACCTGCCCGGGGGACTCCTCCCCGGTGACGTAGAGGGCGGCGGAGTCCCCGGCGGCGGCCCAGCGGTGCGCGACCTCCAGCAGCAGGGTGGATTTGCCGACCCCGGGTTCCCCGGCGAGCAGCAGCACCGAGCCGGGCACCACCCCGGTGCCCAGCACCCGGTCCAGTTCCCCGATCCCGGTGGGGGTGGCCGCGGCCTCCCCGGGGTCGATCCCGGTGATCGGGCGGGCCTCGGCGGCCGCGCCCGGGCCGGGGGCGGGCCCGGGGCCGGCGCCGCCGGATCGGCCGACGGCGGCGGGGGCCCTGGATTCCTCCAGGGTGCCCCAGCCGCCGCAGTCGGGGCAGCGCCCGACCCATTTGCTCACCCGGTGCCCGCAGTCGGCGCACCGGTATCCCGGGCCCTTCGCCATGGGGCGTAACCCTACCGCCCCGGTGGCGCTACTGGCCGACGGCGGTGGCGGTGTCCGCCCCGGTGACCGCGTCCGCGTCCGGGTCGGAGGCGCCCTCGGCGTCGGTGGCCGGGGTCTTCCGGGCCGCCGGCGCCTCGGGGGCGACGGTGCCGTGCTCGCGGTCGAGCACCCCGGCCTCCGGGAGGAAGGCGGAGACGGTGCCGTGCAGCTCGATGCGCTCGGTGCCGCCCTTGTCGGAGGTGAACACGAAGGTGATCAGCCGGTTGCCGCCGGCGGCGGAGGTCTCCGCCCCAGCCAGGGAGCCGGCGTCCACGGTGGTGCCCACGTAGCTGATGCAGGCCGGGTTGCCCTTGGCGGTGTCCGCCAGCTCGGCGACCTGGCGGTCGGCGTCGGCGACGATGGAGCAGTCCCGGGGGATGGTCAGCGGGTCATCGGCGAGCCGCTCGGCGGTGGGGGTCTGCGCCACGGGGGAGAGGTCCACCTCGCCGGCGCCCTCGACCTCCACGGAGACCAGGGTGTACTTGTCGCCGCCGCGCTCCTCGTTGGCCACGGAGAACTTCACGCCCGCGGTGCCGTCGGGGTAGACCACGACATGGGCGTCGCGCACCGCGACGCCGCCGGGCACGGCGGCCTGGGTGTTGGCCGCGCCGTCGACCGCGGCGACCTGGTTCGCGGTCTGCGAGATCTGGCCGGCGCCGCACGCGGCGAGGGCGAGGGCGGAACCTGCGGCGACGGTGGCGATGCCGCCCCGGCGGGCGACCGACTTGAGGGTCATGACTGCGCGTCCTCCATGGGATCGGGAGAAGGGAGTGATTGCGCTCAACCTTAGCTCTTTTAAAGGCTGTTCTCATACTTCGAGGGGGTGGCCGGGTGATCGTGATACGCTGGATGGCCGTTGAAAGGGGCGTGCAAGCAGATGGAATTCGCAGTCGGGGACACCGTCGTCTACCCGCATCACGGCGCGGCGAAGGTCGAGGACATCGTGCAGCGGGAGCTCGACGGGGAGACCCTGGACTACCTGGTGCTGGAGATCCTGCAGTCGGATCTGCGCATCCAGGTGCCGGCGAAGAACGCCGAGCTGGTGGGGGTGCGCGACGTCGTCGGCGAGGAGGGCCTGCGCAAGGTCTTCGGGGTGCTCCGGGAGACCGACGTGGAGGAGGCCGGCAACTGGTCCCGCCGGTACAAGGCCAACCAGGAGCGGCTCGGCTCCGGCGACATCAACAAGGTCGCCGAGGTGGTCCGCGATCTCTGGCGCCGGGACCAGGACAAGGGCCTGTCCGCCGGGGAGAAGCGGATGCTGTCCAAGGCCCGCCAGGTGCTCGTCGGCGAACTGGCCCTGGCCGACGGGGTCGACGAGGAGCGCACCCGGGAGCTCACCGCCCGGATCGAGGCCACCATCGAACGCCACCGCAGCGCCGACGCCGAGGCCGAGGCCGCCCCCGCCGCGGTGGATCTGGACAAGGGCTGAGCCGCCCCGGCGCGGCGCCGGGGGCCGCCGGCGCGCCCGCTATGCTCGGGGACGTGACCTTCCGCATCCACGACACCGCCACCCGCAGCCTGCGCGAATTCACCCCGGTGCGGCCCGGCCGGGCCTCGGTGTACCTGTGCGGGGCCACCCCGCAGACCATCCCGCATATCGGCCACCTGCGCTCCGGGGTCGCCTTCGACGTGCTGCGCCGGTGGCTCAGCGCCAAGGGCTACGACGTCGCCTTCGTGCGCAACGTCACCGACATCGACGACAAGATCCTGGTCAAGGCCGCCGAGCACGGCCGGCCCTGGTGGGAGTGGGCGGCCACCCACGAACGCGAGTTCACCCGCGCCTACGATCTGCTCGGCGTGCTGCCGCCCTCCGTGGAGCCCCGGGCCACCGGGCACGTCCCGCAGATGATCACCTACATGCGCCGGCTCATCGACGCCGGCTTCGCCTACCCCGCCGAGGGCTCGGTGTGGTTCGACGTGGACGCCTGGGCGGGCTCCGCCGGCGGGGACTACGGCTCGCTCTCCGGCAACCGGGTCGCCGAGATGGAGCAGGGCGAACCCGATGCCCGCGGCAAGCGCGGGGCCCACGACTTCGCGCTGTGGAAGGCCGCCCGGCCCGGGGAGCCGGCCTGGGACACCCCCTGGGGGCCGGGCCGGCCCGGCTGGCACCTGGAGTGCTCGGCGATGGCCACCTACTACCTGGGCGCCGAATTCGACATCCACTGCGGCGGGCTGGACCTGCAGTTCCCGCATCACGAGAACGAGATCGCGCAATCGCACGCCGCCGGCGACGGCTTCGCCCGGTACTGGATGCACAACCACTGGGTGACCATGGCCGGGGAGAAGATGAGCAAATCCCTGGGCAACGTGCTCTCCGTGGACCGGATGCTGGAGCTGGTGCGCCCGGTGGAGCTGCGCTACTACCTGGGCAGCGCGCACTACCGCTCGGTGCTGGAGTACTCCGAGGAGGCGCTGCGCGAGGCCGCCGCCGGCTACCGGCGGATCGAGTCCTTCCTGGACCGGGTCGGCGCGGTGGACCCCGGGGAGCTCCCGGCGGCGTTCACCGCCGCGATGGACGAGGACCTGGCGGTGCCGCGGGCGCTGGCGGAGATCCACGGCGCGGTGCGCGAGGGCAACCGGGCCCTGGCCGCCGGCGACGACGCCGCCGCCCGGCGGATCGCCGCGGCGGTGCGCGCGATGACCGCGGTCCTCGGCGTGGACCCGCAGTCGGCGCAGTGGTCCGGCGGCGCCGGCGCCGGCGCCGACCGGGGGGCCGCCGCGGCGCGGGCCGCCCTGGAGTCGCTCATCGCCGAGCAGCTCGCGCTGCGCGCCACCGCCCGCGCGGAGCGCGATTTCGCCACCGCGGACGCGGTGCGCGACCGGCTCGCCGCCGCCGGCGTGACGGTCACCGACACCCCCGAGGGCCCGCAGTGGTCCCTGACCGCCGAGGAGGACTAGATGGCGCGCAAGAACCCCCGACCCGGACGGGCCGGCGGGCCCGGCAAGGGCTCCGCGGCCCGCCCGGACCGGGCCAAGGGCCGGCCCCGCGGCCTGGACGGGCGCGGGCCCACCCCCAAGGCGGAGGACCGGGTCTACCACAAGGCGCACCAGCGCAAGCAGGAGCGGCGCCGCCGCGACCAGGGCCGGCACGTCAAAGCGGAGGGCCCGGAGCTGGTGGTCGGCCGCAACCCGGTCGTGGAGTGCCTGCGCGCGAAGGTGCCCGCGGCGCAGCTGTTCGTGGCCCTGGGCACCGACAACGACGAGCGGCTCACCGAGGCGGTGCGGGTGTGCGGGGACCGCGGGATCGCCGTCAACGAGGTGCCCCGCCATGAGCTCGACCAGATGACCGGCTCCCCCCAGCACCAGGGCATCGGGCTGCAGATCCCGCCCTACCGCTACGCCGAGGTCGCGGATCTGCTGGACCGGGCCGGCGCCTCCGGCGCCCCGGGGCTCATCGTCTGCCTGGACAACATCACCGATCCGCGCAACCTCGGCGCGGTGATCCGCTCCACCGCCGCCTTCGGCGGGCACGGGGTGGTCATCCCGGCGCGGCGCTCGGCCTCGGTGACCGCGGTGACCTGGCGCACCTCCGCCGGGGCGGCGGCGCGGGTGCCGGTGGCCCGGGCGACGAACATGGTGCGCGCGCTCAAGCAGCTGCAGCAGGCCGGCTACCAGGTGATCGGCCTGGACGCCGGCGCGGACGTGGTGCTCGACGACTACGACGGCACCACGCCGACCGTGGTGGTCGTCGGCTCCGAGGGCAAGGGCCTGTCCCGGCTGGTGCGGGAGACCTGCGACACCATCGTGTCCATCCCGATCGGCGCGGGCGTGGAGTCGCTCAACGCCGCGGTGGCGGCGGGGGTGACCCTGGCCGAGTTCGCCCGGCAGCGCCGGGCGCGGGGCTAGTGGCCGCCCCGGTCCTGAAATGGGCCGGCGGCAAGCGCCGCCTGCTGCCGGAGATCCGCGCCCGGATCCCGGAGCGCCTCGGCGTCTACCACGAGCCCTTCCTCGGCGGCGGCGCGGTGCTGCTGGATCTGCAGCCCGCCCGGGCCCGCGCCGGCGACGTCAACGCCGAGCTGATCGGGATGCTCGCCGTGGTCCGCGATGAGCTGCCGGCGCTGCTCGCGGCGCTGCGCGGGCATGCCGCGGCGCATTCCCCGGAGCACTACTACGCGGTGCGCGCGATGGACCGCGGGCCCGACTGGGCCGGGGTGGACCCGGTGACCCGCGCGGCCCGGCTGCTCTACCTCAACAAGACCTGCTTCAACGGGCTGCACCGGGTGAACCGGGCCGGGCACTTCAACGTGCCCTACGGGCGCTACCGCAACCCCAACATCGTCAACGAGGCCGGGTTGCGCGCCGCCCACGACTACCTCGTCGGCGCCGGGGTTGAGCTGGCGGTGGCCGGGTTCGAGCAGACCTGCGCGGCCGCCGGCCGCGGCGACTTCGTCTACCTGGACCCGCCCTATGACGTGGTCAGCGACACCGCGAACTTCACCGGCTACGCCGCCGCCGGCTTCGGCCGCGCCGAGCAGAGCCGGCTGCGGGAGGTCTGCGCGGAGCTCGACGCCCGCGGGGCGCGGTTCCTGCTCTCCAATGCGGCGACCGGGTTCATCCGGGAGCTCTACGCGGACTACCGGGTGGAGATCGTGCAGGCCCCGCGGGCGATCAACGCCAACGCGGCCCGCCGCGGCAAGGTCGACGAGGTGCTGGTGCGCAATTTCTGACCCCGCCCCCCGGCGGCGGTTTCGGCCCCGGCTCGGGGGCCGGGTTCGGCGCACCGAACACCAAGGCCGCCCATATCCGGCACGGCCACGCTAAACTACCGATCGTGCGGCCGCCCCCGGGTGGGCCGCCACGGCCGCGGCCGGATCCGTTCTGCGACGCGAATCCGGCCGCGGCCGCACCCGATCCCGCTAGGGCGCGGCCCGCCCGGCGGCCCCCGCCGCCGGATCCGCCGCCGGGGCGGCCTCCAGCCGGCGATCGCGCACCGCCGCCACCGCCCGGCACACCAGGTAGATGGCGAAGGAGATGGCGGTGACGAACACGCTCACCGGCACCCCCGGGGCCAGGGAGAGCAGCACCCCGCCGACCGCGGCGAGCTCGGCGAAGACCACCGAGAGCACCAGCGCCCGGGTGGGCGAGGAGGTCACCCGCACCGCGGCCGCGCCCGGGGTGATGAGCAGGCTGGTGATGAGCAGCGCCCCGACGATCTGCACCCCCTGGGCGGCGGTGAGCCCGACCAGCACCGCGAAGACCACCGCGATGGAGCGCACCGGCACCCCGCAGGCCTCGGCCATCGCCGGGTCCGCGGAGGCGAAGAGCAGCGGCCGCCGGAGCAGCGCCACCGTGGCCACCACCGCCACCGCGACGAGGGCGAGCAGCTGCACCGAGGCGGAGGTCAGGCCGACGATCTGCCCGGTGAGCAGCGCGAAGGCGGTGGAGGTGCGCCCCGGGTAGAGGTGGATGAACAGCACCGACAGGCCCAGGCCGAAGCCCAGCACCACGCCCACCACCGCATCATCGCGGCCGCGGCCGCCGAGCAGGGCGAGCACCACCGCGGCGAGCACCGAGCCGGCCACCGCCCCGGCGCCGACGTGGAACCCGAGGAGCAGCGCCGCGGAGGCGCCCATCAGGGCCAGTTCGGAGGTGCCGTGCACGGTGAAGCTCATCCGGCGCATCACCACCAGCGGGGCGACGACCCCGGAGACCACGCCGAGCAGGGCGGCGGCCAGCAGCGCCGACTGCACGAAGCCGACCCCGAGCAGATCCAGGGTGGTCGCGATCATGGCCGCACCCCCGGATCCGCGGCGGCCGGCTCGGCCACGCCGAGCCCGGCGAGCGTCGCCGGGTCGAGGATCTCCTCCGGCGGGCCCAGCCGGTGCCCGCCGCGGCCCAGGTGCAGCACCCGGTCGGCGACGCCGAGCACCGGGGCCACCGCATGGGTGACCAGCACCACCGCCGCCCCGGCGTCCCGGCAGGCGGCCAGCCGGCCCATGGTGGCCCGCTGCGCGGCGGCGTCGAGGCTGAGCAGCGGCTCATCGGCGAGGATCAGCCGGGGTTCGCGCACCAGGGCCTGGGCCTGCCGGACCAGCTGCTGCTGGCCCCCGGACAGGGTGCCCACCCGGCGGTCGGCCAGGCCGGCGGCGCCGACCTCGGCCAGCGCCCGGGTCACCCGGACCCGGTCCCGGCCGGCGCGGCCGGCGGCGAGGGAGACCAGATCGCGCACCCGCATCGGCAGATCCCGGGGGAACATCCGCTGCTGCGGGATCCAGCCCACCGGGCCCTCGGCGAGCACGCTGCCGCGGCTGAGCGCGCGGGTGCCCAGGGCGCAGGCGAGCAGGGTGGATTTGCCGCAGCCGTTGGGGCCGACCACGGCGAGGAAGCCCCCGGCGGGCACCTCCAGGTCGAGATCGCGCCACAGCGGCTCCGCCGCGGCGCCGGTGAAGCGCAGCACGCCTCAGCCGATCCCGGCGAACTCGTCGACGGTGCGCCGGTACAGATCCAGGAAGTCCTCCTCGGCGGAGGGCGACTCCCACACCTCGATCACCGGCACCCCGGCGGCGTGGGCGGCGTCGACCAGCCGCTTGGCGACCTGGTCGGCGGTCTGCGGGGCGTCCACCAGGACATCGAGATCCCCGGATTCGATGAGCCGCAGCATGGCGTTGACATCCGCCGCCGCGGGGGTGGATTCGCTGAGCCCGGAGGAGCGGAAGCCCGCCGGGGTGACCTCGCGCATCGCGGTGCCCTCCAGGATCCCGTCGGCGATCGGGTGGGTCTGCGCCACCCGCAGCCCGCCCACGTCCTCCTTGGCCTCCCGGATCTCCGCGATCCGCTCCTCCAGATCGGCGGCGTCGGCGGCGTCCGGGTCGTCCATCTCCCCGTCGACCACGCGCTCCAGCTCCGCGCCGACCCGGGCCAGGGCGTCCAGGTCGTACCAGATGTGCTCGTTGACCTCGCCGTCGTGGTGGTGCCCCCCGGCCCCGTGGCCGTGGTCGGCGTGCCCCCCGGTGGCGCCATCATGATCCTGGTCGTGGCCGTGGTCATGGTCGTCGTGGTCGTGGCCGTCGCGGTCCCCGCCGTCGAGCGCGGAGACCACGGTGGCGCCGGTGTCCCCGGCGGCGCGGGTCAGCCACACGTCGTAGTGGCCGCCGCCGGCGAGCAGCACGTCGGCGTCCTCCACCAGGGCCATGTCCGCGGCGGTGGGCTCGTAGGAGTGCGGGTCGGCGTCATTGCCGGCGATGATCGCGGTGATCGCCACCCGGTCGTCGTCGACGACGTGGGCGGCGATGTCGGACCAGACCTTGGTGGAGGCGACGATGCTCAGCTCGGCGTCCTCCGGGGCGGGCCCGCGGTCCCCGCCGGCGGTGACCGAGCCCTGCGCGGAGCAGGCGGCCAGGGCGGCGGCGGCGAGGGCGGCGGCGGCCGCGCGCAGGGCGCGGCCGCGGTCTCGGGCGGGGGTGCGGGTGCTCATGGTGCACACCTAACCACCGCATGAAAACGGTTGTCAATTGCGGCAGGGCCGGTCCGGGGCGGGCCGCGCCCGCGCCGGGCCGGGTAGATTCGGGGGCGTGACCGATGCCCCCCGCCGCCGCGCCCGCGGCACCCTGGCGTCCATCGCCGCCGAGGTCGGCGTCTCCCGCACCACCGTCTCCAACGCGTACAACCGGCCCGGCCAGCTCTCCCCGGAACTGCGCGAGCACATCCTCGCCGTGGCCCGCCGGCAGGGCTACCCCGGGCCCGACCCGATGGCCCGCAACCTGCGCACCCGCCGCGCCGGGGCGGTGGGGGTGCTCTTCACCGAGGAGCTCTCCTTCGCCTTCGAGGACACCGCCAGCGTGGACTTCCTCGCCGGGCTGGCCGCCGAATGCGGGGCCCGGGAATCCAGCCTGCTGGTGATCCCCGCCTCCTCCGGGGCGGGCGAGGCCGGGGCGGACCTGATCCGGGGCGCGGCGGTGGACTCCATGGTGGTCTACTCCGTCGCCGACGACGATCCCTTCCTGGACATCGTGGCCCGCCGCGGGCTGCCCACGGTGATCTGCGACCAGCCCACCGACCGGGCGGGGCTGCCCTTCGTCGGCATCGACGACCGGGCCGCGATCCGGCCGGCGGTGCGCCGCCTGGTGGAGCTGGGCCACCGCCGGGTCGGGATCCTCTCGGTGCGGCTCTCCCGCACCCAGCGCGACGGCCCGGTGCACCGCCGGGACCTCGCCGAGGCGCACCACCATGTGCAGCGCTTCCGGATCGAGGGGGCGCTCGCGGAGCTCGCCGCCGGCGGGGTGGACCCGGACGCGGTGCCGATCATCGGCCGGCACCTGAACAACCCGGCGGCCAACGACTCCGCCGCCGCGGAGCTGCTCGACGCCCACCCCGGGCTCACCGCCGTGGTGTGCACCACCGACACCCAGGCGCTGGCGGTGCTGCGCGCCGCCGCCGCCCGCGGCATCCGGGTGCCCGAGGAGCTCTCCGTCACCGGCTTCGACGGCATCGAGCTGGCCCGGGCGGCGAACCTCACCACCATCGTGCAGCCGAACCGGGAGAAGGGCCGCGCCGCCGGCCGGGCCCTGTTCGCCGGGGGACCCCGCCGGGTGATCCTGGACACCCGCCTCGAGCCCGGCGGCACCGTGGCCCCGCCGCGGCCCGAGGCGGCGGCGGGGCGGTAGCGCCGCCGCGGCCGGCGGGGGCGGCTCAGCCGCCGAGGGCGCGGCCGCGGGCGGCGACCAGCTCGGCGAGCAGCCGGGTCACCGCGGTGGGGTTGGGCACCCGGAACCGGGCTGCGGTGGGCCCGTCCAGCTCGGAGCCGACCTTCACGCCCACGTCCCCGCGGCGCAGCACCCGCAGCGCGGTCTCGTCGGTGACGTCATCGCCGATGAAGAGCACCCGCTGCCCGGGCCGCCGGGCGGCGTCGAGGAAGCTGCCCTTGGTCACGTCCAGCACGGTGACCTCCAGCACGTCCTTGCCCGGGGTGACGTGCAGGCCGGCGATGGCGCGGACGAAGGAGTGCCCGCGGTCCAGCACCCGGGCCCGGCGCACCGGATCCTCCACGCCCCGCACGTGCAGCACCCGCCCGGCGGGCTTGCGCTCCACCCGGGCGCCCGCCGACGCCGGATCGGCGACCAGCTGCCCCCAGCGCAGGTCGATCGCCTCCAGCAGCGCCGACTCCGCCGCATCCAGGGCCAGGCCCTCCTCCGGTTCCGCGCCGTGGCTGCCCACCAGGCGCACCCGGGGGCCCATCTGGGCGACGTAGCGCAGCTCCTTGAGCTGCCGGCCGGAGAGCAGCATCACCTCCGTGCCGGGCAGCGCGGAGATGTCGTCGAGCAGCGCCACCGTGCCCGGCCGGGGCCGGGCGGCCAGCGGATCGTCGACGAGCTCGGCGAGGGTGCCGTCGAAGTCGAGGGCGAGCAGCAGCCGCTCGGCGGCGGCGATGTCGGCCATCGCCGCGGCGAGGGTCTCGGGTTCCGTCGCGGGGCTCACCCCGCCCACGATAGCCGCCGCCGCGACCGCCCCGGGGCGGCCCCGCGGGGGCGGGGGGTACCATGCCCGGCATGGCCGACGACGACACGGGAGAGCACGCGAACCGGGCGCACGCCGCCCATGAGCTGCCGGCGACGGTGCCGCGCCTGGACGAGCTGCACATCCGCCGGGCGCTGGGCGAATTCGCCACCGGGGTGTCCCTGGTCACCACCGCCGACGAGCACGGCCCCGCCGGGTTCGCCTGCCAGTCCTTCTCCTCGCTGAGCCTGGACCCGCCGCTGGTGCTGTTCACGGTGATGCGCAGCTCCCGGACCTGGCCGCGGATCGCCGAGACCGGCCGCTTCGCGGTGAACGTGCTCGCCGAGGAGCAGCGGCCGCTGTCCGAGGCCTTCGGCCGCCGCGGCGCGGACAAGTTCGCGCACGGCACCTGGGCGACCTCCCCGCTGGGCAACCCGGTGCTGCACGGCTGCGTGATCTGGATCGACTGCGAGCTGATCGCGGTGCACGACGGCGGCGACCACCACATCGCGGTGGGCCGGATCCGGGACCTGGGCCACCGGGAGAAGGCCAAACCGCTGGTCTACCACCGCGGCTCCTACGCGGGCCTGGCCGCCGCCGGCCGGGACGCCCCCGCCGACCAGCTCTCCCGGCAGCGGCCCAGCGTCTGAGGGCCGCCCCGGCTCAGTAGCCCCGGCCCGGGCGCACCCCGGTCAGCGGCTCCCGGCCGGTGCGCAGCCGCCGGTGGTTCTCCGCCACCAGCGGGGCCAGCAGCGCGTCCGTGGAGGCCCGGGTGTTCGCGGTGTGCGGGGTGATCAGCACATTCGGCATCGCCCACAGCGGATGCCCGTCCGGCAGCGGCTCCGGATCGGTGACGTCGAGCCCGGCCCCGCCGAGCCGGCCGGAGTCCAGGGCGTCGACCAGGGCGGCGGTGTCCACCACCGGGCCGCGGGCGACGTTCACCACCACCGCGCCGGGGCGCAGCCGGGCCAGCGCGGCGGCGTTCACCAGCCCCCGGGTGTCCTCGGTGAGCGGGCAGCACACCACCAGGTGGTCCGCCTCCGCCCACAGCCGGTCCAGCTCGGCGAAGGCGGCGCTGCGCCGCGCCCCGGGCACCTCCCGGCCGGAGCGGGTCACCGCGATCGCCTCCGCGCCCAGCGCCCGCAGCGCCGGGATCAGCCGCGCCCCGATCCCGCCGGCGCCGAGCACCAGCACCCGGGCCCCATCCAGCCAGCGGGTGCCGGCGTCCATCGCCGGCTGCGCGGACCAGGAGCCGGCGCGCACCGTGGTGGGGTGCATGTGCAGCACCGACAGCAGCAGCGCCAGCGCCGATTCGGCGACCTGCAGCCCGAAGGCCCCGGCCGCGTTGGTCCAGCGGCGCTCCGGCTCGGCGGCGATCCGCGCCGCGAAGGGCTCCACCCCCGCCTGGCAGAACTGCACCCAGCGCACCGCCTCGGGCAGCGCCGGCAGCCCCGAGCCGTCCGGGGAGTCCGGGAATTCCGTGGTGTAGACGAGCGCCTCCGCCGAGTCGAGGTCGTCGACCAGCTCGGCGCCGTCGGCGGCGAGCGCCGCGGCGATGCGGGGGGAGGGATCCTGACCTATGAAAACGCGCATTCCCCGGTTCTACCCCCCGCCGGTCGGCGGCGGCGACTAGGGTGTCGGCAACCGGCCGGGGCGCCCGCGCCCCGGTGCCGCGACGAGACCCTGGAGGATGCCGTGCCCGCCTGGCCCCCGAGACGACTGAAGCGATGGATGCGCTGGTGGCCGCCGTACCTCGGCGCCGGGGTGCGCATCGTGGAGGCCGCCGACGACGGCACCCGGCTGGTGGTGGAGCACCGCTTCCGCTTCTGGAACCAGAACGGGGTGGGCGTGGTCTTCGGCGGCACCATGCAGGCGATGACCGACCCCTTCTTCATGCTGCTGGCGATGCACCAGCTCGGCCCCGGCTACGTGGTCTGGGACGTCGAGGGCGCCATCGAGTACCTGCGCCCCGGCACCGGGGACGTCCGCGCGGTCATCGAGATGCCCCCGGAGGCGATCGAGGAGGTGCGGGCCGCCTGCGCCGACAGCCGCGGGCACCGGCGCTGGTTCAGCTGCGACGTGGTCGACGACGAGGGCGAGGTGATCGCCCACGTCCGGCGCCGGGTGTACTTCCGGCGCAAGCCGCCCAAGGGCGGCGCGGCGGCGCGCCCCGGCGCGGCGGAGCCGCTGCCCGAGCGGGAGCGCCGCCTCGGCGAGGCCGCCAGCGGGGAGCACGCCTTCGGGCTGGCCGGGGAACCCGAGCCGGACCACCGCGAGCACCGCCACGGCGGCCGGGGGGACTGACCCGGCGGCCGCCGGGGCGGTGCGGGGGGAATCAGTCCGCGGCGCGGGGCGGTTCGGCCACCGCGGCGAAGCCCGCCCCGGCGGCGGGGTCGTCGGCGTCGTCCGCGGGCACCGCGGTGGCGCGCAGTTCGCCCCCGCGCACCCGCACCTCGTGGGTGCCGGGCAGCACCGTGCGCAGCCGCCGGTCGTAGACCCGGATCGCGTCCGTGCAGGGGGTGGCCGCCGGGGCGGTGGCGTCCACCCGGGGCGGGCGGATCCGCACCAGGGAATCGCTCGGCCAGTCCAGCTCCCCGGAGAACTCCCCGCAGGGCGAGGAGCCGGTGTAGGAGCTGGCGCCGAGCACCAGCACCGGGGCCCCGGCGGGCTCCGCCGGGCCGGTGGGCAGCCCCGGATCGTCGAAGACCCCGGTCACCTGCCAGGCGGTGCCGCGCGCCGCCGGCTCCGGATCCGCGCCGGCGCAGCCGGCGGCGGCCAGGGCGAGCGCGCCGAGCGCCGCGGCGGCGCGCAGGCCGGTGCCGCGCCGGCTCACCGGGGGCCTCCCCCGGCATGCGCGGCGGCCAGCTCCTCCAGGAAGGCCCCCGCCCACAGGTCCACGTCATGGTCCCGGACCTGGGCGTGCATCCGGGCCATCCGCTCCCGGGCGTCGGCCGGGTCGGCGTGCACCGCGGCCATCACCGCGCGTTTGACCGACTCGATGTCATGCGGGTTGCACAGGTGCGCCCCGTCGAGCTCGGTGGCCGCCCCGGTGAACTCGGAGAGCACCAGCGCCCCGGAGGCGTCGCCGTGGCAGGCCACGTACTCCTTGCACACCAGGTTCATCCCGTCGCGCAGCGCGGTGACCAGCATGATGTCCGCGGCCCGGTAGAGCTCCAGGAGCCGGTCGAAGGCCACCGGGCGGTGGATGTAGTGGATCACCGGCCGGCCCAGTTCGGCGAAGCGGCCGTTGATCCGGCCGACGGCGTGCTCCACCTCGGCGCGCAGCCGCCGGTAGTCGGCGACCCGCTCCCGGGAGGGGGTGGCCACCTGCACCAGCACCGTCTCCGCCGGGTCCAGCGCCCCGGTGGCCAGCAGCTCCTCGAAGGCCTCCAGGCGGCGCAGGATGCCCTTGGTGTAGTCCAGCCGGTCCACCCCGGCGAGCAGCACCGCCGGATCCCCGGTGAGCCGGCGCACCCGGGCGGCGTCGGCCCGGCCGGCGCGCTCGATCACCTTCGCCGAGTCGATGGAGATGGGGAAGGAGCCCACCCGCACCCGGCGGCCGTCCGGGGCGGTGACCGCCCCGGTGGCCCGGCGCACCGAGGAGGCCCCGGTGACCTCCAGGGTGTCCGGCAGCCCGGTGTGCGCGGAGCCGTGGCCGGGGATGTTGCGGCACAGCTCCAGGAAGTTGTCCGCGCAGGAATCCAGGTGGAAGCCCACCAGGTCCGCGCCGAGCAGGCCCCGGATCACCTCCTCCCGCCAGGGCAGCTGGCGGAAGATCTCGGGGGCGGGGAAGGGGATGTGCAGGAAGAAGCCGATGGTGAGATCCGGGCGCAGCTGGCGCAGGATCCCGGGCACCAGCATCAGCTGGTAGTCCTGCACCCACACCGTGGCGCCGTGGTCGGCGCGCTCGGCGGCGGCCAGCGCGTAGCGGTGGTTGACCTCCCGGTAGGACTCCCACCAGTCGCCCTCGTAGCGGGGGGCGACGATGAGCCCGTGCAGCAGCGGCCACAGGGTGGCGTTGGCGAAGCCCTCGTAGAAGCGCTCGTAGTCGTCGCCGTCGAGCTCCACCGGGTGCAGGTGCAGGCCCTCCTCGGTGACGATCTCGGCGGGGGCCTGCGGTTCGCCCTCCACCCCGGCGCGGGTGCCGGGCCAGCCCACCCAGGCGCCGCGCCGGGCGAGCAGCACCGGGGTCAGCGCGGTGACCAGCCCGCCGGGGCTGGCCTCCCAGGTGACGGTGCCGTCGGCGGCGGTGGCCGGGGCGACCGGGAGCCGGTTGGCGACGACGACCAGCTCAGCCATCTCAGGCCTCTTCGGCGGTCTTCTTCGCGGACGCCTTCGTGGCGGCGGTCTTCTTCGCGGTGGCCTTCTTGGCGGCGGTCTTCTTCGCGGTCGTCTTCTTGGCGGTGGCCTTCTTGGCGGTGGTCTTCTTCGCCGCCGCCTTCTTCGCGGTGGTCTTCTTCGCGGTGGTCTTGGTGGCCCGCTTGGCGGTCTTCTTCGTGGACTTGCGGGTGCGCTTCGCCGGCTTCGGGGCGTTCTCCGCCAGCCATTCGGCGTGCACCCGCTGGTAGTCCAGGCCCTCCGGCTCCACGCCGAGCATGCACATCAGGGTCACGCAGTCGTGGAAGTCCTCCGCCAGCGACGCGACGATCTTCCGCGCCCCCGCGGCGGTGCGTTCCTCGACCTTGACGAGGGCCTCGTTCTGGGCGGTGCGGGTGTCGGTGACCTTCGGCGGCACGAATCCTCCTGGTTGGGCTGCGGTGCAACTTCACCAGTGTACCAGCGCCGCCGGAACCCGGCCCGGCCCGCGCGGGCCGGGCTCAGCCGCGGTGGCGCCGGTGCCGGGGCCCGCGGGGCCGGCCCGCGGCCCGGGCGTCGCGGCGGGCGGCCCGGCGGGCCGCGGCGCCCGGATCCCGGCGGCGGCGTACCCGGGGCCGGATGATGTCCCCGGCCCGGGTGAGCACCCGCGGCCGGCGCAGCTGCCGGGCCACCCATTCGCCGAGCACGATGCCCGCGGCCAGTGCGGAGGCGGTGGCCAGGGCGGTGGCCAGGGCGGTGAAGCCCATCAGGGTCTGCTCGTGCAGCATCGAGTACAGGCCCCGGTAGATGGCCATGCCGGGCAGGAAGGGGGTGATCCCGGCCACCGCGGTGACCAGCGGCGGAATCGCCGCCCGGCGGGAGAGCAGGCCGCCGGCCAGGCCCACCGCGGTCGCCGCCACCGCCGCCCCGGCCACCGGGCCCAGGCCCACCGGCAGCAGCAGGTAGTAGTAGAGCATCGAGCCGAGCAGCGCGGTCGTCCCGGAGACGGCCACCGCCCGGCGGCCGCCCTGGCAGGCCAGGGTGAAGCTCATCGTGGCGATCACCCCGGCCACCACCTTCACCGTGGCCTGGGCCAGGCCCGGGGCGGGGGCGGCGTCCAGGGTGGGCAGGGTGATCCCGACCAGGGCGGCGAGCTCGAAGCCGAAGGCGATCCCGCCGATGATCCCGCCGGTGAGCAGCATGGTGTCGAAGAAGCGGGCGGAGCCGGTCACCGAGGCCCCGGTCATCCCGTCCTGCAGCGCCTGCACCAGGGTCAGCCCGGCGAGCATCACGATGATCCCGGAGGCGACCACCCGCGAGGGCGGCAGCGCGTAGCCCAGCTGGGCGGCGATCTCGAAGGCGGCGGCCGCGGCGGTGGCGGCGATGAACCCGCCGGCGGCGTTCTGGAAGAAGGCGGGCAGCCCGCGCAGCGCCAGCGCGCCCATCGCGGTGACGATGGCCAGGGTGACCACCATGGTCACCGCCGCCACCGGCAGATTCGAGCCCAGCAGCACCGACACCGCCGCGGCCATCATCGCCCAACCGGAGTAGACCACCCGCATCCGGTGCTTCGGCGGGGCCCCCTCGATCTCGGCCATCTCGGCCAGGGCGTCGGCCAGGCACACCGTGCCGCCGCTGATCCGGCGCAGCAGGGAGTCCACCCGCTCCAGGCGGTGGAAGTCCAGGGTGGTGGAGTCCACCACCCGCAGCGCGGTCACCGGCAGCCGGCGGGCGCCGATCAGGTGGTAGACGGTCACCGAGGTGAAGGTGATGTCCACCTGCACCCGGGTCAGCCCGAAGGCGGCGGTGACCGCCTTGAGCTGCACCTCGGTGTCCCGGTTGCCGGTGCCGCAGGCCAGCAGCTCCCCGCCGATCCGCGCGGCGAGGTCCAGCACGTCGGTGACCTGGTCCGGATCGGTGTAGTCGATCGGGGCCAGGGGCAGCGGGGCGGCGGCCGCCCGGACCACGTCCACGGTGGCCCGGGGCCCGCGCAGCCAGTCCCGGATCGGCATCGGCGCCTCCTTCCCGCCGGTAGTCTAAACCGCCCTTGTAGCATTGCCCCCAGCGCGGCGGGGCAGCCCCCGCGGCGCGGTCGCCGGAGTGGCGCAACTGGTAGCGCGCCCGCCTTGTAAGCGGATGGTTGCGGGTTCGACCCCCGTCTCCGGCTCCATCACCCCAGTTCAGAGCGCTGACAGTCGGTGAGGTAGTCGCCCGTTCGGGTAAAAATGGCGATTAAGTGGCAAAATATTCATCCAACGCGGCGGCCACGTCCACCTCGACCAGCCGCTCGGCGTAGTGCGCCTCCGTGGTGCTGATTTTCGCGTGCCCCAGCTGCGCGGCTGCGGCGCGCAGATCGTCGCCGGCCACCGCCGTCGCCACCGTCCGCCGGAACGCGTGGGGGGTGGGGGCGGGGTCGGGGTAGGGCAGGCCCCGCTGGGCGGCGTAGGCGGCCACCGCGCGCATCGCGCGGTGCACCGCACCGGGGGCCACGGCCGTGCCCGCCGACGTGGCCCACACCGGGGCAGCGGGGTCAGCCCCCGCCGGCCGCCACTCCCGCAGGGTGGCGGCGGCGTAGCGGGGGAGGACCACCCGGCGTCGGCGGGCCAGCGTGCCGTGGCGGGTCTTTACGGGCCGCACCAGGAGGGACGGGGCAGCGTCATCGTCAAGGTCCAGGTCGCCCCACCGCATCGCGGTGGCCTCCGACACCCGCAGGCCGGTGCCAAGCAGGACCACGCAAAGCGCCCCCAGCCACGGGTGGCGGGGGCGGGGGCCGGGGATGTCGGGGTCATTGGTGCGCGCCGCCACCGCGGCGATGGTGTCGCGGACCTCGCCGGGGGTGAGGGCCTGGGGGTCACGGGCGGGGACGCGGGGTGGGGTGGTGGGGGTGATCGGGTCGTGCGCCACGACCTCCATCCGCAGCCCCCACTGCCACGCGCCGCGCAGGACCACCCGCGCCCGCCGCCACGATTGGGGCGTCATGCGGTCGGCGGCGGCCTGGACGGCGCGCGGCCCGACCTCCCGCAGCACCAAATCTCCCAGGTAGGGGGCTATTTGATGGTCCAAAGCCGCGCGGTAAATTCGCCGGCTGGCGGGGGACAGGTCGCCCTCGCGGGAGTCCAGCCACGCCCCCACCAGCTCGACCACGGTGGACGCGTCGGTGAGCCCGGCGGCGTCCCCGCCGGCGGTGTCCCCGTATCGCGTCCGCGCGGCCTCCTCCACCGCCGCCTGCCGCCACGCGATTCCCGCCGCCGCGCGGGACGCGCGGGTGCGGCTCACGCGCACGCGGGAGCCGTCGCGGCGGCGCACCTGCCCGCGGGCCTGAAAACCCCCGCCGGGGGCCGGCACGGTGCGACAGGTGCCGATGCTGCCTGGGGGGAGGGGTGGGCGGCCGCGGGCCAAGGGCGCTCCTCACGCGATACGGGGCGCGGTACGGGGCGTGCTACCGGAAGTAGGCGGAGTGATATTCGTCACAGTACGTCCGCGCTGGTCAGGGGACCATTTTAGCGCGCCGGGATGATACCGGGTCGCGCTACCCCCGCGCCGGGGTGCGCTACCGGCGCGACAGCCCCATAAGGGGGTGGGGGAGCGGGGCTATATTGCGTGTTACGCCCGTTACCCGACCAGGAGGACACCCCCATGACCCCCCCGACCCTCTCCACCGCACAGGCTGCGCGCGTCCTCGGAGTCTCACGGCAGACCCTGTACGTGCGCACGTGGCGCAACGAAGGGGTCGCCACGCCCGAGGGCACGGTGATGCCCATCCGCGTCGGTACCGCGGTCCGCTGGCCCACGCGCCCGATCATCGACGCCCTCGGCCTCGATGACGACGCCCTCGCCGCGGCCCTCGCGGACGCCCCGCAGCCCGCCGCCTAACCCCCCCACCGCGGGCCACGGCCCGCCCTACCCCCAGGAGAAAACCCATGACCGAGCACCACGACCAGCACGACCAGCACGCCGACCCCGCCGCCCGCGCCGCCGAGGTGGTCGCCGCCACCCTCGCCGGCCTTGACGCCGGCCCCGGCGAGGTCGAGGCCGCCTACGACGCCCTCCGCGACGCGTGCGCCGCCTACAGCGACGCCCACGAGCGCGCCGCCGTCCTCGGCCTCACCGCCGGCCACCCCACCCCCCGGTCCCTGCGCGGGGTGCGGGCCGTCGAGGCCACCACCCGCGGCCGCCGCCGCGCGCCCCGCCGCAAGGCCGCCTGACCCCCAGCCCCCCCTGGCATTCGGGCGAAGAAAAACCCCCGCATCGGCTGCCACCGATGCGGGGGGTGAGCAGCCCGAAAGCCGCCCAAATAGCTACAGGAGCTACCTTACCATGGGCGTTTACCGTCCCTCATCCACCCCGCCGGCGGCGCTCTTCGCCGCCGCCGACCCCACCGCCGCGCCGGCCACCTTCCACGCACGCACCACCATGCCGTACCCCCGCCGCGTCGCCAGCGTCGAGGCGACCGAAGCGGCGGTCGCCAGCGCAGTCGCCGCCGCCCTGGACGGGGCCCTGGTCTACGACGCCGGCCGCGGCGTCGCGCTCGTCTGGGACGGTACCGTGTGGCAGGACCGCCCCGACGCCCTGACCAGCGGAATCGCCGCCCTCACCCACCGCCGCTACACCGACGACGGCGCGGCGGTGGGCCCGCACATCGAGGTCTACGAGCCGATCACCGCGAAAAGCCGCGCCGCGGAGGCCCGTGACGCGGCGCTGGACGCCGGGGAAATCGAGCCGGCCGACCCCGACAACCCCGACTGCGACCGCTACGTGTGGGCCGATGACCACGCCCCGTGGCGGCCCCTCGCCCAGGTGCCGTGGATGGAGTCGCAGCGACGCACCGCCGCGGCAGCCGCGCTGCTGGAAACCCACCCCCGCATCCGCCGCGACCGCGCCGCCTTCGACGCCGCCCCCGGCGTGGTCGCCACCGCCGGCGGCGCCTACCTGCATCTCGCCACCGACCCGGCCGCACCCGTCCGCGTCGCGGCCCCGGACCCCGCGTTGCTGGTCACCCGCGGCGCCGCCGCCGCCTACGACCCCGACGCCCTGCCCGGTTCGCGGTGGGCGCGCTTCGTGGAGGAGACGCAGCCCGACCCCGCGATGCGCGACTACCTCGCCCGGCTGGTTGGGGTGGCGGTGCAGGGGGCCGAAAAGACGGACGTGTTGCCGGTGCTGGTGGGGGACGGCGCCAACGGCAAAAGCGTGTTCGTGGAGGCGGTGGCGGGCGCGCTCGGCGGCCTCGCCGCGACCCTCGACCCGGCGGTAGTCGCGGGCGACGCCCGCGAGCACATGCTGGTCCCGCTGCGCGGGGCGCGGTGGGCGGTCGCCACCGAGACCGAGGGCGCGTGGAATGCGGCCGCGTTGAAGCGGCTCACCGGCGGTGACCAGCTCACCGCCGCGCAGAAGTACGAGCGCGCGGTGAGCTGGTCGCCTACGCACACCCTTGTGGTGGCCACCAACCACCGCCCACGCATCCCCGCCGGCGACGGCGGGTTTTGGCGCCGCTACCGCGAAATCAGCTGGCCCGCGAGCTTCCGCGACCGCAGCGACCCGTCGTGGCGCCCCGGTGACCTGCCGCCCGACCCCCACCTGGCGGCGGAGCTCGCCACCCCCCGAGAGCGCGCCGCCATCCTCGCCTGGGCAGTCGGCGGCTGGCGCGACTACGTGGCCCGCGGCTGCCGGCTGGACGAGCCGCCGGTGGTGGTGGCCGCCACCCGCGAGGCGCAGGCCGACGCCAGCCCGTTCGCGGAGTTCGCGCACGAGACGTTCGGCCTCGCGGACCACGCGGCGGCCGAGGCGGAAATCCCCGTCGCCGTGGCCTACGCCCTCTGGCAGACCTGGCGCGCCCGCGACACGACCCTGCGGCGGGCCGCGCCCAACACGTCGCGCACCGCCGGCTCCATGCTCGCCCGCGAGCTGCGCTGCGGGCACGTGCCCAGCGCGGGGCGGCAGCGGGCTTCCCTCACCGGCATCGCCCTCACCCCCGCGGGGCGGGAGCTGCTGGAGGCTGCGCGGGATGCCGTGAGGTGGGGGCACGTCGAGGCCACCCCTGCCGCGCGGGAGTGGATCGCCGAGCGCACCCCCCCGCCTGCGGAGGCCGCGCCGCGCCCCTTCCCCATCTCCCGCTGACCCGGCGGAAGGCAAGCGGGAAGGCACGGAAGGCAAGCGGAAGGCAAAAATCCGCGTTGCCTTCCGCCCCATAACCCCTGTTCAAAGGGCATTTTTACCCCCTGGCGGAAGGCGAGGAAGGCAAAATCCCCAAAAGTCCCTCCACAGCGAAAAAACAACCCCGCCGATTCCTCGTAGAGGGGAGTTCGCCCGGATTTACCTTCCTTGCCTTCCGCCCCCCGCCAAAAACCCCTGCTGTACTGGGGAAACACCCCGGAAGGAAAAACAGATTCTTGCCTTCCGCTTGCCTTCCGCTTGCCTTCCGCCCGCCCCCCTACCTCGAAAGGCTGTTCGACATGACTACCCCCGTTACCACCCCCGCCGCCGCGGCCGCCGAGGCGTGGGCGACCGCCCAGGTGCTTCTCGGCATGGGCTTGGCCGTGGTGCTCACTGACCGCGCCGCGCCGCCGGCCAGGGCGAAAGTCCCCTTGGACGCGCGCCCGGCCCCCGCCGGCCCGTCCGGCTGGCACGCACATACCACCCGCCCGGACGAGCTGCGCGCATGGCTGCATGAGGCGGTGCGCCGCGGTATTCGCCCCGGCCTGGGGGTCGTCCCCGGCCCCGGCCGATTGGTGGTGGTGGACGTGGATACCGTCGAGGCGCGGGCCAAGCTCGATGCGATGGGCACCGCCGCCGGTGAGGTGCTGCCGGCCACGGTGGAGACGCCGGGCGCGCGCGACCCTCGCACCGGGGGGTGGCGGCACCGGGGAGGGTGCCACGCGTGGGTGAGGCTTCCCGAGGACTGCGCCGTGGACGACCTGCCGGGGACGGTGGAGGTCGCCCCCGGCGTGGACGTGAAGTGCCATAGCGGCTGGGCGGCGTGCCCGCCCCACGAGCGGGCGGAGGGCCCCTACCGCTGGTCCACCGGTCACCCGCCCGCCGAGGTCATGCCCGCCCCTCGGTGGCTGCTGGAGGCCCTGGACCGGGTGCGGGAGGCCCGGCGGCGGCCCCGCCGGGCGGTGGTGGGGCGGGCCCGGCCGCCGGCCGCGCCGGCCACCCCGGTCACCCCGGCCAGGCCGGGGTTCGACCCCCGCGTCCGCGCGTGGGCGGAGGCGACCCCCTGGGCCGCGATCCTGGCCGAGTGCGGGTGGACGGAGAGCGGCACGGACGCCTGCGGCTGCCCGGTTTTCCGCCGGCCGGGCGGCGCGTCGTCGCGGTCGGGGGTGGGCCATGAGCCGGGGTGCGGGGGAATCTATGGCGACTGGGATTCCCCGCCGCTGGCCGTCTGGAGCACGGACCCCGGCGACCCGGTGGTGGGGCTGCTGGAGGATGCGCAGGCGGAGCGGGGGCGGGGGCGGGTGCTGACCCGCGTCGAGGCGGCGGCCGCGGCGTGGGCCGGTGGTGATGCCGCCGCCTACCGGCGGCGGGCGGGTATCGCCGGGCGGGGCGGGGTGGCCACCGCCCCGGCCGGTGGTGGTGGTGGCTTCGGGGTCGCCGGGGGCGCCCCGGCGTCGCCGCCGCCCGCCCCTGCACCGCAGGCCGCCCCTGCACCGCAGGCCGCCCCTGGACCCGCGCCGGCCACGCCCCCGCCCCCGCCGCCGCCTGCACCTGCCCCTGCACCGCCGGCCGCGCCACCGCCCCCGCCGGCCGCCGCTGCACCTGCACCTGCACCTGCACCTGCCCCGGTCGCGCCGCGTGTGGTGGTGCAGGCGGGGCTGCGCGGGTGGGCGGACGTGACCCCGCCGCCGGTGCTGGTGGGTGGGCCGCCCCTGCCGCGGCCGGTGGTGGTGCGCCTCCAGGCGGGGCAGCTGCCCCGCCTGGAGGTGCCGGAGGCGGACCCGGCGGACGCGGACGGGCCGCTGCTGCTGGGGGGACGGGACGCGGGGGACCGGGCGACGCGGGCCGTCGTCGCCGCGCAGGCGGCGTTGCGGCTGGCCGGTGGGGGCGTGGAGCCGGCGGGGGAGGCGGCGTGGTGGGTGGCGGTGGCGGCGCTGCGGGCCGCCGGCTGCGACCCCTGGGCCGGGCGGGAGGAGCGGCAGCGCCGGGCACGGGCGGGCGGCTGGTTGGCGGCTGCGGGGGCTGCGGTGGCGGTGGCCGCCGCCGCGGCGGGGCGGCCGTGCCCCCCGCCGCCGGCCAGGGCGGCGGCGTGACCGCCGCGCCGCCCCACGCGCGCTCACGCGCGCGAGCGCACGCGCGGCCGCGCGCGTGAGCGCCACCGCCGTGGCGCCCATGCGCGGGGGGCGCACGTACGCGCGCGCATAATGCGCGCGCGCGAAGGGATGGTGGGGCGGTGGTCGCGGATTTTTCGCCGCCGGCCGCCCCGCGCGGCCGCGCGCGCTGCACGGCCCGTAGGGCGCGCAGCACCCCCGCCCCGCTGCCCACCACCGGGCCCGCCGCCCCGGCCCGGCTACGGGCCGCCCAGGGGCCGAAGCGGGGCACCCCCGGCCGCGGCCGCCCCCGCCGCGCCACCACCCCGCCGGGGGCCGCCGGCCGCGTCCGCCCCCGGTGGTGGGGTGGCCCGGTGACCTGGGGAAACGCGGCCCGGACTGCTCCTGACCTGGGCATTCCGCGTCCCCCGCCTACGGGCCGCGGGGCCTCGTTGCTGACACCGTGGCCGCGAGGCCGTGGATCACGCCGCGTAGCGCCCGCCGTACCGGGCCATGTACCGGGCCCCGTAGCGGCCCTCGTAGCACCGCCAGTACCACCCGGCCCCCTCCCCGCGACTCCGCGCCGGCCGGGCCCCTGACCCCCGAAAACCGGGGTGAGCGGCCCGAGGGTACCCCACCCTGGGGTACCCAGCGCGCCCCGCGGCGTGGTGGCGGGGTGGGCCGCGGCGCGGCCCGGCGGCCGGGGATGCGGCGGTGGCGGTACCGGGGATGTGGCGGCCTGCGCGGGGGGCATGTAGCGGCGTCGCGTAGCGCGGTATCGCGGCCCCTGTACCCCCGCTCGTAACGCCGGGGTAGCGCGTCAGCACGGCACGTGCTAAAGCGTCGTTTTTGCTGGTAGAGGGCTTGCTCACGGCGTCAGCAGCGGGTTATACTGGCCTCATGATGCTGACACTGTACCCCCGCTTCCATGCGCTGATGCCGCCCGACTACGACGCCCTCGCGGTGCTCAAGGCCATCGCCCGCTACGCCCGGCCCGATGCCCCGTTCGCCGTCGCGGCCCTGCCCCCCGACTGCACCGCCGTCCGCGTCGCCCGCGGGCGGGTCACCGCCGCCGGCTCCTACCGCGGCGCGCTCCGCGGCGGTGGCCTGGTCTACGGCGTGCCCGCGTGCGGCCTCACGCTCGTGCCGACCGGCGCCGCCGCGCCGGCGCTCTACGACGGCCACGGTCGCGCCGATGGGACGTCCGTCGGCGGCGTGCGCATCGTGGAGCCGGCCGCCCTGGGGGGTGCGGCATGAGCGGCGGCGAGATGCAGGTCGACCAGGAGAAGGCCCGCCGCGTGGTCGCGGCGTTGCGCGCGCAGGCCGATACCGTCGCCTCGTTCATCGACGACTCCGACGCGCTGCACGCCGAGCTCGTACGGCAGGCCAGCCAGGGCACGAGGTCAGGCGCGCCGGCCCCCGGCTACCGGCCCCTGGTCACCATCCACCGGGCGCTGATGGACCGGCACAAGGCCGTCTACGCCGACGCGGCGGCGCGCCTGCACCACGCCGCCGACGTGCTGGAGGCGGCTGCCGCCGCCGCCGAAGCCGCGGACGTCGACGCGGCGGCGGCCATCGACCGCATCTGGGACGAGTCCGGGTGGGGCGCCGCGGCGGCGGGGGGTGGCCTGTCCGGTGCGGGGTGGTGGCAGGCGCAGGCGGCCGGGGCCTCCCCCGCGGGGGTGCGGTTCCGGGCGGAGAGTGACCCGGCGGACGCCGGGTCGCCGCCCCCGCTGCGGTTCCGGGCGGAGAGCGACCGCGCCGGCGCCGGCTCGCCGCCCCCGCTGCGGTTCCGCGGCGCGGGCGACGTGGCGTCGATCCGGTGGACCACTGGGGGCGACGTGGTGGAGCCGCCCACCCGGTTCCGGCCGCCGCGGCAGGTGGTGGGGGAGGAGGGGCGGCAGCCGTGAGCGCGTCAAAAACGACCGAATTCGACCCGTCGCAGAGCGTCGGTATTTCCGCAGGTGGGGGTGCGTCAGATACCGGGGTCAAAAGGCCGGGGCGGGTGGTGGGCTACGCGCGGGTGTCCACCGGCCACCAGGACCACGAATCCCAGCTCGCCGCCCTCGCCGCGGCGGGGGTGGGTGAGGTCGTCACGGAGACCGCCAGCGGCGCCGCCGAGGCAGCGCGTCCCGTCCGGGACGCGCTGCTGGCCGAGCTGCGCCCCGGCGACGTGTTGACGGTGTGGCGGCTCGACAGGCTGGGGCGGTCCATGGCCGACACGGTGCGGGTGGTCGATGATCTCGCCCGACGCGGGGTCCACCTGCGGTCGCTGACCGAGCACATAGACACCGGGACGGCGGCCGGCCGCATGGTGACCGCCTTGCTGGCCGGGCTCGCCGAAATGGAGCGCGAGGCGATCGCCTCGCGCACGGCCGCCGGACTGGCCGCCGCCCGCCGGCGCGGCGCGCGGCTGGGGCGGCCCCCGGCCCTGGACCGCGCCGGCCACCAGGCGGTCGCGGACCTCACCCACGCCGGCCGCACCGCCGGCGAGATCGCGTCGGCGCTGGGGGTCTCCCGGTCCACGGTCACGCGGGCCCGGCGGGCCCTCCGCGAGCGCGGTGACCTCGCCGCGTAGCACCCGTCCCGAAATGCCCCCGCCGCGCACCCCGCGCGGTGGGGGCTTTATCGTGGGGGAATCACCACCGGCGGGGCCACCCGCATAGTGGTGATTTAATGGCAATTTAATAGAGCCGGAGCCGGTATAATCCCTGGTCACAGCGTTACGAGGTTTACACCGCATCCGCAGGTGGTTCAGCATCATCGCAGGTCAGAGCGGTATTGGCCCCGCGTCGGATGGTTGTGGGTTCGAGTCCCATCTCCGGCTCACCCCGCCCGGGGCCCGGCCCCGGGCCCGGCGGCGCGGCAGGCGCGCCGCCGGCGACGATGAGCAGGAGCGGACGATGAACGACGGCGCGCACCCCGGCGGCGAGGGCCCCCGGCCCGACCCGACCACCCCCGCGGACCCCGCCCCGGCCGCGGCGCCGCGCGGCCGGCTGCTGCCGGTGCTGCTCGGCCTGCTCGCCGCCCTGGTGCTGGTGCTCGCCGTGGTGGCGGCGGTGCTCCTCGCCGGCGGCGGCGAGGAGCCCGGCGAACCGGCCCCGGTGCGCCCGGCGGCGGAGTCCGCCGACGCCCCCCGACCCACCTGGGCGCCGGAGGCGGAGCAGACCGTCACGGTCACCGAGACCTCCACGGTGCGGGTGGAGGCGGAGTCGGTGCGGATCTGCCTCACCGGCGACGGCTACGGGGTGTCCCATCTGGCGGTCTCCGGCGGCGCCGACTGCGCCCGGGCCCGCCAGGTGATGGGCGCCATCGTCGAGGGCCGCTCCTCGGAGGAGGATGTCCTCGATTCCCGCGGCGAGTACGCCGGGGCGGACTGCGCCGGGCTGGTCGAGGGCAAGCTGCGCTGCGATCTCGGCGAGGGCGGCGCGGTGTGGCTGTGGAACGAGGCCCCGGCCGGCTGAGCCGGCCGGCCCACCCCCGGCCCCGATGCTCCCGGGGGCAAAACGACCTATGCTGGGCGGCGTGCCCAGGATCCTGTTCGTCGGCGTCGCCAACATGAGCGCCTCCCGCATCGCGGAGGGGCTGCTGCGGCTCGCCGATCCCCGGGCCCGGGTGGGCTCGGCGGGGGTCTCGGTGGCCCCCGGCGCCCGCGGCATGGACGAGGACGCCCGCCGCGCCCTGGCCGAGATCGGCGCCCGCTGCGACGGCGATCCCCGGCAGCTCACCGCCAGCCTGGCGGACCGGCATGACGAGGTGATCGTGCTCGGCGACGTCGACGTGGGCCGGCATATCGCCCCGGACTGCGCGATCCGGCGCTGGGTGCTCGAGGACCCGGCCGGCCGCGGGGTCACCGGCCTGGCCCGGCACCGGCTGCTGCGGGCCATGCTGGGGGAGCGGATCCGGGCGGAACTGGTCACCGGGGCGACCCGGCCGGACTAGGGTTGGGCGCCATGTCGCTCATCCGCACCCTCGTCCGCCGCACCGGCGGGATCACCCCGCCCCGGCTGCGCCGGATGCTCAACCTGTGGCCGCCGCTGCTCGCCTCCGGGATCCGGATCACCCATATCGCCGAGGACTGGTCCGCCGGCCGCCTGGAGCTGCGGATGACCCCGCTCAACGCGAACATGCACGGCGCCGCCTTCGGCGGCACCCTGTTCTCGATGACCGACGTGCTCTTCGGCACCCTGATGATGCAGCGCCTCGGCGCCGAGGAGTTCGAGGCCTGGACCCGCACCGGCTCCTTCGAGTTCATCCGGCCCGGCCGCGACGGCGCCGCGATGACCGTGGAGATCCCCGAGGAGATGGTGGAGCGGATCCTCGCCGACCTGGAGGGCGGCTACTCCACGGTGGTGCAGTGCACCTCCGTCATCCGCAACGTGGACGGCACCCTGGTCGGCATCGGCCAGCAGGACCTGTACGTGCGCCGCCGCGGCGGGGTCAAGCCCCCGCCGAACCCGAACCTGCTCGGCCGGGTGCGCGGGGAGAACCTGTCCTCGGCGGCGCGCACCCTGGCCCGGATGGGCCTGCGCGAGCACCCGGAGCGCCTGGTGGAGCATGAGCGGGTGGCCCGGCGGTGCATCTCCCCGGAGGCCCGGGCGGTGGCCTGGCTGCAGGGGGTGCCCGGCGAGGACGCCGATTTCCGGGCCGCCGGCCTGCCGGAGGACGTGATGGCCGCGCTGCGCGAGGAGCGCCCCGGCCCGGCGGCGGCGTTGCTGCTCGAGGAGGTCGCCGCGGCCCGGGCCTCCCTCGCCGAGGAGTAGCCCCGGCGCGGATGTGAGCGGCGGAACCGCCGGCCGGCGGCGGTGAACGGGGTCACCCCGGGGCCGCGGCTGTGGCGGAGAAGTCCCTGCTCGGCCATGGCGGATCCGGGTTAAAAGGCGTTCAATGGGGGTGTTGCAGTTCCCCAACCCCCCACCCGAGAACACCGTCAGCCGAGGAGGCTCAACCGTGAACGTAGCCGAACAACTCGTCGACACCCTCGCCCGCCAGGGCGTGCGCCGCATCTACGGACTGGTCGGCGACAGCCTGAACCCCGTCGTCGACGCGGTGCGGGTGCACCCCGACATGGAGTGGGTGCACGTGCACCACGAGTCCTCGGCGGCCTTCGCCGCCGGGGCGGAGTCCCTGCTCACCGGGGAGCTGGCGGTGTGCGCCGGCTCCTGCGGCCCCGGTAACCTGCATCTGCTGCAGGGCGTCTACGACGCGCACCGCAACGGGGCGAAGCTGCTGGTCATCGCCTCGCACATCCCCTCCGGGGAAATCGGCTCCACCTTCTTCCAGGAGACCCACCCGCAGCAGCTCTTCGCGGAGTGCTCCGGCTACTGCGAAATGGTCAACTCCGCCGCCCAGGGCGCCCGGGTGCTGCACCACGCCATCCAGTCCACCATGGCCGGGGAGGGCGCCTCGGTGCTGGTGCTGCCCGGCGACATCGCCGAGGACAAGGCCGTGGACGCCCCGGATCTGGCCTCCGCGATCGCCCCGGCCCGGCCCGCGGTGATCCCGGACGAGGCGGCGGTGGCCGATCTCGCCGCGGCGATCAACGACGCCCGCACGGTGACCATCTTCGCCGGCGCCGGCTGCGCCGACGCGCACCCCGAGCTGATGGAGCTCGCCGGCAAACTGCAGGCCCCGGTGGGCCACTCCCTCGGCGGCAAGGAGTCCGTGCAGTACGACAACCCCTATGACGTCGGCATGTCCGGGCTGCTGGGCTACGGCGGCTGCCAGCAGGCGATGGAGGAGGCCGATCTGCTGCTGCTGATCGGCACCGACTTCCCCTACTCCTCCTTCCTGCCCACCGGCAACGTCGCCCAGATCGACGCCCGGGCCGCGCACCTGGGCCGGCGCACCACGGTCGCGCACCCGGTGGCCGGGGATGCCGCGGAGACCATCCGCCGGCTGCTGCCGCTGGTCGAGCCCAAGGACCCGGCCTTCCTGCACAAGCAGCTCAAGCACCACGCCCGGGAGCTGGAGAAGGTCATCGAGGCCTACACCTCCGGGGTGGAGAAGCACACCCCGATCCACCCCGAGTACGTCGCCCGGATCCTCGACGAGCTCGCCGACCGGGACGCCATCTTCACCGTGGACACCGGGATGAACAACGTGTGGGCGGCCCGGTACCTCACCCCCAACGGGCGGCGCCGGGTGCTCGGCTCCTGGCGGCACGGCACCATGGCCAATGCGCTGCCGCACGCCATCGGCGCGGCCAGCGCCACCGAGGGCCGGCAGGTGATCTCCATGTCCGGCGACGGCGGGCTGGCCATGCTGCTCGGCGAGCTGCTCACCGTGCGCCGCCATGACCTGGACGTGAAGACCATCGTGTTCAACAACTCCTCGCTGGGCATGGTGAAGCTGGAGATGCTCGTCGCCGGGGACCCGGACTGGCAGACCGACCACGCCCCGGTGGACTACGCCGCGATCGCCCACGGCGCCGGGATCCCCTCGGTGCGGATCACCGACCCGGCGCGGGTGCGCGAGCAGCTCGCCCGGGCCCTGGCCACCCCCGGCCCGGTGCTGGTGGACGTGGTCACCGACGCCAATGCGCTGTCCATGCCCCCGGAGATCACCCTGGACCAGGTGCGCGGCTTCGCCAAGGCCTCCGCGCGCACCGTGATGGCCGGCGGGGTCGGCGCCATGGTGGACCTGGCCAAGGCCAACCTGCGCAACATCCCCCGGCCCTAGCCGGACCGGGCCCCGCCGGCCGGCGGGGCCGGCTCAGCCGGCCGCGGCGACCGCGTCCAGGGCGTCGCGCACCATCCGGCGCACCCGCCGGTCCCCGGCGATCTCCTCGTGCAGCACCACCGCCCGGGGGTGCACGTCCTGCACCATGATGTTCTGCACCACCCCGGCGCCGCCGTCGTCGAGGAAGCAGGAGCTCGGCGGGGAGATCAGCTGATCGGTGCGGGTGGCGATGCAGGTGTAGGTCACCCCCGGGGCGGTGACGTCCCGGGCGGCGACGGCGTCGGTGAGCTCGCTGCCGGCGATCTGGTCCAGGGCGGAGGGCCCCCACACCCCCACCACCAGGTTCCGCAGCACCTGCTCCGCCCCGGGCACCTTGAGCAGCCCGGCGGCCCGCCCGCCCAACCGGGTGCCGTGGTTCGGCGCCGCCAGGCACACCACGTGCCGCACCCGCTCCGGCATCCCGAAGCTCAGCAGGGTGGCCAGCAGCCCGCCCTGGGAGTGCCCGCAGAGGATCACCCGCTCGCCCCCGGTGGCGGCCAGCACCGCCTCCAGGTACGGCGCCAGCTGGTCCAGGGACTCGCGCAGCGGGTTGGTGGCCCGGAAGCCGTAGTCGGGGGCGAACACCGCCCAGCCGTCGGCGCGCAGCTCCCCGCCGAGATCCGCCCACAGCCCCTTGGAGTGGCCGGTGCCGTGCAGCAGCACCACCGGCCAGGGCCGCGCCGGGGTGACCCGGGCCCGCCAGTCGTCCTCGAAGATGCCCCGGCGGGTGACCCGGGTGGCCAGCGGCGTCGGCTGCTCGGCCACTAGGCGGGTCGGCCCGCCGCGTCGGTGCCCAGGGCGGCGCGCAGCCGCTCCGCGGCGGCGTCCATCTCCGCCGGATCCGGATCCCGGATCACCGCGTCCAGGGAGTAGCCGGACATGTCGGCGGCGGGGAAGACGTGGATATGGGCGTGCGGCACCTCGAACCCGGCGATGAGGTAGCCGGCCCGGGGGCTGCCGAAGGCCTCGATCACGGCGCGGCCGACCATCTGCGCCACCTCGTTGAGCCGGGCCCACAGCGCCGGGGCGGCGTCGGTCCAGCGGTCGACCTCCTCGACCGGCACCACCAGCACATGGCCGTAGGCGACCGGCTCGATGGTGAGGAAGGCGACCACCTCGTCGTCCCGGTAGACGAAGCGGCCCGGCAGTTCGCCGTCGATGATCCTGGTGAATACGGTGGACATGCCCGCCAGGGTAGCGCCCGCGGGCGGCGGGGGCGACCGGATAGACTCGGGCGCATGCGCATCCTCGTCATCGGATCCGGTGCCCGCGAGCACGCCCTGCTTCACGCCATGAGCCGGGGGGAGGCCGGCCACGAGCTGCACGTCGCCCCCGGCAACGTCGGCATGGCGGCCCTGGCCGAGCGGCACGAGGTGGTCGCCGACGACCCGGCGGCGGTCACCGCCCTGGCCCGGTCCATCGACGCCGGGCTGGTCGTGATCGGCCCGGAGGTGCCGCTGGTCGCCGGGGTCGCCGACGCGCTGCGCGGCGCCGGGATCGCCGTCTTCGGCCCGGATGCGGCGGCCGCCCGGATCGAGGGCTCCAAGGCCTTCGCCAAGGAGGTGATGGCCGCCGCGGGGGTGCGCACCGCGCACGCCGAGTCGATCGCCCCCGGCGCCGGGGAGGCCGAGCTGGCCGCCGCGGTGGACCGCTTCGGGCCCACCTGGGTGGTCAAGGACGACGGGCTGGCCGCCGGCAAGGGGGTGGTGGTCACCGACGACCGGGCCGCCGCCCTCGACCACGCCCGGGCGGTGCTCGCCGCGGGCAACCCGGTGCTGCTGGAGTCCTTCCTGGACGGCCCCGAGGTCTCCCTGTTCTGCCTGGTCGACGGCACCGAGGTGGTGCCGCTGCTGCCCGCCCAGGACCATAAGCGGGTCGGCGAGGGCGACACCGGGCCGAACACCGGCGGGATGGGCGCCTACTGCCCCCTGGACTGGCTGCCCGCCGACGCGGTGGACCGGATCGTCGCCGAGGTGTGCGAACCGGTGGCCGCGGAACTGGCCCGCCGCGGCACCCCCTACTCCGGGCTGCTCTACGCCGGCCTGGCCTGGGGCGCGGAGGGCCCGGCGGTGGTGGAGTTCAACTGCCGCTTCGGCGATCCGGAGACCCAGGCGGTGCTCGCCCTGCTGGAGTCCGATCTCGCCGAGGCGCTGCACGCCACCGCCACCGGCCGGCTCGCCGGGCTGGCCCCGCTGCGCTGGCGGGAGGGCCACGCCCTCACCGTGGTGCTCGCCGCCGCCGGCTACCCCGAGTCGCCCCGGACGGGCGATCCGATCGCCGGCGCCGAACCGGGCCGGGAGGCCGAGGGGGTGCTGCACGCCGGCACCGCCCGCGACGGCGCGGGCCGGGTGGTCTCCGCCGGCGGCCGGGTGCTCAACGTGGTCGGCGTCGGCGCGGACCTCGCCGAGGCCCGGGAGCGCGCCTACGCCACCCTCGCCGGCATCGACCTGCCCGGCGGGCACTACCGCCGGGACATTGCGCTGCCCGCCGTCGAGGGCCGGATCCGGATCCCCGGCTGAGGGATCCCGGTGCCCCGCCCCGACCGGCCCACCCGGCCCTCCGCCCGCTCCGGCGTCGCCCCCTTCCACGTGATGGAGGTGCTCGCCGCGGCGAAGGCCCGGCAGCGCGCCCGCGGCGACGCCCTGCTGCTGTGCACCGGGCAGCCGGCCACCCCCGCGCCGCGGCGGGTGCGCGCCGCCGCCGCGGCCGCCGCGGCCGAGGAGGTGCTCGGCTACACCGAGGCCGCCGGCGACCCCGCGCTGCGCGCGGCCATCGCCGCCTGGCACCGCGGGCGCTACGGCACCGCGGTCACCGCCGGGCAGGTGGTGGTCACCACCGGCGTCTCCGGGGCGCTGATCCTGGTGTTCCTCGCCGCCCTGGACCCCGGCGACGAGGTGGTGCTGGCCAGGCCCGGCTACCCCGCCTACCGCAACACCCTGGCCGCCCTCGGCGCGGAGGTCGTGGAACTCGACTGCGGGCCGGACACCCGCCACCAGCTCACCGCGGAGATGCTGGCGGCCCTGCCGCGCCCGCCCCGGGCGGTCATCGTGACCAGCCCGGACAACCCCACCGGCACCATCATCGACGAGGCGGAGCTGGCCCGGATCGCGCGCTGGTGCGCCGCGCACGGCACCCTGCTGGTGAGCGACGAGATCTACCACGGCATCGACTACGGCCGGCGCTGCGCCAGCGCCCTGGAGTCCTCCGCCGCGGCGGTGGTCGCCGGCGGCTTCAGCAAGTACTTCTCCATGACCGGCTGGCGGCTGGGCTGGCTGATCCTGCCCGAGGAGCTGGTGGGGCCGGTGACCCGGCTGGCCGCGAACCTCACCGTGTGCCCGCCGGCGGTGAGCCAGGCCGCCGCGGCCCAGGCCCTGCACCCGGAGTCCCTCGCCGAGCTCGACGGGCACGTGCGCCGCTACCGGGACAACCGGGATCTGCTGCTCGAGGGCCTCGCCGCGGCGGGCATCGACCGGGTGGCCCCCGCCGACGGCGCCTTCTACCTGTGGGCCGACGTCTCCGACTACACCGACGACTCCCTCGTCTGGTGCGCGGAGCTGCTCGACCGGACCGGGGTGGCGCTGGCCCCGGGCGTGGACTTCGACGCCGTGCACGGCGGCGGCCGGGTGCGGCTGTGCTACGCGGGGGCACCCGGGGATCTGGCGGAGGCCTGCCGCCGGCTTTCCCGCGTCACCGGGCGGGCGTAGCCTCCCGGGGGTGTCCCTGAAACACCGGCTCCGCCCGCAGGCCGCGGTCGCCACCGGCTTCGCCTGCCTCACCGCCGTGGGCACCGCCGCCCTGATGACCCCCTTCGCCGCCGCGGACGGGCACGCCACCGCCCCCTCCGACGCGCTGTTCACCGCCGCCAGCGCCTCCTGCCTCACCGGACTGGTCACCGTGGACACCGCCGGGCACTGGAGCTTCGCCGGCAAGGTGGTCATCCTGGCGCTGATCCAGCTCGGCGGGCTGGGCTTCATGACCCTGGCCTCCCTGGCCATGCTGCTGCTCTCCGGCCGGCTGGGCCTCTACGCCCGCGACGGCGCCGGGGCGGAGGGCCGCGGCCCCGACTACGGCTCGGTGTCCTCGGTGGTCGCCGCCACCGTCGCCTTCACCCTGCTCATCGAGGCGGTGGTGGCCATGGTGCTCGCCGTGCGCTTCCTCGTCGGCTACGGGATGCGCCCGCGCCGGGCGATCTGGGAGGGGGTCTTCCACGCGGTGAGCGGGTTCAACAACGCCGGGTTCGCGCTCTACCCGGACAACGTGGCCGGCTTCGCCGCGGACGCCTGGGTGCTGCTGCCGCTGGCCTTCGCGCTCATCGTCGGCGGCCTGGGCTTCCCGGTGCTGCACGAGCTGCTGCGCCGGCCCCGCCGGTTCTCGCTCACCGCCCGGCTCACCTTCCAGGGCACCGCGGTGCTGGTGCCCGCCGGCGCGCTGCTGGTGGGCCTGGGCGAATGGCGCGGCGCGATGGCCGGGATGGCGGTGCCGGAGAAGCTGCTCAACGCCTTCTTCTCCGGGGTCAGCCCCCGCACCGCCGGGTTCAACACCCTCGACTACGGCTCCTTCCACCCCTCCACCCTGCTGGGCACCGACATCCTCATGTTCCTCGGCGCCGGCTCCGGGGGCACCGCCGGCGGGGTGAAGCTGACCACCGCCGCGGTGCTCGTCGCCGCGGTGATCGCCGAGGTGCGCGGGGAGCGGGCGGTGGCCCTGCGCGGGCGCACCGTGCCCGCGGCGACGCTGCGCCAGGCGTTGGCGGTGCTCTCCTTCGGGGTGGTGCTGGTGGTCGGCTGCACCACCGCGATCCTCTTCCTCGCCCCCGGGTTCACCACCGACCAGATAGCCTTCGAGACGGTGAGCGCCTTCGCCACGGTGGGGCTGTCCACCGGGATCACCGGCGAGCTGCCGCTGCCCGCGCAGCTGCTGCTGGTCGCCCTGATGTTCGCCGGCCGGGTCGGCCCGCTGTCCCTGGCCACCGCCATGGCGCTGCGCACCGGCCGGCGCCGCTACGACTACCCCGAGGAAAGGCCCTTCATTGGCTAGGAACCGCAGGCAATCCCATGTCGTCATCCTGGGGCTGGGCCGCTTCGGCCAGGCCCTCGGCGAGGAGCTGATGGCCGGCGGCGTCGAGGTGCTCGGCGTGGACGCCTCCGAACGGCGGGTGCAGCAGCTCTCCGACACCTTCGACCACATCGTGCACGCGGACACCACCATGCCCTCGGTGCTGCGCCAGCTCGGCGTGCACGAGGCGCAGCGGGTGGTCATCGCCATCGGCGCGGACCTGGAGTCCTCGCTGCTCACCGCGAGCGCGGTGGTGGATTTCGGGGTGCCCTCGATCTGGGCGAAGGCCGACTCCATCGCGCACGGCAAGATCCTCGGCCAAATCGGCTGCCACCACGTGATCCGGCCGGAGGCGGACACCGGCCGCCGGGTGGCGCATCTCATCGGCGGGGGCGTGCAGGAGTACGTCGAATTCGACCCGGACTTCGCCGTGGCCAAGATCGCGCCCCCGGTGAGTGTGCTGGGCCGGGAGATCGCGGAGATCAACGCCGGGGCGGTGGTGCGCATCCTGGCGGTGCGCCCCCGCGGCGGCGCCTTCCGCCCGGCGCTGCCCGCCGACCGGCTCGCCGCCGGGGACCTGGTGCTCGCCGCGGGGCCGGTGGCCGAGGTGGAGGCCTTCGCCGCCCGCGGCTGAACCGGGTGCGATACTGGGGGCGTGAACATCGCCAACGTCCTCGCCAGCCGCTACGCCTCCGCCGAGATGGCCGCCCTGTGGAGCCCGGAGCAGAAGATCATCCTGGAGCGCCGCCTGTGGATTGCGGTGCTGCGCGCCCAGCGCGCCCGCGGCGTCGCCGTGCCCGACGACGCCATCGCCGCCTACGAGGCGGTGGTCGACCGGGTGGACCTGGACTCCATCGCCGCCCGGGAGCGGGTCACCCGCCATGACGTCAAGGCCCGGATCGAGGAGTTCTGCGCCCTCGCCGGCACCGAGCACATCCACAAGGGGATGACCAGCCGGGATCTCACCGAGAACGTGGAGCAGCTGCAGGTGCTGCGCTCGCTGATCCTGGTCCGGGACCGCGCCACCGCGGTGGCCGCCCGGCTGGTGGAGCTCGCCGAGACCCACCGGGACCTGGTGATGGCCGGCCGCTCGCACAACGTCGCCGCCCAGGCCACCACCCTGGGCAAGCGCTTCGCCTCCGCCGCCGAGGAGCTGCTGCTGGGCCGGGAGCGCCTGGCCGGGCTCATCGACCGCTACCCGCTGCGCGGGATCAAGGGCCCGATGGGCACCGCCCAGGACATGCTCGACCTGCTCGACGGCGATGAGGCGGCGCTGGCCTCCCTGGAGGCCGAGATCGCCGAGGGCCTGGGCTTCTCCCGGGTATTCGACTCCGTCGGCCAGGTCTACCCGCGCAGCCTCGACTTCGACGCGGTCTCCGCACTGGTGGAGCTGGGCGCCTCGATGAGCTCCCTGGCCACCACGATCCGGCTGATGGCGGGCAATGAGACGGTCACCGAGGGCTTCAAGGAGGGCCAGGTCGGCTCCTCGGCGATGCCGCACAAGATGAACGCCCGCTCCTGCGAGCGGGTCACCGGCTTCCAGACCCTGCTGCGCGGGCACCTGGTGATGGTCGGCGATCTCGCCGGGGCGCAGTGGAACGAGGGCGACGTGTCCTGCTCGGTGGTGCGCCGGGTGGCGCTGCCGGACGCCTTCCTCGCCATCGACGGCATGATCGAGACCTTCCTCACCGTGCTCGCCGAATTCGGCGCCTTCCCCGCCATGATCGACCGGGAGCTGGAGCGCTACCTGCCCTTCCTGGCCACCACCCGGGTGCTCATGGCCTGCGTGCGCGCCGGGGTGGGCCGGGAGGTCGCCCATGAGGCGATCAAGGAGCATGCCGTGGCCACCGCCCTGGACATGCGCGAACGCGGCGGGGAGCAGGATCTGCTGGCCCGGCTGGCCGCCGACCCCCGGATCCCGCTGGACGAGGACCAGCTCACCGCGGCCCTGGCGGACCGGGCGGCGTTCATCGGCGCCGCCGGCTCCCAGGTGGACCGGGTGGTCGCCCGGGTCGCCGCCCTGGTCGAGGAGAACCCGGAGGCCGCCGCCTACCGGCCCGGCGACATCCTCTAGCCGCCGCCGGACCCGCCCCGTCGCCCCGCCCTTTCGGCGGGGTGCGCGGGGCGGCGGCGGATCCGCCTGCCGGGGCCACCCCCGCCGGGGTCGGGCCGGGCGCCGCCGGCGGGTGCGCGGCGGTGCGCCTCGGACGCCTCCCGGCCCCGCTCAGGGCCCGGCCGGGGGCGGGCGCGGCCGTGGCCCGGGCCCCGGCCGGGCACCCCCGCGGGGGTACCCGGGAACTTTCCGCCGGTTGCGTTCTGGTGCAGCCGCTTACATGCGCTTATGCTCAACTCAGGCGAGACTCGCCTATGTAAGTACGGAAAGCAGGTGCTGATGGGCAACCGCATCAACACCCCGGCCCGGATGGCCATCTGGTTCCTCCTGGCCGCGTTCGCCGCCCTGATCCTCGCCTCGGCGACGGCCCCCGCGGCCGCCGCGGAGACCGCGGCACCGGCGGCGACCACCCTGGAGAAGTGCGAGAAGGGCGTCGCCAACCCCGACGGCTCCCCCCGCACCTACCGGGACTACGCCCTGTGCATGGCCGCCGAACTGGAGCTGGCCCAGGTCGCCTACGGCGACGGCGATGCGGAGGGCGCGCTCGACCAGGTCGGCGAGGCCTACTTCGGCTGGTACGAGAACAACCTGGAGCCGGCCTCGATGACCCTGCCGGGCAACCGCAAGGTCACCATGGAGGGCCGCTTCACCCGGCTGAAGATCGCCATCCGCGGCGGCGCCGACGGCGCCACCGTGCACGATGACATCGAGACGCTGAAGACCGCGGTCGCCCGCGACGCGATGGTCCTCGACGGCGTGCTCGCCGATGACGCACCCGAATCCGCCGGGCTGGCCCTCTACGAGGGCGGCCCGCAGGAGGAGGCGGACAGCTCCGCGCTGCGCTGGATCGACTTCACCACGGCGCTGACGCTGCTGCTCCGGGAGGGCCTGGAGGCCCTGCTGGTGGTCGCCGCGATCGTGCTGTACCTGGTCAAGACCGGCAACCGGCGCCTGGTCACGTCCGTGTTCCTGGGCGTCGCGGCCGCGGTCGCGGCGTCCTTCCTGCTGGCCTGGCTGCTGCACGCGGTCACCGGCGGGGCGGGCCGGGCCTCGGAGCTCTTCGAGGGCCTGACCATGTTCCTCGCCGTCGCGATGCTCTTCTACGTGTCCAACTGGATGCTGTCGAAGGCCTCCGGCGAGAACTGGCAGCAGTACATCTCCGGCATGGTGGAGGCCTCGGTCAGCCGGGGCGCCGCCCGCGCCATCGTCTTCGTCGCCTTCCTCGCGGTGGTGCGCGAGGGCGCGGAGCTGGTGCTGTTCTACACCGCGGCGTTCTCCTCCGGGGGACACGACCGCGTCGCCATCGCCGGCGGCTTCGCCGTCGGCGCGGTCATCCTCGCCCTCGTCTACGTCGTCTTCCGCTACGGCGGGGCGAAGCTGCCGATCGGGCCGATCTTCTACGCCACCTCCATCCTGCTGTTCGCCATGTGCCTGTCCTTCGTGGGCAAGGGCGTGGCGGAGCTGAAGGAGGCCGATGTCATCCTCGGCGACACCAATCTGCCGTGGATGGGCCACTACCTGCCCGAACTGGGCATCTACCCCTGGGCCGAGACCCTGCTGCCGCAGATCATCCTCTTGATCGCGGCCGTGTGGATCATCCTCGCCCATGCACGCAAGAACCGCCGGGCCCGCAGCACCGCGGAACCGGACACGAATCAGGAGAATCTCCATGAAGCACACCAATAGCCGCATCCTCACCGCCGCCACGGCCGGCCTCTTCCTCGTCGCGGGCATGACCGCCTGCTCCACCAACGACGCCGCCGACGCCGTCGGCGACGCCACCGACGCCGCGGGCTCCGCGGTCGCCGACGCCACCGACGCCGTCTCCGGCGACGATGCCGAGGGCGAGGACGCCGGGGACGACGCCGCCGCCGAGGACGCCGTGGCCGTCAACGCCCGGCCCGACGAGTGCGGCCTGCAGGAGCAGGAGGGCCCGACCGCCTCCTTCGGCCTCTTCGACGCCGCGGTGATGTACTTCCAGCCCGGCCAGATGGCGGAGAACCCCAACTCCGACATGAAGATGCTGGACTACGCCGATTCGCAGATGCACATCGAGCTGGACCTGAAGGCCAACGCCTACGCCACCAACTGGGGCTACTCGGTCGACGAGACCCCCGCCAACCTGACGATCCTGTACCGCCTCGCCGATGCCGAGGGCAACGAGATCGACAAGGGCATGATGATGCCGATGAACGCCATCGACGGCTCGCACTACGGCACGAACCTGGCCAAGGACACCGTCACCGAGCCGGGCGACTACAAGCTGAAGATCACGATCCTGCCGCCGAAGAACTACGACATCCACTCCGACTACATCACCGGCGTCCCCGCCGACGGGTGGTTCGGCCCGCTCAGCGCCGAGATGGACTGGACGATCGAGCAGGAGAACCTGGACGCGATCGCCGCGAACACCGTCGAGAACCCGATGGAGCCCAGCGACGAGTGCGCCGAGTACCCGAAGACCATGTTCGAGGACGAGACCGCCCAGGAGAACATGGAGGCCGCGGAGGCCGTCGAGCCGCTGCAGATGGGCTAGCCCCCTCCCCGGCTGCCGCGCACCCCGCGGCGGTCGACGCCACCGCCCCCACCCGGGAGCCCCGGGCGGGGGCGGTGCCGCATGCCCGCCCCCGGCGCCGGGGGAGCGGCCTCAGCGGCCGTCCCCGCCGACCGGGTCGGCCAGGCCCGCCTCGGCGATCAGGATCATCGCCTCGCCGAGCTCCCCGGCCTCGGCCCGGCCGGCGCCCGGGGCGGCGGCCCCGGCCGGCGGCCGGGCGCCCCGGGAGCCCCCGGACAGCGGGGTTTCGTGCGCGGCGGCCAGCCGCTCCTGGGCGGCGGCGCCGAGCAGGTGGGCGACCAGGGCCGCGGCGCGGTCGTCGGCGGCGGCCGGGGCGGGCACCGCCACCGCGGTGGCGTCGATGAACCCGGCCGGGTCCCCGGGTTCCCCGGGCGCCCAGCCCACCCCGCCCCGGCCGGGGCGCGCCCGGGCGGCGGCGTCGTCGACCAGGCCGAGGGACACCTCCCCGGCGGCCACCGCCGCCACCACCGCCGCCTCGCTGGGGTAGCGCACCGGGTCGGCCGCGGCGAGCCGGGCCAGCCGGCGGGCGGTCGCCGCCTCGCCCTCCCGGGCGCGCAGCGCCGCCACCATGGCGATGAAGGACGGGTCCCCGGGGGCGATGCCCACCCGGCCCCGCCAGCGCGGCCCGGTCGCCCCGGCGAGGGTGCCCGGCAGCTCCCCGGCGGTGACCCGCCCCGGGTCGTAGGCGAAGCCCCGGGTGCGGGTGGCCAGGCCCGCCCAGGACCCGTCCGCGGCGGCGAAGCCGGCGGGCACCGCGGCGGCGGCGTCACCGGGCAGGGTGGCCAGCAGTCCCCGGGCGTCCAGCAGCGCCGGGGAGCCGGTGCCGGCGGCCAGGTACACCCCGGCCGGGGTGTCCGCCCCCTCGGCGATGAGCAGCTGGGCCAGCTCCCCGGAATCGCCGTAGCGCACCCGCACCGGGGTGCCGGATTCCGCCGACCAGTCCCGCACCAGGGGCTCGACCAGTTCGGCGGGCCGGCCGGAGTAGACCACCAGCGCCTCCGGGTCCGCCCCGGCGGGCGCGGCGCCGGCGTCCGGGTCCACGGGGGCGCAGCCGGCCAGCAGCGCCACCGCCAGGGCGGCGGCGCCGGCGCGGGCGGGCCCGGTGCGGCGGGGCGGGGGCATGGGGATCCTCCCGGGGTGCGGTGGCGGATGCGATCACCGCCGAGGGTAGTCCAGCCCGGCGGCCCGCCCGGTGCGGCGCGGCTACCCGGCGAGCAGGTGCAGCGGCCCCGCGGCCGCCGCGGTGACCTCCGCGCCGGGGGCGTGCCGCGGCGGGCCGGCGGCGCGCGCGGTGATCCGGGTGCCGTCCGGCAGGGCCAGCCCGTAGGTGGTGGCGTGGCCCACGTAGGTCAGATCGGTGACCCGGGCGGGCACCCCGCCCCGGCCGAGGCGCACCTGCTCCGGGCGGACCACCACATACCCGGTGGCCCCGGGTGCGCCGGCGACGGATCCGATCCGGACCTCGCCGAGGGCGCAGCCGCGCCGGCCGCCGCCGAGGTCGGTCGCCGGCAGGGTGGCGCAGTCGCCGACGAACCCGGCCACCCAGCGCGTCGCCGGGCGGGCGTAGAGCTCCTCCGGGGCGGCGCACTGCAGCACCCGGCCGCCGTCGAGCACCGCCACCAGGTCCGCCATGGACAGCGCCTCGTCCTGATCGTGGGTGACCAGCATGGCGGTGGTGCCGGCGGCGGCGAGGATGGCGGCGACATCGGCGCGCAGCCGGGCGCGCAGCGCCGCGTCCAGGGCGGCGTAGGGCTCGTCGAGCAGCACCAGCCCCGGGGCCGGGGCCAGCGCCCGGGCCAGCGCGACCCGGGCGGCCTGGCCGCCGGAGAGCTCCGCGGGCATCCGCCCGGCGAGGTCGGCGATCCCGGCGAGATCCAGCAATTCGCCGACCCGGGGCCCGCGCCGGGCCCGCCGGGGCAGCCCGAAGCCGACGTTGCCGGCCACGTCGAGATGCGGGAACAGGGCCGCGTCCTGCGGCACCAGGCCCACCCGGCGGCGCTCCGGGGGCAGCCCCCGGGGGCCCTCGGCGAGCACCCGGTCGCCGAGCCGGATCCGCCCGGCGGCGGCCGGCAGCAGCCCGGCGAGCACCCGCAGCAGGGTGGTCTTGCCGCAGCCGGAGGGCCCCAGCACCGCCACCAGGCCGCCGGCGGGCACGGTGAGCTCCACCCCGGTGAGCACCTCGGCGGCCCGGGGGTAGCCGGCGCGCAGCCCGGTGATCGCCAGCCGGCCGCCCGCGCCGCTCATCGCCGGCCCCCGTCCCGGGCCAGCAGCAGCGCCGGCACCGTGGCCACGGCCACCAGGGCCAGGCCGTAGGGGGCGGCCTCGCCGAAGGCCACCACGTCGGTGAGCTGCCACAGCCGGGTGGCCAGGGTGTCGGTCCCGGTGGGCCGCAGCATCAGGGTGGCGGGCAGCTCCTTCATCACGGTCAGCGCGACCAGCAGCGCCCCGGCGGCGATGCCCGGCCAGGCCAGCCGGGCGGTGACCGCCACCCAGGTGCCCGCCGGGGAGCGGCCCAGGGTGCGCGCGGCGTCCTCCAGGGCGGGCGGCACCTGCGCCAGGGCCGCCCGCGCCGAGCCCAGCGCCTTCGGCGCGAAGAGGATCCCGTAGGCGAGGACCAGCAGCCCCAGGCTCTGGTAGAGCCCCGGGGCGAGGGCCAGCGCGAGGTAGACCATGGACAGGCCCAGCACGATCCCGGGCAGGCCGTGGGCGAGGTACATGGCGGTCTCCAGGCCGGAGGCCACCGGCCCGCGGTACCGGGCGGCGAGCATCGCCACCGGCAGCGCCAGCGCGATCGCCACCGCCGCCCCGCCCAGGCCCAGGCCCACGGTGACCCGGGCCGCGGCGGCCAGCCGCGGCCAGTCCACCGCGCCACCGGCGACGGAGCGGCCCGCCCGGGCGAGGAGCAGGCCCACCGGCACCCCCACCGCCGCGGCGAACACGGCGGCCAGGGCCGCCAGGGCGGCCCAGCGGCCGCGCCGGGCGGTGGCCGGGGCCGGGGCGGCGACGCGCTGCGCGGCCACCGGGCGGCGCACCGCCCGCTCCACCGCGACCACCGCCATCGCCATCGCCACCAGCAGCACCGACAGCAGCATGGCCAGCTCCCGGTTGAAGCCGCCGGCGAAGGCGGCCTGCACCGCGGGGGTGAGGGTGCGCAGCCGCATGATCGCGACCACGCCGTACTCGGAGATGGCGTAGAGCGCCACCAGCAGGGCCCCGGAGGCCGCCGCCGGCGCGATCTGCGGGCCGGTCATGGTGAGGAAGGCGCGCACCGGGCCGCGGCCCAGGGTGCGCGCGACCTCCTCGCCGCGGGTGTCCGCCCGGCGCAGCGCCGCCGCGGTGGGCAGGGTGACGTAGGGGGCGGTGACCAGGGTGAGCACCAGCACCGAGGCCCAGTAGCCGCGCAGCGGCACCAGGTTCGCCCAGGCCAGCGCGGCGACGTAGGAGGGCACCGCCAGGGGCAGGGCCGCGGCGACCCGGCAGGCCCGGTGGGCCGGCAGATCCAGCCGGGTCAGCGCCACCGCGGTGGGCACGCCCACCGCCAGGGAGCCGAGGACGCAGCCGGCGACCAGGGCGGCGGTGGTCACCGCCGCGGAGCGGGTGCCGGGGCGCGCCGCGGCGGCGGCCATCCGCGCCGCCGGCGCGGTGGCGGCCTCCCCGAGGAGGAAGACCAGGGGTACGGCGACCGCCGCCACGGCCAGGGCCGCGGCGGCGATCAGGAGGGGGGAGGGGCCCCCGCGGGCCCCGGTGCGCGCCCCGCTCACATGGAGGTCAGGCCCGAGGCGTCGATGAGCGCGGTGGTGCCCGCGACATCGCCGAGCTTGGCCAGGTCCACATCCGGCACGGTCATCGAATCCATCGCGGGCACGCCCTCGGGGGAGGCGATCCCGTCGATGAGGGGGAACTCGAAGGTGGTTTCGGTGAACCAGGTCTGCGCCGCATCGGAGAGCAGGAAGTCCACGAACTCCATGGCCCGCTCATCCTCGCCGGCGCCGGTGAGCACGCCCACGCCGGTGGCGTTGACCAGGGCGGCGAGATCGCCGGGGGCGCCGTACTTCAGCTGGGCGCGCATGTTCTCGCCGCCGCGCTCGGCGGCCTCGCGGAACCAGTAGTAGTGGTTGATCAGGCCGATGGCGACCTCGCCGGTGTCCACGCCCTCGAGGATGTGCGAGTTCTTCTCGTAGATGACCGGCTCATTGGCGACCAGCTTGTCCAGCCAGTCGGCGGTGGCCTCGTCGCCGAGGGCGTCGCGCATGGCGGAGACGAAGGCGATGAAGCTGGCGTTGCCGGGGGCGACCCCGATCCGGCCCTTCCACTTCGGGTCCACCATGGCCGCGGCGGTGTCCGGGGCCTCGGCGGCGTCGACGGTGTCCCGGTCGTAGGCGACGACCCGGGCGCGGCCGGTGACGCCCACCCAGGTGCCGTCGCCGGCGGCGAAGCCGGCCGGCACCCGCTCCAGGACCGCATCGGACAGCGGGGCGAGCATGCCCTGCTCGGAGACCAGGCCGAGGGCCCCGGACTCCTGGGAGAAGAACACGTCCGCCGGGGTGTCCTCGCCCTCGGTGAGCAGCAGCTGCGCCTGCTCCGCGGATTTGCCGTAGCGCACGTCCACGTCATAGTCGACGCCCTCGGTGAATTTCTCGATCAGCGGGGCGACCAGGTCCTCGGAGCGGCCCGAGTAGATGACCAGGGCGTCGTCCGGGGAGTCGGCGGCGGAGGTGCCGGAGGCGTCCCCGGCGGTGTCGGCGGAGCCGGAGTCGGACCCGCAGCCGACGAGTGCGCCGGCGAGGCCGGCGAGGGCCAGCCCGGTGGCGGGGAGCTTCTTCTTCAATGACATGCGTTGCGTTCCTCGGGGATTCGGTCGCGGACCGCCGGTGCCCCCGGGATCGGGGCGGTGGTGCCGCTGCTCGGAGATGAGGGTAACCCAAAACTGTTAGCGCTTGCATAGCAAATCGCCTATGGTGCCGCCCCCGACCACCCCCGGGCCCCCGGCGTCGCCGCCGCGGCCACGGCCTCAGCCGAGCAGATCGCGCAGCGCCGCCAGGGAGGCGGCCGCCTCCTCCGGGTCGACGATGTGCACCGCGAACCCGTTCTGCGCGATCACGTGATCGCCGACGGCGACCTCCGGCAGATAGGCCACGCAGATCTCCCGGTGCTCCCCGGCGAAATCGGCGCGGGCCATCGGCATCGGGCCCCCGGTGAGCTCCAGCACGCGGGCCGGCACGCCCAGGCACATGGGTCAGTCCTCCTCTTCGGCATGGTCGACGATGACGCCCATCGCCCCGGCCGGCGCCGAGGTGCACGGCAGGCAGGGATCCGCGGCCCGGATCGCCTGCTCCGGGTCCATCGCGGCGAGCATCCCGGCCAGCCAGGGCTCGTTCTGCGCGGTGGGCGTGAGGATCCGCGCGGCGGTGAGCCGGCCGGCGGCGTCCGCGGCGTACTCGTGCACGAGCAGCCCCCGCGGCCCGTCCACCACCGCCCCGGCCGGCTCCGCGGGCTCGGCGCGCAGCGCCGCCGGGTCCGCGGCGGCCAGCGCCGCCGCCGCCGGGCCGGCCAGATCGGCCACCGCGGCCAGCGCATCGGCCACCGCGACCGCCTGCGCCGCCGCCGGGCCGATACCGGCCGGCAGTGGCCCGCGGTGCCGGGTGGGCAGCCCCAGCCGGGCCAGCGGGCCCACCCGGTAGCCGCGGCCCCGGAACAGCGGCCGCGGCGCGGGCGCCCCGGGCCGGGACTCCACCAGTCCGGCGAGGAACTCCGCCACCGGCACCGGCCGGCCGGCGAAGGACACGTGGTCGCCGAGCGGGTCGAGGAACCCCCCGGCGTCGACGAGGGCGGCGTCCGCGCCGGGGTAGTCGTCCGCCCAACCGGCGTCCGCCGGCGCCGGCGGCGGCTGAGGGGCGGCCGCCGGCAGCGCCGCCAGCGCCGCCGGATCGGCGACCGGGCGCACCCCGCCGGGCAGCGCCACGTCCGGGAAATGCCCGGGGGCGCCCGCGGCGGCCAGGACCGCGGCGCCGAAGCGGGCGGCGGCCGGGTCCACCCGGGGGCCCAGGGTGGTCAGGGTCGCGGCATGGGCCAGCAGCCGGCGCAGCAGCCCGGCGGCCGGCGGCACCGCCGCGGCGCCCTCCAGGGCCATCATCCCGGCGAGGTGGTGCGGCACCGGGCAGATCCCGCAGAGCATCTTCACCGTGTCCGGCACCCCGGCGACCTCCCGGCCGAGCAGCATCGGCTCCAGCCGGGGCAGCGCGGAGAGATCGAAGCGGGGCCCGTCGGCGTCGACGACCACCCGGGCCTCGAAGGGGTCGAGGAACTCGTCGAGGGTGATGCGCATCAGCGGCCTCCTGCGCCCCGGCCCGGTCCGGGGCGGCCCGGGCGGGCGTGGGATAGTGGGGTCGTGCATGAACTGGGTCTGCTCACCGGCGTCGTCGGCGCCGTCGCCGGGGCCGCCGGCGGCCGGGAGGTCGCCGCGGTGGGCCTGCGGGTCGGCGCCCGCTCCGGGGTGGTCGTCGAGGCGCTGCACGCCGCCTGGCCGCTGGCCGCGGCCGGCGGCTGCTGCGCGGGGGCGCGGCTGGTGGTCGAGGAGCTCGGCGCCGCGGTGTGGTGCCCGGCCTGCGCCGCGGAACGCGAGATCGACGAGTACTTCGCGCTGACCTGCCCGGTATGCGGGTTCCCGACCGCGGATCTGCGCCGCGGCCGGGAGTTCGAGGTCGCCTGGGTCGACATCAGGTCCACGAGCTGAGCACCCCCGTCGCCACGGCGGCCGCCGGCTCCAGCGCCGCGGCCACCTCGGCGCTGAGCTCCAGGTCCAGCTCCGGGGAGGCGGCGACCACCCCGACCACGGCCACCCGCCCCGGCTCCCGGCCGAGCAGCCGGGCCGCGGAGAGCAGGTCCAGCAGCCCCACCTGGTGCGGGGAGAGCTTCTGCCGCAGCAGCCGGGGCACCTGGTCGCCGGTGAGGCGGACGACCTCCCCGGGGGCGCCGGGGCCGGCCAGGGAATCCAGCAGCAGCAGATCCCGGGCGCCCTGGATCACCGGCAGCAGCTCCATCCCGGCGGTGCCGCCGTCGACGAAGCGCACCCCGCGGATCTCCTCCTCAGCCAGCGCCGCCGCCGCGGGGGCGGCGTCGCGCCGGTCGCTGGACAGCGGGATGAGCCCGCCGGCGGCCCCGGCCGGCGCGTCCGCGCCCGCCGCCCAGCGGGCGCGCACCCGGGCGAGCAGCGCCAGGCCGGTGGCGTCATCGCCCATGATCGGGTTGCCGACGCCGAGCACCACCGTCATCCGACGCGGTCCTCGTCCACCGGGTGCACGTCCGGGGCCAGCCACAGCCCGCCGCTGATCATCGAGGAGATGGCGCCGTTGCGCTCCACCATGTCCGAGCGCACCGCCAGGTAGACGTGCGCGATGACGAACACCCACAGGCAGAACATGATCCCGGCGTGGAGGAGCCGCACCACGGGCACGCCCAGCCAGTGCACCGGGTAGGAGAGGATCACGAAGACCACGTTGTACTGGTCGTAGAGGCCGTACAACGCCAGCCCGGTGAGCACCTGGAGCAGGCAGAGCACGTAGATGCCGGTGTAGGCGATCTGCTGCAGCGGGTTGTGGGTGAGGTAGACCGGCCCCTCCCGCTTGAGGAAGAGGTAGTGCAGCAGGGTGTCGCGCAGCCCGCGCAGGTCCCGGCGGCCGTGGAAGGGCCACAGGGCGCGCCAGCGCGACTGCGGCGGGCCGATGAAGAGCAGCACCACCCGCCACAGGCCGATCCCGATCCAGGCGAACCCGGCCATGATGTGGATGAACCGGATCCAGCCCATGAGGTAGCCGGCCTCGGTGTCCCCGGTCGGCTGCGGGCCGAAGAAGGGGTCCATGATGTACCAGCCGGTGGCGGACATGATCACGATGAGCGCCACCGAGGTCCAGTGCTGCACGCGCAGCGCCCGGGCCCACAGCCGCACCCGGCGGTGCGTGCGCGGCGGGGCGCCGGCCGCGCCGGCGGCATGCGAGCCGGCCGGCGCGGCGCCGGCGGGGCGGGGGTCGGGGCGGGGGTCCCCGGCGGGGGCGGCCCCGGGGATCCCGGATGCGGCGGTCATTGGGTGCTCACCCGCATCAGCTCCGCCCCGGAGGGGTCCAGCACATGCACCGCGCAGGCCATGCACGGGTCGAAGGAGTGGATGGTGCGCAGCGGCTCCAGGGGCTGCTCCGGGTCCACCAGGGGATGGTTGGCCACCAGGGCCTCCTCGTAGGGGCCGCGCTTGCCCTCCGGGTCCCGCCCGGAGGCCAGCCAGGTCGTCGGCACCACCGCCTGGTAGTTGGCGACCTTGCCGTCCTTGATCCGCACCCAGTGCGAGAGCATCCCGCGGGCGACCTCCACCATGGAGTAGCCGGTGCACTCCTCCGGCCAGGTGTCCGGCTCCCATTTGGTGGAGTCGAACACGTCGAGATCCCCGGCGGCGATGCCCTCGATGAACTCGGGCAGCACCTCGTAGGCGAGGTTGCGGGCGGCGGTGACCGCCTCCACCGCCCGGGCCAGGGTGCGCCCGCCGGTGGAGTTGAGCTTGTCCACCCCGATCCCGTAGCGCTCCAGGGCCTCGTCCACCAGGCGGGTGGTCAGCGGGTCGCCCTGCACGTAGGCGAGCAGCACCCGGGCGATGGGGCCGACCTGCACCACCCGGCCGTCGTAGCGCGGGGCCTTGGACCAGGTGTACTTCTCCTCGTCGGCGAGCCATTCGTAGGGCGGGGTGGGCCCGGTGTACTTCGGGTCGGTCACGCCCACGTCCGGGGTCATCGGCTGGTCGTCGCCGACCGGGTACTCGTACCAGGCCGAGGAGATGTACTCCTCGATCTTGGTCGGGTCCAGGTCGACCACCCGGGTGTAGTCCCCGTCCAGGATGAGCCCGGGTTTGACGTTCGGGTTGACCGTGGGCGTGCGCGAATTCGCCGGGTCCCCGCCGTAGGTCGCCCCGGCCATGCCCACGGCGAGGAAGTTCGGGGCGGCGGCGCCGATGTCGAAGTAGTCGTCGTAGACGCCCATGATGGCCAGCGCGTCCGGCAGGTAGCAGTTCTCCGTGAAGTCGACGATCTCCTCCACCCAGGACTTCACCTGGTCCAGGGCGACCTGGTTGACGGTCTCCGACTTGTCCGGGTCGATCGAGCAGGCCATGCCGCCGACCAGGAAGTTCGGGTGCGGGTTCTTGCCGCCGAAGACGGTGTTCACCCGGATGATGGAGCGCTGGAACTGCAGCGCGTCGAGGTAGTGCGCCACCGCCATGAGATTGGCCTCCGGGGGCAGCCGGTAATCCGGGTGATCCCAGTAGCCGCCGGTGAAGATGGACAGCTGCCCGGATTCGAGCACCTGCTCCAGGGTGGCCTTGACCTCGGCGAAGCGCTCCTCGGAGTTGCCCCGCCAGGTCGAGCCGATGGACTTGGCGAACTCCACCGCCTTCGCCGGATCGGCGCCCGCCGCGGAGACCACGTTCACCCAGTCCAGGGCGTGCAGGTGGTAGAAGTGCACCGCGTGGTCGTGCACCTCCTGGGAGCCGAGCACCAGATCCCGGATCAGCCGGCCCTGTTTCGGCACCTCGATGCCCAGGGCGTCCTCCACGGCGACCACCGAGGCCACCGAGTGCACGCCCGTGCACACCCCGCAGATCCGGCCCACGAAGGCCCACACGTCGCGGGGGTCGCGACCCTCCACGATGGTCTCGATGCCGCGGTACTGGGTGGTCTCCGCCCAGGACTCCCGGATTCTCCCGCCGGAGTGCTCCAGCTCGATCCGCAGATGGCCCTCGATGCGGGTGATCGGGTCGATGACCAGGCGCTCCATATCAGTCCTCCGTCCGTTCGGGCGCCGCCGGGGCCTCCCCGGCGACGTCGATGGTCCGCTCCTCCTCGCCGCGGCGCAGGCCGATCTGGCGCACCACGGTCGCCGCCCCGTGCACCGCCACCCCGGCGGCGGCCAGGCCCACGGCGGTCAGCCCCACCGTCTCCACGGTGGATTCCACGCCGAAGCCGCGCACCTCCGGCAGCTTCTCGTAGAAGGGGGTGAAGCGGTCGAAGAAGTGCTTCTCCGTGCAGCCGATGCACGGGTGCCCGGCGCCGATCGGCCAGCCGGACTTCAGGTTCCACTGGATGATCGGGCAGGGCGAGAAGGTCGACGGCCCCTTGCAGCCGACCTCGTAGAGGCACCAGCCGTTGCGGGCGCCCTCGTCGTCGAAGACCCGCACGAACTGCCCGGCGTCGAAATGCGCCCGCTTCGGGCAGGAGTCGTGGATCCGCTGGTCGTAGGCGAACAGCGGCCGGCCCTCCGCGTCGACCTCCGGGGGTTTGCCGTGGGTGAGCAGGTAGGTGATGGTGGCGGTGATCACCTCGCCGATCGGCGGGCAGCCGGAGACGTTGATCACCGGCTTGTCGGTGATGATCTCGTCCACGCCGACCGCCCCGGTGGGGTTGGGCCGGGCGGCCTGCACCGAGCCGTACACGGCGCAGGCGCCGACGGCGAGGATCGCCTCGGCGTGCTCGGCGGCCTCGCGCAGCACCTGCTCGGCGCTCTTGCCGCCGATGGTGCAGTAGGCGCCGTCCGCGCCGACCGGCACCGAGCCGTTGACCACCAGGATGTGCGGTTCGGCGTTGGTGTCCTCCAGGGCGCGTTCCGCGGCGGCGCCGGCGGCGCCCATCACCAGGTCGTTGTAGTTGACGGAGAGCTTGTTGAGCACCAGGTCCTCGATGGAGGCGCCCCCGGAGCGCAGCACCGACTCCATGCAGCCGGTGCACTCCTGCAGCTGCAGCCACACCACGTTGGGCTTGGTCACCGCGCCGAGGGTGTCGGCGATCTCCTCCGCGGCGGGGGTGAGCTCATCGGCGGCCGCGGCGGGGGTGCCCACCGCGAACACCGCGGCCAGCCCCCCGCAGAACTTGAGGAAGTCGCGGCGGCCGAAACCGGCGGCGAGCAGATCCTCGCCGAGGCTGCGGGTGCGCCAGTCAGCGCTGAGGTTCATCGTCGGAGTCCTTTCCCCCGGCCAGCCAGTCCACCCATTCGGCGACGCCCGCGCCGGTGGTCGCGGAGGTCTCGAAGACGCGCGCGTCCGGGTTGACCCGGCGCAGGTTGTCCCGGAACAGGTCCATGTCGAAGTCCAGGTGCGGCAGCAGGTCCATCTTGTTGACCACCACCGCCTCCGCGGCGCGGAACATCACCGGGTACTTCAGGGGCTTGTCCTCGCCCTCGGTGATGGAGTAGACCATCATCCGCCGGTGCTCCCCGACCTCGAATTCGGCGGGGCAGACCAGGTTGCCCACGTTCTCGATGAGCACCAGGTCCAGCTCCCCGAGATCCAGGCGGGTGAGCGCATCGGCGACCATCGGGGCGTCCAGGTGGCATTCCCCGCCGAAGCCGTCGCCGGTGTTGAGCAGGGACACCTGCGCGCCGAGGCCGGCGAGCCGCTCGGCGTCCAGGGGGGTCTCGATATCGCCCTCGACCACGCCGACCGCGACCCGATCGCGCAGCCGCTCCAGGGCCAGCCGGATGAGCGCGGTCTTCCCGGAGCCCGGTGAGCTCATGATGTTGACGCAGGTGATGCCGTGGTCGTCGAAGGCGGCGCGGTTCGCCGCGGCGCGGTGGTCGTTCTCGTGGAAGATGTCCTCCAGGATCGCGATCCGCTCCCGGCCGGTGTCGTAGCCGGAGTGATCCCCCAGATCCCGATCCGGGTGCCCGTGGGGGTGGTCGTGGTCGTGGCCATGGTCGTGGCCGTGGTGGTGATGGCCGTGCGGATCATCGCCGTCATGCCGGTGGAAACGTCCCAATTCAGCTCCTGCCTGCGATTTCGATGTCGATGACCCGGAACTCCAGGCCCTGGGCGACATCGCCGGGCGCCCCGCATTCCGCGCAGCGGAAGCCGGGCGCCGGTTCGGTGAGGTGGCCGGCCGGGCAGCGCACCCGCGCCGGGCGGTGGATCATCTCCAGTTCCGCGTCGGCGAGGTTGCTCCCCGCCACCGCGAAGCGCCATGCGTGGGCGAGGGAGGCGGGCACCACCTGGCGCAGCGCCCCGATCTCGACGCGGACGGCCATTACTTTTCTGTTGTCGGCAGCCCTGGCCACGATCCGGGCCATCTGCATACTCAAGGCTACCTCATGCATGCATTTAAGGATACTCTGTTGGATATGCCGGACTTACGCCGTTACCTGGAGTACCGCGGAGTGGTGCAAGGCGTCGGTTTCCGTCCGCATATCGCCAGGTTGGCGGGGGATCTGGGGCTTAGCGGAGCCTGCGGTAACACGAACTCCGGCGCATATGCGGATGTGCAGGGCGCACCGGCGGCGATCGCCGTTTTTATTCAGCGCATGCGTGAAAACCCCCCGCCCGCGGCGCGCATTGTGCGGACCATCGAAACGGCGCTGCCGCCGCTGCCCGGGCGGGCCGGATTCGCCATCGACGCCTCCCGCGCGGACTCCGGGCCGCGCACCCTGGCCCCGCCGGACATGGCGCTGTGCGCGGCCTGCGCCGCCGAGCTCGCCGACCCCGCCGACCGCCGCGCCGGGCACCCCTTCATCACCTGCGTGGACTGCGGGCCGCGCTACTCGATCATCGTCGAGCTGCCCTACGACCGGCCGAACACCACCATGGCGGCGTTCCCGATGTGCCCGGCCTGCGCCGCCGAGTACGCCGACCCGGCCGACCGCCGGCACCACGCCCAGCCGATCTGCTGCCCGGACTGCGGGCCCCGGCTGCGCCTGGTGGACCCGGCCGGGGACCCGGTGGCCGGGGATCCGCTGGCCGGGGCGCGGGCGGTGCTCGCCGGCGGCGGGATCCTGGCGGTGAAGGGCATCGGCGGGATGCACCTGCTCTGCGATGCCGCGGACGAGGCGGCGGTCGCCGAGCTGCGCCGGCGCAAACGCCGCCCGGACAAGCCCCTGGCGGTGATGGCCCCGGATCCGGCGGCCCTGGTGGAGCTCGACGCCGAGGCCGCCGCCCTGCTGGCCTCCCCGGCGGCGCCGATCGTGATCGGGCCACGCCGCGCCGGCGCGCCGCTGGCCGCCGGGATCGCCCCGGGCCTGGACGAGGTGGGCGTGCTGGCCCGCTACGCCCCGGTGCACGCGCTGCTGGTGGACCGGCCGATGGTGGCCACCTCCGGCAACCCGCCCGGGGCGCCGCTGTGCCACCGTGACGAAGACGCGATCGCCCGGCTGTCCGGGGTGGCCGATGCGCTGCTGCTGCACGATCGGCCGATCCACCAGCCGGTGGAGGACTCCGTCTACCGGGGCGCGGTCCCGGTGCGCCGGGCCCGCGGCCTGGCCCCGCTGCCGGCGCCGCTGCCCGCCCCGATCCGCGCCGCGGCGGGGGAGGGGCCGGGGCCGGCGGTGCTGGCCGTCGGCGGGGAGCTGAAGAACGCGCCCGCCCTCGCGGAGGGGCCCTGGGTGCACCTGGCCCCGCATCTCGGGGACGTGGGCACCCTGGAGGGCCGGGACCGGCTGGCCGCGACGGTGGACAACCTGCTGCGGCTGCGCGGGGCGACCCCGGCGGTGGTGGTCTGCGATGCGCACCCCGGCTACGCCTCCGCGGCGTGGGCGGAGGAGCGCTTCGGCCGGGTGCTGCGGGTGCAGCACCACCATGCGCACGCCCTGGCCCTGCTCGGCGAGCACGACCTGGTCTCCGGGGTGGTCGCCGCCCTGGACGGCACCGGCTACGGCGCCGACGGCGCCATCTGGGGCGGGGAGATCCTCGACGTCGACGGCCTGGACTGCACCCGGGCCTGGCATGTGCCGGCCTTCGCCTTCGCCGGCGGGGACCGCAGCGTCACCCGGCCCTGGCGCAGCGCGCTGTGCCTGGCCCGCTCCTGGGGGCTGCCGGATCCGCCGCTGCCGGAGGGCCCGGAGCCGGCGGTGCTGCTGCGCCAGCTCGACCGGGGCGCCGGGGTGGCCTCGACCTCCCTGGGCCGGATCTTCGACGCCGCGGCGGTCTACGCGGGGGCCTTCGGCCTCGGGGCGGTGACCCACGAGGGCCAGGCGGCGATGGCCCTCGAGGCCGCCGCGGCCCGGGAGCGCCCCGCGGAGAGCGCGGCGACGGATCTGCCGGAGCTCTTCGCCGAGCTCATCGACGGCGGGGGCCCGCGGCGCTTCCACGACGGGCTGGCCCGGATCCTCGCCGAGCGCCTCGCCGCGGCGGCCGGGGACCCGGCCCGCCCGGTGGGGGTCACCGGCGGCTGCGCCCTGAACCGGCTGCTCGTGGCCGGCCTCGCCGAACGGCTGCCGGGGTTGCGCACCCACCGGCTGGTGCCGCCCAATGACGGCGGGCTGGCCCTCGGCCAGGCGATCTACGGGGTGCTGGCGCTCGCCGAGGGCCCTGCGGGGGCGGGGGCGGCCGGGTAGCGCCCCCGGGGCGGGCTCAGCAGATCCGGGGCAGCGGGTCGCCGACCAGCATGTCCACCATCCGGGTGCCGCCGAAGCCGGTGACCAGCACCACCGACTCCGCCGGCTCCGCCACCACCCGGCCCACCACGGCCGCGTCGGGGGCGCCGGCGGCGACCAGCGCCGCCACCGCGGCCTCCGCCCCGGCCGCGGGCACCACCGCGGCGAAGGTGCCCTCGTTGGCGACGTAGAGCGGGTCGATGCCGAGCATGTCGCAGGCCGCCCGGGTCATGTCGTGGACGGCGATCGCCGCATCCTCGATGGCCACGCCCAGCCCGGTGTCCCGGGCCAGCTCGTTGAGCACCGTGGCCAGCCCGCCGCGGGTGGCGTCGCGCAGCCAGGCGGTGTCCGGCACCGCCTCGAACAGGGCCTCCACCAGCGTGTGCACCGGCCGGGTGTCGGATTCGATGGGGGCGCTGATCGCCAGGTCCCCGCGGGCCATCATCACCGCCATGCCGTGGTCGGCGATCGGCCCGGAGAGGATCACCGCGTCCCCGGCGCGCACCCGGTGCGGCCCGGGATCCCGGCCGGGCGGGATCACCCCCACCCCGGCGGTGGTGACGTAGAGCCGGTCCGCCGCCCCGCGGGGCACCACCTTGGTGTCCCCGGCGACGATGGCCACCCCGGCGGCGTCCGCCGCGGCCGCCATGGAGGCGCAGATCCGGCGCAGCAGGTCGATCTCCAGGCCCTCCTCCAGGATGAACCCCGCGGTGAGGTGCAGCGGCCGGGCCCCGGCGACGGCGAGATCGTTGACGGTGCCGTTGACCGCCAGCTCGCCGATGTCGCCGCCGGGGAACTCCACCGGGTTGACCACGTAGGAGTCGGTGGACATGGCCAGCCGGCCGGCCGGGGGCGCGGCGAGCACCGCGGAGTCCCCGGCGGCGGTGAGCGCCGCGCCGCCGAAGGCCTCGAAGAACACGTTCTCCACCAGGGCGGCCGAGGCCTTGCCGCCGGCGCCGTGGGCGAGGGTGACCTGGGAGTCGAGGAGCCGGTGGCCGCGGGCGCGCACCCGGCCGATGTTGGCGTTGACCCTCGCCTCGTCGTCGTTGAGCCGGTTCTTCGGGTCCATGGGCGTCCTTTCCGGGGCTCAGGCGTGCTGGCCGACCGCGATCCGCCGGGTGGCGTCGCGGTCGATCCGGCCGAAGTTGTAGTAGGCGGCGCAGGCGCCCTCGGGGGAGACCATGCAGGTGCCGATGGGCGTGTCCGGGGTGCAGGCGGTGCCGAACACCCGGCACTGCCAGGGCTTGATCCGGCCGGTGAGCACCGAGCCGCATTCGCAGGTCGCCGGATCCTCGATCCGGGCGCCGGGGACGCGGAAGCGCGCCTCGGCGTCGAAGCCGGCGAACTCCGCCGACAGCGCCAGCCCGGAGCGGGGCAGCTCGCCCAGGCCGCGCCATTCGAAGCTCTCCCGCACCCGGAACACCCGGTCCATCAGGGCCCGGGCGCCGGGGTTGCCCGCGGGGCGGACCACCCGGGCGTACTGGTTGCCCACCTCGGCGCGGCCCGCGGCGACCCGGCCGGAGGTGAACTGCTCCAGCAGCATCGCCACCGCCTGCAGGATGTCCAGGGGCTCGAAGCCGGCGACCACGCAGGGCAGGTTGAACTCCTCGGCGAGGAAGTCGAAGGCGCGGGTGCCCACCACGGTGCCGACGTGGCCGGGTCCGATGAACCCGTCCACGGCGGTCTCCCCGCCGTCGACGATGGCGCGCAGCGGCGGCTCGATGAGCACGTGGTTGCTGAACACGGAGAAGTTGGGCACGCCCGCGCGTTCGGCGGCGGCCAGGGTCACCGCGGTGGAGGGGGTGGTGGTCTCGAAGCCGACGGCGAAGAAGACCACCTGCCGGTCCGGGTTCTCCTCGGCCAGGCGCAGCGCGTCCAGGGGGGAGTACACGAAGCGCACGTCGGCGCCGCGGGCCCGGGCGTCGAGCAGGGAGCCGCGTGAGCCGGGCACCCGCATCATGTCCCCGAAGGTGGTCAGGGTCACCTCCGGCTGCTCCGCCAGGGCGATCGCGTCGTCGACCCGGCCCATCGGGATCACGCACACCGGGCAGCCGGGCCCGTGCACCAGCTCGATGGCCTCCGGCAGCAGGTTCTCCAGGCCGTAGCGGTAGATGGTGTGGGTGTGCCCGCCGCAGACCTCCATCAGCCGGATCGGGCGCTCCAGCCGGTCCGCCTCGGCCTCGATCCGGGTCAGCAGCGCCCGCGCCGCCGCCGGGTCGCGGTACTCGTCGACGTACTTCATCGCGTCGCCCCCGCATCCGGGGCCCCGGCGCCGTCCGGGCCGGCGCCGGGGATCCGGGAGGAGGCGAACTGGGCGACCTCGTCATCGAGGACGCCCTCGCCGAGGCGGGCGATCTGCTCCAGGGTGAGCCGCGCCTCCTCCTCGTCGATCCGGGACAGGGCGAAGCCGACGTGCACGAGCACCCAGTCGCCCGGGGCGAGCGGGCCGGCGTCGGCGAGCAGATCGGTGGCGATCATCCGGCGCACGCCGCTGATCGCGACCGTGGCGCGGGAGGGGTCGACCACCTCGACGATTTGGGCTGGTATTCCGAGGCACATGGGGAAACCTCCTTTTCGCCCATGATGATACGGACGCCCCGGCGTACACCGGAAGCCGCCGTGGTCACCGCGGTCCGGGCGGCGGATCGGCGACGCCGGCGCCGCCGCCCGCGGGATGCGGGGGCGGCGCCGGCGTCGGCGCGCGCGGCCGGCCGGCCGGCCGGTCACAGCATCCGGGTGCTCCCGGTGAAATGCGGCCGCTTGCGGCGGCCGTGCCAGGCGACGATGTCCATGTCGCCGCGGCGGCCGGAGCCCTCGGCCGGGGTGATCGCCAGCAGCACCTTCGCCGGCAGGGTCACCGGGGCGCCGAAGGAGATCGCGAATTCGAAGGGCGCCGCGTCCGGGACGCCGGCCTCGGCGAGCGCCCGGGATGCGGTGTACATGCCGTGCGCGATGACGCCCGGCATGCCCAGCGCCTTGGCGGTGAGCCCGGTGACGTGGATCGGGTTCCAGTCCCCGGAGACCTTCGCCCAGGCCCGGCCGGTGCCGGCGGGCAGCCGCCAGCAGGCGGTGGGCACGGGCACCCGGAACCGGCCCCGGGGGGCGTCCCCGGCCGCGGGGGCGGCCACCCCGGGCAGCCGCCGGCCCTTGGCCAGGTACACGGAGCGCTCCTCGACCAGGGTCTCCCCGCCGCCGGCGGCGGTGACCGTGGCGTCGAGCAGCACCTCGGTGCCGGCGCGGTGCCCGCGGAAGCCGGCGACCCGGACCTCCACGTCCACCTGCGCGCCGAGCGCCACCGCGCCCAGCCGCCGGTAGGTGTTCTCCAGGTGCACCAGGCCCATCATCGGCAGCGGGAAATCGTCCGCGGCCATCAGCTCCATCTGGATGGGCATGATCAGCGCGTGCACGTGGCCGAAGAAGGCCTCCGCGGAATCGGCGGCCCCGGCCAGCCGGCGGAACTCAGCGTCCCGGGCGGCGTCGACGGTGACGCCGCGCACCGCCAGGGCGGGGGTGGCCAGCTCCGTGGAGTCGGGGCGCTTGCGCGCGGCGCCGGCGGCGGCGCGGGCGTAGAGCGGCGCCAGGGCGGGCACCTCGGGCAGGGTCCTCGTCATCTGCGCCACCCCTACTTGCCCACGATGTTCTGGCCGCACACCCGCAGCACCTCGCCGTTGACGCCGAGGGCCTGGTCGGAGACCAGGAAGGCGATCGCGTTGGCGACGTCCAGGGGCAGGCCGCCCTGCTGCAGGGAGTTCACCCGGCGGGCCACCTGGCGGTTGACGAAGGGCACCGCGGCGGTCATCTCGGTCTCGATGAAGCCCGGGGCGACGGCGTTGATGTTGCCGCCGCGCTCGGCGAAGGTCGCCGCCAGCGACTCCACCATGCCGATCACGCCGGCCTTGGCGGCGGCGTAGTTGGTCTGGCCCCGGTTGCCGGCGATGCCGGAGGTCGAGGCCAGGGCGGCGATCCGCGGGGACTCGGCGAAGGCCGGGTGCGCCAGCAGCTGCTCGTTCATGCGCAGCTGGGACTCGATGTTCACCGCGATTACCGCGCCCCACTTGGCCTCGTCCATGTTGGCGAGCATCTTGTCCCGGGTGATCCCGGCGTTGTGCACCACGATATCCAGCCGGCCGTAGCGCTGGACCGCCGCATCGGCGATCACGGTGCCGGCGTCGGCGGCGGTGATGTCCTGCTGCAGGGCCAGCCCGTCGACCTCGTTGGCGACCGTGGCCAGGGCCTCCCCGGCGGCGGGCACGTCGATGACGATCACCTTCGCGCCGAGGGAGCTCATCTGGCGCGCGATCGCGGCGCCGATGCCGCGGGCGGAGCCGGTGATCGCGGCGACCTTGCCGGCCAGCGGCCGGTCCCAGTCCTCGGGCAGCTCGCCGGCGGCGGAGCCCACGGTGAGGAACTGGCCGTCGATGAAGGCGGAGCGGCCGGAGAGCAGGAAGCGCAGCGAGGCCACCGCGGAGGGGGCGGTGACGTCCACCCCGTCGGCGATGAGCACCCCGTTGGCGGTGGCGCCGCCGCGGACCTCGTGGCCCAGGGAGCGCACGATGCCCTCCACCCCGGAGCGCACCGCGTTGAGCGCCGCGTCGGCGATGTCGCCGGACTTCGCCCGGGAGACGAAGACCACCCGGCCGCCCTTGTCCAGCTTGCGCAGGTGCTTCGCGGCGGCGAGCACCGGACCCTGCAGATCGGTGGGCCGGGCGGCCTCGGTGAGCACCACCACGATGGCGCCCACCTTCTTGTCCGCGGCGGAGTCGCGGCGGACGTTGAGCTCCCAGGCGGCGAGCTGCTCGGCGATCGCGTCGGCGTCCGGCCCGGAGCCGGTGACCAGCACCCGGTCATTGGCGCCGAGCAGCCCGGCCCCGGGCTTGTGCCGGCGCAGGTAGGGCGGCTGGGGCAGTCCGAGGGTCTTCGCGACGCCGGTGAGCGGCCCGCCGTTGACCAGTTCCTGATACTTGTCGGCCATGGATTGTCTCCTTATGCGTGTTCGTTCGGGGGTGGCGGCGGGCTAGGCCCGGGCCTCCAGGATGGTGACGACGCCCTGGCCGCCGGCGGCGCACACCGAGATGAGGCCCCGGGCGGTCTTCCCGGTCTCGTCGGCCTTGGCGCGCAGCATCTTCGCCAGGGTCGCCGCGATCCGGGCGCCGGTGGCGGCGAAGGGGTGGCCGCAGGCCAGGGAGGAGCCGTTGACGTTGAGCTTCTCCCGCGGCACCTCGCCGAGGACGCCGTCCAGGCCGAGCCGCTCGCGGCAGAACCCCTCGTCCTGCCAGGCCTTCAGGGTGCACAGCACGGTGGCGGCGAAGGCCTCGTGGATCTCGAAGAAGTCGATGTCGTCGAGGGTGAGCCCGTTGCGGGCGAGCAGCCGGGGGGTGGCGTAGGCCGGGGCCATCAGCAGCCCCTCCGCGCCGTGCACGAAGTCCACCGCGGCGGCCTCGGTGTCCACCACGTCGGCCAGCACCGGCAGCCCGCGCTCGGCGGCCCACTCCTCGGTGGCCACCAGCACCGCGGAGGCGCCGTCGGTGAGCGGGGTGGAGTTGCCGGCGGTCATGGTCGGCTCCGCCTCCAGGTCCAGGCCGAACACCGGGCGCAGCTTGGCGAGCTTCTCCGCGGTGGAGTCCGGGCGCAGGTTGGTGTCCCGGGACACGCCCTTGAAGGGGGTGACCAGGTCGGTGAAGAAGCCCTCGTCGTAGGCGCGGGCCAGGTTGCGGTGCGAGGCGGCGGCCAGCTCGTCCTGCTCGGCGCGGGTGACCCCCCACTTCGCGGTGGTGATCGCCTGGTGGTCGCCCATGGACAGGCCGGTGCGCGGCTCCCCGGTGGAGGGCGCGGCCGGGGCCAGGTCGGCCGGCCGCACGGAGCCGAAGATCTTCACCTGGTCGATCGGCTTCTTCGCCCGGGAGGCGTCCAGCAGCTTGCGGCGCAGCGAATCGGACAGCGCGATCGGGGCGTCCGAGGTGGTGTCCACCCCGCCGGCGATGCCGGCGTCGATCTGGCCGAGCTTGATCTTGTTGGCGATGGAGCTCATCGCCTCCATCCCGGTGGCGCAGGCCTGCTGCACGTCGAAGGCCGGGGTGGCCGGATCCAGGGCGGAGCCGAGCACGCATTCGCGGGTGAGGTTGAAGTCCCGGGAGTGCTTGAGCACCGCGCCCGCGGCGACCTCGCCGAGGCGCTCCCCGGCCAGGCCGAAGCGGGCGGTCAGCCCGTCGAGGGCGGCGGTGAGCATGTCCTGGTTGGAGGCGTGGCTGTACTCCTTGTTGGAGCGGGCGAAGGGGATGCGGTTGCCGCCGACGATGACGGCGCGGCGGATGTCCGTGGGGGGCATGGGGATCAGTGCCTTTCCTGGTACCGATTGTGATCTGAGTTACTAAAATCAGACATTACGTTTTTCCGGGGCGGCTGTCACGGGAACCCCGGGATCGCGGGGGCTAGACTGTGCGGACATGAGACCCGAACTCTCCTCCTATGATCACCTCTCCGCCGGGAAGGTCCGCGAGATCTACGAGATCGACGCGGACACCCTGCTGATGGTGGTCAGCGACCGGATCTCCGCCTACGACCACATCCTGGACACCGAGATCCCGGACAAGGGGCGGGTGCTCACCGCGATGAGCGTGTTCTTCTTCGAGGCGCTGTCCGCGCCGAACCACCTGGCCGGGCCCGCCGACGACGAGCGGATCCCCGCCGAGGTGCTGGGCCGGGCGCTGGTCTGCCGGAAGCTGGACATGGTGCCCTTCGAATGCGTCGCCCGCGGCTACCTCACCGGCTCCGGGCTGCGCGAGTACCGCGAGACCGGGGCGGTGTGCGGGGTGGCGCTGCCCCCCGGGCTCACCGAGGGCTCGAAGCTGCCGGAGCCGATCTTCACCCCCGCCACCAAGGCCGAGCTGGGCGATCACGACGAGAACGTGTCCTTCGCCCATGTCGTCGACGCGATCGGCCGGGAGCGCGCCGAGCAGCTGCGGGAGACCACCCTGGGCGTCTACCGCACCGCCGCGTCGATGGCCGCCGACCGCGGGCTCATCCTCGCGGACACCAAATTCGAGTTCGGCGTCGACGCCGAGGGGACCCTGGTGCTCGCCGACGAGGTGCTCACCCCGGACTCCTCCCGCTACTGGCCGGCCGACTCCTACGCCGAGGGCCAGGTCAACCCCAGCTTCGACAAGCAGTACGTGCGGGATTGGCTCACCGGGCCGAAATCCGGCTGGAAGCGCGGCACCGGCGCGCCCCCGCCGCCGCTGCCCGGTTCCGTGGTGGAGGCCACCCGGGAGCGCTACATCGAGGCCTACGAGCGGATCTCCGGCCGCCGCTTCGCGGACTGGTACGGCGAGCCCGCCTGAGCCATGGCGGATACCCCCGGCACCGCCCCCGACCACCCCGCCGCCGCCCCCGCGGCCATTCCGGCCGCCCCGGTCGCGGCCCGCCGGCCGGTCCGGCGCAGCTTCCACGGCCGCGAGGTCGAGGACGACTACGAGTGGCTGCGCGACCGCGAGGATCCCGAGGTGCTCGCGCACCTGGCGGCGGAGAACGCGCACACCGAGGCGATGACCGCCGAGCTGGCGGGGCTGCGCGAGGAGATCTACGCCGAGATCCGCTCCCGGGTGCAGGAGACCGACCTCTCCGTGCCGGTGCGCTCCGGGGACTGGTGGTACTACGCGCGCACCGTCGCCGGCCGCGCCTACGGGCTGAGCTGCCGGGTGCCGGCCGAGCCCGGGGACTGGACCCCGCCGCGGATCCCCGCCGAGGCCGCGCCCGGCACCGTCGCCGGGGAGCAGATCCTGCTCGACCTCGACGAGCTCGCCGAGGGCCACGACTTCTTCGCCCTCGGCGCCGCCGCGGTCAGCCCGGACGGGAACCTGCTCGCCTACTCGGTGGACCGCACCGGCGATGAGCGCTACGACCTGCGGGTGAAGGATCTGCGCACCGGGGCGCACCTGCCCGACGCGGTGATCGAGGGGATCGCGCCGGGGGCGACCTGGGTTGGCTCCGGGCACCTGTTCTACCAGCGGGTCGACGCGGCCTGGCGGCCCGATTCGGTGTGGCGGCACCGGATCGGGACCGACCCGGCGGAGGATGTGCGGGTCTTCCACGAACCCGACGAGTCCTTCTGGGTGGGCGTCGGCGACACCCGCTCCCGGCGCTTCCTGATCATCGAGACCGCCTCCAAGGTGACCTCGGAGAGCCACTGGATCGACGCCGCGGAGCCCACCGCGGCGCCGCGGTGCATCCGGCCCCGGGAGACCGGCGTCGAGTACGAGGTGGATCATGCCGTGATCGGCGGCGAGGACCGCTGGCTGGTCACCCACAACTTCACCGGGCCGGATTTCGCCCTGGGCAGCTGCCCGGTGGGCGCCTTCGCCGACCCGGGCGAGCTCACCGGGCACATCGCCCATGAGGCGGGCCGGCGCATCGAGGGCGTGGACTGCTTCGCCGGGCACCTGGTGCTGTCCTACCGCTCGGGGGGGATCGGCCGGCTGGCGCTGTCCGGGGTGGACCGGGTGGACTTCGCCGAGCTGGGCTTCGACGAGGAGCTCTACACCGCCGGCCCGGCGGGCAACCCGGAATGGGAGGCCCCGGTGCTGCGCTACGGCTACTCCTCCTTCACCACCCCGGCCCAGGTGTGGCAGCTCGACCCGGCCACCGGGGAGCGCACGCTGCTCAAGGAGCAGCCGGTGCGCGGCGGCTACGACCGCGGCGATTACGTGGCCACCCGCCGCTGGGTCACCGCCGCGGACGGGGCCCGGGTGCCGGTGTCCCTGGTGCACCGCCGGGATCTGGATCTCGGCCGGCCGAACCCGCTGCTGCTCTACGGCTACGGCTCCTACGAGATCCCGGTGGACCCGGGGTTCTCCATCGCCCGGCTGTCCCTGCTGGACCGGGGCATGATCTTCGCGGTGGCGCATGTGCGCGGCGGCGGGGAGATGGGCCGCACCTGGTGGGAGGCCGGCCGGGGCACCGCCAAGCGGAACACCTTCACCGACTTCATCGCGGTCGCCGACGATCTCATCGCCGCCGGGGTGACCGCCCCGGACCGGATGGTCGCCGAGGGCGGCTCCGCCGGGGGGATGCTGATGGGCGCAGTGGCCAACCTCGCCGGGGACCGCTTCGCCGGGATCGAGGCGGTGGTGCCCTTCGTGGACCCGCTGACCTCCATGCTCAAACCCGAGCTGCCGCTGACCGTGGTGGAGTGGGACGAGTGGGGCGACCCCTACCATGACCCGGAGGTCTACGACTACATGGCCGCCTACGCCCCCTACGAGAACATCCGGGAGGCCGACTACCCGCCGATCCTGGCGGTGACCAGCCTCAACGACACCCGGGTGCTCTACGTGGAGCCCGCGAAATGGGTGGCCAGGCTGCGCGAGCGCGCCCGCGGCGGGCCCTTCCTGCTGAAGACCGAGATGAGCGCCGGGCACGGCGGGGTCTCCGGGCGCTACGCGAAATGGCGGGAGACCGCCTTCGAGTACGCCTGGCTGCTGCGCCGCGCCGGCGCCGCCTGAGCCCGGGGGAGCGGGCGTGGAGCTGCACGAGGCGATCCGGCGGCGCCGGGACGTGCGCGCCGAGTTCACCGGCGGGCGGGTGGATCGGGCCACCCTGACCCGGCTGCTCGCCGCCGCCCACGCCGCGCCCTCGGTGGGGCACAGCCAGCCCTGGGACTTCCACGTGATCCGGGATCCGGCGCGGCTGGCGGCGTTCCGGGACCATGTCCTGGACCGCCGGGCGGAGTTCGCCGCGGCGCTGCCGCCGGGCCGGCGGCGGGTGTTCGACCCGATCCGGATCGAGGGCATCGTCGCCGCGGGCACCGGGGTGGCGGTGACCTACGATCCGCGCCGCGGCGGGGAGCATGTGCTCGGCCGGGCCACCATCGCCGACACCGGCCCGCTGTCGGTGGCGCTGGCCATCCAGAACCTGTGGCTGGCGGCGACCGCGGAGGGCCTCGGGGTGGGCTGGGTGAGCTTCTACGAGGAGGGCTTCCTCGCCGATTTCCTCGGCGTGGCCGCCCCGGTGCGCCCGCTGGCCTGGTTGTGCGTGGGCCCGGTGACCCATCTGGCGGACCGGCCCGATCTGGAGCGGGCCGGCTGGCGCCGGGGCCTGCCCCTCGACGAGGTGGTGCACTGGGACTAGCGGCGCCGGCCGGCGGATGTTCCGCCGCCCCTCATCCCCGGGCCACCGGGCGTTCACCGGGGCCGGCCATGCTGGGGCCATGGCCCAGAGTCCCCGCCCGCCCGCGCCGGCCCCGCCCGCCCCGTCGGCCGCGCCACGGCTGCTGGTCTCCCTGTCCGGGATCCGGGGCGACACCCTGCTCGCCGCGGCCCGGGTCGACGCCGACTTGCGCTCCCGCGGAATCGCCCCGGCGCTGCTGGTCGCCCCGCACCAGGGCCGGGATCAGGCGCTGCGGGACTGCCCGGCCACGCTGGCCTGGCTGCGCCGGCGCCGCGCCGCCGGGGCGGAGCTGCTGCTCGCCGGCTACGACGTCTCCGCCCGGGGCCGGCGCGGGGAGCTGGCCGCCCTGGATCACCATGAGGCCCGGCTGCGGCTGGCCGCGGCCTCCCGGCAGCTGGCGGCGCTGGGGCTGGGCACCGATCTGCTCGCCCCGCCGCGCTGGCTGCTCTCCCCGGGGGCGCGCTCGGCGGCCGCGGAGCTGGGCTTCCGGATCGCCGCCGACGCCCACGCGATCCACCATCTGCGCACCGGCCGGGCCGAGCCGATCCGGGTGCTCGCGCTGGGCGAGGGCTTCGGCGGCTCCGCGGCCTGGCGGCGGGCGGTGGGCGCGGCGGTGACCCGCTCGATCGCCGCCGGCCGGCCGATCCGGCTCTCCGCGGCGGCGTCCCGGCTGGGCCGGCCCCGGGTGCGCCGGGAGCTGCTCGGCATCGTCGACGCGGCGCTGGCCGCCGGGGCCCGGCCGGAGGGCTACGCCGCGGCCGCGGGCCGGCTCGCCGCCTGAGCCGCGCCGGGGCCGGGGCCGCCTATCCTGGGGGCATGCGCACCCTGGATGGACGCGAGGTCACCCTCGAGGAGCTCATCGGCCACGTGGTGCTGGTCACCGCCGGCCGGCACCGGGATCTGCTCGCGGAGCTCAACGACGAGTTCCTGATGCGCGGGCTGCACATCGTGGTCGACGAGGTCGGCGAACTGCGGGTGCATGACCCGGCCGGGGCGGTGGTGGGCCGCTTCGACGTCGACGCCGAACCCGACGGGGACGCGATCATCGACCTGCTGGAGGAGCATCTCCCGCTGTAGCCAGCCGGGCCTCCTCGAGCATCCCGGTCCGGCCGAAGCCGAGCACCCCGCGCCGGGAGCGCAGGTCGTAGCTGGTGACCCGGATCCGGCCCAGCTCATCGCCGCCGGCGGCGGTGACGGTGTCCCCGGACACCCGGAGCAGCACCGCGCAGTGCTCGCCGAGGGGGCCGCGGTGGAAGATCACGTCCCCGGGGTGCGGGGCGTAGTCGGGGGCGTCGAGGAAGGCGCCGTGGGCGGCGAAGTCGGCGCGCAGCTGCGCCGGGTCGCGGGGCAGCCGGCCGGGCTCGCCCGGCGGCAGCCCCGCCGACTCCAGCACCCAGGCGGCGAAGGCCGCCGACCACTCGCCCCGGTCCCCCCGGTAGCCGGGATCGCCCTCGGCCTCGCCGCGCTCGGCCTCCACGGCGACCACGGCGTGGATCGCGTGCTGGTAGCCGGGGGCGGCCGCGGGCGGTTCCGGCACCCGCTGCTCCGGGGTGGCCAGCCAGCGCACCGGCGCGAGCAGCAGCAGCGCGGCGGAGAGGACGAAGACGGCGCCGAGGGCGACGATCCCCGCCGGGGGACGCGAATCGGGCATGGCCGCCAGTGTAGGGGCCATGCCCGATCCGATTGCCGGGGCGCCGGGTCAGTCCGGTGCGCCCGGGGATCCGGGCTCCCCGGCCGCGGTGCGCGCCGGGGCGCCGGCGGTCTCCGGGGCCGGACCGCGCACCGGGGCGGCGGTCGCGACGGTCGCGGCGGCCGCCGGCGGCGTGGCGCGGGCCTCGGTGGCCTTGCGGATCTTGCGCAGCTGCACCACCGCGTAGATCGCGAGCACGGGGTAGAACAGAGTGAGGATGAGTGGCGTAGCGAAAAAGCCGGTGAGTGTGAGGACGTTACCGATGGGATTGAAGAAGTCGTTCATCTACACGGTCCTCTTGATCGTGACGCATGCCCGATTGGACCATTCATTCCCGATGCGGATGCGTGCGCAGAATGGCGAGCCCTGATCCAGATTCCGGCGGATTCGGAAGTTCTGTGAGGTGAGTCCGCTACCACACTGCCGGCCGGCGGTCCTGACATGCCTCTTGCCGTTGTCGTAGTAGGAAATGGCAAAGAGATCCACGCATGTATCCGAGGTGCCATAGCTAGTGCCCGGCTCATAGGTGATCCGTGCGTTGTGCACGTATCGGTTCGTTCCGTAGACGCCCAGCACGATACCCGATCCGGCACCTCCAGGGGCCCACGCGGAGTGGTAGGCGGTTGCCGGGTCCGTGGTGCCGCCACCGTCTTCGACCGCATCGCCAATCTTTGTGAGTGGCACGGTGGCGGGGTTGGTGTCGGCCATTGCAATTGGTGTGCTCACGACGGTCATGGCGCAAGCCAGTGCGCCGATAGTCCGTCGGGTCCTGCTGTGAATCATGATTTCTCCCTGGTTGGGTGCATGGGACTACAGCTGGGGGGTGAGTGGGGCCCACCGTACGGGGCCGCTCCGGGTATCGGAACCCCATGTGGGAAATTTCTGAAAATAATTTTGCGACCCCCGGCATGGGGGAGGGGCGCGCCGGGCGGGCGAAAGCGCCCTCGACCAGCGAACAATAGGTAGTGCTGTGCAACCATTGGGATAAAACCTTTGTATTTATTTGGTTGCGCAAGGATGACATCTCCCCCCCCGGATGCGGGGTGGGGGCGGTGACGCTTGGGCCCGCCCCGGACGGTGCGGGGGTGCCGCCGCGGAAGCGGGACCGGGGGCCCGCGCCGGGCCCCACCGGCTAAGCTGTGCCGCGGGACCGGCGGCGCCGCCCGGCGCCGCGCGCCCCACCCCCGGAAACCCCAACACCAGGAGTCAAGCGTGGCCCGCGTAGTCGTCCATGTCATGCCCAAGGCCGAAATCCTCGACCCCCAGGGGCAGGCCGTCCACCGCGCCCTGGGGCGCATCGGCGTCACCGGCGTCGCCGACGTCCGCCAGGGCAAGCGCTTCGAGCTGGAGCTCGACGGGGAGGTCAGCGACGCCCAGCTCGACGAGCTGGCCGCCACCCTGCTCGCCAACACCGTGATCGAGGACTACGAGATCCTCCGCGAGGGGGAGCAGTGACCGCCCGGATCGGCGTCATCACCTTCCCCGGCACCCTCGACGACGTCGACGCCGCCCGCGCGGCGCGCCTGGCCGGCGCCGAACCGGTGGCCCTCTGGCACGCCGACGCCGACTTGCGCGGCGTCGACGCGGTGGTGGTCCCCGGCGGCTTCTCCTACGGCGACTACCTGCGCTCCGGGGCGATCTCGGCGCTGGCGCCGGTGATGCGCTCGGTGGTGGACGCCGCCCGCGGCGGGCTGCCGGTGCTGGGCATCTGCAACGGCTTCCAGATCCTCACCGAGGCCGGGCTGCTGCCCGGGGCGCTCACCCGCAACGAGGGCCTGCACTTCGTCTGCCGGGACATCGAGCTCACCGTGGAGAACACCGGCACCGCCTGGACCGGCCGGCTCGACGCCGGCTCCCGGATCCTGATCCCCTCCAAGCACGGCGAGGGCCGCTTCCAGGCGCAGCCCGCCGTGATCGAGGAGCTGGAGGCCGAGGGCCGGGTGGTGTTCCGCTACGTGGACAACCCCAACGGCTCCGTCAACGACATCGCCGGGGTGTGCAGCGCCGACGGCCGGGTCGTCGGCCTGATGCCCCATCCCGAGCACGCCGTGGAGGCCCTCACCGGGCCCTCCGTCGACGGCCTGCAGCTGTTCCTGTCCGCCGTGTCGGCGATCGCCTAGGAGGCCCCCCATGACCGACGTCCACGATGACACCGTCGACCGCGCCGCGGCCACCCCGGAGCTGGCGCAGCCCTGGGCCGAACTCGGCCTGAAGGAGGACGAGTACGCCCGGATCCGGGAGATCCTGGGCCGCCGGCCCACCGACGCCGAACTCGCCATGTACTCGGTGATGTGGTCCGAGCACTGCTCCTACAAGTCCTCCAAGGTGCACCTGAGGTACTTCGGGGAGACCACCACCGCCGGCATGCGGGAGAAGATGCTCGCCGGGATCGGCGAGAACGCCGGGGTGGTCGACATCGGCGACGGCTGGGCGGTGACCTTCAAGGTCGAGTCCCACAACCACCCCTCCTACGTGGAGCCCTACCAGGGCGCCGCCACCGGCGTCGGCGGCATCGTCCGCGACATCATGGCCATGGGCGCCCGCCCGGTGGCGGTGATGGACCAGCTGCGCTTCGGCCCCGCCGAGGCCCCGGACACCCAGCGGGTGCTGCCCGGGGTGGTCGCCGGGGTCGGCGGCTACGGCAACTGCCTGGGCCTGCCGAACATCGGCGGGGAAACCGTCTTCGACGCCTCCTACGCGGGCAACCCCCTGGTCAACGCGCTGTGCGTGGGCACCCTGCGCAGCGATGACCTGCACCTGGCCTTCGCCTCCGGCACCGGCAACCGGGTGGTGCTCTTCGGCTCCCGCACCGGCCTGGACGGCATCGGCGGGGTCTCCGTGCTCGCCTCCGACACCTTCGAGGACGGCGCCGAGCGCAAACTGCCCGCGGTGCAGGTCGGCGACCCCTTCGCGGAGAAGGTGCTCATCGAATGCTGCCTGGAGCTCTACGCCGCCGGCGTGGTCGTCGGCATCCAGGACCTCGGCGGCGCCGGGCTGTCCTGCGCCATCTCCGAGCTCGCCGCCGCCGGCGACGGCGGCATGGCGGTGGACCTGGACCGGGTGCACCTGCGCGCCGAGGGGATGACCGCCGCGGAGATCCTCTCCTCCGAATCCCAGGAGCGGATGTGCGCCGTGGTGAAGCCCGAGGACCTGGACCGGTTCCTGGGGATCTGCGCCAAATGGGATGTGCTCGCCGCCGATATCGGCGAGGTCACCGAGGGGGAGAACCTCGTGGTCACCCACGGCGGCAAGGTCGTCGTGGACGCGCCCCCGGCCACCATCGCCGACGAGGGCCCCACCTACCACCGGCCCTACGCCCGGCCGGCGTGGCAGGACGCGCTGCAGGCCGAGCCGGATCTCGCCCGGCCCGCCGGGCCGGCGGCGCTGCGGGAGACGGTGCTGGCCATGGCCGCCTCCCCGGCGCTGTGCTCCCGGGCGCACATCACCGAGCAGTACGACCGCTACGTGCGCGGCAACACCATCGCCGCGAAGGACGCCGAGGCCGGGGTGCTGCGGGTCAACGAGGACACCGGCCGCGGGGTGGCGGTGGCCACCGACGCCTCCGGGCGGTACACCAAGCTCGACCCGCGCACCGGGGCCCGGCTGGCCCTGGCCGAGGCGCACCGCAACGTCGCGGTCACCGGGGCGCTGCCCTACGCGGTGTCGAACTGCCTGAACTTCGGCTCCCCGGAGAACCCGGACGTGATGTGGCAGTTCGCCGAGGCGGTGCGCGGCCTGGCCGACGGCGCCGCCGAACTGGAGGTGCCGGTCACCGGCGGCAACGTCTCCTTCTACAACCAGACCGGCGAGGAGCCCATCCTGCCCACCCCGGTGGTCGCGGTGCTCGGCGTCATCGACGACGTCGCCGACGCGATCGGCAACCGGCTGGGCACCGCCCCCGGGGAGCAGCTGGTGCTGCTCGGGGCCACCGCCGACGAGCTCGGCGGCTCCATCTGGCAGCAGGTCGCCCATGACGCGCTGGCCGGGATGCCGCCGCGGGTGGATCTCGCCGAGGAGGCGAAGCTGGTGGGCTTCTTCCACGGCACCCTCGCCGCCGCCGGGGCGCACCCGGCCACCGCCGCCCGGGACCTCTCCGAGGGCGGGCTGGCCCAGGCCCTGGTCGAGGCGGCGGTGACCTCCGGGGTCGGCCTCGCGGTGGACCCGGCGCAGGTGCACGCCGACCCCTTCGTGGCGCTGTTCTCCGAATCGGCCTCCCGGGCGCTGGTCGCGGTGCCGGCGGAGCGCCTCGACGAGGTCCTCGCCCGGGCCGCGGAACTCGACCTGCCGGCCGCCCGGATCGGCGAGGTGCTCGCCGATGAGCCGGTGCTGCGGATCACCGGCGACGCCGGGTTCGAGATCCCGCTCGCCGAGCTGGAGCGGGCCTGGCGGGACACCCTGCCGCGGCTGTTCGCGCACGCCGCCGGGGCGAACTCGGTGGTCGCCGCGGAGGATGACCCCGATGCGACCGGGGATCCCGCGGTCGCCGGCGCCGAGTAGCCGCCGCGCCCCGCGCCGCACCCGCCCGCCCCGGCCCGCCGGCCGGCGGCGGGCAGCGCCGATCCGGGCCCCGGGACCCCGCCCCGGCCCGGGGCCGCGCCGCCGGCGGCGGAAGGGTTCCGCCCGCGGCGGCACCGGCTTCCCCGCGGCGGGCGGCGGCTGCTGCGATGGGGGCATGCACCCGCGCACCCCCGCCTCGACGACCCCGACCGGATCGACCCCGCCACCCCGCCCCCGCCGGCGGACCCCATGCTGGCGCGCACCCGCGCCCGCCTCGCCGGCGCCCGGGTGGTCACCCTCTTCGGGGAGACCACCGGCGAGACCTGCCGCCGCGTCGCCGCGGAGCTGCTCGTGCACGCCGATGAGGACCCGGCGGCCCCGATCACGCTGCTGGTGGACTCCCCGGGCGGCGACGTCTTCGCCGGCATGATCGTGCACGACGTGATGCAGGCGATCCCCGCCCCGGTGCGCACCGTGGCCCTGGGCATCGCCGCCTCCATGGGCCAGTTCCTGGTCACCTCCGGCACCCCGGGGCTGCGCCTGGCGATGCCGCATACCCGGATGCTCATCCACCAGCCGCTGTCCGGGCTGCAGGGGGTGGCCGAGGACATCGCCATCCAGTCCGAGCAGCACATCCTCACCCGCCGGATCCTCTTCGAGGCCCAGGCCCGGCACATCGGCCGGCCGGTGGCCGAGATCGCCGCCGACTCCGACCGGGACCGCTGGTTCACCGCGGAGCAGGCCGTGGCCTACGGCCTCGTCGACGCCGTGGCCGGCTCCTGGCGGGACTATCTCCCGGAGCCGGTCGCGCGCCCCGGCTCAGGCGGCCAGTAGCCGCACGCCCCCGCCGGCCGGCCGGGCCCCGGCGACGTCGCCGAGCCGGGGCCGGGTCGCGGTGGCCCGGCCGAACCAGCGCAGCCGCAGCAGGCCGCGCTCCAGCACCGTCGCCAGGGGCAGCCCCAGGGCGGCGGCCACCGCCCGGATCACCTCCGAGGAGGGCTCCTTCGCGCCGCGCTCCAGATCCGACAGATGGGACACGCTCACCCCCGCGGCCGCGGCGACGTCGGCGAGGCGCTCCCCGCGGCGCAGCCGCTCCTCGCGCAGCACCGCGCCGAGCAGCTCCCGCAGCAGCGGATCGGCGATATCGGCCCGGGGGCGGCGGTGGCGGCTCATGGGCGCAGGATACCGGCGCCCGGGCCGCGGCCGCCGCCCGTTCCGCCGGGCGCGGAACCGGGCCCGGCCCCGGGGCCGCCGCCGCGGCTGGCTACCCTGTCGGGAACATGCCCGGACCGCGGGGGCGGGGAAGTGGAGGAGCGCCCATGACCGAACCGGAGTCGACCACGCCGGAGGCCGCGGGCCCCGCCCCGGCGGCGCGGCCCGCACGGCGCGAGGCCGGCACCCGGCGCCTGGTGCTCGCGCTGGCGGTGGTGCTCATCGCGATCCTCGCCCTCGCCGCGACGCTGCTGCTGCGCGGCGGCGACCCGGAGCCGGCCCCGCCGGCGCCGGCCACCGGGGCCGGCCCGGCGCCCGGGGCGGCCGACCCCGCGTCGCCGGCGCCGGCCGCCGAGGGCGCCCCCGGGGTGTCCGCGGCGGGGGAGATCACCCTGCCCCCGGCCTTCGACGGGCTGCAGGAGGAGCTCGCCCGGCGCGACCCCGGCGACCCGATGGCCCTCGGCGCGGCGGACGCCCCGGTGGTGCTGGTGCTCTTCAGCGATCTGCGCTGCCCCTACTGCGGCGAGTTCTCCCGCGAAATCGAGCCCGACCTGGTCGCCGGGCACGTCGCCGCCGGCCGGCTGCGCCTGGAATGGCGGGATCTGCCCACCTTCGGCGAGGGCTCCCGGCTCGGCGCCCGGGCCGGGCGGGCCGCCGCCGCCCAGGGCCGGTTCTGGGAGTTCACCGCCGAGGTCTTCGCCGCCGCCCCGCGCCGCGGCCACCCCGAACTCGACGAGGAGCTGCTGGTGGCCCGGGCCCGCGCCGCCGGGATCGGCGATATCGACCGGTTCCGCGCCGATCTGCGCTCCGCGCGCTTCGACGCGGCGATTGACGCCGACGTCGCCCAGGCCGGCGAACTCGGCATCTTCTCCACCCCCTCCTACTCGGTGGGGGATCTGCCGGTGGCCGGGCTGCAGCCCAGGGAGTTCCTGGAGGCCGCCATCGCCGATCAGCTGGCGGCGCGGGGGTGACCGGGGCCGGGATCGGCGCGGTCGGCTTCGCCGAGGCCTTCCTCGGCGGGCTCGCCGCCCTGCTCAGCCCCTGCGCGGCGCTGCTGCTGCCGGCCTTCTTCGGCTACGCCTTCGACCGGCCCGGCCGGCTGGTGGCCCGCACCGCCGTGTTCTACCTCGGCATGGCCGCGGTGCTGGTGCCGCTGGGCGCCGGGGTCGGCGCGGTGGGCGCCCTGCTCACCGTGCACCGGGACACGGTCACCGCCCTCGCCGGCTGGACCATCATCGCCCTGGGCGCCCTGGTCGCCCTCGGCGGCGGATTCGGCCCCACCCGGCTGCCCCGGGCCGCCCGGGGCGTCGGCGCGCTCAACGTCGCCGTGCTCGGCGCCGCCTACGGGCTCGCCGGGTTCTGCTCCGGGCCGCTGCTCGGCGCCATCCTCACCGTGGCCCTGGCCGGGGGTTCCCCGGTGCGCGGCGGGGCGCTGATGGCGGTCTACGCCGCGGGGATGGCCGCCCCGCTGCTGCTGCTCGCCGCGGCCTGGTCCCGGGTGGACCCGGATCTGCTGCGCGGCCGCCGGATCGGGCGGTTCCGGGTCCGCGGCCTCGCCGCGGGGGCGCTGCTCATCGCCCTCGGCGCGGGCTACCTGGCCACCGGCGCCGGCGCCGGGCTGCCCGGGGTGCTCGACGTCGGCGCGGAGGCGGCGCTGCAGCGCCGGCTGCTCGCCGCCGACGGGGCCTGGGCGGCGCTGGCGGGGCTGGCCATCCTCGCCGTGGTGCTCGCCGCCGAACTCGGCCGGCGGCGCCGCGCCGGGCGCGCGGGCCGGGCGGCCCCGGGGCCGGCCCCCGCGGATCCGCCGGACCGCCGGCGGGGGTGCGCCACCGGGTATTCGCGCATCCCGGATGCGGAAAAAGGGCCGGGGCCAGGTTAGGCTGGGCTTAGCGCGGCCCCCCGGCCGCCGCACCCCAGCCAGAGGAGCACGGCCATGAGCCGCCAGCAGAAGACCGACTTGGCAGTCGACCGCACGGACACCAGCGAGGACACCGGGGAGGTCGGCGCCGACAACCTCGGCCTGTACTCCCTGATCCTCGCCATCATCGGCGTGGTGCTGTTCTACCCCATGTGGTACATCGCGGTGCCGCTGCTCATCCTCGCCTTCATCATGGGCGTGGTGAAGTACCGCGCCGGCGGCTCCGGGAGGATGCTCGCCCTGGCCGCCGCGGCGATCGCCACCGTGGTGCTGCTCGGCGCCTTCGCCTACTCCATGACCCTCATCGTGGAGTACCACGAGGTCAACGAGATGACCGCCCCCGCCCTCGGCGCGCTCGCGGGCTGACCCGCCGGCGCCCCCGCCGCCGGCGCGCGGCGGATTCCCCGCGCGCGCCGGGCGCACCCGGCGTAGCCTGCCCCCCATGCCCATGCTGAGCCTGCTGGACCGCCTGCTGCCGCTGTGGATCCTGGCCGCGATGGCGGCCGGGCTGGTCCTGGGCCGGGCCGCCCCCGGCATCGGCGCCGCCGCCGAGGCGATCCAGGTCGCCGGGGTGAGCCTGCCGATCGCGCTCGGCCTGTTCGCCATGATGTACCCGGTGCTGGCGAAGGTCCGCTACGACCGGATCGGCCGGATCACCGCCGACCGGCGCCTGATGGGGCTGTCCCTGACCCTGAACTGGGTGCTCGGCCCCGCCCTGATGTTCGCCCTGGCCTGGCTGCTGCTGCCGGATCTGCCGGCCTTCCGCACCGGGGTGATCATCGTCGGCCTGGCCCGGTGCATCGCCATGGTGCTGATCTGGAATGACCTGGCCCGCGGCTGCCGGGAGACCGCCGCGGTGCTCGTCGCGGTCAACTCGGTGTTCCAGATCGCCGCCTTCGCCGGGCTCGGCTGGTTCTACCTGGTGGCCCTGCCCGGCTGGCTGGGCCTGCCCGCCGCCGACGCCGAGGTGGGCTTCTCCACCGCCGCGATCGCCGGATCGGTGCTGGTCTTCCTCGGCGTGCCGCTGGCCGCCGGCTACCTCGGCCGCCGGATCGGGGAGGCCCGCCGCGGCCGGGAATGGTACGAGGGCCGCTTCCTGCCCGCGGTGGGGCCCTGGGCGCTCTACGGGCTGCTGTTCACCGTGGTGATGCTCTTCGCCCTGCAGGGCGAGGCGATCCTCGCCGCCCCCGCCGACGTGGCCCGGATCGCGGCGCCCCTGCTCGCCTACTTCCTGCTCATGTTCGCCCTGGCCACGGTCGCGGCGAAGGTCGCCGGGCTGGGCTACGGGGACAATGCGGCGGTGAGCTTCACCGCCGCGGGCAACAACTTCGAGCTGGCCATCGCGGTGTGCATCGGCACCTTCGGGGTGACCAGCGGGCAGGCCCTGGCCGGGGTGGTCGGCCCGCTGATCGAGGTGCCGGTGCTGCTCGCCCTGGTCTACGCGATGCGGGCCCTCGGCGCACGCTGGTATCGTGGGGAAAATGAACCCCGATAAGCCCGCCGTGTACTTCCTCTGCAACTCCAACTGCGGCAAATCCCAGATGGCGGAGGCGCTGCTGCGGCGCCGCATCGGCGACGCCGCCGAGATCCGCTCCGCCGGGGTGGACCCGGGCGAGCGGGTCAACGCCGAGGCGGCGGCCTCGGTGGCCCGGGCCGGGGCGGACATGTCCGGGGCGGTGCCGGAGCCGGTGGACCCCGCCTTCGCGGAGCGCGCCCGGGTGGTGGTGGTCGGCTCCGCGGTGGTGGAGCCGATCCTGGCCGAGTCCGCGGTGGAGCGCTGGGAGATCGACGAGCCCTCGCTGCGCGGGATCGAGGGCGCGCGGCGGATGGACCTCATCCGCGACCAGATCGACGCCCGGGTGGCGGCGCTCGCGGAGCGGCTGCGCCGCTGAGCCCGGCGGCGGGCTAGTCCCGCGGCTCGCCGGGATCGTCGATGATGAGCGGCAGCGGGTCGTACTTGTCGCGCAGCGCGCGCAGCGCCAGATCGTGGGCGTGCAGCCGCTTGTCCTCGTCGGTGACCGGGGTGAAATGCGGCACCGGCTGGGGGGTGAAGTCGTCGTCCACCGCCACATAGGTCATCGAGGAGTGCAGGGTCTTCTCCAGGCCGCCGCGGCCCTTGCGCGGCTGGCCGGCGTAGACGTGCACGGACATGTGCATGCTGGTGGTGCCGGTGCGCAGCAGCCGGGCCCGGACCTCCACCAGATCCCCGATGTGCATCGGCTTGTAGAAGCGGATCCCGCCGGCGTAGACGGCGATGGTGTCCCGGCCCGCCCAGTTCATGGTGCAGGCGGTGGCCGCCTCGTCGATCCACTCCATGGCGGTGCCGCCGTGCACGTTGCCGCCCCAGTTGACGTCGGAGGGCTTGGCCAGGAAGCGGGTCACCAGCTCCGGGGCGGAGGAGTCCGCGGTGTAGGTCTGCGCCCGCATCGAGGCCTCGATGTCCCGGCGCAGATCCACCCGGGACAGCGCCGCCTCGCGCACCCGCCGCTCCTCCTCGGTGCGCGCCTCGAAGGCGGGCACCGCGCAGGGCCGGCGCTCCTCGTCCATGGCCACGAAGATCACCACGCAGTCCGCGGCCCGGGTGAATTCGCCGGTGCGCGGGTCGGCGGAGAGCACCTCGTTGACGATGTGCATCGAGGACCGCCCGGTGTAGGCGATCTTGGCGCGCACCTCCACCATGTGCCCGGAGGGGATCGGCCGGTTGAAGTGGATGTGCCCGAAGTAGGCGGTGACGCAGTACTGGCCGGACCAGCCCACGGCGCAGGCGTAGGCCGCCTTGTCGATCCACTGCAGCACGCGGCCGCCGTGCACGCTGTTCGAGCCGGCCATGAGGACGTCCTCGGGCGCGGCGAGGAAGCGGAGGGTCACCTGGGGGGATGGCATGCGCATGACTATAGGACTATGGATCGGGTCATGGCGAAAAGGATCGACCCGGCGGCGGTGACCGCCGCGGTGGAGCGGGTGCGCGACTGGCTGACCCGCGAGGACGCACCCGCCCCGGAGCGGGCGGCGGTGGCCGAGGCGGTGCGGTTGAGCGCCCGGATGCTGGCCCAGGAGCTGCCCGGGCGCAGCGTGGAGCTGCGGGTGCCGCCCTTCGTGGCGGTGCAGGCCGTCGCCGGGCCCCGGCACACCCGGGGCACCCCGCCGAACGTGGTGGAGGCCGATCCGCGCACCTGGCTGCGGATCGCCTGCGGGCTGGCCCCGCTGTCCGCCGCGGAGGTCTCCGGGGCCCGGGCGGGGGAGCTGGCCGCGGGGCTGCCGGTGCTGCGGCTGGGCTGAGCCGGCCGCGGCGGGGGGTGGGGCGCCTTGGCCCGGGCCCCGGCGGGCGGCTATCGTCGGGGTCGTGGCTCAACCGACGAATCCGGCGTCCCGGCTCGCCGAGGTCGAGGAGAACGAACCCCGCGAGGAATGCGGGGTCTTCGGCGTCTGGGCGCCCGGCGAGGAAGTGGCCAAGCTGACCTACTTCGGCCTCTTCGCCCTGCAGCACCGCGGTCAGGAGGCCGCCGGCATCGGCGTCGGCGACGGCGACCAGATCCTCGTCTTCAAGGACCTCGGCCTGGTCTCCCAGGTCTTCGATGAGCAGACCCTGGAGGCGCTCAAGGGCCATGTCGCCATCGGCCACGCCCGCTACACCACCGCCGGCTCGCCCTGCTGGGAGAACGCCCAGCCGATCTTCCGGATGGCCCCCGACGGCACCGACCTGGCGCTGGGCCACAACGGCAACCTGATCAACCACCTGGAGCTGGCCCGGGAGGCCGAGCGCCGGGGCCTGGTGGACCTGTCGGTGAAGATGCCCTCCGACTCCGACGTGATGTGCGCCCTGCTCGCCGACGAGACCGGCAGACTCGCCGACGCCGACCCGGTGGCCCTCGGCGGGCGCACCCGCACCGAGGCCGCGGCGCTGACGCTGCTGCCCACCATCCGGGGCGCGTTCTGCCTCACCTTCACCGACGGCGACACCCTCTACGCCGCCCGGGACCCGCACGGGGTGCGCCCGCTGGCCCTGGGCCGGCTGGAGCGCGGCTGGGTGGTCGCCTCGGAGACCTGCGCCCTGGACATCGTCGGCGCCAGCTACGTCCGGGACATCGAGCCCGGGGAACTGGTCGCCATCGACGCCACCGGGGTGCGCTCGGATCGCTTCGCCGACCCCGCCCCGGCCGGCTGCATCTTCGAGTACGTCTACCTGGCCCGCCCGGACTCGATGATCCGGGGCCGCTCGGTCAACGCGGTGCGCGTGGAGATCGGCCGCCGGCTGGCCCGGGAGTACCCCGCCGAGGGGGACATGGTGATCCCGGTGCCGGAGTCGGGCACCCCCGCCGCGGTGGGCTTCGCCCAGGCCTCCGGGATCCCCTTCGGCCAGGGCCTGACCAAGAACGCCTACGTGGGCCGCACCTTCATCCAGCCCTCGCAGACGCTGCGCCAGCTGGGCATCCGGCTGAAGCTGAACCCGCTGCGCGAGGCGATCGCCGGCAAGCGCCTGGTGGTCGTCGACGACTCGATCGTGCGCGGCAACACCCAGCGGGCCCTGATCCGGATGCTGCGCGAGGCCGGCGCCGCCGAGGTGCACGTCCGGATCGCCTCGCCCCCGGTGAAATGGCCGTGCTTCTACGGCATCGACTTCGCCTCCCCGGGCGAGCTCATCGCCAACGGCGTCGACCAGGACGATCTGGTCGAGGGCATCGCCACCGCGATCGGCGCGGACAGCCTCGGCTTCGTGTCCGTGGAGGGCATGACCGAGGCCGCGGAGCAGGACGCGGGCACGCTGTGCCGGGCCTGCTTCGACGGCGCCTACCCGCTGGGCCTGCCCGAGGGCGACCCGAACGCCGAGGCGGTGGCCCGCCTGCGGGCCGCCCGCTAGCCGAACCCCATCCCCGACAGGAGCTGAACCACCCGTGACCGAGAACAAGGGCGCGTCCTACGCGGACGCCGGAGTCGACATCGCCGCCGGCGACCGCGCCGTGGAGCTGCTCGGCCCCATCGCCGGCGCCGCCACCCGACCCGAGGTGCGCGGCGGCATCGGCGGCTTCGCCGGGCTGTTCGCCCTCGGCGAGTACCGCAACCCGCTGCTGGCGGCCTCCTCCGACGGGGTGGGCACCAAGCTGGCGGTGGCCCGGATGATGGACGTGCACGACACCATCGGCCTGGACCTGGTCGCCATGGTCGTCGACGATCTGGTGGTCTGCGGGGCCGAGCCGCTGTTCCTGCAGGACTACATCGCGGTGGGCAAGGTGGTGCCCGAGCACGTCGCCGCGATCGTCTCCGGCATCGCCGAGGGCTGCCGGCGGGCCGGCTGCGCCCTGCTCGGCGGGGAGACCGCGGAGCATCCCGGGGTGATGGCCCCCGACGAGTACGACGTCTCCGCCACCGGCGTCGGCGTGGTCGAGGCCGACCAGCTGCTCGGCCCGGACAAGGTCCGCGAGGGCGATGTGGTGATCGCCATGGCCTCCTCCGGGCTGCACTCCAACGGCTACTCCCTGGCCCGGCACGTGCTGCTGGAGCGCGCCGGGCTGGACGTGCACGCCGAGGTGGAGGACTTCGGCCGCACCCTCGGCGAGGAGCTGCTGGAGCCCACCCGGATCTACGCCCTGGACTGCCTGGCGCTGATGAACGAGGCCACGGTGCGCACCTTCTGCCACGTCACCGGCGGTGGCCTGGCCGCGAACCTGGCCCGGGTGCTGCCGGCCGGGCTCACCGCGGAGCTCTCCCGCGGCAGCTGGACCCCGGCGCCGGTGTTCGGCACCATCGCCGAACTCGGCCGGGTGCCCCGGGAGGAGATGGAGCGCACCTTCAACATGGGCGTCGGCATGGTCGCCGTGGTCGCCCCCGCGGACCGGGACCGGGCGCTGGCGATCCTCACCGCCCGGCACGTGGACTGCTGGGAGCTGGGCGTGGTGCGCGCCGCCGGCGAGGGCGAGGGCCGGGCCGCGCTGGTCGGCGACCACCCCCGGTTCTAGGGGGCCGGCGGAGCCGGAAAAGGCCCGCCGCCGCCCCGGGCGGGGCGGCGGCGGGCGCCGGACGGGCGTTACCGGTCGGTGCCGGTGCGCCAGTCGTCGAAGTCGTCGTCCCAGCGGTCCTCGTGCACGGGCTTGCCGGCCAGCTCGCGCTGGAGCCGCTCGAGATCCATGTCAGGAGTGTTGTACTTCAGCTGACGGGCAACCTTCTGCTGCTTAGCCTTGGCACGGCCGCGACCCATGGCGAGACCCCCTTGCGTGGTCGGGGCGGGCGCGGGCGCCGGCCCCCTCAAATTGTCTATGCGTGATTCCTGTAGAACACCATAGCCGATTGCGCGGCGGATGGGCCACGCGGGCGCTAGCGGCCGCGCAGCCGGTCCACCGCCACCCGCCCCGGCTTGGGTGAATCATCGCGGAACACGGTGGCCGGATCCACCGCCACCGCGCAGCCGCCGGCGGTGAGCCCGGCCGCGGTCTGCGCGGAGCGCTTCACCAGGGCCAGGGCCACCGGGCCGTACTCGTGGTGGTCCACCACGGTGCCCACCCGGCCCACCGCGCGCCGCCCGGCGAGCACCGGATCCCCGGGTGCGGGGCGCTCGCCGGCGGAGCCGTCGAGCTGCAGCAGCACCAGGGTGCGCGGGGGACGGCCCAGGTTGTGCACCCGGGAGACGGTCTCCTGGCCGCGGTAGCAGCCCTTGTCCAGGTGCACCGCGGCCCCGATCCAGCCGGGCACCTCATGCGGGATCGCCTTCGCGTCCAGATCCGCGGCGACCTCCGGGCGCAGCCCGGCGACCCGCTCCGCCTCCCAGGCCATCAGCCCGGTCGGCCGGGCCCCGCCGGCGACCAGGGCGTCCCAGGCGGCGATCGCCCCGCCCTCCGGGGCGAGCAGGGTGCTCATCGCCCGGCGGGGGTGCGGCAGGCACCCCTCCGGCCACCGGTCCGGGTCGGCGCCGAGGATGCCCAGCACATGGTGGCCGGTCTCCGCCACCTGGACGTCGAAGCGGAAGATCATCCGGGTGAGGTAGTCGCGCAGCTCCCCGAACCCGGCGGGTTCGGCGTCGATGTACAGCGCCCCGGCGGTCGGCGTGATCGCCATATGATGCAGCACCCGGCCCTGCGGGTCCAGGTTCAGCGCCTCGGTGGGCTCCTCGCCGACCAGCTGGGAGAACAGGGTGTTGACGTAGTCCACCCGGTCCGCGCCGGTGAGCCGCAGCACCCGGCGGTGGCCCAGATCCACCACCCCCCGCCCGGCGAGCGCGTCGCGCTGCTCCACCAGGGGGGCGCCGTAGTGCCAGGCCACCCCGGCCCGGCCCAGCGGATCGTCGTCGGGCACGGCGACCGCGCCGGGGACATGGTCGATGATCGGGGAGCCTCGCACGTCCGCCATGGTAACGCGCCCTAGGCTGGGCGGCATGAGCCTCATCCTCGTCGACGTCCTCGCCCCGGGCGGGCCCCGCCCCGCCGACCCCGAGGCCCCGCTGCTGCACGCCGACGATCTGGGGGCGGTGCGCGGCGACGGGGTCTTCGAGACCCTGCTGGTGCGCGATGGCCGGGCCTGCAACCTGGCCCGGCACGAGGCGCGGTTCCGGGCTTCGGCGGCGATGCTGCGGCTGCCCGAGCCGGATATGGGGCTCTGGCGCCGGGCCCGGGAGCTGGCGCTGGCCGCCTGGCCCGGCGGGGAGGCGGCGATGCGCTGGGTGTACTCCCGGGGCCGGGAGTCCACCGGCCGGCCCACCGGCTACATCCTGATCTCCCCGGCCCCGCCGCGGCGGACCCGGGTGCGGGTGCTGCTCGCCGAACGCGGCTTCTCCCTGGACGCCGGCGCCCGGGCGCCGTGGGCCCTGATCGGGGCGAAGACCCTGTCCTACGCGGCGAATATGGCGGCGCTGCGGCACGCCCGGGAGCAGGGCCACGATGACGTGCTCTTCACCACCGCCGGCGGGGAGCTGCTGGAGGGGCCCACCTCCACCCTGGTGCTGGTCCGCGACGGCGCCCTGGCCACCCCGGACCCGGGGGAGGGGATCCTGCCGGGCACCACCCAGGCGGCGCTGTTCGCCGAGGCCGCCGCCGCCGGGATCGACTGCGCCGCCGGGCGGCTGCACGCGGCGGAGCTGCACGCGGCGGACTCGGCCTGGCTGGTGTCCTCGGTGCGCATCGCGGCGCGGATCACCGCCGTGGACGGCATGGCCCTGCCGGATCCCGGGGAGGCCGCGGAACGGGACTTCCGGCGCCTGTGCGATCGGGCGCTGGCGCGCTGACCCCGCCCCCGCCGCGGCGGGGGCGGCGGGGGAGGGCTCAGCCGGCCCAGCGGCTCAGCTCGGCGGAGATCCGGGGCACGAACTCCTCGGCCACCATCCGCTCGTCCACCCAGCCGAGATCGTTGTTCGGCATCAGCCCGAACAGCCGCCGGCCGGCGCCGAGATCGGCCGGCCCGGTGGCGGTGACCATGGTGGAGGCCGAGCGCATCTCCCAGGCCCGCTCGGAGATCGGCTCCCCGTAGAAGATCTCCACCGCCCCGGTGGAGTGCGCGGCGACGACCTCCAGCTCATCGGATTCGGAGATCCGCCAGAACCCGGTCTCCCGGTACACCGGGGTGACCCCCGGGGCGGGGGTCTCCGGGGCCGCCGCCCCCTCGGCGGGCTCCGCGGCATCCGTGGCCTCCGCGGCCGCGGCATCCTCCGCGTCCTCCGCGGGCGCGTCGGTCGCGTCGGCGTCGGCCGGCTCCTCGACCCGCCACACCCGGATGTCGTGGCGCAGGTGGTTCTGCCCGTCATGGGCGAAGACGATCTGCACGCCGACGCCGTGATCGCCGTCGGCGGCGTTGAGCCGGCCGGTGCCGCGCCACACCCCGACCAGGGGCAGCAGCGCGAGCAGGCCCTCGTGGATGTCCGGGCCATGGCGCAGGTTCGCGGTGTCCGCCGGCACCGGCAGCCCGGGCAGATCGGAGATGTTGCGGCCCGCGGTGCTGCGGGCCTGCTCGGCGGCGAGGGAGACGGCGTCGTTTCCGTTGAGCGGTCGGGTCATGCGCCCCAGGTTACCGCCCGGGCGCCGGGGCCCCGCCGCCGCGCCCCGCATCCGCCAGGGGCAGGAAATCGGCCGGGGCCACGGTGACGTGCAGCCGCTCGCTCTCCACGTGGATGGACCCGCCGGAGACGTAGATCCGGGTGGGCCGGTCGCCCAGCGGCAGCCGCCCCGGGCCCAGGGTGAGCCGGAAGGCGTCCAGGGTCTCCGACGCGGCCGCGCCCGCGGGGGCGTCGATCACCTCGTAGGGCAGCAGCAGCACCACCCCGTCGCGGATCCGCAGCTTCACCGCCACCGTGGCCGGGCCCGCGAACCCGTCCGGGGTGGCCTGCAGGATCGCCTCGGTCTCCCAGCCGCCGGCCGGGGAGATGTCCTCCAGGTTCTGGATCAGCAGATCGTCGACGCCGAGCAGCCCGCCCAGGGCGACCGCGTCGAGCTGCACCGAGGTGAAGAACTTCTTCGTCGCGGTGCGCTCGAAGTCCCCGGTGAGCACCGCCGAGGCCGGAACCCGGGCGTTGACCGCCCCCGATTCCACGGTGACCAGGCCCAGCCCGGGCACCGCCACATCCCGGGCGCGGACCTTGATCGAGGACCACCGGCCGGTGGCCAGGGAGGAGGCGTAGGCGGCGCCGCCGAGGCCCACCCAGGGCTCCCCGGGCAGGTCCACGGCCTCGCCCAGCCGGGCGGCGAAGCCGTGCTCGGCATGGGCGGCCAGCCCGGTGTCCGCCGCGGCGAGCAGCAGGGCCGCGGCGGCGAGGGCGGCGATGGTTCGACGGGGCGCGCTCACGCCTCCATTCCTACCGCACGGGGTCGATGGCCTACTATCGCGGCAAGGACCCGTTGCGGGAGGAGAGTGGCGAAGTGCGCCTGGCGCTCGTGAGCACGGACCCGGACATCCGATCGAAGGTGCCCACGCTCGGTTTGCTCAACCATGAGGTGGTGCGGCTGCCGGCGACCCCGGAGGCCGCCACGATGCTGGACGACGCCACCGTGGTCCTCATCGACGCCACCGGGCCGAACCTGCTGGCGGTGCGCGAACTGTGCCGGCTGATCGCCGGGGCGAACCCGGATCTGCCGGTGGCGGTGCTGGCGGTGGACACCGCCCTGATCGCCCTGGACGGCTCCTGGGCGATCGACGATTTCATCCTGCCGGTGGCCTCGCCCGCGGAAATCGACGCCCGGCTGCGGCTGCTGCTCAGCCGGCGGCCGGTGCCGGTCACCGAGGACGACGAGGACGCCTTCATCGCGGTCGGCGATCTGGAGGTCGACGAGCACACCTACACCGCCCGGGTCGCCGGCCGGCAGCTGGATCTGACCTACAAGGAGTTCGAGCTGCTGCGCTACCTGGCGGCCAACGTCGGCCGGGTGTTCACCCGGGCGCAGCTGCTGCAGGACGTGTGGGGCTACGAGTACCGCGGGGGCACCCGCACCGTGGACGTGCACGTGCGGCGGCTGCGCGCCAAGCTCGGTCCCGAGCACGAGGGGCTCATCGCCACGGTGCGCAACGTCGGCTACAAGGTCGTCGAACCCGAGGAGCGCTGAACCGGATCGTGAACGCCCGCGAGATCATCGACGCCGCCGCGGCCGCCGACGGGGTGGCCCCGGTGGGGGAGGCGCAGCTGCGCCGGCTGGACTCCGCCCTGGTGCTCGACGGCGCCGGGGTGGCGGTCACCGACGCCGCCGGGGGGATCGCCGAACTGGCGGTGCACCCCGCCCACCGCCGCCGCGGGATCGGCGCCCGGCTGCTCGCCGCGGTCGCCCCGGCGAAGGTGTGGGCGCACGGGGATCTGCCCGCCGCCCGCGCCCTGGCCGCGGCCGCGGGGCTGGCGCCGACGCGCACCCTGCTGCAGATGACGCTGGCCGATCCGCCGGCCGACCCCGGCCCCGCCCCGGCGGGGCTGCGCATCGAGGATCTGCCCGCCGCCCGGGCCCGGCTCGGCGCGGCGGCGGTGGACGCGGCCTGGCTGGCGGTGAACAACGAGGCCTTCGACTGGCATCCGGAGCAGGGCGGCTGGGACGCGGCGCAGCTGCGCCGGGCCCGGGACACCGACTGGTTCGACCCCGCCGGGGTGCTCTTCGCCGTGGACGCGGACGGGACGATCGTGGGCTTCCACTGGACCAAGGTGCACCCCGACGGCGTCGGCGAGGTCTACGTGATCGGGCTGGCCGACGCCGCCCGCGGCCGCGGCGCCGGGGGGTGGCTCACCCGCGCCGGGCTGGCGCACCTGGCCGGGCGCGGCTGCCGCCGGGTGATCCTCTACGTGGAGGGCGACAACGACGCCGCGGTGGCGGTGTACCGCCGGCTGGGCTTCACCGTCTCCCGGCGCGACGTGCTCTACGGCTGAGCCCGCCGCCCCACCGGAATGTGACGCGGATCACGGCCGCGCACCGAAGTTACGCCCCCCGTTCACCCGGGGTTCATCCGCCGACCAGGCGGCGGCCACCCGCGCCGCCTACCTTCGCTCGCGGACGTGGGGCCGACCCGGCCCCCGCCGGCCCAGACCCCGGGCCGCGCCCGCCCACGCGGGGGCCGGCCCCCGAACCCCGGAGGAACCCCGTGATCCACCGCCCCACCCGCCTCGCCGCCCTCGGCCTCGCCGCCGCCGCCGGCCTCGCCCTCACCGCCTGCTCCGAGGGCGGCGGCACCGGCGCTGACCAGGTCGAGGGCCTGGCCGACGTCAGCGGCGAGCTGCAGGGCGAGGGCGCCACCTCGCAGCAGCGCGCCATGGACCAGTTCGCCTCGCTGTTCGAGGTCGCCGCCCCCGGCTCCACCCTGTCCTACAACGCCACCGGCTCCGGCTCCGGGCAGTCCCGGTTCATCGACGGCCAGGTCGCCTTCGCCGGCTCCGACTCCCCGCTGAAGGATGAGCAGGTGGCCGCCGCGAAGGAGCGCTGCGGCGGCAACGACGCCCTGCACCTGCCGATGGTGATCGGCCCGGTGGCGGTGGCCTACAACCTCGAGGGCGTGGACCTGACCCTGACCCCCTCGCTCATCGCCCGGATCTTCGACGGGAAGATCACCTCCTGGGACGACCCGGCGATCGCCGAGGTCAACGAGGGCGTGGCGCTGCCCGCCGAGGGGATCAAGGTGGTGTACCGCTCCGAGGAGTCCGGCACCTCCGACAACTTCATGAAGTTCCTCTCCGCCGCCGCCCCGGAGGACTGGCGCCTCGAGCACTCCAAGTCCTTCCCCTCGGCCACCGGCTCCGGGGCCAGCGGCTCGGCCGGGGTGGCCGACGAGGTCTCCCAGGTGCCGGGCGCCATCACCTACGTCGAGTCCGGCTTCGCCAAGGACAAGGGCCTGGGCATCGCCGCCATCGACTTCGGCGCCGGCCCGGTGGAGCTCACCCCGGAGACGGTGAACACCGCCCTGTCCAACCTGGAGTACTCCGGGGAGGGCGCGAACATGGTGGTCGACGCGGAGAAGCTGTTCGCGATGACCGAGTCCGGCGCCTACCCGCTGGTGCTCACCACCTACGAGATCGTCTGCTCCGCCGGCTACGACGAGCAGACCCGGGACCTGCTGAAGAACTTCCTGCACGTGGTGCTGGAGACCGGCCAGGACGAGGAGCTCGCCGAGCTGGGCTACATCCCGGTGGAGGGCGAGTTCAAGGACAAGCTCGCCGCCGCCGTCGACTCCATCAACTAGCCCCGCCGCGCCCCGCCGCCGCCCCCGCGCGGGCGGCGGGGGCGGGATCGAGAAGCGAAGGACCGAATGGACATGATCACCCCCGCGCCCGCGACCGGCACCCGGTCCCCGGCCCGCGAGGAGCCCCCCGCCGCGCCGCCGGCCGCCCCGGCCCCGGACGCCGCCGCGTCCGTGGTGCGCCCCGGCGACCGGATCTTCCGGCTGCTCGCGGTGGGCTCCTCCTCCCTGACCACGGCCATGATCGTGGCCATCGCGGTGTTCCTGCTGCTGCGCGCCGCCCCCGCCCTGGGCAACAACGCCGCGAACTTCCTCACCTACTCCGCGGACTGGGACCTCTCCGACACCTCCGCGATGGCCTTCGGCATCCCGAACCTGTTCCTGGCCACGGTGACGGTGAGCCTGGTGGCGCTGGCCCTGGCCATGCCGGTGGCCCTGGGCATCGCCATCTACCTCACCAGCTACGCCCCGAAGCGGCTGGTGCGCCCGCTGTCCTTCCTGGTGGACCTGCTCGCCGCGGTGCCCTCCATCGTCTACGGCCTGTGGGGCTTCATGGCCCTGGGCCCGGCGCTGTCCGCCCTCTACGAGTTCCTCGGCACCCGCGCCGGCGGCCTCTTCCTGTTCACCCACTACGCCAACTCCCCGGCCTACGCCACCGGGCGCAACCTCTTCACCGGCGGGGTGGTGCTGGCCATCATGATCCTGCCGGTGATCGCGGCGACCACCCGCGAGGTGTTCACGCAGACCCCGCGCGGGCATATCGAGGCCGCCCTGGCGCTGGGCGCCACCCGCTGGGAGACCACCCGGCTGGCGGTGCTGCCCTTCGGCAAATCCGGGTACATCTCCGGATCCATGCTCGGCCTGGGCCGCGCCCTCGGCGAGACCATGGCGCTGTACATGGTGATCGCGCCGACCTCCTCCTTCCGCGCCTCCCTGCTCGACGGCGGCACCACCTTCGCCACCGCGATCGCCAATGCGGCGCCGGAGTTCAACGACGATCTCAAGGCCGGCGCCTACATGTCCGCCGGCCTGGTGCTGTTCCTGCTCACCTTCCTGGTCAACACCGCCGCCCGCGCGGTGGCGAAGAACAAGGGCTGATCCCCATGAACCGAGACGACACCGCACTCGACGCCGCCGCGCCGGTGCCCACCGCGGAGACCACCTTCACCCCGATCTCCGCCGCCCGGCTGTCCCGGGACCGGCTGGCCACCGCGGTCATCCACCTGTCCATGGCCGCCGCGCTCATCCCCCTGGCCTGGGTGCTGCTGGAGGTGGTCCGCCGCGGGCTGCCGATGGTGCTCGACCCCGCCTGGTGGTCCACCTCCCAGCTGGGGGTCACCGCCGGCGCCGCCGCCGGCGGGGCCGCGCACGCCATCGTCGGCACCCTGGTGCAGGCGGTGGTCACCTCCGCGCTGACCATCCCGGTCGGGGTGTTCGTGGCCATCTACCTCGTCGAGTACGCCGGCGGCTCCCGGCTGGGCCGGGTGACCACCTTCACCGTGGACATCCTCTCCGGGGTGCCCTCCATCGTGGCCAGCCTGTTCATCTACTCCATGTGGGTGGTCATGTTCGGGATGAGCCGCTCCGGGTTCGCGGTCTCCCTGGCCCTGGTGCTGCTCATGCTGCCGCTGGTGGTGCGCAACACCGAGGAGATGCTGCGGGTGGTGCCCGCCGACCTGCGGGAGGCCTCCTACGCCCTGGGCGTGCCGAAGTGGAAGACCATCGCCCGGATCGTGCTGCCCACCGCGCTGTCCGGGATCGTCACCGGGGTGATGCTCGCGGTGGCCCGGGTGATGGGCGAATCCGCGCCGATGCTCATCCTGGTGGCCACCTCCCGGATCATCACCTGGGACCCCTTCGGCCAGTCCCAGTCCTCGCTGCCGCTGTTCATGCTGGACATGTACAAGTCCGGCTCCACCGGTTCGGCCTTCGACAAGATGTGGGGCGCGGCGCTGACCCTGGTCCTCATCATCGCGGCCATCAACGTCATCGCGCGGCTCATCTCCGCGAAGTTCTCCGTCAAAAACTAGCCCCGCCCGCCGCCGGCGGGGCGCGACCCGCCCCGGCCCGGCCGCCCCGACCGCCCGAAAGGTACCGCCCCACCATGGCCAAGCGCCTCGACCTCCACGACGTCGACATCTACTACGGCGACTTCCACGCCGTGCAGAACGTCAACCTGCATGTGCCGCCGCGCTCCGTGACCGCCTTCATCGGCCCCTCCGGCTGCGGCAAATCCACCGTCCTGCGCTCCATGAACCGGATGCACGAGGTCATCCCGGGCGCCCGGGTCACCGGCCGGGTGCTCCTCGACGGGGAGGACATCTACGACCGCAAGGTCGACCCCGTCGCGGTGCGCAACACCATCGGCATGGTCTTCCAGAAGGCCAACCCCTTCCCGACCATGTCCATCGAGGACAACGTGGTCGCCGGGCTGCGCCTGTCCGGGGTGCGCGACAAGGCCCGGCTGCGCGAGGTCGCGGAGCGCTCGCTGCGCTCGGCGAACCTGTGGGAGGAGGTCAAGGACCGCCTGGACAAGCCCGGCGGCGGGCTCTCCGGCGGCCAGCAGCAGCGGCTGTGCATCGCCCGCGCGATCGCGGTGGAGCCGGAGGTGCTGCTCATGGACGAGCCCTGCTCCGCGCTGGACCCGATCTCCACCCTGGCCGTGGAGGATCTGATCCACCAGCTCAAGGAGGAGTTCACCATCGTCATCGTCACCCACAACATGCAGCAGGCGGCCCGGGTGTCCGACCAGACCGCCTTCTTCTCCCTGGAGGCCACCGGCAAGCCCGGGGAGCTGGTGGAGGTCGGCGACACCCGCAAGATCTTCGAGAACCCGGACAAGAAGGAGACCGAGGACTACATCTCCGGCCGCTTCGGCTGAGCCCCGCCCGGGGAGGGCGACGCCCCGCCCGCCGCGATCGCGGCCGGCGGGGCGTCGCGGCGCCCGGGGCGGGCCCGCGGGCGCGGGGCCCCTAGTTGTCGAAATGCCGCTCCAGCTTCGCCAGCCGCTCCCGGATCTGGCGGTCGTCGGCCTCGGATTCGCGCCGGTCCAGGTACTCCGCCGGCTTGTACCCGGTGGCCATGTACACCACCCGGGCGGCGATCTCCACGGCGTGATCGGCGTAGCGCTCGAAGTAGCGGGACAGCAGGGTCACGTCCACGGTGGCCCGGGAGCCGTGCGGCCACCGATCCTCGTTCGTGGTGAGCGTGAACAGGTGGTGGTGGATGTCGTCGACCCCGTCATCGTCCTGGGCCATGGACAGCGCCAGCTCCACGTCGTAGGTGATCAGGATCTCCCGCATCGACTCGGTGATCCGCCCGCACACCGAGGCCATCTCCCGGAAGAAGCCCTCCACGTCCGCCGGCAGGGTGCGCTCCGGGTGCCGGCGCCGGGCGGTGGTGGCGATGTGCACGCTCAGCGCCCCCATCCGGGAGAGATCCTCCACGATCGAGATCCCGGAGACGATCTGGCGCAGGTCCCGGGCCACCGGGGCCTCCAGGGCGAGCAGCTCGAAGGCCCGGTCCTCGCAGCGCACCCGCAGCTCGTCGAGCCGATCCACCTCGGAGAGCACCGATTCGGCCAGCTCCAGGTCCGCCTCGAGCAGCGCCCGGGCCGCGTTGCGGTGCATGGCGTGGATGTGATCGCACATGAGGATGAGATCATGGGCGAAGGTGTCCATCTGCTCTCGGTACACGGTGCGCATGGTCCCCCATAGTAGAGGCCCCGGCCCGCCCGCGCGCGGCGCCGCTCAGCCCCCGGAGTGCATGAGATCCGCCCCCGCCGGCACGCTCGGATCCTCCGGATCGTCGAGCCAGCCCTCCGGCAGCGCCACCTTGGCCGGGGAGCCCTGCCGGCCCCGCGGGCCGTCGGCGTCCACCGGCCGCGCCCCGGCGTGCTCGCCCTCGGCCAGCGGCGCCAGCAGCTCGTCGAGCTCGTCGAGCCCGCGCACCCGGGTCAGCTCGGCGCGCAGCCGGCCCCCGGCGGGGTAGCCGCGCAGGTACCAGCCGATGTGCTTGCGGATGTCCCGGCAGGCCCGGGCCTCGTCGTCGAAGTGCGCCATCAGCCGGGCGTGCCGGGAGATGATCCCGGCGACCTCCGCCAGGGTCGGCGCCGGCGGCACCGGGGCCCCGCGCAGATCCGCGGAGAGCTGCGCGAACAGCCAGGGCCGGCCCAGGCAGCCGCGGCCCACCACCACCCCGTCGCAGCCGGTGGCGGACATCATCGCCCGGGCGTCGCCGGCGGCGAAGATGTCCCCGTTGCCCAGCACCGGCACCCCGGTGCCGGACATGTGCTCCACCAGGCGGGCGATCTCGGACCAGTCCGCGGTGCCGGAGTAGCGCTGCGCCGCGGTGCGCGCATGCAGCGCCACCGCCGCCGCCCCCTGGTCCGCGGCGATCCGGCCGGCGTCCAGGTGCGTCTTGTGCCCCTCGTCGATGCCCACCCGGAACTTCACGGTCACCGGGATCCCGGAGTCGGCGACCCCGCGCACCGCGGCGTCGACGATGTCGGCGAAGAGCCGCCGCTTGTAGGGCAGCGCCGCCCCGCCGCCGCGCCGGGTGACCTTCGGCACCGGGCAGCCGAAGTTCATGTCCAGGTGATCGGCGATGCCCTCCTCGGCGATCATCCGCGCCGCCCGGAAGGTCCACTCCGGGTCGGTGGTGTAGAGCTGCATCGACCGGGGCGACTCGTCCGGGGCGAAGGCGGTCATCCGCAGGGTCTTCTCATTGCGCTCGACCAGGGCCCGGGCGGTGATCATCTCGCAGACGTAGAGGCCGCTGACGGTGCCGGTCAGCGCCCGCTCCCGCTCCCGGCACAGGGTGCGGAAGGCCGCGTCGGTGACCCCGGCCATGGGGGCCAGGATCACCGGCGAGGCCAGGTCGAGGGGTCCGATGCGCAGCGCGGTCACGCCGGGAATTGTCGCACCGGCAGCAGCCCGGCGTGAAATCGGGGATGGGAGGCGACGACCACGGTGCGCCGCGGCCGCGCCCCGGGCAGCTCCGGGGCGGCCAGCAGCCGCTCCAGGGCCGCCGCGCCGGCGTCGTCGAGGTGCTCGTCGGGTTCGTCGAGCAGCAGGATCGGCGATTCGGTGAGCAGCGCCCGGGCCAGCAGCAGCCGACGGCGCTGGCCCCCGGAGAGATCCCCGGCGCCGCCGGCGAGCACCGTGGCCAGCCCCCGGGGCAGCCCGGCCAGCCAGTCGCCGAGGCCCACCGCGGCGAGCACCGCGGCCATCTCCGCGTCCGTGGCCTCCGGCGCGCCGAGCGCCAGGTTGTCCCGGATGGTGGTGGCGAAGACGTGCGCGTCCTCGGTGATGCAGGTGATCCGGTCCCCGCCGGGGCGCACCCGGCCGGCCGCGGCGGGCAGCAGCCCGGCCAGGGTGAGCAGCAGGGTGGTCTTGCCCGCCCCCGAGGGCGCGGTCACCCGCAGCCGGGAGCCGAAGGGCAGGTCCAGGTCCACGGTGCCGAGGCTGCCGCGGATGAGCTCCAGGCCGCGCGCCCGCAGCCGGGGCTCCGGATCGGCCTCCGCCGCCTGCGCCGCCTCGGCCGGCGCGCCGGGCGCGGCCGGGGCGGGCTCGTCCGCCCCGGCGAGGCCGGCCAGCCGCGACCGGGCGGCGCGGGCGCGCTCCCTGGTCACCGCCGCGGCGGGCAGGCCGGCGACCGCCTCGAAGGCGGCCAGCGGCAGCAGCGCCAGCACGCCCACCCACTGCGGGGACTGCGGTCCGGCGGCGAGCACCACCGCGAGCACCCCGGCCACCGTCCACGTCGCCGAGGCCGCGGCCAGCCCGGCCGCGGCGGCGTCGGGCTCCTCGGCGGCGGCCAGCCGGCGCGCCGCCCGATCCGCCTCCGCCAGGGCCTCCGGCAGTGTTCCGCGCACCCGCAGCACCGCCGCATCGGCGAGCACCCGGTCCACCGCGGCGACGTGGTCCTGGGTGGCCCGGGCCCGCCGCGCCCCGGAGCGCCGCTCGGCGCGGGCGGCCAGCGCCGGGGCGGCCAGGCCCGCGGCGGCCAGCCCGGCGGCGAGCACCGCGGCCGCCGCCGGGGAGGCCGCGGCGACCCCGGCCACCGCCACCGCGGAGGTGGCCAGCGCCACCCGGGCCGGCACCCGGGCGCGCACCGTCTCCTCGGTGAGCGCGTCCACGTCCGCGCCCAGCCGGGTCAGCAGCGCCCCCCGGGTGAGCCCGGCCACCCGCTCCGGCGGGGCGGCGGCCACCGCCGCGTACGCCCCGGCCCGGGCCCGCTCGGCCCGGCGCAGCGCCAGATCGTGGGCGGCGAGCCGATCGACGTAGCGGAACACCGCCCGGGAGATGCCCAGGGCGCGCACCGCGGTCACCGCCACCGCCAGATCCAGCACCGGGGGCATCTGCCAGGCCCGGGTGATGAGCCACGCGGAGGTGGCGGTGAGCCCGATCGAGGCCAGCAGGGTGAGTGTGCCGGCCAGCACCGCCCGGATCATCGGCCCACCTCCACCACGTGATCGGCGGCGGCGAGCACCAGGGGATCATGGGAGGCGATGAGCACCGTGGCGCCCCGGTCGGCCTCGGCGCGCAGCCGGGTGAGCATCCGGGCGGCGTTGGCCTGGTCCAGGTGCGCGGTCGGCTCGTCGAGCAGCAGCAGCTCCCGGCCCCGGGCCAGTTCCGCGGCCACCGCCGCGCGCTGCCGCTGGCCCAGGCTCAGCCCGGAGGCGTCGCCGACCAGGGCCGGGGTCAGCGCCGGGCGCTGCGGCAGGTAGGAGGTGCGCGCCCACAGCGCGGCGCCGCGCAGCTCCCCCTCGGCGGCCACCGCCCGGGCGACCCCGGTGACCCCGTCCACGGCGATGCCCAGCAGGGCCAGCAGCGCGGTGGATTTGCCGGAGCCGTTCGGCCCGGCGAGCACGGTCACCGCCCCCGGTTCGGCGACGCCGCAGAGATCCCGGGGCCGGGCGCCGTCCCGGCCGCGGGCGGTGAGCCGGTGGAACTCCACCCGGATGCCCCGCGCCGGCGGCGCCGCACCGGGGTGGCGGTCCCGTGCGGCGGCGCCGGCGACGCCGGCGCCGGCGGCCCCGTCGAGCAGCGCCAGCACCTCCCCGGTGGCGGTCAGCCCGTCCTGGGCGTCGTGGAAGCGGGCGCCGACCTCGCGCACCGGCTGGTAGGCCTCCGGGACGATCACGAGCACGGTGAGCCCCGCGGCGAGGGTGATCGACCCGTCCAGCAGCCGGAAGCCGATCCCGACGGCGACCAGGGCCACCGACAGGGTGGCCAGGAACTCCAGCACGAACCCGGAGAGGAAGGCCACCCGCAGCACCGCCATGGTCGATTCCCGGTGCGCCCCGGACAGCCGCCGGATCTCCGCCGCCGGGGTGGCGGTGCGCCGGTGCGCGCGCAGCGTGGGCAGCCCCGCCACCAGATCCAGCATCTGGTCGGCGAGCACCCCCACATCGCGCAGCCGGCGTTCGGTGCGGCCCTGGGTCAGGGTGCCCACCAGCCACATGAACAGCGGGATCAGCGGCAGCGTGACCGCCGCGATCGCCGCCGAGGCCGGGTCCAGCCACCACAGCACCCCCAGCGCCGCCGGGGAGGCGATCGCGGTGGCCGCCAGGGCGGGCAGGAACCCGGTGAGGTAGGGGCCCAGGCCCTCGATCCCGTCGAGCAGCAGGGTGCGCCAGCGGGCCCGGTCCACGGTGCGCGGATCGGATTCGGCGAGCCGGGCCAGGGCCCGGGCGCGCAGGTCGACCACCGCGGCCGCGGCGGCCCGGCGGCCCAGCCGGCGCCGCGCCCAGGCGATCAGGCCGCGGGCCGCGCCCACGGCGACCAGGGCGGCCAGCAGGGTGCGCGGGACCGGCGCCCCGGGGGCGGGGCCCTCGATCACGGCCGCGGCGATCGCGCCGACCAGCAGCCCGGCGCCGATGGTGGCCAGGGTGCCGGCGGCGGAGAGCGCCGCGGCGAGGGCGATCCAGCGCCGGGTGGGCCGGGAGATCCGCAGCAGCCGCGGATCGATCGGCCTCATCCGACCCGCTCGGCGGTGATCCGGCGGCGGAACACCCAGTAGGTCCAGCCCTGGTAGATCATCACCAGCGGGGTCATCACCGCCGCCGCCCAGGTCATCACCTTCAGGGTGTACGCGCTGGAGGCCGCCGCGTGCACGTCCAGGCCCGGCCACACCAGGGGGAACATGGCGCCGAAGGCGAGCACGGTGACCGCGATCACGGCCGCCGCGGTGGCGGTGAAGGCGATCCCGTCGCGGCCCCGGGCCGCGGCGGCGGCCCCGGCCAGCAGCCCCGCCGCGGCGACCCCGGCCGCCGCCCAGGTCCAGTCCTTGCCGTGGCCGAGCTGCACCACCAGCGCGAAGGCCCCGCCGAGCAGGATCGCCGCCGCCGCCACCGGGGCGAGGAGCCGGCCGGCCTCCGCGCGCAGCGCCCCGGCGGTCTTCAGGCGCAGGAAGGTCAGCCCGTGCAGCACGAACACCGCGGTCAGCCCGGCCCCGCCGAGCAGGCCCACCGGGCGCAGCAGCGGGTAGACCAGGTGCGCGTCCGCGGGCACCCCGGCGACCAGGTTGGCCACCGCCACCCCCCACAGCACCGGCGGGGCCCAGGAGCCGATGATGATCCCGGCGTCGCACCAGGCCCGCCAGCGATCCCCGTCGACCTTGGCCCGCCACTCCAGGCCCACGATGCGCACGATGAGCGCCAGCAGGATGAGGAACAGGGGCAGGTAGAACCCGCTGAACATGGAGGCGTACCACTCCGGGAAGGCGGCGAACAGCGCCCCGCCGGCGGTGATCAGCCACACCTCGTTGCCGTCCCACACCGGGCCGATGGTGCGCAGCAGCGCCGCCCGCCGGGCCTCGTCCCGGCCGAGCACCGGCAGCAGGATGCCGACGCCGAAATCGAAGCCCTCCAGCAGGAAGTACCCGGCGAAGAGGAAGGCGATGATGATGAACCAGAGCAGGGGCAGATCGATGCCGGACATGTCAGGACTCCTTGCCCGCGGGGCCGCCCGCGGCGGTGAAACGGACGGGTCGGGGCGCCTGCGGATCCGCCCCCTCGCCGGGGTCGGGCCCGTCGCCGCCGGCCGCCGGCGGCGCTCCGGCGGGGCCCTCCGGCAGCCCGGCGCGCACCACCCGGCGCAGCAGCCGGAACCACACCACCGCCAGGGCGGCGTAGACCAGGGTGAACCCGACCAGGGAGATGATCACGTTGAGCGGGGCGTGGTCGGTGACCCCCATGTCCACGGTCATCCGGATGAGCTCGGTGCGCGGATCCCCGGCGGATTCCGGGTTGGGGTGCACCACCCAGGGCTGGCGGCCCATCTCGGTGAAGATCCAGCCCGCCGAGTTGGCGAGGAAGGGGAAGGGCAGCGCCGCCAGGGAGGCCAGGGAGAGCAGCCGCCCGGCCCGGCCGGCGGGCAGCCGGCCGCCGCGGGTGAGCCACCAGGAGATCGCGGCCAGCGCCAGGGAGCCGGCCATCAGCCCGATCATGGCGCGGAAGGACCAGTAGGTGACGAAGAGGTTCGGGGTGTAGTTGCCGGGGCCGAACCTGGCCACCGCCTGGGCCTGCAGATCCTGCACCCCCTGCAGGGTCACCCCGGAGAAGCGGCCCTCGGCGAGGAAGGGCAGCACCCAGGGCAGCTCGATGAGGTGGCGCACCGAGTCGCAGTTGTTGTGGGTGCCGATGGTGAGCACCGAGAACCACGGGTCGGTCTCGGTGCGGCACAGCGATTCCGCGGAGGCCATCTTCATCGGCTGCTGCACGAACATCAGCTTCGCCTGGATGTCGCCGGTGAGGAACACCGCCACGGAGGACACCACGGTGGTCCACAGGCCCATGGTGAGCGCCGGGCGGTGCCGTTCGGCGCGGTCCCGGTCGCGCATCATCCACCAGCCGGCGATGCCGAGCACGAAGGTGCCGGCGGTGAGGAAGGAGCCGGCCACCGCATGCGGGAAGGCGGCCAGGGCGGTGGGGTTGGTGAGCAGCGCCACGATGTCCACCAGCTCCGCCCGGCCGGTGTCCGGGTTGTACACCGCGCCCACCGGGTGCTGCATGAAGGAGTTGGCGACGATGATGAAGTAGGCGGAGACGTTCACCCCGATGGCCACCAGCCAGATCGCCGCGGTGTGCGCCCACACCGGGATCCGGCCGCGGCCGAAGATCCACAGGCCGAGGAACACCGACTCCATGAAGAAGGCGACCAGGCCCTCCAGGGCCAGCGGGCCGCCGAAGACGTCGCCGACCATCCGGGAGTACTCCGACCAGTTCATGCCGAACTGGAACTCCTGGACGATGCCGGTGGCCACGCCCATCGCGAAGTTGACCAGCAGGATGGTGCCGAAGAAGCGGGCGAGCCGATCCCAGCGCTCATCGCGGGTCACCGCCCAGATGGTCTGCATGAGCGCGACCATCGGGGCGAGTCCGATGGTCAGCGGCACGAAGATGAAGTGGTAGACGGTGGTGATGCCGAATTGCCACCGCGAGATGTCGACGATGTCCACAGGGGCCTCCGGGAATTTAGGTGATTCGTCAATTAGTCGGCTGGGCGCCGCGGAAGGTTCCCGATGCCCGCGGGGGTATCCGCCTCGCGCGCGCGGGCCGCTACACTGTCCCGCGGGCCTCTAGCTCAGTTGGTAGAGCCGCGGACTTTTAATCCGTAGGTCGTGGGTTCGAGCCCCACGGGGCCCACCGCAGGCGGCGGCCGGGGCCGGGCCGGGGCGGGTGCCCCGGCCGGTCCCGGCCGCCGTCGTCCGCGCCGGGCCGGGGGCGTTTTTGCCGCCTCCGGCGGTGTGCTCTAAGCTCTTCGTCGTCGCCCCCGCGCGGGGGCGGCATGCGGGCGAGCTCCCTTCGTCTAGCGGCCTAGGACACCGCCCTTTCAAGGCGGCGGCGCGGGTTCGAATCCCGTAGGGAGTACCACCCGGCCGCGGCGGGGCGGTCCCGTCCCGCACAATCGAACATGGCCCTGTGGCGCAGTTGGTTAGCGCGCCGCCCTGTCACGGCGGAGGTCGCGGGTTCAAGTCCCGTCAGGGTCGCCAAAGAGGGGCGCGGGGCGTCGGCCGAAGGGCCGGCGCCCCGCGCCCCGTTTTCCTCCCCTCCGGCCCGATAACCCCCGCCACCTGGGGATTTTGCCGATTGCGGGCGGCTGTGTAGAGTAACCGCTTGTGCCCCGGGCGAGCCCGGGGCGCGGTATGAGGCCCTGTGGCGCAGTTGGTTAGCGCGCCGCCCTGTCACGGCGGAGGTCGCGGGTTCAAGTCCCGTCAGGGTCGCAGGACGCCCCCGGTATCCCGGGGGTTTCCGGCCAGATAGCTCAGTTGGTAGAGCGTCCGCCTGAAAAGTGGAAGGTCAGCGGTTCGATCCCGCTTCTGGCCACCGCCCGCGGCGGGCCCGGACATCCGGGCCCGCCGTTTCGCGCTGCCGGTACGATGTCGAACCATGACGGTCGAATTCGCCTCCCCCGGCACCCTCTCCGACGACGCCACCCTGCCCTCGGTGGTGCGGATCTTCATCTACGCCGACGCCGCCCAGCGCGCCGCCGCCGCGGAGCGGGTGCGCGCGGTGCTCGGCGAGCTGCTGCCGGACTCCGGCGCCGAGGTGCACGAGGACGTGATGCCGCCCTCGCCGACCCTGGAGGCGCTGGCGGAGTCCTGGGCCCGGGCCAACCCGGGCGCGGACCCGGGGCCGCGCCGGCATCAGCGGATCACCGTCGTCGTCCCCGGCCTCGGCCACGCCGAGCTGGCGGACCTGTCGGTGCCGCTGGCCGATGCGGTCAGCCCCGGCTGGCGCACCGGGCGCGCCGCCGAGCGCGCCGTCGCCGAGGGGCACCTGCCCTGCCGGGTCGCCGTCGGCCGCGCCGACGAGCATCCCGGGGAACCGCCCATCCGCTACCGTGAGGAGCAGTCATGACCGAGATCCGACATGAGCCCGCCGCCGCCCGCTACGTCCTGGACGTCGACGGGGCCGAGGCCGGCTTCGCCGCCTACGCCGACGATGGCACCGGGGTGCTCGACTTCCACCACACCGTGGTGCATCCGGCGTTCCGGGGCCGGGGGTTGTCCGCCCCGCTGGTGCGCGGCGCCCTCGACGACGTGCGCGCCCGGGGCCTGCGGATCCGGCCCACCTGCAGCGCGGTGGCGCGTTTCCTGGAGAAGAACCCGGACTACGCCGACCTGGTCGGCTGAGCCGGGCGGGCCCCCGCCGGCCGGGGGGGGGGGGGAGGGGCGGCGGCTCAGATGCCGTCGCCGTCGCCGACGATGTAGCAGCCCGGGTCCACCAGCGGGCGGCGCTGATCGGCGCGCCGGGGCCGGATCGTCGCCGGCACCCCGGTGAGGATGGAGTCCGCCGGGGCGTCCCGGGTGACCACCGCGTTGGCGCCGATCGCGGAGCGGGCGCCGATGGTCACCGGGCCGAGCACCTTCGCCCCGGCGCCGACGGTCACCCCGTCGCCGATGGTGGGGTGGCGCTTGACCTTCTCCAGGCTGCGCCCGCCGAGGGTGACCCCGTGGTAGAGCATCACGTCATCGCCGATCTCGGTGGTCTCCCCGATCACCACGCCCATGCCGTGGTCGATGAAGAAGCGGCGGCCGATGGTCGCCCCCGGGTGGATCTCGATCCCGGTGAGGAAGCGGGCGACCTGCGCCAGCACCCGGGCCACGCCCCGGCCCGCCCCGCCCCGGCACCAGATCCGGTGCGCCAGCCGGTGCATCCAGATGGCGTGCAGCCCGGAGTAGACCAGGGCGTTCTCGACATCGCCGCGCGCGGCCGGGTCATGCGCGCGGGCGTTGGCGAGGTCCTCCTTGAGCAGGGCGAGCAGCGTCGGCATGCCCCGTAGCTTAGATCACCCGCGCAGGTCGTCGAAGAGCACCGTGGAGATGTAGCGCTCCCCGAAATCGGGGATGATCACCACGATCCGCTTCCCGGCGGCCTCCTCCCGGGCGGCGACCCGCGCCGCGGCCGCCACCGCGGCCCCGGCGGAGATCCCGGCGAGGATGCCCTCCTCGGCGGCCAGCCGGCGCGCCGCGGCGATCGCGTCCTCGTTGGAGACGTCGAGCACCTCGTCGAGCACGGCGCGGTCGAGCACCTCCGGGATGAAGTTCGCGCCCAGGCCCTGGATCTTGTGCGGGCCGGCGGTGCCCTCGGTGAGCAGCGGGGAGGCCGCCGGCTCCACGCCGATCACCCGCAGGTCGGGGTTGCGCCCCTTGAGGTGCCGGCCGGCGCCGGTGATGGTGCCGCCGGTGCCGATCCCGGCGACCAGGTAGTCCACCGCGCCCCCGGTGCCCTCCCAGATCTCCGGGCCGGTGCCGGCCTCGTGCACCGCCGGGTTGGCGGGGTTGGCGAACTGGGAGGCCAGGATGGCGTTGTCCTCCCCGGCGACGATCTCGCGGGCCTTCTCCACCGCCCCCTTCATGCCCTCGGCCCCGGGGGTGAGCACCAGCTCGGCGCCGAAGGCGCGCAGCACCACCCGGCGCTCCATGCTCATCGTGTCCGGCATGGTGAGCACCACCCGGTAGCCGCGGGCGGCGCCGACCATGGCCAGCGCGATCCCGGTGTTGCCGGAGGTGCCCTCGACGATGGTGCCGCCGGGGCGCAGCTCGCCGGCGGCCTCGGCGGCGTCGACGATGGCCCGGCCGATCCGGTCCTTGACCGAGTTGCCGGGGTTGGCCGACTCCAGCTTGGCGATGATTTCGCCGGGGAGATCGGCGCCGATCCGGGGCAGCCGGACCAGGGGGGTGCCGCCGATGAGGTCGGTGACGTTGTCGTGGATCGTCATGGGGAGGGGTCCTTTCGTCGGGTGCGTACCGACACGGTACCCGCCGATCCCGGATTAGTACAGACCGGTTCGTCTAAATTCGCGGGCGCGCAGGCTTCCCTTCCTCCCCCCGTCCAGGAGATGCTATCGGGAGGGACCCGAAACCACCCGGTATCCTGGGTGGTGGATCACGGTGCCCGGGAACGCCCTGCGAATGGGCGGCGGCCCTCGCCACTGTGATCGGGGTGACCCCGCCCGGCGGAGGCCACCGGCGGCGGCGGGCCGATGGCAAAGGCCCGCCGGCGGCCGGGAAGGCGCCGGGCGGATCCCGCGGCCCGCGGGTGCCCCGTCAGCCAGGAGACCGGCCGGGATCCGACCGCGGCGCCGACCGGCGCCCGCGGAGGAACGGGCGCGGCCGCGAGGTGCCGGCCGCGCGGACAAGGCAGAACGACGGCCATGCATATCGCGGAAGGCTTCCTGCCCCTGGGCCACTGCATCGCGTGGGGGGCGGCCGCCGCCCCCTTCGTGGCGCACGGCGCCTGGCGGGCCGGACGCGTACTCAAGGAACATCCCGGCTCGGGGGTGCTGCTCGGCGCCGCCGGCGCCTTCACCTTCGTGCTCTCGGCGCTGAAGATCCCCTCGGTGACCGGATCCACCTCCCACCCCACCGGCACCGGCTTCGGCGCGGTGCTCTTCCGGCCCCCGGTGATGGCGCTGCTGGGCACGGTGGTGCTGCTCTTCCAGGCGCTGCTGCTCGCCCACGGCGGGATCACCACCCTCGGCGCGAACGCCTTCTCCATGGCGGTGGTCGGCCCCTGGCTGGGCTACGGGGCCTACCTGCTCACCCGCCGGCTCGGCGGGGGGCTGCTGCCGGCGGTGTTCGCCGCCGCCTTCGTCGCGGATCTCTCCACCTACGTGGTGACCTCCGCGCAGCTGGCGCTGGCGCACCCCGCCGAGCCCGGCGGCGTCGGCGGCGCCCTGGTGGCCTTCATGGGCATCTTCGCGATCACCCAGATCCCGCTGGCCGTGATCGAGGGCCTGCTCACCGTGCTGGTGGTGCGCGCCCTGCGCGCGGTCGCCCCGGCCGAACTGCTCGACCTGGGCGTGCTGCGCCCCGGGGACCGGCTCGATGACGCCGGCGCCGAGGTGGTCACCGCCGATATGGCGGCCGCGGACACGGCGGTGGCCCGATGAGCGCCACCCCGGATCGTGCCACCCGGCGCAACAACCCCCTGGTCACCGCGGCCCTGGTGGGCGCCACGGTCGTGCTCGCGGCCTTCCCGATGCTGCTGAACTTCGGCGACCCGGAGGCCGAGGAGCCCTTCGGCGGCACCGACGGCGCCGCCGAGGACGTCGTCGCCGAGGTGCACCCCGGCTACGAGCCCTGGTTCGAGTCGATCACCGGGGAGCTGCCCGGCGAGGTCGAATCGGGCCTGTTCGCCCTGCAGGCCGGCATCGGCGGCGGGGTGCTCGGCTACGCCCTGGGCTGGTACCGGGGCGGCGCCGGCCGCCGGGGGCGGTGAACGCGCTCGAGGCCGCGGCGGCGCGCAGCCGCTGGGCCCGGCGCAACGTCGGCGAGAAGATCCTGCTCTTCGGCGGGCTGCTGCTGCTGGCGGTGGCCGGGCCGCCCTGGCCGGTGGCCCCGGCGGTGCTGCTCTGCGCCGTGGTCGCCGCCCGGCTGGCCCGGGTGCCGGCCCGGCTGTACCTGGTGCTGCTCGCCGCGCCCGCGGCCTTCGTGGTGCTCGGCATCGGCCCGCTGCTGTTCTCCGTCGGCGCCGACGGGCTGGCCTTCTCGCCCACCGGGCCCCGGCGGGCCGCGGAGGTCGTCGCCCGCTCCATCGCCGGGATGGGCTGCACCGTGGCCTTCGCCCTGACCACCCCGCTGGCGGAGCTGCTGAACTGGCTCGGCCGGCATGGCGTGCCCGCGGCGGTGTCCCAGGTCGCGGAGCTGACCTACCGGATGATCGGGGTGCTCGCCGGGTCGGCGCGGTCCATGCACGAGGCCCAGGCGCAGCGGCTGGGCCACCGCACCCGCCGCGGCCTGCTCACCGGGGTCGCCGCCCAGTCGGCGAACCTGTTCGTGCTCGCCATCGGCCGGGCCCGCCGGCTGCAGGAGGGCCTGGCGCTGCGCGCGGAACCCGGGGCCACCGCGGTGGTCGCCGCCGCCCGGCCCCGGGACGCCCGCTTCCTCGCCGCCGCCGCGGCGACCCTGGCCGCGGTGGCCGCGCTGTGGGCGGTGGTCTGATGGCCGGGCCGATCCTCTCCGCCCGCGGGGTGGTCTTCCGGCATCCCGGCCGGGAGGTGCTGCGCGGGGTGGACCTCGATATCGCGGTCGCCGACCGGCTGGCGGTGCTCGGCGCCAACGGCTCCGGCAAATCCACGCTGCTGCGGCTGCTCGCCGGGGCGATCGACCCGGCCGCCGGGCGGCTGACCCTGGACGGGGCGCCCTACCGCCGGGACCGGCGGGGCCGCAACCGGCTGCGCCGCCGGGTGCAGCTGGTGCTGCAGGACCCCGATGACCAGCTCTTCGCCACCACGGTGGCCGCGGACGTCTCCTACGGGCCGGCCAACCTCGGCCTGGACCGCGCCGAGATCGACCGGCGGGTGGCCGCGGCGATGGCGGCCGCGGAGGTCGCCCACCTCGCCGACCGGGTGCCGCACCAGCTCTCCTTCGGCCAGCGCAAGCGGGTCGCCCTCGCCGGGGCGCTGGCCATGGAGCCGGAGGTGCTGCTGCTCGACGAGCCCACCGCCGGGCTGGACCCGGCCGCCACCCGGCGGCTGATGGCCACCCTGGGCCGGCTGCACGCCGCCGGCACCGCGGTGGTGATGGCCACCCATGACGTGGACAGCGCCTGGGAGTTCGCCGAGCATGCCGCGGTGCTGGTCGACGGCCGGGCGCGGACCGGCCCCGCCGCGGAGCTGCTCGCCGACCCCGCGCTGGCCGCCCGGGCCCGGCTCACCCCGCCATGGGCGCCGCTGGTCTCCGCGGCGCTCGGCCGATCGGTGACCCGGCCGGAGGACCTGCTCGACCCCGGCGACGATCCCGGCGCCGGGGGCTGAACGGGCGCCGCCGCACCCGGACCGGGTGCGGCGGCGCGGCCGGGGCCCCGGCTCAGGCGCGGGCCCGCCGGGAGCGCAGGAACTCCGGGCGGCGCTTCGCCCCCGGGTAGTGCAGCGCCCGGCCCAGGTCCACCGCCTCGGCGACCTTCTCCGCGGCGTAGGCCAGGCGGGGGCGCAGCCGCGCCGAAGGCTCCTCGGCGGCCACCGACCAGGGCAGGTGCACCAGCGGCGCCGAGGTCGACGCCGCCACCGGGCGGGTCGCCGCGATCGGGGCGAGCAGACCCAGGGCGGCGTCCAGATCGGTGCGCCAGGGGCTCAGCGCGTCGATCACCCCGGCGGCCACCAGGGTCCGCTCCGGCAGGGGCCGCAGCTCCGGCAGCCCGGAGGTGACCAGGTCCAGGCCGACGGCGTCGGCGCCGACCCCGGCGAGGGCGCCCACCGCCCGGGCGGCGTCGCCCCGGAAGGTGTTCACCAGCACCCGCAGGCCCCGGCCGTGGGCGTGCTCGACCAGCCGCCGCAGCGCCCCGGGCGCGGCGGCCGGGGCCCCGGCGGCGGCGAGGATCGGCTCGTCGTACTGCACCCAGCGCACCCCGGTGCCGGCCAGCGCGTCCAGGATCCGGCGGTGCACCCCCACCAGCTCGGCGAGCCGATGCAGCGGGGCGTCCTCGGCCAGGGCCAGGAAGGTCGCCGGGCCCATCAGCACCGCCCGGGCCGGGGCGTGCAGCCGGCGCGCGGCGCGCACCTGGTCCAGCAGGAACCCGGGGTCAGCGGCCAGGGGGCGCCCCGGGTCCAGGGCCGGCACCGCGTACTCCAGGGGGGTGCCGAACCAGCGGCGCATCGGCCGGCGCTCCCGGGCGTCGAGGTAGTCGCCCAACCAGGCGGGCAGCCCCGCCGGGCCCGGCGCCCCGGCGCCGGGCCCGGGGCCCAGGGCGCCGCAGAGCACCGCGGCGTCGAGCATCCGGTCGCCGAAGGAGAAGGTGCCCACCGGCACCGACTCCAGCCCGGCGGCGGTGGCCCGGGCGACGGGGGAGGCGTTGAGCCGCCCGGCCGTGTCCGCCAGCGCGGCCGCGGCGTCCGGATCGTCCGGGTCCGCGCGGTGGGCGGTGATGGCGCGCTCGAGCTCGCGGTGCGGCCCATTGCGCGGGAAGCCCCCGACGGTGGAGGCGAAGAGGGGTCGATCGGCGTGCATGAGGGGTCTCCTTGATCCTCGTCAAGTGACGGGACGACCCATGGACAGGCGCGATCGCCGAGGACGGGGCTGTCGCGGGCCCCGCCGGTTTCTTCCACGTCACGCCTGTCCACGGGCGTCCCCTGGGCCGGACCGGTCGATCCGGCACACCAGGCAGGTATTCGGGCTCGCTGGCGGGCCGACCCGCGGGGGCCTTGACGACTGCCTGTTCGGCAGAACCCCACGCGGGCGGTCTTCCTACCGGCCGTCGCTTCCCGGGAGTGGCCTCCCAGTGCCATCTGACGGCTTTCGTTCCAGCTGACCGCTGCGGGACAGCTCCGGATTCGCACCGGATTCCCTCTTTCGCCCCGCCCCGGGGGCGGCCCCATGGAGGAGGGGGCCGGGCCCCGGGGAGGGGACCTGATGCACCGATAAGGATACCCGAGGCCCGGTGGGCCGGGTAGAAATGGGGACTGACCCCGCAACACCCGAGGAAGGCGAGGACCCCCATGGACGCCCACGAGACCATCCGCACCGCCGTCGACGGCCGCGTCGCGACGATCACCCTGAACCGGCCCAAGGCCCTCAACGCGCTCAACACGCGGGTGATGGCCGAGCTGGTCGGCGCCGCCGAGGAATTCGACCGGGACCGCGGCATCGGCGCGATCGTGATCATCGGCTCCGAGAAGGCCTTCGCCGCCGGCGCGGACATCAAGGAGATGGCCGGGCTGGACTACCCCGACATCGTCATCGACGACGTCTTCGCCGCCTGGGACCGGTTGCAGAAGGTGCGCACCCCGATCATCACCGCGGTGTCCGGCTACGCCCTCGGCGGCGGCTGCGAACTGGCCATGATGGGCGATGTGCTGCTCGCCGCGGACAACGCCAAATTCGGGCAGCCGGAGATCACCCTCGGCGTGATCCCGGGCATGGGCGGCTCCCAGCGGCTCACCCGGGCGGTGGGCAAGGCCAAGGCGATGGACCTGGTGCTCACCGGCCGGATGATGGACGCCGAGGAGGCCGAGCGCTCCGGGCTGGTCGCCCGGGTGCTGCCCCTAGAGGGCTTCGCCGAGGCCGTCGCCGAGATCGCCGCCACCATCGCGGAGCGCCCGCTGGCCGCGGCCTACGCCGCCACCGAGGCCGTGGACCGCGCCTTCGAGGTCTCCCTGGCCGAGGGCGTGCACTATGAGCGCCGGATCTTCCACGCCCTGTTCGCCACCCCGGACCGGGCCGAGGGCATGGCCGCCTTCGTGGAGAAGCGCACCCCGCGGTGGGATCGCGGCGAGTAGGGGTGGCCGCCGGGGGCCGGGGGTGCCCCGCGGGGGCGACGGACCTCACCCGGGTCACGAAGCGTCCCCTGTTCCCATGCCCGGTTCGCGGGTATAATCACCCATGAACCGAAACCTGCCCCCGCTCGGGGTTGACGGACCACCGGGCGATGTACGGGGCGCGTCAGCAGGAGGAAGCTGGATGGACCCCCACCGCATCGCCGACGACAACGAGGTGATCCGCTCGGCGCTGATCAACCTCAAGAACGTCACGGGCATCCCGGTGACCATGTACGGCGAGGTCGCGGAGCCCGGCAAGCTGAAGATCTCGCACTGGGTGGGGTTGCGCACCCCGGCCCTGCACGACCTGCTGGTCGAGGCCGGCGCCGGGGTCGGCGGCCGGGTGCTGGCCACCCGCCGGCCGGTGGGGGTCAGCGACTACCTGCGCGCGAAGGTGATCACCCACGAATACGACGAGGCGATCCGCGACGAGGGGCTGCACTCCCTGGTCGCGGTGCCGGTGATCGTCAACCGCAACATCCGCGGGGTGCTCTACTCCGGGGTGCACTCCTCGGTGCGGCTGGGCGACAAGGTCCTCGAGGAGGTCACCATGACCGCCCGCTGCCTGGAGCAGGACCTGGCCATCGCCGACGCCTGCCGCTCCATGGACCGCGGCGGCCCCGGCAAGAGCCGCCGGGTGATGAACGGGGCGGAATGGGAGCAGGTGCGCTCCACGCACTCCCGGCTGCGGATGCTCGCCAACCGGATCGAGGACGACATGGTCCGCGAGGAGCTGGAGGAGCTCTGCGACCAGATGGTCTCCCCGGTGCGGGTGAAGCAGACCACCAAGCTCTCCGCCCGGGAGCTCGACGTGCTGGCCTGCGTCGCCCTGGGCCACACCAACGTCGAGGCCGCCGAGGAGATGGGCATCGGCGCGGAGACGGTGAAGTCCTACCTGCGCTCGGTGATGCGCAAACTCGGCGCGCACACCCGCTACGAGGCGGTCAACGCCGCCCGCCGGATCGGCGCCCTGCCCTGAGCGCCCGGCGCCGCCGGCGCGCCACGGCCTAGTCTCCGGCGCCGGCCCCGTCCGGATCCCGGTCCCCGCCGGGGCGCCAGCGCACCTCCGCGCCCGCCGAGGCCACCCGGGCCAGGATGAACAGCAGATCGGAGAGCCGGTTGAGGTACTTCGCCGGCAGCGCCGAGCAGTCCCCCGGGTGCTCCCGCACCGCCGTCCACGCCGAGCGCTCCGCGCGGCGCACCACGGTGCGCGCCACATGCAGCAGCGCCGCCGCCGGGGTGCCCCCGGGCAGGATGAACGAGTCCAGCGCCGGCAGATCCGCGTTGAAGCGATCGCAGTGGCGCTCCAGCCGGTCGATGTAGTCCTGCCGGATCCGCAGCGGCGGATGCTTCGGCTCCGGCACCACCGGGGTGGCCAGATCCGCCCCCGCGTCGAAGAGATCGTTCTGCACCTCCCGCAGCACCCCGGCAATGGCCTCCGGCACCTCGGCCAGCGCCAGGGCCGCGCCGATCGCGGCATTGGCCTCCTCGCAGTCGGCGTAGGCGACCAGCCGCGGATCGTCCTTGGGCACCCGGGAGAAGTCGGCCAACCCGGTGCTGCCGTCGTCGCCGGTGCGCGTGTATATGCGGGTGAGATGCACGGACATGCTCCCAACCCTAGGCGCGGAAATGTGATTGGGTTGAGCCGTGGACCAAGAACGATTCCTCGTCGGCGGCGGAGCCCGGCTCAACGGTCAGGTGCGGGTCTCCGGCGCGAAGAACTCCGTGCTCAAGCTGATGGGGGCGGCGCTGCTCGCCGAGGGCACCACGGTGTTGCGCAACTGCCCGGACATCGACGACGTGCCCCTGATGCGCAATGTGCTGGAGGGCCTGGGCTGCACCGTGGAGCACAGCGGGGACACCGTGGCGATCACCGTGCCCGGGGATCTCTCCCCCCGGGCGGACTTCGACGCGGTGCGCCAGTTCCGGGCCTCGGTGTGCGTGCTGGGCCCGCTCACCGCCCGCTGCCGGCGGGCCGTGGTGGCGCTGCCCGGCGGCGACGCGATCGGCTCCCGGCCGCTGGACATGCACCAGCTGGGCCTGGAGAAGCTCGGCGCGAGCACCCGGATCGAGCACGGCTGCCTGGTCGCGGAGGCCGGCCGGCTGCGCGGGGCCCGGATCAAGCTGGACTTCCCCTCGGTGGGCGCCACCGAGAACATCCTCACCGCCGCGGTGCTCGCCGAGGGGGTGACCACCCTGGACAACGCCGCCCGGGAACCGGAGATCGTGGATCTCTGCGAGATGCTCGTGTCCATGGGCGCCCGGATCGACGGCGCCGGCACGAACACGATCACCGTGGACGGGGTGGAGCGGCTGCACCCGGCCGAGCATGAGGTGGTCGGCGACCGGATCGTCGCCGGCACCTGGGCCTACGCCGCGGCGATGACCGGCGGCGACGTCACCGTCGGCGGCATCGACCCGATCCACCTGCACCTGCCCCTGGAGAAGCTCCGGGTGGCCGGGGCCCAGGTGGAGTCCTACCCGGCGGGCTTCCGGGTGCGCGGGGTGGGCCGGCTGCGCGCGGTGAACTACCAGACCCTGCCCTTCCCGGGCTTCCCCACCGATCTGCAGCCGATGGCGATCGCCCTGGCCGCGGTCAGCGAGGGCGCCTCCATCCTCACCGAGAACGTCTTCGAGTCCCGGTTCCGCTTCGTCGACGAGATGATCCGGCTCGGCGCGGAGGCCACCATCGACGGCCACCACGTGATGATCCGGGGCAAGGAGCGGCTCAGCTCCGCACCGGTGTGGGCCTCGGACATCCGGGCCGGCGCCGGGCTGGTGCTGGCGGGGCTGTGCGCCGAGCCCGGCGGGGTCACCGAGGTCCACGACGTGTTCCACATCGACCGCGGCTACCCGGATTTCGTGGCCACGCTCTCCGCCCTGGGCGCGGACATCCGCCGCGAGGGGGCCGGCCGGCACCACCGCTGAGCTGCGGTTTTGCCGTTGGCGGGGGAGGTGTGTACTGTAAGCCGGGTCAGCGCGCAGGCGTTGGCCGGGAGTTCACCTCCGATTCAGCCCGACTTTGCGGTCGCGGCGCGGATGATGTAGACTCCAATCCTGCTGCCACGGACCGGATGGTTCGACCATGTGGTCCTGGTATGCGCGTGTTGTGTGAGAACTCGATAGTGTGCCGATGTACTACTTATTTTTCCGGTGATGGTGCCGGGAGTCTTTTTCAGGGGCTCTTGAAACAATCACTGATGAGCGTGTGCCCGGTTTGTTCCCCGTCAAGGGCTTCGGGTGCGCGCGTTTTTTGGACAATACGCCAGACTGGGGTCTGTTTGGGTCCTGGTTTGTTGTTTGTTCTTTTTGCCAGTTTTCGGGCTTTTCACTTAAAAGCTTTTGTGGAGAGTTTGATCCTGGCTCAGGACGAACGCTGGCGGCGTGCTTAACACATGCAAGTCGAACGGTAAGGCTCCCGCTTGCGGGGGTACACGAGTGGCGAACGGGTGAGTAACACGTGGGTGACCTACCCTGCACTTCGGGATAAGCCTGGGAAACTGGGTCTAATACCGGATAGGACCACCGTCTAAGGCGGTGGTGGAAAGTTTTTCGGTGCAGGATGGGCCCGCGGCCTATCAGCTTGTTGGTGGGGTAATGGCCTACCAAGGCGTCGACGGGTAGCCGGCCTGAGAGGGTGGACGGCCACATTGGGACTGAGACACGGCCCAGACTCCTACGGGAGGCAGCAGTGGGGAATATTGCACAATGGGCGGAAGCCTGATGCAGCGACGCCGCGTGGGGGATGACGGCCTTCGGGTTGTAAACTCCTTTCACCATCGACGAAGGTTTTCTGACGGTAGATGGAGAAGAAGCACCGGCTAACTACGTGCCAGCAGCCGCGGTAATACGTAGGGTGCGAGCGTTGTCCGGAATTACTGGGCGTAAAGAGCTCGTAGGTGGTTTGTCGCGTCGTCTGTGAAATTCCGGGGCTTAACTCCGGGCGTGCAGGCGATACGGGCATAACTTGAGTACTGTAGGGGAGACTGGAATTCCTGGTGTAGCGGTGAAATGCGCAGATATCAGGAGGAACACCGATGGCGAAGGCAGGTCTCTGGGCAGTAACTGACGCTGAGGAGCGAAAGCATGGGTAGCGAACAGGATTAGATACCCTGGTAGTCCATGCCGTAAACGGTGGGCGCTAGGTGTGGGTCCCTTCCACGGGGTCCGTGCCGTAGCTAACGCATTAAGCGCCCCGCCTGGGGAGTACGGCCGCAAGGCTAAAACTCAAAGGAATTGACGGGGGCCCGCACAAGCGGCGGAGCATGTGGATTAATTCGATGCAACGCGAAGAACCTTACCTGGGCTTGACATATACGGGATCGCCGTGGAGACACGGTTTCCCTTGTGGCTCGTATACAGGTGGTGCATGGTTGTCGTCAGCTCGTGTCGTGAGATGTTGGGTTAAGTCCCGCAACGAGCGCAACCCTTGTCTCATGTTGCCAGCACGTTATGGTGGGGACTCGTGAGAGACTGCCGGGGTCAACTCGGAGGAAGGTGGGGATGACGTCAAATCATCATGCCCCTTATGTCCAGGGCTTCACACATGCTACAATGGTCGGTACAGTGGGTTGCGATGCCGTGAGGTTCAGCTAATCCCTTGAAAGCCGGTCTCAGTTCGGATCGGGGTCTGCAACTCGACCCCGTGAAGTCGGAGTCGCTAGTAATCGCAGATCAGCAACGCTGCGGTGAATACGTTCCCGGGCCTTGTACACACCGCCCGTCACGTCATGAAAGTCGGTAACACCCGAAGCCAGTGGCCCAACCCTTGTGGGGGGAGCTGTCGAAGGTGGGATCGGCGATTGGGACGAAGTCGTAACAAGGTAGCCGTACCGGAAGGTGCGGCTGGATCACCTCCTTTCTAAGGAGTATTTTTTGTAGTCGCGTCATTGGTGTGGTCCTGTGGGCCGGCTGGTGGTGCGCGTTTTTTGTTTTCGGGTGGACGCCGTCTGCCGGGGAGATCGTGGTGCGCCGTGCTTGCCCGGGCCGTGTGGTCCGGGTCGCCCTGTGGTGGTGGGTGGCCCTGTTGTCGGGGTCGCCGGTGGGGTGCGCAGGTGGTGCGTCGGCATGCTGTCGGGTGTCTGGGACGACACGTCCCTTGTTGTGTTGCGCCCGTCGGGTGGCGGCGGAGGCTTGTGGTCTCCGGTTGCCGGCGTCGGGTGGTGTTGTGTGAGAACTGGATAGTGGACGCGAGCATCTTTATTTTTTGTTGTGTGTGTTCCTTGATTTTTGTGTTGTGTGTGTGTTCAAGGGCGCACGGTGGATGCCTTGGCATGGAAGGCCGATGAAGGACGTGAGAGGCTGCGTTAAGCCTCGGGGAGCTGCCAACTGAGCGTTGATCCGAGGGTGTCCGAATGGGGAAACCTGGCCGTCGTTATGGGCGGTCGCCCGCATCTGAATTCATAGGGTGCGTGGTGGTGACGCGGGGAAGTGAAACATCTCAGTACCCGCAGGAAGAGAAAACAATTGTGATTCCGTTAGTAGTGGCGAACGAACGCGGATGATGGCTAAACCGCGCGCGTGTGATACCGGTCAGGGGTTGCGCGTGTGGTGTTGTGGGGCCGCCCGTGGTGGGAGCTGACTGTCCTGCCCGGGGTGTGGATGTGTTAGCGGAAAGTGCGTGGAATCGCCTGCCGTAGACGGTGAGAGCCCGGTACGTGAAAGCATGTTCATATCCTGTGTGGCGTGATCCCCGAGTAGCAGCGGGCTCGTGGAATCCGCTGTGAATCCGCCGGGACCACCCGGTAAGCCTGAATACCTTCCGTGACCGATAGCGGATAGTACCGTGAGGGAATGGTGAAAAGTACCCCGGGAGGGGAGTGAAATAGTACCTGAAACCGTGTGCCTACAATCCGTCAGAGCCTCCGTGTGGGGTGATGGCGTGCCTTTTGAAGAATGAGCCTGCGAGTCAGCGGCATGTCGCGAGGTTAACCCTTTTGGTGGGGTAGCCGTAGCGAAAGCGAATCCTAACGAGGGTGTTTTAGTGGCATGTCCTGGACCCGAAGCGGGGTGATCTACCCATGGCCAGTGTGAAGCGATGGTAAGACGTCGTGGAGGCGCGAACCCACTTAGGTTGAAAACTGAGGGGATGAGCTGTGGGTAGGGGTGAAAGGCCAATCAAACTCCGTGATAGCTGGTTCTCCCCGAAATGCATTTAGGTGCAGCGTCGTGCGTTTCCTCCTGGAGGTAGAGCTACTGGTTGGTTTAGCGGGACTATCATCTTAGCGACATCAGCCAAACTCCGAATGCCGGTGAGGTCAGAGCACGGCAGTGAGACTGCGGGGGATAAGCTTCGTAGTCGAGAGGGAAACAGCCCAGATCGCCGGCTAAGGCCCCTAAGGGTATGCTAAGTGGAAAAGGATGTGGGATCGCGAAGACAACCAGGAGGTTGGCTTAGAAGCAGCCACCCTTGAAAGAGTGCGTAATAGCTCACTGGTCGAGTGGTCCCGCGCCGACAATGTAGTGGGGCTCAAGCATACCGCCGAAGCCGCGGCAGTGCGCCCTCGTGGCGTGCTGGGTAGGGGAGCGTCGTGTACGTGCTGTGAAGCCGCAGGGGTGACCCGTGGTGGAGCGTGCACGAGTGAGAATGCAGGCATGAGTAGCGAATGAGGAGTGGAAACCTCCTCCGCCGAATGACCAAGGGTTCCTGGGTCAAGCTAATCTTCCCAGGGTGAGTCGGGACCTAAGGCGAGGCCGACAGGCGTAGTCGATGGACAACGGGTTGATATTCCCGTACCCGTGATATCGCGCCCCTGGTGAATCAGTGATACTAACCCTCCTGAAGCGCATCCGCCGCCGGCCCTTCGGGGCCGGCATCCGCGGGCGCGTGGATGCAGGGGACCTGAGCTGGTAGTAGCCAAGCGATGGGGTGACGCAGGACGGTAGCCGTGCCACCGGATGGAAGTGGTGGTGCAAGCGTGTAGCCCGCGGGCCAGGTAAATCCGGCCCGCGCTTGAAGGGTGAGACGTGACGCGTACCCGTAGTGGGGACGTCGGTGATCCGATGCTGCCGAGAAAAGCCTCTAGCGATGTGATGTCATGGCCCGTACCCCAAACCGACACAGGTGGTCAGGTAGAGAATACCGAGGCGATCGGGATAACTGTGGTTAAGGAACTCGGCAAAATGCCCCCGTAACTTCGGGAGAAGGGGGGCCGCGGCCGGTGACCCGCCTAGCGTGGCGAGCCGGCTTCGGCCGCAGAGAATAGAGGGAAGCGACTGTTTACTAAAAACACAGGTCCGTGCGAAGACGGGTAAGTCGAGGTATACGGACTGACGCCTGCCCGGTGCTGGAAGGTTAAGAGGACCTGTTAGATCACGTAAGTGGTCGAAGCGGAGAATTTAAGCCCCAGTAAACGGCGGTGGTAACTATAACCATCCTAAGGTAGCGAAATTCCTTGTCGGGTAAGTTCCGACCTGCACGAATGGCGTAACGACTTCCCTGCTGTCTCAACCACAGGCCCGGCGAAATTGCAGTACGAGTAAAGATGCTCGTTACGCGCGGCAGGACGAAAAGACCCCGGGACCTTCACTATAGCTTGGCATTGGTGTTCGGTTCGGTTTGTGTAGGATAGGTGGGAGACTGTGAGGCGGCCACGCCAGTGGTCGTGGAGTCGTTGTTGAAATACCACTCTGATCGGATTGGATGTCTAACCTTGGCCCGTTATCCGGGTCGGGGACAGTGCCTGGTGGGTAGTTTAACTGGGGCGGTTGCCTCCTAAAGAGTAACGGAGGCGCCCAAAGGTTCCCTCAGCCTGGTTGGCAATCAGGTGTTGAGTGTAAGTGCACAAGGGAGCTTGACTGTGAGACTGACAGGTCGAGCAGGTACGAAAGTAGGGACTAGTGATCCGGCACTGGCTTGTGGAAGCGGTGTCGCTCAACGGATAAAAGGTACCCCGGGGATAACAGGCTGATCTTCCCCAAGAGTCCATATCGACGGGATGGTTTGGCACCTCGATGTCGGCTCGTCGCATCCTGGGGCTGGAGTAGGTCCCAAGGGTTGGGCTGTTCGCCCATTAAAGCGGCACGCGAGCTGGGTTTAGAACGTCGTGAGACAGTTCGGTCTCTATCCGCCGCGCGCGTGGAAACTTGAGGAAGGCTGTCCCTAGTACGAGAGGACCGGGACGGACGTACCTCTGGTGTGCCAGTTGTCCCGCCAGGGGCATGGCTGGTTGGCTACGTACGGAAGGGATAACCGCTGAAAGCATCTAAGCGGGAAGCCTGTTCCAAGATCAGGTTTCTTTTGAGGTCCCCAGCAGACTACTGGGTTGATAGGCCGGATCTGGAAGCACCGCAAGGTGTGGAGGTGACCGGTACTAATAGACCGACCACACCACAACCCCCCACCCCGAGCGGTGGGAGCAACGGGTCGAGGTGTGCGCACGACAACACGAAGAATAGAGCTTTTGCTCGCGTCCACCATCCAGTATCTGGGACAACACCGCCCACCATAGGCATGCAGTGCTTTTTTGGTGGGTTTCCCGTAACACGTGTCGGTGGCGAAAGCGGCGGGGCCACGCCCGGTCCCATTCCGAACCCGGAAGCTAAGCCCGCCAGCGCCGATGGTACTGCACCCGGGAGGGTGTGGGAGAGTAGGACACCGCCGGCCACAAACCAATCACGACCCGACGCCCCCGAGGCGCCCGGCCCCCACAAGGGGCCCGGCACCCCGGGGGCGTTCGGCATGTGCCCACCCGCCCCACCGGGGGGTGACGCCTATGAAGGCCCCTTCCCCCACCACCGGGGAAAGGGGCCTTCGTCGTCTGCGCCGCCGGGCTCCGGCGCCTAGGGGCGGCCCAGGTGCGCCGCCAGCCGGTCGCAGCCGGCCTCGATCGCCTCCGGGCCGGCGGCGAAGCTCAGCCGGATCAGGTTCCGCCACCGGGGGTGAGTCGGATCCTCGACGAAGGCGGGTACCGGGATGACCGCCACCCCGGCCTCGGCGGGCAGCCGGCGGGAGACCTCCATCGCATCGCCCAGGCCCAGCGGGGCGCAGTCGGCGAGCACGAAATAGCCCGCGTCGGCGCCGTGGGCCTCGATGCCGAGCCCCGCCAGCCGCTCCAGGAGCAGATCCCGGTTCGCCGCCAACCAGGCGGTGTTCCGGCGCACCCAGCCGTCGCAGTCGGCGAGCCCGCGGGCCACAGCGGCCTGGAAGGGGGCGCCGGCGACGCAGGTGAGGAACTGCTTCGGCGCCAACGCCGCCTGCACCATATCCGCCGGGCCCAGCAGCCAGCCGATCTTCCAGCCGGTGACGTTGAAGGTCTTCGCCGCGCTGGAGGCGATGAGGGTGCGCTCCCGCATCCCGGGCAGCTCCGCGATGGAGCGGTGCGCCGAGCCGTCGAAGATGAGCCGCTCGTAGACCTCGTCGGAGAGCACCGGGCACCCCGCCCGCCGGGCCGCCTCCGCCACCGCGGCGAGATCCCCCGCCGGCAGCACCGCCCCGGTGGGGTTGTGCGGGGAGTTGACGATGATGAGCCCGGTGTCGGCGCCCACCGCCGCGGCCAGCGCCGCCCGGTCCAGATGCCAGCCCGCGGCCTCATCGTGCAGCAGCGGCACCGCCCGCACCCGGGCGCCGGCAAGCGCCGCGGCCGCCCGGTAGGAGTCGTAGTAGGGCTCGATGAGCACCACCTCGGCGCCCGGCTCCACCAGTCCCAGCACCGCGGACATGATCGCCTCCGTGGCGCCGACGGTGACCAGGCATTCGGTGGCCGGGTCGTAGCCGGCGCCGGTGCGCCGGGCGCGTTCGGCGCAGATCGCCTCCCGCAGCCCGGCCTCGCCGCGGGCCGGCGGGTACTGGTTGTTGCCGGCGGCGATCTGGGCGCGGGCCTCCTCGGCGACCGCCTCCGGGGCGCCGGCCGCCGGGGTGCCCCGGCCCAGGTTCACCGCCCCGTGGGCCGCGGCGGCCTCGCCGACCACGGCGAAGATGGTCTCGCCCAGGGGGCGCAGGCGGGAGACGGTTCGGGTCATGGGGACAGGGTACGGGGCGGGTTCCCCCGGCCCTACAATGGCCGCCATGAGCGAGGACCAGTTCACCCCGGTGACCACCGATGAGCAGCGGCTGCGGCAGCTGACCGACTACCTCGAGGAGCATGTCGCCTGCTTCGCCGACCCGCTGCCGGTGCCGCCGCCGCGGCCGGCCGGGTCCGGCGCCCACCCGGGGTGGCTGGCCGAGGTCCGCGCCGCCCGGGACCGGGCCAACGCCATGGCCGCCCGCCGCCCCGACGCGGTGGTGCATGCGGCGATGCTGGTGCTCGGCGCCGGGGTGAACCACACCGCCCCCTTCACCGCCTACGCCCGGCCCGGCACCACCTGGCGGGAGGTGCGCATCCCGGTGCCCGCCCGGCCGGGCTGGCCGGCGGGGGCGCTGGCCCGCGGTGACGGCGGTGCGGACCCCTTCCCGGAGCCGGCCCCGCCGGCCGGGGTGGCTCCGGTGGCGGAGATCGGCGCCACCGTGTTCACCCCCACCGAGCCCACCGGGGCGGTGGTCATCGCCGCCCACGGCGCCACCTGGTGGATGGGCGATGGCGCGGCCCGCGAGGCCGGGTTCTCCCCGGACTGCGCGGCCCTGGCGGAGCGCTCCGGGGCGATCGTGGTGGACGTGGACTACCGGCTCGCCCCGGAGCATCCGCTGCCGGCGGCGGTGGCGGATCTGCGGGCGGCGGTCGACTGGGCCGCGGCGGAGCTCGGCGCGACCCCCGCGACCACGGTGCTGTGGGGCACCAGCTCCGCGGGGCAGGTGTGCACCCTGGCGGCGCTGACGGGGGCGGAGGTGGCCTCCCTGGCGCTGACCATGCCCGCGGTGGACCTGGCCGGCTACGAGCCGGGGACCATGGCCTGGATCTTCGGCGCGGCGGTGGACCCGGCCTCGGCGGTGGCCTCCCCGGTGCACGCCGATCCCGCACTGCTGCCCCGGCTGCACGTGCAGCTGGCCTCCCATGACGACATGGCCCACGGCGGCGCGGAGCTCGCCGCCGCGGCGGCCGCCGCCGGCGGGGCCGCGGAGGTCGTGGAGTTCCTGGGCACCCACCTGGTCACCCCGCCGGCGGTGCACCGGGCGCGGATCACGGATCTGGCCCGCCATGTGCTCGCCGCCACCGGCACCAGCCGGAAGCTGCCCGCGGACCCGGCCGGGGAGTACGACAAGGCCGCGGTGGACGCGGCCAATGAGGCGAGCTGGCGCCGCTGACCCGGCGGCCGGGGCTCAGCCCCTGGCCAGGGGCAGCAGCCCCCGTTTGGTGGCCCGGACCTCGCCGACCCGGTCGATCGCCTCGGCGAGCACCCGCCAGCGCCGCTCCGGGATCTCCGCCTCCGCGGCGGCCACCGCGGCCGCGTCCGGGGTGGCCCAGCACACCGGCACCGGGGTGACCTCGTCATAGTGGATCGCCGCGGCGGAGTGCCGGCCGCCGACGGCCACCGCCGGCACCCGGGCGCCCACGGCGCGGGCCACCCCGGGCAGGCCGGTGACGGTGCGCACCGCCAGCGCCGGGCGCGGATCGGTGCCCTCCTCCGCGGCGGTGTCCACCAGGGCCAGCAGGGTCATGTCCCGGGGGCCGATCTCGGCGATCACCGCCGGGGCCAGCGGATGGTCGTCGTAGAGCTGCCGGGGCGTGCCGATGGTGCGCGGCAGGGTCAGCGCCACCAGGGCGCACATGACGCCGAAGACGAACGCGGCGATGCCCAGGAACAGCGGCCAGCCGGTGTGCCCGAGCCGCCACAGCAGCACCGCGCCGGCGGCCCACAGCAGCACCGCCATGATGGCGGCGGACAGCCGCAGCCGGCGGCTGTCCCGGAAGTACTCGTTGTGCGCGCGCACATGGGCGTCATCGACCGGGATCCGGAACTGGCTCATGCGCCCGATGATAGGCCCGCGCGGGCGGGTCAGTCGCCGAGCAGCTCCGCGGCGTCGGCGATCCGGTAGGCGTAGCCCTGCTCGGCGAGGAAGCGCTGCCGGTGCGCGGCGTACTCGGCGTCCAGGGTGTCCCGGGCGACCACCGAGTAGAACACCGCCCCGCCGCCGTCGGCCTTGGGCCGCAGCAGCCGGCCCAGCCGCTGGGCCTCCTCCTGCCGGGAGCCGAAGGTGCCGGAGACCTGCACCGCCACCGCCGCCTCGGGCAGGTCGATGGAGAAGTTCGCCACCTTGGACACCACCAGGGTGCGCACCTCCCCGGCGCGGAAGGCGGCGAAGAGCTCCTCGCGGCGCCGGTTCGGGGTGGAGCCGTCGATGACCGGGGCGCCGAGCACCCCGCCGAGCTCCTCCAGCTGGTCCAGGTAGCCGCCGATGACCAGGGTGGGCGCGCCGCGGTGCCGGGCCACCAGATCCCGGATCACCGGGGTCTTCGAGGCGGCGCAGGCGGCCAGCCGGTAGCGGTCGGCGGGTTCGGCGGTGGCGTAGGCCATCCGCTCGCCCTCGGTGAGGGTGACCCGCACCTCGATGCACTCCGCCGGGGCGATCCAGCCCTGGGCCTCGATGTCCTTCCACGGCGCGTCAAAGCGCTTCGGCCCGATCAGGCTGAACACGTCGCCCTCCCGGCCATCCTCGCGCACCAGGGTGGCGGTGAGCCCCAGCCGGCGCCGGGACTGCAGGTCGGCGCTCATCCGGAACACCGGGGCGGGCAGCAGGTGCACCTCGTCGTAGATGATGAGCCCCCAGTCCCGGGAGTCGAACAGCTCCAGGGCCCGGTACTCGCCCTTCGTCTTCCGGGTGACCACCTGGTAGGTGGCGATGGTCACCGGGCGGATCTCCTTGCGCTCCCCGGAGTACTCGCCGATCTCCTCGGCGGTGAGGCTGGTGCGGGCGATGAGCTCATCGCGCCACTGCCGGCCGGCGACGGTGTTGGTGACCAGGATCAGGGTGGTGCGCCCGGCGTCGACCATGGCCGCGGCGCCGACCAGGGTCTTGCCGGAGCCGCAGGGCAGCACCACCACCCCGGAGCCGCCGTCGCGGAAGGCGTCCGCGGCCTGGCGCTGGTAGTCGCGCAGGGACCAGTCCGCCGGCTCCGCCCAGGAGATCGGGTGCGCCTCCCCGTCGACGTAGCCGGCGGTGTCCGCCGCCGGCCAGCCCACCTTGAGCAGCTCCTGCTTGATCCGGCCGCGTTCGGAGGGGTGCACCGCGAAGGTGTCGGCGTCGATCCGCTCGCCGAGCATCGGCCGGATCCGCTTGTGCCGGGCGATTTCGGCGAGCACCGCCGGGTCCGCGGCGCTGAGGATGAGCCCGTGCGCGGGATGCCGGGCCAGGGTGAGCCGGCCGTAGCGGTCCATGGTCTCGGCGATGTCGATGAGCAGCGCCTGCGGCACCGGGAAGCGGGAGTGCCGCTCCAGGGCGTCGACGACCTGCTCGGCGTCGTGCCCGGCGGCGCGGGCGTTCCACAGCGCCAGGGGGGTCACCCGGTAGGTGTGCACGTGCTCCGGGGCGCGCTCCAGCTCCGCGAAGGGCGCCAGCGCCGCGCGGGCGGCCTCGGCGTCCGGGTGCGCGGTCTCCAGCAGCACCGTCTTGTCGGACTGCACGATGAGCGCGCCGTCGCCGAGAGCCACGTCAAACCCCGCCTTCCCCGCCGGTCGCCCCGCGGTGTCGTGAAATGGGCCGAACACCCATTATGGCACCGGCGGGGCCTCCTGCACGACCTCGGTGACCCGGTGCATGAGGAAGCGCAGCACCCGCCCCTCGGCCGGATCCAGGGCGTCGACGTGGCCGCCGCCGACGGTGACCGGGCGCACCCGGCGGCGCAGCGCCCGGCCGTTGCGGTCCACGTAGCCGATGGTGACCTCGATCCCGGCGCGGGCGGCGCGGGCCAGCAGATCCTGGGCGGCGGCCCCGGTGGCCGGGTCATCGTCCATCCCGATCCGGGTGCCGCCGGCGCCGTCGCCGGCGGCCGCGGCGGCGTCGCCGCGGACCAGGTCGTCCACGGCGCGGGCGATGACCTCGGCATCGGCCGGCTGCGGGGCGGGGGCGCGCGGCAGCGCCTCGGCGACCCGCCGGGGCTCCTCCGCCAGGTCCAGCACGGCGCCGTCGGCGTCCTCGGCGACCGCCGGCCGGCCGGCGGCGCGCAGCGCGGCGAGCACCTCCGCCAGCGGGGCCTGGGCGATGAGCACCGTGTCCGCCAGCCGGCGCAGGCCGAGCCCGGCCGCCGCGGGGGAGGCCATGATCCCGGCCAGTTCCGCGGCGTCCGCGCAGCGCAGGTAGCTCGCCGCGGGCCCGCCGCGCAGGAGCCCGTGCCGGCGGGCGACGTCGTCGATGAGGAAGCCCATCGCCTGCGGCACCTCGCCCAGGGCCCGTTCGGCGAGCAGGGCGTGCAGTTCCGCGGCGGTCATCCCGGAGTCCAGGCCGCGGCGCACCGACTCCTCGCTCATCCGGTGCACGCTGGCCACCCCGGTGCTCTCCACGTCGGTGAACCGGGCCAGCGCGGCGGCCAGGGCCGGCTCCGCCGGGCCGGGCACCAGGATGGTGAGATCCTCCTGGGCGATGAGGTCGCCGGTGGGGGCGGGCAGCAGCGGGGCGAGCCGGGCGGCGAGCTCCGCGCCGGTGGCGGCGCGGGCGGCCCGCCAGGCGGCGGTGGCCGCCGCGGCGGGGCCCTCGCGGGCGATGAGCCCGAGCGCGGCGAGATCCGCCAGGGCGGACTCCAGCGCCGCCGGCGGGGTGCGCACCGCCACCAGGGGACGGCGGTGCAGCAGCGCCCCCGCCGGGTCGGCCACCGCGGCGTCCGCGTCGAGCAGCAGATCCCCGATCGCGGTGCGCAGCGCCGGCAGGTCCGCGCGCCGGGCCTCCGGGGAGAGCAGCGGCCGGTCCGCGGCCGGGTCCACGTCGGCGCCGCGCAGGCCGTCGATGAGCATCGCCCAGCGCGCCGCGGGCTCCGCGGCGAGGAAGGCGTCGGCCGCCGGGGCGGGGGCGAGGTAGTCGCCGCCGGTGTCCTCGGCGGGCAGCGGATGGGGGGCGCCGACGCCGAGCAGCCCCGCGGCGGCGGCCACGGCCACCAGGCGGGGCAGCTCCGGGCCGAGGGCCTCGGCCAGCCGCCGGTGCTCGCGCATGCCCACGGTGCCGTCCCGGCGCACCGCCGCCGGGGCCCCGCCGAGCAGCTCCAGCAGATCCCGCACCCCCCGGATGAGCTCCAGGGCGGCCGCCGCGCCCCGGGCGTCGGCGTCGCCGGCCGGCAGGGTCGCCGGCGGATCCGGGCGCAGCGGCACCCGGCCCTCCGGCAGCGGGATCCCGCGCAGCAGGGCGCGCACCGCCGCGGGCAGCCGCACCGTGGCGTGGTCGACCCGCTCCAGCAGCCCGGCGGCGATGAGCCGGGGCACCGGCAGCGCCGGGTCCGCGGCCGGGTCGGCCTCCCGGGTGGTGCCCAGGCCCCCGGCCTCGACGAGGGTGTCCAGCAGCCGGCGCTGGTGATCGTCGATTTCGGCCAGGGCCGCGCGGAGCCGCTCCGGGGTGGGCCGGTCCGGGTCCGGCAGCAGCGCCCAGCCCGGCGGCAGCGCCGCCCAGGCCCCGTCGGCGACGCGCAGCGCGCGCCCGGCGAGCCCCGCCCGGCCGGCGAAGCGGCCGCCGCGGCCCGGGCCGTCGCCGATCACCAGGGCGCGCTGCCGCAGCGCGTCGAGGGCGGTGCGCAGCTGGGCCAGGGTGGGCCGTTCCCGGGCGGGCGCGCCCGCGGCGGCGAGCCGGGCGCGCACCGAGTCCAGCACCGTCGCGGCCGGCACCGGCTCCAGATCCGCGCCGAGGTCCACGGCGGCCTCCAGCACCGCCAGGGCGGTGGCGTCCAGGCCGGGCAGCACCCGGCGGGCGGAGGCGCGCAGCTGCAGGCGGGCGGCGAGCACCTCGGAGGAGCGCGGCGGCGGGGTGGCCGCGTCCGGGCGCAGCCGCAGCAGCTCGGCGAGGAAGGCCCGGTCGCGGGCGGCGAGCCAGTCGCGCAGGGCGGGCGTCTCGGTGGCGTGGTCCATGGCGGCTCCCAGGATACTGCGACGGGGGCACCCGAACGGCGTCCTGAACGGAACCTTAAGCGCGACTGAGGTGACTCTGGCCGTTGCTTCTGCCATGATTGGGGGTATGGCTAACGTCGCGAAGAAGCACAAGAAGCAGTACGTCGATCCGGGCTGGCCGCAGGACCTCGAGCCGGGCCAGCACGCCGTGACCGAGCTCATCGCCCACCACGCCGGCGCGGATTCGCCCTTCGGCAGCACCACCTTCCCGGTGGATCCGGAGACCCTGGGCTACGTGCACCCGAACACGGTGATCAACCGCTGATTCCCCCCGGGCGGGGCATGCCCCGCCCCGGCGGCGTCGGCCCATCCCGCCAGAGACCTCATCCGCCCCGCGCGGATGCGGCGTCGGCCGGCGCGCACGAACCGCTACCACCGCCGTGCGCGTCGGCCGATTCGGCGATCCCGGACCCGGATCCCGGCCGCGGCGGCGGCGGGCGCCCCGCGCCCGGACGCGGAGGAACCCGGCCACCCCCAGGGGGTGGCCGGGTTCCGCGTCGGTCGGGTCCGGTGCCGTCCTAGAAGGGCAGCAGCTCGCGGACCATGTCGTAGTAGCCGGCGACCTGGGCCGGGACCGGGAGGTCCTTGGCGTCGTAGGCGCCGGTGATCTCCTCGAAGATGGCGTCCAGGGAGGCGATGTCGGAGGCCTCGCCGAGGCGGGCGATGGCGGCGGCCGGGTCACCGGCGACACCGGAGGGGTCGCCGGCGATGGCGGCGATCGCCTCGACCGGGTTGGCCTCGGCCTTCGGGGCCGGGGCGGCCTGGTGCTTCGGCTTCGGGGCGGCGGTGCCGTGGCTGGTGGTGCCGTTCACCGGCTTCGGCCGGCTGGTGTTGGCCGAGGAGTGCAGGCCGAGCTTGGCGGAGCAGGCGGGCCAGGCGCCCCAGCCCTGGGCGGCGAGGACCTTCTCGGCGACCCAGATCTGCTGATCCTTGGTGGCCTGGCTGGCGTAGGGGGCGAACTCGCCGCCGCCGTAGCCGTTCCAGGTGGAGGCGGAGAACTGCAGGCCGCCGTAGTAGCCGTTGCCGGTGTTGATGGACCAGTTGCCGCCGGACTCGCACTGGGCCAGGCGCTCCCAGTCGGAGTAGGGGGCGGCGTTGGCGGCGGGGGCCAGCAGCGCGGCGCCGGCGCCGAGGGCGACGCCGGTGGCGGCGACCTTGGCGGTGGTGGAGATGGTGCGGGCCTTCTTGGAGTGGCGGGCCATGAGTGGATTCCCTCTCGTTGTTCGGTGGGTCGCCGTCGGGGTTAGCTGTCGGGTTCGGGCGGTGGGGATGCCCGGCGGGCCGCCATGCGGCCCGGCTTCACCCCTAGCCCCGGTGGGGCGGCCGGCCGGCGGGGGCGCCGATCGGCCTCGGGTGGTTTCCCCGACCCCGTCCGCGGTCAGGATGTCCTGTGGAGTTGTGTTCGCGTTGCTCGGGTCCCGGCGCCGCCCCGGACGGGGTTGGGCGAAGGGCGGTCGGGTCTCCCGCGCGTCGTCGCCAAACGTAGCGGTTGGTCACGGAATAGTCACGCCATTGGCGGAAGCCGCCGGTTGGCGGGGGTGCGCACCCGGTGCGCGGGCGGCGGATCCGCACATGAAAACATGCCGCCACCATGGGCAATGGTGGGGAAGTGGCGGATGGGACGGATGTGAAACGTGACGTATATCACGTTATCGGGTCGTTACCGAGAACGGCCTTCGCGGTGTTCGGATATGGTGGGTGGTTCAGATCCGCGAGCGGCCCCGCCGACCGCCACGGCGGCGATCGACGGCGGACCGGGAAAGGTGTGAGGGCGGTGCCCATCGGCAATATCAGGTGGTACGACAAGACCCGCGGCTTCGGCTTCGTGTCCAACCCCGACGGCGAGGACGTCTACGTCGGGCACGCCGTGCTGCCCGAGGGCGTCGAGGAGCTGCACAAGGGCCAGCGCATCGAATACGACTTCGCCGACGGCCGGCCCGGCCCGCAGGCGCTGCGGGTGACCATCCTCGACGAGGCCCCGCGCGCGGCCCGGCCCGCCCGCCGGCATGACCCGGCGGAGCTCAACGGGATGATCTCCGACATGATCACCATGCTGGAGACCACCGTGCAGCGGGATCTGCGCGCCGGCCGGCACCCCGAGCGCCGGCAGGGCCGGCGGATGGCGGAGGTGCTGCGCGCCGTGGCCCGGGAACTCGACCGCTAGCCCCGTGGCCCGCGCCCGCGGGCGGGGGAGGAGGGGGCTACTCCTTCGCGGCGTCCGCCGCGTCCGCGGCGTCGTTGACGATGGACCAGGTGATCCCGTAGGTGGTCTCCTCCCCGGCGGCGTCCAGGCCCACCACCGCGGTGGAGACCTCGATCACGCCCAGCGCGCTGCGCTGCCCGGCGGCGGCCGTGGAGCCGGCGACGGTCTCCGCCGTGGCGGTGCCCGGCTCGTGCAGGGCGGTCGCGTTGGCCGACTCGTCGGCGTAGAAGCGCTGCAGGGTCCACTTCACCGAGGCGACCTCCGGGTCCACCCGCACCTCCGCGGTGTCCTGCGCGCCGAGCGCCATATGGTGCACCCGGTCCTCGTGCACCGTGCAGGAGCCCGGGTCGAAGAGATCGCAGACCCGGTACGGGGCCACCTCGGCCTCCGCCCCGTCGACCACCACGGTCAGGGTCAGCGCCCCCGGGTCGGCCAGCGGGCGCTCGCGCAGCGTGGTCCAGGCGACCACCCCGCCGACGATCACCAGGCCGGTGACCAGGATCGCCGCGACGATGCCCAGTGATTTGCGCGTCCTGCCCCGCCTCATCCGCAGGCTCCCTTCCATCCGGTGCGTTCGCGCCGATCCTAGTCCGCCGGGGTGAACCGGACCTCGAAGAGCACCGGCCAGCGCTTCCCGGCGAGCAGCCACCGGTCGGTGCCGGGCACCTTCGCGATGCCGTTGAGCACATCGGGCTCGACCGCATCCGCCGGCAGCATCGACCGCAGCGCGGAGGCGTCCGCCACCGCGGTGACCCGGCCATCGCGCGGATCCACGGCGACCAGCTCGCCGGTGCGCCACCGGTTCGCCCACACCCGGGGCCCGTCGGGGCCGGTCACGCACTCCAGCTCGTTGAGCTGATCCACCGGGGCCCCGGCGGCGCGCACCGGCACCCCGCCGAGCGGGCGGAAGTCCGCGGCGTCGCGGAAGGCGAGCCGGTCGGTGCCGTCGGAGAGCGCCAGCCGGCCATCGCCCAGATCGCAGATCCCCCAGCCCTCCCGGTCCAGCCGATGCCGGCCCAGCTCCGCCAGGGTCGCCGCATCACGTTCGATGGCCACCCCGTCGCGCCAGGTCAATTGCCAGATCCGCTCCCCGGAGCGGGTGATCCCCTCGCCGAACAGCCCCGGATCCAGGTCCCGGGAGGCGATTTCGCGGGGCTCCCCCAGCGGATCGGCGACCCGGTAGATCCGGGACCGGCCGACCAGCCCGGTGCCCACCAGCAGCTCCCCGTCCCCGGTGAGCTCCAGGCCCTGGGTGAAGGAGGACTCGTCGAAGGGGTGCGCGGCGATCACCTCCACCGCCAGGCGCGCCGGGGCGGCCGGCTCCGCCGGGCGCCCCGCGGCCGGGGGCGCGGGATCCGGGCCGGGGCCGCCGCCGGCGCAGCCGGCCAGCGCGGCGGCGGCCAGGGCGAGGGCGAGCGGCGCGCGGCGGGGCGGGCGGCGGCCGGGGAGGCGGCGGGGGCGGGTCATGGGGCTCATCCTAGGATGGGGCCCATGACGGGCACCCCAGCTTCCGAAGGCGGTTCCCGGCGCCGCCGGCGGCGCCGGGGCGGATCCGGCCGGGACGCCGGCGGCGCGCGCGGCGCCGCCGGCGGGTCGGCGGTGACCCGCCCGGAGGCGGTGCGCCTGGCCCGGCGGGCCGTCGACGATCTCGGCGAGGGCCCGGCCGGCCGGCACTTGGGGGTGGCCCTGCCCGAGGGGCCCGGCGCCGCGGTGCACCGCTTCGCCGCCCGGCTGCCCGGCTACCGGGGCTGGGAATGGCATGTGGTGCTCGCCGCCGCCCCCGGGGCGGATCGGGCCACCGTCTCCGAGGTGGCCCTGGTGCCCGGGGAGGCCGCGCTGCGCGCCCCGGAGTGGGTGCCCTACGAGGAGCGCCTGGAGCCCGGGGACCTCGGCCCGCGGGATCTGCTGCCCCCGGCCGCCGATGATCCGCGGCTCACCCCCGGGGAGGCCGCGCAGCGCCGGCTCACCGAGGCGGGCCTGGCCGCCGCGGCGCGGCGCTGGACCGAATCGGACACCGGGCCCGGCTCCGCGTTCGCCGCCGAGGCGATCCGCTCCTGCGCCAGCTGCGCCTTCCTCATCCCCCTGGCCGGGGAGCTCGGCGGGGAGTTCGGGGTGTGCGCCAACGAATGGGCCTTCGACGGCACGGTGGTGCACCGCGGGCACGGCTGCGGGGCGCATTCGGCGACCCCGGAGGTCACCGGGCAGGGCGCCCCGGTCGGCGACGCCGACGTGGTCTGAGCCGGATCCGCGCACCCGCGCCGGGCTTGCCCCGGCGGGGGCGGCGGTGGGATTCTACGGGGGCCCGGGCGCCGCGAGGCCCCGGGCGGCCGGCCCCGCGGCGGGGCGGCCGGGACCACCTGAGGGAGCAGCGCGCAGTGAGCGAGACCACCGCCACCGGGAGACTGGACGGCTACTTCAAGATCCGGGAACGCGGATCCACCATCGGCACCGAGGTGCGGGCGGGGGTGGTCACCTTCTTCGCGATGGCGTACATCATCCTGCTCAACCCGCTGATCCTGGGCACCGTCGCCGACCGCAACGGCGTGGAGCTGGGCATCGCCCCGGTGGCCGCGGTCACCGCCTTCGCCGCCGGGGTGCTCACCATCGCCTTCGGCGTCTTCGCCCGCTACCCCTTCGGCCTGGCCGCCGGACTGGGCATCAACACCCTGGTGGCGGTGACCTTCGTCGCCGGGGAGGGCCTGACCTGGCCGGAGGCGATGGGCCTGGTGGTCATCGACGGCGTGATCATCGTCGCGCTGGCGGTCAGCGGCTTCCGCTCCGCGGTCTTCGAGGCCATCCCGCCCTCGATGAAATCGGCGATGACCGTGGGCATCGGCCTGTTCATCGCCATGATCGGCCTGGTCGACGGCGGCCTGGTGCGCCGGATGCCGGATGCGGCGGGCACCACGGTGCCGGTGCAGCTGGGCATCAACGGCCAGATCGCCTCCTGGCCCACCGCGGTGTTCCTGCTCGGCATCCTGATCTGCGGGGTGCTGGTCGCCCGCGGGGTGCCCGGCGGGCTCTTCCTGGGCATCGTCGCGAACACGGTGATCGCCCTGGTGGTGGAGGCCGTGGTGGACGCCGGGCCCTCCTTCGCCGATGGCGAGGCCCGCCCGGCCGGCTGGTCGCTGGCGGTGCCGCAGGCCCCGGACTCGATCGGGGGCGTGCCGGATCTGCACCTGCTCGGGGCCTTCGACCTCTTCGGCGCCTTCACCCGGATCGGGGTGATCGGCGCGGTGATGCTGGTGTTCACCCTGGTGCTGGCGAACTTCTTCGACGCGATGGGCACCATGACCGGGCTGGGCAAGCACGCCGGGCTCGCCGACGCCGACGGCACCCTGCCCGGGATGAAGACCGCCCTGGTGGTGGAGGGCGCCGGCGCGGTGGTCGGCGGCGCCTGCTCGGCCTCCTCCAACACTGTCTACGTCGACTCCGCGGCGGGCATCGCCGACGGGGCGCGCACCGGGCTGGCCAACGTGGTCACCGGGGCGCTGTTCCTCGCCGCGATGTTCCTCACCCCCCTCTACGAGATCGTGCCCATCGAGGCCGCCGCCCCGGTGCTGGTCATCGTCGGTGCGATGATGATGGGCCAGATCCGCGACGTGGACCTCACCGAGCTGCACGTGGCCCTGCCCGCCTTCCTCACCATCGTCGCGATGCCCTTCACCTACTCCATCGCCAACGGCATCGGGATCGGCTTCATCACCTGGTCCGCGATGCACCTGTGCACCGGTCGGGCGCGCGCGGTGCACCCGCTGATGTACCTCATCGCGGCGCTGTTCCTGGTGTACTTCGCGGTGGACCCGGTCACCGCGCTGCTCACGGGGGCCTGATGGGCGCCCGGGTGCGGATGGCCGACCCGGCCGATCCCCGGCTGGCGGAGCTGCGCGACCTCAACCGGGCCGAATCCCGCCCGGACCGGCCCGGCGGGAGCGGCCTGGTGGTCGCCGAGGGCCGGCTCATCGTGGAGCGGCTGCTGGCCTCGCGCTACCCGGTGCGCCTGGTCGCCGGCACCGCCGCCCGGCTCGACGAGCTCGCCGCCGGGCCCGGGCTGCCGGCGGGCGCCACCGTCGCGGAGGTGGACCGGGCGACGATCTCCGCGGTGGTCGGCTTCGACTTCCACCGCGGGGTGCTGGCCACCGCGGACCGGGCCCCGGAGCATTCCGTGGCGGAGGTGCTCGCCGGCGCGCGCACCCTGCTGGTGCTCGAGGGCGTCGGCGATCACGAGAACATCGGGGCGCTGTTCCGCAACGCCGCCGGGCTCGGGGTGGACGGGGTGCTCTTCGGCGCCGCCTGCGCCGACCCGCTGTACCGGCGCAGCGTGCGGGTGTCCATGGGCCATGTGCTGCGGGTGCCCTTCGCGCACCTGCCCGGGGGCACCACCACCTGGCAGCGCGGCCTGGCGGGGCTGCGCGAGCGGGGTTTCCGGGTGGTCGCGATGACCCCGGGGGAGTCCTCGGCGCCGCTGTGGGAGGCGATGGCCGCCGAGCGGGTGGCCCTGGTCGTCGGCGCGGAGGGCCCCGGGCTCACCGAGCATGCGATGCGCGCCTGCGAGGTCCGGGCCCGGATCCCGATGGCCGCCGGCGCGGACAGCCTCAACGTGGCCACCGCCGCGGCGGTGGGCCTCTACGAGCGGGCCCGGACGCTGGCCGGGCCGATGGGGCAACCCCGGGTGACCTAGGCCGGCCCCGCCCGCGCGGGCAGGATGCGCGGCGCGGGCCCCGATCAGGGCTCGTTGGAGCGGTTCAGCCGATCCCAGGCGGCCCGGCCCAGCCGGCGGGCCCCCGCCCCGGCGCGGCGCAGCAGCCCCGCCGCGGCGGCGCGGGCGGCCAGGATTCGCTCCCGGGCCTCGTCCGGGGGCGGCGGCGCCGCCTCGTAGTCGTCGTAGTCGCCCGGGCCCGCCCACCCGGCCGGGTCCGCCGGCCCGGCGCCGGCCGGCCGGGCGCGCCCCGTGGCCGGCCGCGGGGCGGGGCGGCCGTCCACGGCGAAGGCGCTCACCGGCACATCGGGGCCCTCGGCGGCCGGGTCGAAGCCCAGCCAGGCGGTGAGCACCGCATCGGCCAGCTCCCCCGGGTCGAAGGGCAGCGCCACCCCGGCGGCCGGGTCCGCCGGCCGCGCCGGGCGCCGCCGGCCCGCCCAGTAGTCCGCCTCCACCGGCTCCGGCAGCCCCGCATCGGCGAGGATCCGGGTGCCGGTGGCGGCGAAGGAGCGGCGCAGCCGGCCGCCGCGCCAATGCGCGAAACCCTGCGGCCCCGCCGCCCCGCCGTCCAGGCGCAGGTAGACGTCATCGGCGGCGATGCCGCGGGTGAGCCCCGCCGGCAGGGCCGCCGGATCGGCGAGCCCGTCGACCACGGTCTGCACCACGGCCAGGCCCGGGTAGCCGCCGACGTAGAACTCCCCGGCCCCGGCGGGGGCGGAGCGGTTCAGCGGGATGTCCGCGATATGGGTCACCGTGCGGGCCGGATCCAGCTGGGCGAGGTACTTCCGGCCGAAGCCGCGGTCATGGCCGGGTTCGGCGCGCAGCACCGCGGCCGGGTCGGCGTCGGCGGTGGTGAACCAGAGGGTGAGCCGGGTCATCGCCGCCTACTTCCGATCGGTGGGGCGCACCCCCAGCAGCACGTCCTCCCAGGAGGGCATCACCGTCTTGCGGCGCCGCCGCGGCGGGGCCTCCCCGTCGGGGTGCCGCAGGAACTCCTCCTCGGCCGGGTCCTCCTCGGCCTGCCCGGCGCCGGAGTCGACCGGGGCCGGGGCGCGGGCGCCCTCGGCGACCGCGGACAGGCCCCGGCGGGGCCGGTGCTGCTCCGGGTCGACCAGCTCGGCGGCCAGCGAGTTGCGGGACACGGTGGTGCCGTGGCCGGGGGACTCCTCATGCCAGCTCCACTCGGCGACCGCCTCGGACATGCCGGTGGTCCAGGTGAGGCTGACGATCCACTGCCCGGTGCGGTCCCGGCGGGCGTCCCAGGTGGCCTCGGCGAGATCCTGGCCGCGGGCGGCGAAGGCGGTGGCCAGGATCTCCTCCAGGGTCAGCTCCGCGGGGCCGTCGCTGCGCCGGGGGTGCGACAGCCGCCCCTGCTCGGCGATCCGGGCCCGGTCGTTGAGCACCGGATGCGCGAAGGCGTCGATCCGGCGGAAGGACATCCCGGTCTCCTCCATCAGCTCCGCCACCGAGGCCCCGGCCCGGACCCGGTCCTGGATCTCGCGCGGGGCCATCACGTACTTCGGGGTGGCCGGGGCGGCGGGCTCCGCCGGCTCCGCGGCCGCGTCCTCCGGGTCCGCGGCGGCGCGCAGCACCGGGCGGGCGGGGGCCGGCCCCTCCGCCGGGGCGGGCTCGTCCCCGGAGGCGTCCGGGGCGGCGTCGCCCCCGGCGGCGGCGACCAGTTCGCGCAGCCGGTCGCCCACGGGCAGCAGCAGCCGCGCCCCGGCATCCTCGTCCTCGACGTCGGCCCAGGTCAGCACGATGGCCCCGGGCTGCGTCTGCTCCGCCAGTGGCTTGAGTTCACGCATTCGGGTACCTCCTGTGCGTTCGCGGACGTGATATCCGCCATGGTATGCGAGGACGCCCCCGCCGGGGGCGCACCGGCTTTCGCGCGGCGTGTGGCGGGGGCGTCCTCGCCGGGGCCGGCGGCCCCGGGGCGGGCGGCGGATCAGGCCGCGGCGTGGCCGCCGTCGAGGATCCAGTCGATGGCGCCGGTGAGCCGGGAGACGTCCTCGGGGTCGATCGCCGGGAACATGCCGATGCGCAGCTGGTTGCGACCCAGCTTGCGGTAGGGCTCGGTGTCCAGGATCCCGTTGGCGCGCAGGATCGCCGCGATCCGGGCGGCGTCCACGGAGTCGTCGAAGTCGATGGTGCCGACCACCAGGGAGCGCTTCGCCGGATCGGCGACGTAGGGGGCGGCGCCCTCCCGCGCCTCCGCCCAGTCGTAGAGCCTGTTGGAGGAGTCGGTGGTGCGCGCCACCATCGCGTCCAGGCCGCCGGACTCGTTCATCCAGCGCACCTGGGCGGCGAGCAGCAGCAGGGTGCCCACCGCCGGGGTGTTGTAGGTCTGGTTCTTCCGGGAGTTGTCCACCGCGGTCTGCAGGTCCAGGAAGGCGGGGATGTAGCGCCCGGAGGCCTTCACCTTCGCGATCCGCTCGATGGCGGCGGGGCTCATCGCGGCCAGCCACAGCCCGCCGTCGGAGGCGAAGCACTTCTGCGGGGAGAAGTAGTAGGCGTCGGCCTGGGCGACGTCCACGGGCAGCCCGCCGGCGCCGGAGGTGGCGTCGATGGCGATGAGCTTGCCCTCGGCGCCCTCCGGCCGGGTCACCGGCACCATCGCGCCGGTGGAGGTCTCGTTGTGCGCCCAGCCGATGAGGTCCACGTCGTCGTCGCCGGCGACCGGCTCCGGGGCGTCGCCCGGGGCGGCCTCGATGAGCTGCGGGTCGGCCAGCCAGGGCGCGGCGGCGGCGGCCTTGGCGAACTTGCCGGAGAACTCGCCGTAGGTCAGGTGCGCGGAGCGGCGCTCGATGAGCCCGAAGGCGGCGGCGTCCCAGAAGGCGGTGGCCCCGCCCAGGGAGAGCACGATCTCGTGGCCCTCGGGCAGGGAGAACAGCTCGGCGAGGCCCTCGCGCACCTCCCCGACGACGTTCTTCACGGCGGGCTTGCGGTGCGAGGTGCCCATCACGTCCACGCCGCCGTCGACGATGGCCTGGATCTGCGCGGGGCGGACCTTGGAGGGGCCGCAGCCGAAGCGACCGTCGCCGGGGCGGAACTCGTCGGGCAGGGTGGGGAAGTCGGCGCTCATGTGGGGCGGGGACCTTTCGTAGCCGGGTCGGTGGCGCGGTCGCGGTCGCGTCCGCGCATTTCCATAATAGGCCCCGCCCGCGACCGGGGGTGCCCGAATCCGCGCACTCCTCGCTTTGCATTATTCGCAAAGTGCGAAGGTTGCGAAGCGACGGTTGCCATTCGGCGGCGCCCCCGGGGCGCGATGGCGCCGCGGGACGCCGTTCGCCGGGGTCGCCCGCGACCTGCGCGGGGTCGCCGCGGGGGAGTCGGCGGGGGGTTTTGTGGCGGATAGCAGATCCGCCCCCGCGCTCCGCCGCGGCCGCCGCGTGTCCTGCGCGGATCGCGTCCGCGGGGCCGCGCGCACGCCGTTTGCGGACGTGACGGCGGGGGAACGGGGTTAGGCGGAACCGGGGCGGGGATGTTGCGGGCCTCACACTCTTTGCTAGGGTGTGCCTCAATCCACTGCTGCCCGGTGGGGCGCGGCCCCGCCGGAACTTGGTGCGAATCGGGCGAAGCCGCCCGGTGTCGGACCGACGCGCCGTGCCCGCCACCGCGGTTACGGTATAGCGTGGGCCGTACTCGGCGTAATCGCCGGTGCGCCGGCGAGAGCCGGATTGTCGGAACGACAGAAAATGAGCGAAAGGGAAGTTGTGGCTACTGAGAACAACAAGGCCGTACTCCATTATCCGGGCGGCGAGTTCGAGATGGACATCGTCAAGGCCACCGAGGGCAACGACGGCATCGCGCTGGGCAAGCTGCTCCAGGAGACCGGGCTGACGACCTTCGACCCGGGCTACACCGCCACCGGCTCCACCGAGTCCAAGATCTGCTACATCGACGGCGCCAACGGCATCCTGCGCTACCGCGGCTACCCGATCGAGGAGCTCGCGGAGAAGGCCACCTTCAACGAGGTCTCCTACCTGCTCATCCACGGGGAGCTGCCCACCCAGGAGCAGCTGGACGAGTTCAACTACGACATCCGGCACCACACCCTGCTGGACGAGGACTTCCGCAGCGCCTTCCACGTTTTCCCGCGGCACTCCCACCCGATGGCCACCCTGGCCTCCTCGGTGAACATCCTCTCCGCGTACTACAACGACGAGCTGGACCCGCAGGACCCGGCGCAGCGCTGGCTGGCCACCTCCCGGCTGATGGCGAAGGTGCCGATGCTGGCGGCCTACGCCTACCGCGCCTCCAAGGGCCAGCCGTACATGTACCCGGACAACTCGCTGAACGCCCGCGAGAACTTCCTGCGCATGATGTTCGGCTTCCCCACCGAGCCCTACGAGGTCGACCCGGTGGTGGTCAAGGCCCTGGACAAGCTGCTCATCCTGCACGCCGACCACGAGCAGAACTGCTCCACCTCCACGGTGCGCATGGTCGCCTCCTCCGGGGCCAACATGTTCGTCTCCATCGCCGGCGGCATCAACGCCCTCTCCGGCCCGCTGCACGGCGGCGCCAACCAGGCGGTGCTGGAGATGCTGGAGGACATCCACGACAACCACGGCGGCGACGCGACCGAGTTCATGAACAAGGTCAAGAACAAGGAGGACGGGGTCCGGCTGATGGGCTTCGGCCACCGGGTCTACAAGTCCTACGACCCGCGCGCCGCGATCGCCAAGAAGACCGCGCACGAGGTGCTCGATCACCTCGGCGGGGACAACCTCCTCGATCTGGCGATGAAGCTGGAGGAGATCGCGCTGGCCGACGACTACTTCGTCGAGCGCAAGCTCTACCCGAACGTGGACTTCTACACCGGCCTCATCTACCGCGCCATGGGCTTCCCGACGGACTTCTTCACCGTCCTGTTCGCCCTCGGCCGGCTGCCCGGCTGGATCGCCCACTTCAACGAGCAGATCACCACCCCGGGCAACAAGATCAACCGGCCCCGCCAGATCTACACCGGCGAGGTCGAGCGCTCCTTCGTGCCGCGCCCGCAGCGCTAGCCGCCCCGCGGCCGCGCCGCGCGCCCGACGGCCCCCGCACCCCGACGTGCGGGGGCCGTCGGCGTCCCCGGGCGGCGGCCCACCCGGTGAAAATCCGCGTTCACCCCCGCTAGGCTGGACGCGCCCCGACCCCCGAGCAACGGAAGGTTCCCCCGCAATGAGCAAGCCGCAGATCGACGCCCAGGCCGGCCCCGCCCCCGAGGGGCTGGTCGTCGCCGACCTCGTCGTCGGCGACGGCGCCGAGGCCACCGCGGACAGCGTCGTCGACGTGCACTACGTCGGCGTCGACTTCGAGACCGGCGAGGAGTTCGACTCCTCCTGGGACCGCGGCGACTCCATCACCTTCCCGCTGTCCCGGCTCATCGCCGGCTGGCAGCAGGGCATCCCGGGCATGCGCGTCGGCGGCCGCCGGCAGCTGACCTGCCCCCCGGAGCTGGCCTACGGCCCCGCCGGGGCCGGGCACTTCCTCTCCGGGCGCACCCTGGTCTTCGTCATCGACCTGCTCGGCGTGGAGTAGCCGGCCCCGCCCCGGCCCCGCCCGGGCTCCGGGGCGCCGCCGGCCGGCGGGCTCAGCCCGCCGCGCCCAGGGCCAGCCGCCGGTAGCGGGCGAAGCGCCGCTCCCGGCCCACCTCCCCGGGCCGGTCGGCGAGCTCGCGCAACGCCGCGGCCACCGCGGCGAGCACCCGATCCGGCAGCTGACCCGGATCCGCCGGCTCGGCGAGCAGCCGATCGCACACCCCGCGGGCGAGCAGCGCCTCCGCCCCGGCCCCCTGGGCGGCGAGCATCTCGGCGGCATGGTCGACGTCGCGGTGCACGATCGCCGAGGCGCCCTCCGGCGGCAGCGGGGAGAGCCACCCGTCGTGCATCGCCAGGCAGCGGTCCGCCGGCAGCAGCGCCAGTGCCCCGCCCCCGCAGCCCTGGCCCAGGATCACCGACACGGTGGGCACCCGCGCATCCAGCAGGGCGGTGAGGGTGCGCGCGATCTCCCCGGCCATGGCGTGCTCCTCGGCATGCCGGGACAGCTCCGCGCCGGGGGTGTCGATGAGCGTCACCACCGGGATCGCCAGCGCCTCGGCGAGCCGGATCGCCCGCTGCGCGAAACGCAGCGCCCCCGGGCCCATCGGGTCCGGGCCCAGCGGGGGCTGGGCGTGCCGGTCCTGGGCGATGAGCACCACGGGGCGCCCGCCCACCCGGGTCAGCCCCGCCCGGATCGCGTCATCGCGCCAGCCGTCCCCGGTGCCGGACAGCGGCACCCAGTCCCCGGCCAGCCGGGCCAGCACCGCGCTCGCCCCGGGCCGGGCCGGGTCCCGGGTGCGCAGCAGCGCCGCCCACGGGTCCCGGCCGTCCGGTTCCGCCGGCGCCGGCGCGGCGGCCGGCTCCGCGGGACCGGCCGGCAGCAGCACCTCGATGGTGCGCAGCACCGCGGCGCGCAGCTGCGCCGGGGCGAGCACCCCGTCGATGATCCCGCGCTCGTGCAGGTGCTCGGCGGTCTGCACCCCCTCCGGCATCGGCTCCCCGGTGGTCAGCTCCACCACCCGGGGGCCGAGGAAGCCCAGCAGCGCCCCGGGTTCGGCGAAGGTGAGGTGCCCGGCGGAGCCCCAGGAGGCCAGCACCCCGCCGGTGGTGGGGTGGCGCAGGTAGACCAGGAAGGGCAGCCGGGCGTCCTTGTGCCGGGCCACCGCGGCGGTGATGGACACCATCATCGCGAAGGCGGGGGTGCCCTCCTGCATCCGGGTGCCGCCGGAGGCGGGGGAGAGCAGCAGCGGCAGCGCCTCCGCGGTGGCCCGCTCGATGGCCAGGATCAGCCGGCGGGCGGTGGCCGCGCCCACGGAGCCGGCGAGGAAGCCGAATTCGCTGCAGATCACCGCCACCCGGCGGCCGGCGACGGTGCCCTCCCCGGAGAGCACCGCCTCGTCCAGTCCGGTGCGCTCGGCGGCGCGGGCCAGCGCCGCGGCGTAGCCCGGATCCGCCCCGGGGTGCTCGGCGGGGGCGTCCCAGGAGCGGAAGGTGCCCTCGTCGAGCACGGAGTCGATGAGTTCGCGGGCGCGGATCGTGGCCATGGACCCCACCGTAGGGCATCGGCGGCGCCGTCCCGCGGCCCCGCCGCACACGACCCCCGGCGACCGGCCCCGGCGCGGGCGGGGGTGACGGCGGGGGTGGTTGTCGAACGATGTTCGCCCCCGCGGACCGGGGTATCCGGGGAACGACGTGGCCGGACGTCGAATGCCCAGCGCAGGCGATGTTTTTCCGTGGCGGGACGATGGCTTCACCACCATACTGGGGGTATGAGCAAAATCATCCTCGACCTCGACACGGGCATCGACGACGCCCTCGCCATCGCATACGCGCTCGGCTCCCCGGAGCTGGAGCTGATCGGCATCACCGGCACCTACGGCAATGTGCTGCTGGAGACCGGCGTCGCCAACGATCTCGCCATCCTCGACCTGCTCGGCGCCGAGTCGGTGCCGGTCTACCCGGGCCTGCCGCACCCCCAGGCGAAGGACTCCTTCGAGGTGCTGGAGATCTCGAAGTTCATCCACGGTCGCGACGGCGTCGGCGAGGTGGACCTGGCCGCCTCGGCGCGCGTCCCGGAGGACACCCCCGCGGTGGACTTCCTCATCGACTCGGTCAAGGCCCATGGCGAGGACCTGGTGATCGTGGCCACCGGCCCGATGACCAACCTGGCCGCGGCGATCCGCAAGGACCCCTCCTTCGCCGAGCGCGCCCGGATCGTGATCATGGGCGGGGCGCTGACCCAGCCCGGCAACGTCAACGCCTGGACCGAGGCGAACATCTCCCAGGACCCGGACGCCGCCGATGAGCTCTTCCGCTCACCGGCCACGGTGACCATGGTGGGCCTCGACGTCACCCTGCAGACCCTGCTCACCTACGAGCACACCGCGAAGTGGCGGGAGCTGGGCACCCCGGCCGGGCGCTTCCTGGCGGACATGACCGACTTCTACATCCGCGCCTACGAGACCATCGCCCCGCATCTGGGCGGCTGCGGGCTGCATGACCCGCTGGCCGTGGCCGTGGCGGTGGACCCCACCCTGGTGGACTGCCTGGAGACCAACCTCAAGGTCGACGTGGAGGGCCCCACCCGGGGCCGCACCATCGGCGACGAGACCCGGCTCAACGATCCCGTCAAGACCGCCCGGGTCGCCGTCGGCGTGGACGTGGACCGCTTCCTCGACGAGCTGATGCGCCGCATCGGCTCCGTCGCCGAGGGCGGGCGATGACGATGAGGGGCGATCCCGTCCACGATCCCGTCCGCCCCGAGGGCCCGGACGCCTGCGGCGGCGCGGCCGCCGCGGCGGCCCCGGCGGACGCCGCCGCGGAGGTGCAGCGCCGGGCGATGCGCACCCTGCCGGCGCTGATCATCATCTTCATCTTCTCCATCCTGTGCATCCAGGCCTTCAACATGGTCTTCGAGGTGATCGGCGCCGAGGTCGGCGCCCCGGAGAAGGCCTCCCTCATCACCGCGATCCCGGGCATCGTGCTCGGCATCGTCTGCGTCATCTACGGCTCGCTCGGCGACTTCGTCTCCCTGCGCCGGATGATGATGGTGGGCATGGTCCTCATCGTGGTGGGCTCGGTGCTGGGCCTGCTGCTGCCCGGCAACATCTGGACCATCGTCGCCGCCCGCGCGATCCAGACCGCCGGCACCCAGGTCGCCGGCTCGGTGTACCTGGTGGTGGCCACCAAGTACGTGCCGGGGCCGAAGAAGGTCATCTACTTCGGCGTGTTCACCGCCGCCTACCAGCTCTCCACCGCGATCGGGGTGCTCGCCGCGGGCTTCCTCGCCGAGATCAACTGGGTGCTGCTCTTCGCCATCCCGCTGGCCTCGGTGGTGTTCATCCCGCTGCTGTGGCGCAACCTGCCGGACGCCTCCCGCGCCGGCGGCCACGTCGACGCGCCCGGCTTCCTGCTCGCCGGGGTCACCATCGCCGCGCTGGTGCTGTACTTCAACACCCAGATCGGCTGGTACCTCGCCGGGTTCGCGGTGCTCGCGGTGGTCTTCTGGGCGTACATCTCCCGGGCCCGGGAGCCGTTCATCACCCCGGCCTTCTTCGCCAACGGCCGGTACCTGATGGCGGTGTCGCTGATCTTCCTGTTCTACTTCGGCAATTACGCGATGACCCCGCTGTTCACCGCCGCCGGCGGGGCGCTGCACGGCTACACCCCGCGGGACATGTCCTTCGTGCTGCTCACCGGCTACCTGGTGGCCACGGTGATGGGCGTCGCCTCCGGCAAGATCGTCGGCGTCATCGGCCGCGGCCCGGGCATCCTGCTCGCCGGCGGGCTGCTCGCCGCCGGCGCCCTCCTCGCCGCGGGCACCCTGCACCTGGGCATCGGCTGGGTGGGCGCGGCGGCGACGGTGTTCTTCGCCGGCCTGGGCATGACCTACGCCCCGGTGGTGGACACCGTGATGGGCACCATCGACGTCAGCGAATCCGGCCGCGCGGTGGGCATGAACGACCTCATCATGAACGTCTCGCCCTCCATCGCGATCTCCCTGATCGGCCCGTGGATGGCCCGGGGCGCCTTCGCCGGCGCCGGGCTGCCCGGGGTGCCGGCCGGTGACGCGGCGACCTACTCGACCCTGTTCGCCGTGGTCGGCGCCGTCGCCGTGCTCGGCATCATCGTGTTCCTGCTGGTGCGGCCGCGGCTCTACGCGGACGCCTGGGGTCGGGCCACCGAGGCCGAGACCGTGGGGGAGGTGCCGGCATGACCACCCGCAACGAGGTCATCACCCGCGGCCCGGCGGCGCCCGCGGCGCGGGTGCCCGCGGAGGTCGCCGGCCCGGCCCGGGCCGCCCTGGAGCGGATCGGCGGCCGGGTGGCGGTGGTCGGCTCCGCCAACGCCGATCTCACCGTGCGGGTCGCCGAGATCCCCGGCCCCGGGGAGACCGTCGCCGGCGGGGACCTGGTGATCCGGCCCGGGGGCAAATCCGCCAACCAGGCCGCCGCCGCGGCCCGGCTGGGCGCCTGCGCGGTGTTCCTCGGCGCCGTCGGCGACGATCCCAACGGGGCGATCCTCGCCGGGGCGCTGCGCGAGGCCGGGGTGGATCTCTCCCGGATGGAGACCGCGGAGGTCGCCACCGGCACCGCGCTCATCACCGTCTCCGACGCGGGGGAGAACTGCATCGTGATCTCCCCGGGCGCCAACGCCCGGGTCACCCCGGACTTCGTCGCCGAGCGGGCCGGGGACATCGCCGGCGCCGGCGCGCTGGGGCTCTGCCTGGAGGTGGAGGTCGACGCGGTGCTCGCCGCGGCCCGGGCGGCCCGCGCCGCCGGGGTGCCGGTGGTGTTCAACCTCTCCCCGATCCGGGAGATCCCCGATGAGCTGCTCGATCTCGTCGACGTGCTCATCGTCAACGAGCATGAGCTGGTGCGCGTGATCGGGGCGGAGGCGGCGGCCGCCGCGGTCGACGGGGGCGCCTGGGCGGAGGCCGCCGAGGCGCTGGCCACCGGGCACGGCATCGCCCATGCGGTGGTCACCCTGGGCGGGGCCGGGTCGGTGGTGCTGGGCACCGGGGCGGCCGGCTCCGAGGCCTCGGTGACCCCGATTCCGGCGGTGTCCGTGGAGGTGGTCGACACCACCGGCTGCGGGGACGCCTACATGGGCACCCTGCTGGCCGGCCTGGCCAGCGGGGTGGAGCTGGCGCACGCCGCCCGGCTGGCGAGCGTGGTCGGCGCCTACGCCGCCGGCGGCGCCGGGGCGCAGGCCTCCTACGGCGACGTCGACGATCTGGTGGCCTTCCTCGACGCCGCCACCGCCGGCTGAGCCGGGGACGGCCCGGCCGGCGGGGCACCCTCCCCGCCGGCCGGGCCGCACGCCGCCTCGCGGGGCGGGCCGGCGCCGCGGCGCTTTAGCCGCGCAGCGCCTCCGCCCAGCGCACCCGGGAGCCCATGCGCAGCACGGTGCGCGGGTAGATCCGGGCGGCCACCCAGGCCACCGCGACCGCGGCGAGGGTGAGCAGCCCCCAGGCGGCGGCCAGGCCGGCGGCGTCGAGGTTGCCGGCGGCGTACTGCAGCGGGGCGGTCGTCGCCGACAGCGGCGGCAGGAAGGCCGCGACCCGCATCGGGGCCGCGTCCAGGGCGCCCCAGCCGAAGGCGGGCACGTAGATAGTGACCACGCCGAGCAGCAGCACCGGCATCTGCGCGCCCTGGAAATCCTCCATCCGGCTGACCAGGGAGCCGGCCGCGGCGTAGCACGCGGCGAAGAGCAGGTAGCCGGAGAGGAAGAAGGGCAGGGTCACCGCCAGCGGGCCGAGATCCATCTCCAGCCGGGAGGCCAGCCCGGTGCCGGCCAGGGTCGCGGCGGCCGCGCCCAGCCAGGCCACCATCATCACCAGGCCCGCGGCGGCGGTGCCCAGGATCTTCCCGGTGAGCAGGTGCACCGGCCGCACCGTGGCCAGCATCAGCTCCACCACCCGGGAGGACTTCTCCTCCACCACGCTCATCGCGGTGGCCCCGCCGAAGGTGAACACCGCCACCATCAGCGCCATCACCGAGCCCAGGGCCAGCGGCACCTCCGCGCCGCCGGGGTCGCCGATGTCGCGCACCTCCGGGGCGGCGGCGGCCTCCGCGGCGGCGAGGGCCGCCGGGTCCACCCCGGACTCGACCAGCGCGGCGTCCCGGGCCTCGGCGGCGGCGAGTCCGGAGATCGTCCCGGCCAGTTCCCGGGCGTGCGGGGAGTCGACGAGGATCACCCGGGTGCCGGGGGCGTCGCCGGGCACCACCGCGGCGTCGACCTCCCCGGCGGCCAGGGCCGCCCGGGCCGCGGCGGCGTCGGCCGCCGGCCGGGGATCGATCGGGCGGATGCCGGCGGGCGGGTCGTCGGCGGCGGGGGCGAGGAAGCCGGCGTCGCCGACCACGGCCACCTCCGCGGGGGCGGGGGCGGCGTCATCGCCGAGGACGAACCGGTCCAGGGCGATGATCCCGCCGATGACGCCGGCCATCGCCAGCAGCAGGGTGATCAGCATGGACCTCTTCAGCAGCGCCGTGCGCAGCTCCCGGCGGGCGACCAGGGCGATGGCGGCGCCGGGCCGGTAGGCCGGTGCGGCGGGCGCCGCGGGTGCGGGCGGGGCGGTTTCGGGGGCGGTCATGACCGCACCACCTCCTGGTAGAGCTCGGTGAGCGGGACGGTGACGGGGGCGAATTCGCGCACCGGGCCACGCGCCAGGGCCGCGGTGAGCAGCCCCTGTTCGGCGGCCTCGTCGGCGGTCCCGTCGGCGGCGCGGGACATGGTGAGCAGCAGCCGGGACGGCGCCGTCGGATCCGGTTCGGCGGCGGTGACCCCGTCCCGGGCGACCGCCCAGGCGGCGTCCACCCCGGGGCAGTCCAGGGCCAGCCGGCGGGGGCCGCGGGCGCGCAGCCCGGCGACGGTGCCGGAGACGGCGATCCGGCCGCCGGCGAGGATGGACACCCGGTCGCAGAGCCGCTCCACCAGGTCCAGCTGGTGGGAGGAGAACAGCACCGGCACCCCGGCGGCGGCGCGGCGGCGCAGCGCCGCGGACATCACGGTCACCGCCACCGGGTCCAGCCCGGAGAAGGGCTCGTCGAGCACCAGGGCGGCCGGGTCGTGCACCAGGGCGGCGGCGAGCTGCACCCGCTGCTGGTTGCCCAGGGACAGGGTCTGCACCGCGTCGCCGGCCCGGTCGGCGAGGCCGAGCAGCTCCAGCAGCCCGGCGACCTGCTCCCGGGCGCGGGCGGCGGGCACCCCGTGCAGCCGGGCGAAGTAGGTGAGCTGCCCGGCGACGCTCTCCCGGGGGTAGAGCCCGCGCTCCTCGGGCATGTAGCCGATCCGCCGGCGCAGCCCCTCGTCGATCACGGCCCCGTCGAGGTAGGCCCGGCCGGCGTCGGCGGCGAGCACCCCCAGGGCGATCCGCATGGCGGTGGTCTTGCCGGCGCCGTTGGCGCCGACGAAGCCGTGGATCTCGCCCGGCGCGACGGCGAGGTCCACCCCGTCGAGCACGGTGCGCCCGCCGTAGGACTTGCGCAGCCCGACCAGGGCCAGGCCCGGACCGGGCGCGTCCGGGGAGCGGGTGGGGGTCATCGTGGTCACGGGGGATCAGTCCTCCGGGGTGGTCCAGGCCAGCGTGACGCTGGGGATGGCGAGGATGCTCAGGCCGCCGAGCAGGGCGATGACGCCGAGCACGTAGGGCACCCCGGCGGCCCAGTCCGGGCGGGTCGCGGCGACCCAGGCGCCGAGGGCGAGCGCCCCGCCGGAGAATAGCATTAAGAACCAGACGCCGATCCGGTAGGCGCGGCCGCGCAGCCGGTCCAGCCGGGACAGCTCGTACTCGTCGAGGCACTCCCGCGGGGCGTCGTCGAGGGTCCCGGCGGCGTAGACCACCAGCTGCCACAGGGCCATCGCGACGAGGACGAGCACCGCCCACGCGACGCCCCAGCGGCCCCAGGCGGGGTCGTCGGCGCGCAGCACCGCCGCGCACAGCGGGATCGCGACCAGGTGCATCGCGGCCAGCGCGGCGACGTAGCCGGCGACCAGGCGGCGGCGCACCCGCAGCGGGTGCAGCGGCCCGTGGGCCTCCGCCAGGCGCCGCCGCCGCGCGAAGCGCTCCCGGCGGTACCGCCAGTACCCGGCCATCCGGTCGTCGCGGTCGTGGATTGTGGTGCTCATCGTCTCTCCCGTCCTCATCGGGGCGTCGCGGCGCCGTAGAGCCTCTCGGACATGGGGGTGAACTCCTCCCGGGAGAACACCGCCTCCACGGGCAGGCCGAAGACCCCGCAGATCCGGAAGGCCAGATCCAGGCTGGGGTAGTGGTCCCCGCGCTCCAGGGCGCCGATGGTCTGCCGGTTGACCTCGATCGCCTCGGCGAGCTCGGCGCGGGACATGCCCCGTTCCGCGCGCAGCACCGCGATGCGGTTGTGGATCGGCCGGCGGCGGCCCGCCCCTGTCGTGCCCATGGCACAAAGTATTGGGAAAACCCAACAACTTGTCAAGTATCGGGGTTTACCGACCGGTTCCCGCCCCCGACCTGCGCCCCGGGGCGGCCGCCGCCCCGGGGCCGCGGGCGGACTCCGTTGCGGGGCGGGGCGCGGTGCGCGCACACTGGCGGGCATGAGCGACATTCCCCTCCTCGATCTCAACGACGGCCACGACATCCCCCAGCTGGGCCTGGGCACCTGGCGGATGGACGACGAGGTCGCCCGGGTCGCGGTGCGCACCGCCATCTCCCTGGGCTACCGGCACATCGACACCGCCGCCCTCTACGGCAACGAGGCCGGGGTGGGCCGCGGCATCGCCGACGCGATCGCCGCCGGGGAGGTCGACCGCACCGAGCTCTTCCTCACCACCAAGGTGTGGAACGACGACCAGGGCGCGGCGCGCACCCGCGCCGCCGCCGCGGCCAGCCTGGACCGGCTGGGCCTCGACTACGTGGACCTGCTGCTGGTGCACTGGCCGGTGCCGGCCGCCGGGCGCTACGTGGAGACCTACGAGACGATCCTGGCGCTGCGCGAGGAGGGGCTGACCCGCTCCGCCGGGGTGGCGAACTTCTACCCCGAGGTCCTCGACGACCTGCCCGAGGCCCCGGCGGTCAACCAGGTGGAGCTGCACCCCGGCTGGCCCCAGGACGCCCTCGTCGCCGAGCACGCCCGCCGCGGCATCGTCACCGAATCCTGGGCCCCGCTGGGCCGCGGCGCCGACTTCGGCGATCCCCGGGTCGCCGGGCTCGCCGCGGAGCTGGGCCGCACCCCCGCCCAGGTGGTGCTGCGCTGGCACCTGCAGCGCGGCCTGGTCGCCATCCCCAAGTCCGCCAACCCGGATCGGATGGCGGAGAACCTCGGCGCGCTCGACTTCACCCTCGACGAGGCGGCGATGGCGGCGCTGGCCGGGCTCGCCGGGCCGGATCGCCGGATCGGCGGGGATCCGCGCACCTTCGGCGAGTAACCTGGGCCACATGTCGAACGCCCAGGCCGGCCCCGAGGGCCCCGTCCCCGCCGAGGTGCGCGTCGTCCACGACGGCGCGATCACCGAGATCACCATCGACCGGGACCATCGGCGCAATGCGCTGTCCGCCGCGGTGTGCGCGGCCATCGCCGACGGCGTGGACGCCGCCGCGGCCCGGGCCGGCGCCAGGGTGATCATCGTGCGCGGGGCGGGCCGGGCCTTCTGCGCCGGGGCGGACCTGGACGGCTCGCACTCCCAGGGCGCCTTCCACGAGCAGCTGCGCCGGATGCTCACCACCATGCAGGACTGCCCGCTCATCATCATCGCGGACATCCAGGGCCCGGCGGTGGGCGCCGGGATGCAGCTGGCCATGGCCGCGGATCTGCGGGTGGTCGGGGAGGGCGCCTGGTTCCAGGTGCCGCCGGTGAAGCTGGGCATCGCGGTGGACCCGTGGACCATCCGCCGGGCCCGGGTGCTGCTCGGCGGGGCGCGGGCGCGCACCCTGCTGCTGGGCGCGGCCAGGATGGACGTCGCCGGGGCGGTGGCCTGCGGCTTCGCCTCCTACGAGGGGGATTCGGCGCGGGTCGACGAGCTCGCCGCGGAAATCGCCGGCTACGCCCCGATGAGCCTGCGCTACCACAAGATGGTGCTCAACGACGACGAGACCCACCGCGAGCCCACCGCGGCCGAACGGGAGCTCTACCGGGCGGTGTGGGCCTCCGCGGACGCCGCCGAGGCTGCCGCCGCCCGCGCCGAACGCCGGGCCCCGGTGTTCCGGGGCGTCTAGCGCCGTGGACGGCCCCCGCCCCGACCCCACGCCGGCCGAGTCCGGCGGGCCGGCGGGGCCGGCGGGGCCGGTGGCGCGGCCGGTGGGCCTGGGCCCGGCGGAGGTGGCCCGGCGGGTCGCCGAGGGCCGGGTCAACGAACTGCCCGGGGCCACCGGGCGCACCGTGGCCCAGATCCTGCGGGCCAACGTGCTCACCCGGGTCAACGCCATCCTCGCGGTGCTGCTGGCGCTGGTGCTGGCCACCGGGTCGCTCATCAACGGCGCCTTCGGGCTGCTCATCATCGCCAACTCCGCGGTGGGCGTGATCCAGGAGCTGCGCGCCAAGCGCACCCTGGAGCGGCTGTCCATCGTCGGCCGGGCCCGGCCCCGGGTGATCCGCGGCGACGCCGCCCCGGCGGAGCTGGACCGGGAGCAGGTGGTGGTCGACGATCTGGTGGCCCTGGCCGCCGGGGAGCAGGTGGTGGTCGACGGGGAGCTCATCGCCGCCCGCGGCCTGGAGGTCGACGAGTCGATGCTCACCGGGGAGGCCGAGCCGGTGGCCAAGGTCGCCGGGGAGGAGGTGCTCTCCGGTTCGCATGTGGTCTCCGGGTCCGCGGTGTACCGGGCCACCCGGGTCGGCGCGGAGGCCTACGCCGCCCAGATCACCGCCCAGGCCCGCCGGTTCACCCTGGTGGACTCGGAGCTGATGGCCGGCATCGACCAGATCCTGCGGGTGATCACCTGGCTGCTGGTGCCGGCCGCGGCGCTGTCCATCTGGACCCAGCTCACCCGGGCCGAGGACGCCGTCGGCGGCTGGCGGGAGGCGGTGCTGGCGATGGTCGCCTCCCTGGTGCCGATGGTGCCCGAGGGCCTGGTGCTGATGACCTCCATCGCCTTCGCCGCCGGGGTGGTGCGCCTGGGCAAGCGCCGGGTGCTGGTCAACGAGCTGCCCGCGATCGAGGGCCTGGCCCGGGTGAGCGTGGTCTGCGCGGACAAGACCGGCACCCTCACCGAGAACCGGATGCGCCTGGGCCGGGTGCTCGACGCCGCCGCGGACCCGGCCGACGCGGGCGCGCCGGAGGCGGCCCCCGGGCACCCGGCCTGGCCGGCCCTGGCGGCGCTGTGCCAGGTGGAGGAGCGGCCCAACGCCACCGCGACCGCGATCCGGGAGGGCCTGGACTCCCGGGGGGTGGCCGACCCGGGTTGGGCGGCGACCGCGGAGGTCCCCTTCTCCTCGGCGCGGAAATGGTCCGCGGCGCGGTTCGGCGACCGGGGCACCTGGGTGCTCGGCGCCCCGGACGTGCTCGCCGACCCGGCCGCCGGGCCGGGGCCCGCCCTGGCCGCGGCCGCCGCCGCGGCGGGGGCGATCGCCGCCGGCGGCCGCCGGGTGCTGATGCTCGCCCGGGCGGCCGGGGAGCCGACCGCCGCCGGCGCCCCGCCGGCGGGGCTGGCGCCGGTGGCGCTGGTGGTGCTGGAGCAGACCATCCGGGCCGACGCCCGGGCCACCCTGGACTACTTCGCCGCCGAGGACGTGGCGGTGAAGGTGCTCTCCGGCGATGACGCCGCCGGGGTGGGCGCGGTCGCCGCGGAGCTCGGCCTGCCCGGGGCCGACCACCCCGTCGACGCCCGCCGGCTGCCCGCCGATCCGCGGGCCTTCGCCGAGGCGGTGCGGGCCAACGGCGTCTTCGGCCGGGTCAGCCCGGAGCGCAAGCGGGAGATGGTCAACGCGCTCACCGCCTCCGGGGAGACCGTGGCGATGACCGGCGACGGGGTCAACGACGTGCTCGCCCTCAAGGACGCCGCGATCGGGGTGGCGATGGGTTCCGGGGCGGCGGCGACGCGCTCGGTGGCGCAGCTGGTGCTGCTCGACGACCGCTTCGCGGCGCTGCCCCCGGTGGTCGCCGAGGGCCGGCGGGTGATCGCGGCCATCGAGCGGGTGGCGAACCTCTTCCTCACCAAGACCATCTACTCGGTGCTGCTGGCCCTGCTGGTCGGCATCGCCGGGGTGCGCTACCCCTTCGAGCCGATCCACGTCACCGTGATCGGCTGGTTCACCATCGGGGTGCCCGCCTTCGTGCTGGCCCTGGCCCCGGCCCAGGAGCGGGCCCGGCCCGGGTTCGCCCGCCGGGTGCTCCGGCTGGCCGCCCCGGCCGGGGCGATCGCCGCCGCCGCGGTGTTCGGGCACTGGCTCACCGTGCTGCCCCCCGACGGGGCCCCGGCGGGGCAGTGGGCGCGGGCGGCCACCGGCACCCTGGCGGTGCTCGTCATCGTGGCCTCCTGGGTGCTCGCCGTGGTGGCCCGGCCCTACCGCTGGTGGAAGGTGGCGCTGCTGGCCGGCTGCGCCGCCGGCTACGCGGCGATCTTCACCGTGCCGGCCCTCGCCCGGGTGCTGCGGATCGCCGCCCTGGAACCGGGCCAGTGGGCGCGGGCGGCGGCCTTCGCGCTGCCCGCGGCGGCGGCGGTGGAGCTGGTCTGGCGGGTGGGCCGGCGCCGGGCCGGCGGGCCCCTCCGGCCGCGAGGCGCCGGCCATGCCGTGAATGGGGATTAACGTTTGGGGGTGGTCGCGGGGGTAACCCCGTTAGTGGGGCGGAACCCGCAGGTGGAGACCGTTTCCACCCGGAAAACGCCCGCCGGGGCCGGGCTGTGGCGTGGATCCGCTTCCCGGATTGGTGTGCCCCAGGTAACTTTGTCGCCACACGTAACCCGGTGTCTCCGCCGCGTACGCCGTCCCCGGCAGGTCCGGGGCCCCGGCGCGGGGGAGGGGCCACCCGGCGGGAGCACCAGCATCACGAGCCCGCCACCCACGACCGGAAAGGTTCACAGTGAGCGCACATCCCGCGCCGGCTAGCCGGCACACACCCACGGCGGAGGAATACCGCTACGTGCAGGGCACGGAGGAGTTCCAGCACCTCCGGTCCACCTTCCGCGGCTTCGCCATCCCGCTGACCGTCGCCGGCCTGGTCTGGTACCTCGCCTACATCCTGGTCGCGATCTTCGCCCCGGACATCATGACCATCGAGCTGTTCCGCAACGTCAACCTCGGCTTCCTGCTCGGGTTCCTGCAGTTCGTGACGACCTTCGCGATCACCGCCTGGTACATCTCCTTCGGCAACAAGAACCTCACGGAGAAGCAGACCGTCATCCGCGAGGCCATGGAGACCGGCCAGATCGCGCAGAAGATGAAGGAGGGCAAGTAGCCCATGAACAACCTCATGCTCCTCGCGGAGAATGACCCGGCCCAGGCCGGCAACCCGCTGCTCAACATCGGCGTCTTCGTCGTCTTCATCGTCGCCACCATGACCGTGGTGACCCGGGTCGGCAAGGGCGGCAACAAGGGCGCCTCCGACTTCTACACCGGCGGCGCCCAGTTCTCCGGCACCCAGAACGGCCTGGCCATCGCCGGCGACTACCTCTCCGCGGCGTCCTTCCTGGGCATCGTGGGCGCCATCGCGCTCAACGGCTACGACGGCTTCCTCTACTCGGTCGGCTTCTTCGTCGCCTGGCTGGTGGCCCTGCTGCTGGTCGCCGAACCGCTGCGCAACGTCGGCAAGTTCACCATGGCCGATGTGCTGTCCTTCCGGCTCCGGCAGAAGCCGGTGCGCACCGCCGCCGCCATCTCCACCCTCTTCGTGACCCTGTTCTACCTGGTCGCGCAGATGGCCGGCGCCGGCTCCCTGGTCGCCGTGCTGCTCAACATCGACGAGCCGGTGTGGCAGTCCGTGATCGTCGCCATCGTCGGCCTCATCATGATCGCCTACGTGCTCATCGGCGGCATGAAGGGCACCACCTACGTGCAGATGATCAAGGCCGTGCTGCTCGTCGCCGCGGTGATCATCATGACCGTGATCATCCTCTGGGGCGTCAAGGGCAACTTCTCCACGCTGCTGCAGAACGCGGTGGACATGCACGGCAAGTCCGCCACCGCCGCGGAGAAGGGCTACGAGGCCCGCGCCATCCTGGAGCCCGGCCTGAAGTACGGCGGGGACTTCACCCACAAGCTCGACTTCGTCTCCCTGGGCCTGTCCCTGGTGCTCGGCGTCGCCGGTCTGCCGCATGTGCTCATGCGCTTCTACACGGTGCCCACCGCCAAGGAGGCGCGCAAGTCCGTCACCTGGGCGATCGTGCTCATCGGCGGGTTCTACCTGCTCACCCTGTTCCTCGGCTACGGTGCCGCGGCGCTGGTCGGCCCGGACCGGATCCTGGCCGCCCCGGGCGGCGCGAACTCCGCGGCCCCGCTGCTGGCCTACGAGCTCGGCGGCTCCATCTTCATGGCCGTGGTCTCCGCGGTGGCCTTCGCCACCGTGCTCGCCGTGGTCGCCGGCCTGGCGATCACCGCCTCCGCCTCCGTCGGCCAGGACCTGTACCAGGCGGTCATCCGCAACGGGCAGGCCACCGAGGCCGAGCAGGTGCGGGTGTCCCGGATCACCGTCGTGGTGCTGGGCATCGCCGCCATCGTGCTGGGCATCCTGGCGATGAAGCAGAACGTCGCCTTCCTGGTGTCGCTGGCCTTCGCCATCGCCGCCGCGGCGAACGTGCCCACCATCCTGATGTCGCTGTTCTGGCGCCGCTTCAACACCTCCGGCGCGGTGGCCTCCATGTACACCGGCGTCATCCTGTCCCTGGTGCTCATCGCCTTCTCCCCGGCGGTGTCCGGGGTGCCGACCGCGATGCTGCCCAACGTGGACTTCTCCTGGTTCCCGCTGACCTCCCCGGGCCTGGTCGCCATCCCGCTGGCCTTCCTCGCCGGGATCGTCGGCACCCTGGTCGGCAAGCCCGACCACAAGGAGGATCTCGCCGCGGAGATGGAGGTCCGCTCCCTCACCGGGGTGGGCACCGAGGCCGCCGTCGACCATTAGCCGACGGGGATCCGCCCCCTCCGCCCGCCCCCGGCGCCGCCCACCGCGGCCGCCGGGGGCGCGGCCGTTCACCGGCCGATAGGATGGAGTCGATTCACCCCAGCCCAGCCCGAGAAGACCCTGGAGGCCCGCCACCCATGACCGACACCGGTTCCACCATCCGCCGCAGCGCCCTGCACGGGGAGCATCTCGCCCTCGGCGCCGACATGGACGTCATCGGCGGCTGGGAGGTGCCGCTGCGCTACCGCTCCGAGCTCGACGAGCACCGCGCCGTGCGCGAGGCCGTCGGCGTGTTCGACCTCTCCCAGATGGGCGAGATCCGGGTCTCCGGCCCGGACGCACCCTCCTTCCTGGCGCACAGCCTCATCTCCGCGATGAAGCCGATCGCGCTGGGCAAGGCGAAGTACACCATGATCGTGCAGGAGGACGGCGGCATCATCGACGACCTCATCGCCTACCGGCTCGGCGTGGACGAGTTCATGCTGGTGCAGAACGCCGGCAACTGCGATGACGTGCTGCGCACCCTGGAGGAGCGGGTCGGCGGCTACGATGTGCGGCTCGACGACCGCTCCGTGGACACCGCGCTCATCGCGGTGCAGGGTCCCCGCGCCGAGGAGCTGCTCATCCGGGTCGCCCCGGACGAGGCCGAGCGCACCATCCGGGATCTGCGCTACTACTCCTGCACCTCCCTGGAGATCGCCGGGGTGGAGTCCATCATCGCCCGCACCGGCTACACCGGCGAGGACGGCTTCGAGATCTTCGCGCCCATGGACCGCAGCGTCGAGGTGTGGCGGGCGCTGCTCGCCCGCGGCGAGTCCCTGGGTGTGCTGCCCTGCGGCCTGGACTGCCGGGACACGCTGCGCCTGGAGGCGGGGATGCCGCTCTACGGCAAGGAGCTCACCCGCTCCCGCACCCCCCTGGAGGCCGGGTTCGCCAGCCTGATCAGCCCCGCCAAGGGCCGGTTCATCGGGCGCAATGCCCTGGTCAACCAGCCGGAGCCGGTGCGGATCCTGGTGGGCCTGGAGATCGTCGGCGCGGCGGCGCCCGCCGACGGCGCCGCCCTGGCCGACGGCGAGGGCGCCGAGGTCGGGGAGGTCACCTCCGCGGCGGTGTCGCCCACCCTGCACCGGGTGATCGCGATGGGCTACGTGGACAAGCGCTGCGCCCTGGCTGGCACCGAGCTGAGCGTCGCCGTGGACGGCGAACCGCGCGCGGCCACCGTCGCCCCGATGCCCTTCTACAACCGCAAGAAGCAGTAGCGGCCCGCCCCGCGCCGCGGGGCCCGGCCCCGCCGCCGCTCAGCCGGTCCCGCCCAGGCCCAGCGCCCGGTGCTTGGCCACGGTGAACTCGGCATCGGTGAGCAGGCCGCGCTCCCGCAGCGCGGCCAGGGCGCGCACCTCCCCGGCGCCGGCCGGCGCCCCGGCCTCCGCCGCCGGCGCCGCGGCGGCGTCGATCCGGGTGCGCAGCAGATCCGCGAAGGTCTTGCCCCGGCCCGGATGCATCCCCTTCATCCGCAGGGTGACGTTCGGCGCGGTCACCGCCACCATGTCCCCGGAGATCCTGGTCAGCGTGGTCAGGGAGGTGATCTTCGCCAGGACGACCTCCCGGGTGCCGGAGCGCAGCAGTTTGCGGTCCTTCACCAGCAGCCGCCGGTCGGTGAGCACCGCCAGGGAGAGGTTCCGGCGCACATGGCAGGAGGCCATCAGGAGCACCCGTTCCCCGGGGATGAGCTCATTGGCCAGATGGCGCAGCTCGAAACCGCCGAGCACCAGCTCCGGGCGGGCCATGGCGGCCAGCGCCGCGGGTAGGCCCTGATCGGCGAGGATCCCCTCCGGCAGCGCGGCGGCGATCTCCGCGGCGAACTCGCCATGGGATTCCCCGCCGCCGTGGATGGCCATCCGCAGCACGCCCGCGTCCGGGGTGAGCCGTGCGGTGAGCGCGAACCGGCGGCCCCGCTCCCCGCCGGCGCGGCGCACCACGATGGGCTCGCCCTCGTCGACGATGGTGCAGCCGTCCAGCCCGGGGAGGGCGGCCAGCAGCGCGGTGCGGGCGCGGCCGGCGTCGGCGGCGAGTTCCCGGGCGTAGGTGTGCGTGAACACCGCGTCCTCTCGGTCGGTCGCGTCCGGTGGGGCGCGGCGGACGGGGCCCCGGGGCGGGCGCCCCGGGGCCGGCGTGCTCGGCTACCTGCCCTCCGCGGCGCGGCGGGCCTTCTCCTCCTCGGCCTGGGCCTGCAGCTTCGCCTCGACCTCCTGGAGCTCCTCGTCGAAGATCTCCACCCGGTCCGCGGCGGACATGTGCCCGTCGATCTCGGCGAAGTTGCGCCCGTAGCGCTGGTTGAGGAAGGTCTCGCAGGCGGCGGCCAGCTGCCGGGCGTCGTAGAAGTTCAGCAGCATGATCTGGTGGCTGTTCTCGTCGAGCAGCTTCAGCCGCAGGTTCCCGTCGATCTCGACCAGCTTGGCGAACACCTGCATCCCCGAGACGTCCGTGAAGGCGGGTTTGGTGGACTTGGCCATGACGATTTCCTTTCCCATGGGGGAGCGGGCGGCCCGATCGTCCCGTTGGCGGGGGATCTCCTCCATGAGCGGCCCGTTCCGGCGGCCGGCGCGCCTCACGACGGGGGCGCACCCTTTCAACGATCAACATTAATCATCTTCGCGGCACCGCGCCGGGCGAGCCTCGGAACACCGTGCGCCGGGGGTGGGCGGATGCGGTGCGATGGCATCCACCTGCGGCGGATGGGACGATTGGGGCGTCAGTGACGGATCCTTCAGGAGGGTGCACCATGCACGCCATCGCCCGCACCATCGCCGCCGGGGCCGCCGCCGCGGGCCTGCTCCTCGCCGCACCCGGGGCCGCCGGGGCGCTTGAGGTCTACGACAAGCCCGGGGACTCAAGGGTGTACAGCCCGATAGAGCAGCCCGAGGACAGCATCATCATCTCGCCCTACGGGCAGGAGGCGACCTGCTTCTCCGTGCTCGGGGGGAAGGGCGGGATGGGGCCCGCCTGCTTCCAGCAGCGCTACGACGGCAAATGGGTGAATCTGTTCCACGTGGTGGATTCGGTGCACGTCTACCCCGTCTGGGAGGACCCGCGGGCGATGCTCGACGCGCTGCCCCCGGAGATCCGCGACGACGTCGCCGAGGCCCTGGGGCTGTAGCCGCCGCCACGGGGACGCCGGCCCCGTCCTCTTTTCGGCCGGCCTGCGTGGCGGGGTGCACGGGGGTGCCGGGACCTGCGCAGCGGTGTGACTGGTGTGACAATTGGGGACGACCGCACGACATCCCTACAGGAGCGCACCATGCACGCCGTCACCCGCACCATCGCCGCCGCGGCCACCGTCGCGGGGCTGCTGATCGCCGCGCCCGGGGCTGCCGGGGCGCTCGACACCGTCGACGATCCCGGGAAGTCCAAGGCGTTGAGCCCGGTGGAGCAGCCCGCAGAGAGCTTCATCATCTCGCCCTACGGGCAGGAGGCGACCTGCTTCTCCTTGCTGGGAGGGAAGGGTGGAAAGGATCCCGTCTGCTACCAGCAGCGCTACGACGGCAAGTGGGTGCGTCTTATCGGCGTGGTGGATTCGGTGTACGTCTACCCGGTCTGGGAGGACCCGCAGGCGATGCTCGACGCGCTGCCCCCGGAGATCCGCGACGCCGTCGCCGAGGCCCTGGGCCTGTAGCCCCTCCACCCCGCCCCCGCTGACCGGGTGCCCCCACCCGGCAACCGGGCCGGCCCCGGCGCGGGGTGCGCCGTGGCCGGCCCGGCGGCGGCCGCCCTAGTCGGGCAGGTTGTCGACCGCGTACTGGGCCTGCTCCGGGGTGTACTGCTCACCGGCCTCGGAGACCAGCTGGTCGTAGATGGCCGACTTCGACATCGCCATGGTGTCCTGGTAGGTCCTCGCGGACTTCAGCGCCTGCTCATTCCAGTCCACCTCGACGTTATCGACCGCGTACTGGGCGGCGTCGGGTTCGAAGCCCGACCCGTACTCGCTGGTCAGCTGGTCGTACAGGCCCCGTTTGGAGAAGGGCATGGTGGACAGGTACCTCTCGGCGCTGCGCAGCGCATTGCGGTACTCCACCGGCACCTCCTCGCCGGGGTCCTCCTCGGCCGCCCCCTCCGCGGTGGTGGGATCCGGGGCCGCTTCCTCGGCGGTGGGCTCCGCGGAGACGGTCTCCACCACGGTCGTGGTGGCCCCCTGCGAGGCGGTGGTGGTCTCCTCGGGGTCGGCGGGGGAGAGGATCGAGCCGATGAGGCCGATGACGAAGAGGACGGCAAGGACGACGCCGATCTTCTTGCCGCGGCTCAACGCGGACCACTTCTCCTTCAGGCCGGTCTTCCTGGGTTCGGGGAGCGGGGTGCTCATGATTGCCCTCGTTTCTCTCGGGAACTGGATTGCATGGCCGAAGGTATCCGGCGACCGGACGCGGCAGCCCCCGCTCACCTGCGACAATCGCCATCCTGTTCGGATGGGGAAAACGATGGGCCTCCCACCGCCGCCGGCGGCAGGATCGCGCGCCGCCCGCCGGATGCCCCGGGGCTCTCCTGTGCCGCCGTCCTCCGGGGCCGGTCGACGGCGCTCCAGTGGGCATGGTCCCGCCGGCGCCGACGTCCCCTGGGGCGGGGGAGGGCGCCGATGGGGTCGACATGGCCCGGGGGTGGCCGCGTCCCCCTATCCCGGTGTGCTCGGGGGATCGGCGATGCGCCGGGTGCTAACGTCCAGGCCCCGACCGGGAACCGCCCGGCGGAACCGGATCGGCGAAGGCGTCGCCGACGCCGATGGGAATGGGGTCAGCCGATCGGCGGCCCGCACGAGGCGGAAACGGTCGAGGTTCCGGCCGGTGGAGTAGGTGGACGAATCATGGACGATTATGACGAGCTCGAGTGGCAGCTCTGGGATCGGATTCGCCAGGACCATCCCGACCTGGCGGAAGAGGAGAGTGTATCAAGCGCGGCGGAATGCGGGCATCCCGGTAATGCCGCAGTGTCTGTTATCGAAGAGGCGTCGCGCCTCGGGATAATGATTGACGATGAACTGCTGGATCTCGCCAATCGCCTGTATCCGCAGGGCGCTAACGGCGTTCTCATGGAGATGGCGATGTCCCGTTTCAACGCCATGCGGGATAAGTAGGCGGAACACCGTCTCGGGCAAACCCGGCATGACCCGTGGTCATGCCGGGTTTTTCCATGGGAGGCGTCCGGCCCGGTAGGGGGCCGTGAGCTGATGGTGGGTTCGATTCCCCCGTCTCCCGCCGGCCCCGCGCCCCGGGGTCCGGGTGGTGTGCCGGGGGCGATCCGGCGCCGCGATTTTTGGCTCACTTTTGGCTCGGCGTTTCGCGGGAGCAGGCCCCGACATGGCCTCGGGGCACCCCGGTGGTGAACAAATCAAACCCTCGCTGTCCTGCATTGCTGCCGGTCAGCGGGGGCGGTCGGGTCGTGCCCCAGGCAGGATTCGAACCTGCGACACCGGCTTTAGGAGAGCCGTGCTCTATCCCCTGAGCTACTGGGGCGGGCGCGGGCGGCGCCCGCGTCATCACCGCGCACCAGGGTAGCGCACCCGGCCACCCCGGCACGAGGCGCCCGGATCGTCCCGGGCCGCTGTCCGGGCCCGGCCGGGCGGGGCCGGTAGATTGGCCCCCGGCACCCCTGGCCCCCGGAAGGACCGCCCCATGAACCTCACCATCGACGTCATCGGCATCGGCGCGGGCAGCCCCGCGCACCTGACCCTGGAGGCGGTCGCCGCCCTCGGCGAGGTCGACGCGGTCTTCGCCATGGACAAGGGCGCCGTGAAGGCGGATCTGCTCGCCGCCCGGCGGGCCATCCTGGACGCCCACGCCCCGGGCGCGCGCCTGGTCACCGTGCCGGACCCGCCGCGGGACCGGGATCCGAGGGACTACCGGGCCACCGTCGAGGACTGGCACGACCGCCGGGCCCGGGTGCTCGCCGAGGCGATCCGGGCCGCGCTGCCGGACGGCGGCCGGGGCGCGTTCCTGGTGTGGGGGGATCCCTCGCTCTACGACTCCACGCTGCGCATCCTGGAGCGGATCCGGGCCCTCGGGGTGGACTTCGGCACCCGGGTGATCCCGGGGATCACCGCGGTGCAGGCGCTCACCGCCGCCCACGGGGTGACCCTGAACCGGGTGGGCCGGCCGGTGCTGACCACCACCGGCCGCCGGCTGGGGGAGCGCCCGGCGGGCATGGACGCGGTGGTGATGCTCGACGGCGGCGCCGCCTGGCTGGAGCACGCCGATCCGGCCGAGGAGATCCTCTGGGGCGCCTACCTGGGCACCGGGCTGGAGATCCTGCGCCGCGGCCGGGTCGGGGAGGTGGGGGAGGAGATCGCGGCGGAGAAGGCGCGGCTGCGCGCCGGCCACGGCTGGATCATGGACATCTACCTGCTGCGCGGGGCCGGCTGAGCCGGTGCGCCGGGCGGGGGCGGTCAGTCCCGGGGCGGTTCACCGTCGGGGATGAGCAGCCAGCCGATGAGGTAGAGCGCCGCCTGCGGGCCGGGCAGCAGCAGGGAGATCAGGAAGGCCAGGCGCACCCGGTTCGGCGGGATGCCCAGCCATTGGCCGATCCCGGCGAGCACCCCGGCGAGCATCCGGTCGGTGCGGGAGCGGCGCAGCGTCGCCGGTGGTCCGGGGCTCATGGGGCGATGGTAGCGCGGGAGGGGTCAGCGCTCCCAGCCGAGGGTGCGCTGCACCGCATCATCCCAGCGGGCGTAGAGCCGGTCGCGCTGCTCGGCGGACATGCTCGGGGCGAAGGTGCGGTCCTCCCGCCACATCTCCCGGATCTCGTCGGTGGACTCCCAGAACCCCACCGCCAGGCCCGCGGCGTAGGCGGCGCCGAGCGCGGTGGTCTCGGTGATCGTGGGCCGGGTGACGCTGACGCCGAGGATGTCCGCCTGGAACTGCATGAGCAGGTCGTTGCCGGTCATCCCGCCGTCGACGCGCAGGCTGGTCAGGCTCACCCCGGAGTCGGCGTCCATCGCCTCGACGACCTCCCGGGTCTGGTAGGCGGTGGCCTCCAGGGCGGCCCGGGCGATGTGGCCCTTGGTGATGTAGCGGGTCAGGCCCACGATCACCCCGCGGGCGTCGGGCCGCCAGCGCGGGGCGAGCAGCCCGGAGAAGGCGGGCACGATGTAGCAGCCGCCGTTGTCGTCCACGGTGCGCGCCAGCGCCTCCACCGAGGGCGCGTCCGGGATGAGGCCCAGGTTGTCGCGCAGCCACTGCACCAGGGAGCCGGTCACCGCGATGGATCCCTCCAGGGCGTAGACCGGCAGCTCCTCGCCGATCCGGTAGGCGACGGTGGTGATCAGGCCGTGATCCGAGCGCTGCGGCACGGTGCCGGTGTTGAGCAGCAGGAAGTTGCCGGTGCCGTAGGTGTTCTTCGCCTCCCCGGGCTCCAGGCAGGCCTGGCCGAAGGTCGCCGCCTGCTGGTCGCCGAGGATCCCGGCCAACGGCACCCCGGCCACCGGCCCGGCCCAGCGCACCTTGCCCAGGTACTGGGAGGAGCTGGCGATGGCCGGCAGCATCGCCGGCGGCACCCCCATCGCCGCGCACAGCTCCCGGTCCCATTCCAGGGTCTCCAGGTTCATCAGCATGGTGCGGGAGGCGTTGGTGACGTCGGTGACGTGCAGCGCCTTGCCGTCGCGGCGGGTGAGGTTCCAGGTCAGCCAGGTGTCCACGGTGCCGAAGAGCAGCTCCCCGGCCTCGGCGCGCTCCCGGGCGCCCTCGACGTGGTCCAGGATCCAGGCGATCTTGGGCCCGGAGAAGTAGGTGGAGATGGGCAGCCCGGTCACCCGGTTGATCCGCTCCTCGCCGATTTCGGCGGCCAGCCGCTCGCAGATCCCGGTGGTGCGGGTGTCCTGCCAGACGATGGCGTTGTACACCGGCTCCCCGGTCTCCCGGTCCCACACGATGGTGGTCTCCCGCTGGTTGGTGATGCCCAGGGCGGCGATGTCGCTGGCGGCGTACTCCGATTCCGCGGTGACGTCGGCGAGCACCCGGCGGGTGTTCGCCCACAGCTCCCGGGGGTCGTGCTCCACCCAGCCGGGCCGGGGCATGATCTGGCGGTGCTCCAGCTGGCTCATCCCGACCCGCTCCCCCTCGCGGTCGAAGAGGATGCAGCGGGTGGAGGTGGTGCCCTGGTCGACGGCGGCGACCACCGAGCCCGCGCCCCGGTTGAACAGGGCGCGCGCCTGGGTCTCGAACTGGGAGGTGAACTGGCCCGGGATCTTCACCCGTCCGAGTCTAGGGGGCGGCGGCCCCGCCGCGGGGCGGACGGCGCCGGAGCGCCCGCGGCGGGGCGGCCCGGGGCTACCCCCGGTCCACCGGGCGGGGATCGCCCGGGTGCGCCGGGTAGGGCCGCGGGGCGACCGCCGCCCGGCCCAGGCCCCCCTCCACCCAGCCGGTGGCGGCCTCCTTCGCCGCGGCGCAGGCGTCGGCGACGGTGACCTCCGGCAGCGCCGGGTCGTCGACCTCGATCACCCGGGCCGGGTCGCCGGCGGCGCGCACCGCGATCTCGGCCTGGTCCTCGCCCACCGGGGTGACGGTGAGTTCGGCGAGCAGCTCCACCCGGGTGCCCTCGGCCACCGCCCAGCGGTAGGCCCGGTCGGCGGCCCAGTCCGCGGCGGCGTCGGCGAAGTACTCGGGGTAGACCCCGCGGCCGTGCGCCCGGGACAGCGCGGGGATGTCGTCGACGCGGTCGTCGTGGCGCAGCGGCCGCAGGTGGAAGCGGCCGGCGTTGAGTTCGATGGGTTCCATGGCGGTGTCCTCCGGGGTGCGGTCGGCCGTCAGTCGGCCGGGGGGTTCTTCTCCAGCTGGTCCAGGGCCCGCTTCTGCTCCTCGGTGAGGTACCACTGCGGGGGGCCCACCTTGGCCACGTAGAGCAGGATCGCGGTGATCGCGGGCAGGAGCCACATCGCATCGCCGATGAGCGGCAGATCGGCCAGCGCCAGCCAGGCCACCCCGGCCAGGGCCATCAGCGCGGTGCGCTCATGGCGCCGCGAGCCCGGCCCCCCGGGCGGCACGATCTCGGCGACGGTGCGCGGCGCCGGGGGCCGCGCCGGGCCCCGCGGGGCGGGCGGCGCCGGCCGGGGCCAGGCCGCCGCGGCATCGGCGGGGCCGGGGGCCTCGGCGGGCAGATCCGCGAACAGGGCGCGGCCCTCCCGGCGGGTGCGGGCGCGGATCGCCTCCGCGGAGCGCTCCTCGAACTCGGCGAGGCTCAGCCGGCCGGCGGCGAGATGCTCCTGCAGCAGCTCCAGCATGCGGGATCGATCCGCGTCGCCGATGCGCATGGCGTCGTCGGCGCGGGGCGGGCTCGGGTCCGGGTGCATGCGCCCAGGATACCGGCAACGGCGGCGGCCCCGCCCGCCGCGCGCGGTGCGCGGGCGGGCGGGGCCGCGGGGTCCGCCGGCCGCGGGCGGGCGCTACTTGATCTCCATCAGCACATCGCCCTTGCCCACCCCGGCGCCGGCCTCGGCGGCCAGCCCGGTGACGGTGCCGGCCTTGTGCGCCTTGACCGGGTTCTCCATCTTCATCGCCTCGAGCACCACCACGGTGTCGCCCTCGGCGACCTCGGCGCCCTCCTCCACGGGCACCTTGATCACGGTGCCCTGCATCGGGGCGACCACGGCATCGCCGCTGGCGGCCTTCTTCGAGCCCCCGGAGCGGCGCTTCTTCGCCTTCTTCCGGGCCCCGCCGGCGCCGCCGCCGAGCGCCAGATCCGCGGGCAGGGCGATCTCCACCCGGCGGCCGTCGATTTCCACGATCACCTTCTTCGCCGGCTCCGCCTCCTCCCCGTCGACCTCGGCGTCGCCCGCGTAGGGCGGGATCGGGTTGTCCCACTCCTCCTCGATCCACTTGGTGTAGACCTCGAAGGACTCCCCGTCGCCGACGAAGGCCGGGTTCTCCACGATGTGCCGGTGGAAGGGGATCACCGTGGCCAGGCCCTCCACCACGTACTCGTCGAGGGCCCGGGCGGAGCGGCGCAGCGCCTCCTCGCGGTCCTCGCCCCAGACGATGAGCTTGGCGAGCATGGAGTCGAACTGGCCGCCGATGACGTCGCCGGCGCGCACCCCGGAGTCCATCCGCACCCCCGGGCCGGCGGGCTCGGCGTAGGCGGTGATGGTGCCCGGGCCGGGCATGAAGTTCGAGCCGGCGTCCTCGCCGTTGATCCGGAACTCGAAGGCGTGCCCGCGCAGCTCCGGGTCCTCCGTGACGGAGAGCTCCCGGCCCTCGGCGATCCGGAACTGCTCCCGGACCAGGTCGATGCCGGTGACCTCCTCGGTCACCGGGTGCTCCACCTGCAGCCGGGTGTTCACCTCGAGGAAGGAGATCAGCCCGTCCGCGCCGACCAGGTACTCCACGGTGCCGGCGCCGTAGTAGCCGGCCTCCCGGCAGATCGCCTTCGCGGACTCGCGCAGCCGGCGATCCTGCTCCTCGGTGAGGAAGGGCGCCGGGGCCTCCTCGACGAGCTTCTGGAAGCGCCGCTGCAGGGAGCAGTCGCGGGTGGAGGCGACGATCACGTTGCCGTGCTTGTCCGCCACCACCTGGCACTCCACGTGCCGGGCCTTGTCCAGGTAGCGCTCCACGAAGCACTCCCCGCGGCCGAAGGCGGCGACCGCCTCGCGGGTGGCGGACTCGAAGAGGTCGGCGACCTCGTCCATGGAGTGGGCGACCTTCATGCCGCGGCCGCCGCCGCCGAAGGCGGCCTTGATCGCGATCGGCAGGCCATGCTCCTCGGCGAAGGCGACCACCTCGGAGGCGTCCTTGACCGGCTCCTTGGTGCCCGGCGCCATCGGCGCCTCGGCCTTCAGCGCGATGGCGCGGGCGGTGACCTTGTCGCCCAGGGCCCGGATCGACTCCGCGGAGGGCCCCACCCAGATGAGCCCGGCGGCCTCCACCGCCTCGGCGAAGTCGCCGTTCTCGGAGAGGAAGCCGTAGCCGGGGTGGATCGCGTTCGCCCCGGACTTGCGGGCGGCGTCGAGGATCTTGTCGAACACCAGGTAGGACTCCGCGGAGGTCTGCCCGCCGAGGGCGAAGGCCTCGTCGGCCATGCCGACGAAGGGCGCGTTCGCGTCCGGCTCGGCGTAGACGGCCACCGACGGGATACCGGCGTCGCGGGCGGCGCGGATCACGCGCACCGCGATCTCGCCGCGGTTGGCGACGAGAATCTTCTCGATCTTCTGGGTGTGCTGCTCGGACACGAAACCCTCCTGTTTTCGTGGCGCCCCGGCGGCGGATTCCCCCGGGGACGATGGTGCGACATGCGGGTTATGCGGGAGGTTCCGCGGCCTCGTCCGGTACCCGGCGGCCCCGGCGGCGCACGGCGTTAGCCCGTGGGCCGCGGGTGTCCCGGTTGCGGTCGACCGGACGCGAAACCCGACAAAACCATTCTTGCACAGGTTCGCCCCGGGACCGGACTCGCCGGTTTCGCCGGCGCCCGTTCCGGGGGAGGGCCCGGGGGCCCTCAGGCCCCGGCCGGGGCCTCGCCGGGGGCGTCGCCGCGGGCGATCGGCATCCGGATCATGTTGCCCCACTCCACCCAGGAGCCGTCGTAGTTGCGCACCCCGCGCCAGCCGAGCAGGTAGCGCAGCACGAACCAGGTGTGCGCGGAGCGCTCCCCGATCCGGCAGTAGACGATGGCGTCCTCGGCGGGCTCGCCGTAGATGGCGTCGAGCTCCTCCCGGGAGCGGAAGCGCGAGTTGGGGTGCACCGCCCGGTTCCAGGGCACGTTGCGCGCGCCCGGGATGTGCCCGCCGCGCAGCACCCCCTCCTGCGGGTAGTCCACCATATGGGTGCGATCGCCGCGGTACTCCTCCGGGGAGCGCACGTCGATGAGCTCCCCGCGGCCCATCTGGGCCAGCGCGTCCCCGGCGAAGGCGCGCAGCGGGGCGTCCTCGCGCGCCACCACGGGGTAGTCGGTGCGCGGGTACTCCGGGACCTCGAAGCTGGTGTCGCGCTCCTCGGTCATCCAGGCGTCGCGGCCCCCGTCGAGCAGCCGGACGTCGGGGTGGCCGAAGAGCTCCAGCACCCACAGGGTGTAGGCGGCCCACCAGTTGGACTTGTCCCCGTAGACCACCACCGTGTCCTCCCGGGAGATGCCCCGGGAGCTCATCAGCTCCGCGAAGGCCCGCGGATCGATGTAGTCCCGGATCACCTGGTCGTTGAGATCGCGGTGCCAGTCGATGCGCACCGCCCCGGGGATGTGCCCGATGTCGTAGAGGAGGGCGTCCTCGTCGGATTCGACGACCCGCAGCCCCGGGGTGCCCAGCCGCGCGGCCAGCCAGGAGCTGGACACCAGCCGTTCGGGGTGGGCGTACTGCCGGAACTGGGCGGTGGGGTCCTGCGGTGCGGCCATGTTCTCCTCCGGGGCTCGTGCGCGGTCGGGCGCATCCGGCCCGTCGACGTCATCGGGTACAGCCTATTACCCGGCGGCCCCGGAGGGGCCCGTCAGGTTCCAGAAGGGGGCCACGCCGAGGCCGTGGCCGGCCAGGATCCGGCGCAGCAGGGGCAGCGACAGGCCCAGCACGCTGGCCGGATCCCCGTCCACGCCGTCGATGAACCAGCCGCCCAGGGCCTCCAGGGTGAACGCCCCGGCGCAGCCCAGCGGCTCCCCGGTGGCGGCGTAGGCGGCGATGTCGGACTCCGCCGGGGTGCCGAAGCGCACCGTGGTGGCCACCGTCTCGGCGTGCTCGCCGAGCACCGCCCCGTCGCGCAGCACGGTCACCGCATGCCCGGTGAGCAGTTCCGCGGCCCGGCCCGCCTGGGCCCGCCAGCGCCGGGCGCATTCGGCGGCGGTGTGCGGTTTGCCGCTGAGCGCCCCGTCCAGCAGCAGCATCGAATCGCAGGCGATGATGACGTCCACCCCGGCCCGCGGGGTGCCGTCCAGGCGCTCGCGCACCGCCGCGGACTTCGCCGCGGCGAGGGCGCGCACCACCTCCGCCGGGGCCGCGGCGCCGAGCCGGTCGCGCACCGCGTCCTCGTCCACCTCGGGGGCGATCACCTCCGGGTCCACCCCGGCCCGGCGCAGCACCAGCCGCCGCGAGGGGGAGCTGGAGGCCAGGATCATGCGGTGGCCGGCGGCGGCCGCCGGGGCCTCGGGTGCCGGGGGCGGCGTCGGGGTGCGCATGGGCCCCGAGCCTACCGCCGGCCGCCGGCGGCGGGCCCACCGGAACCGCCGGCGCCCGCGCGCGGCCGCCGGCGGCCCGGCGGATCCGGCTAGTAGTACTCGACGTTGCGGAAGCTCGACGGGCTGAAGCTGCGCGGCCGGTGGAAGCCCTCGTCGAGCCGGCCCCAGTCATTGCGCGGGCCGGTGTCGGCGGCCCCGCCGGCGGAGGCCGCCAGGGCGGCGACCACCGCGGTCAGCGCGGCGACCTCGGCGTCGTCGGGGTTGCCGGAGAGCACCCGCAGCAGCGGGCGGCCCGGGTCGGCGGCGGTGTCCTCGGTGCGGTCGGCGGCGGTCACAGCGGAATGTTCCCGTGCTTCTTGGCGGGCACGTTGACCACCTTGCGGTCGAGCAGGCGCAGCCCCTCGATGATCTGGCCGCGGGTCTCCGAGGGCGGGATCACCGCGTCGATGAACCCGCGCTCGGCGGCGACGTACGGGTTGACCAGGGTGTCCTCGTACTCCTGCTCATAGCGCTTCTGCACCTCGGCCGGATCCTCCCCGGCCTCGGCGGCGGCCTTGATCTCCCGGCGGTAGACGAAGCCGACCGCCCCGGAGGCGCCCATCACCGCGATCTGGGCGGTGGGCCAGGCCAGGTTGAGGTCCGCGCCCATGTCCTTGGAGCCCATCACGCAGTAGGCGCCGCCGTAGGCCTTGCGGGTGATCACGGTGATCTTGCCCACCGTGGCCTCCGCGTAGGCGAAGAGCAGCTTCGCGCCGCGGCGGATGATGCCGTCGTACTCCTGGTTGGTGCCGGGCAGGAAGCCGGGCACGTCCACCAGCATCACGATCGGGATGTTGAAGGCGTCGCAGGTGCGCACGAAGCGGGCGGCCTTCTCCGAGGCGCGGATGTCCAGGCAGCCGGCGAACTGGATCGGCTGGTTGGCGACGAAGCCCACCGAGCGGCCCTCCACCCGGCCGAAGCCGATCACCACGTTCTGCGCGTAGTCCTCCTGGATCTCCAGGAACTCGCCCTCGTCGACCAGCCGGTGGATCACGTCCTTGATGTCGTAGGGCTGGTTCGGCGAGTCCGGGATGATGGCGTCCAGCTCGAGGTCGGTGTCGGTGATGTTGTCCGCGATGGCGCCGACCATCGGCTCGTGCTCGATGCGCGGCGCCTCGGCCCGGTTGTTCGAGGGCAGGTAGCCGACCAGCTCCTGCACGAAGCTCAGCGCGTCCTCGTCATCGGCGGCGGTGTAGTGCGAGGTGCCGGAGACCGACATGTGCGTGCCGGCGCCGCCGAGCTCCTCCTGGGTGACCTCCTCGCCGGTGACCGTCTTGATCACGTCCGGGCCGGTGATGAACATCTTCGAGGTGCCCTCCACCATCACCACGAAGTCGGTGAGCGCGGGGGAGTAGACGTGCCCGCCGGCGCAGGCGCCCATGATCAGCGAGATCTGCGGGATCACCCCGGAGGCCAGGGTGTTGCGGAAGAAGATCTGCGAGTACAGGCCGAGCGAGACCACGCCCTCCTGGATGCGGGCGCCGGCGCCCTCGTTGATGCCGATGATCGGGCAGCCGGTCTTGATCGCCAGATCCATGATCTTGACGATCTTCTCCCCGTAGACCTCGCCGAGGGCGCCGCCGAAGACGGTGCCGTCCTGGCTGAACACGCAGACCTTGCGGCCGTCGATGGTGCCGTAGCCGGTGACCACGCCATCGGTGACCGGGCGCTTGGCGTCGAGGCCGAAGTTCTTCGAGCGGTGCCGGGCCAGGGCGTCGATCTCCACGAAGGAGCCGTCGTCGAGCAGGAACTCGATCCGCTCCCGGGCGGTGAGCTTGCCCTTGTCGTGCACCTTCTCGATCGGCGCCGGGCCCATCGGCGCCTGGGTTTCGGCGAGGCGGGCGCGCAGGTCCGCGAGCTTGCCCGCGGTGGTGTGCTTGTCCGGCCCCTCGCCGGCGGGTGTGTGTGCGGCAGTCGTCATGTCGTCCATTCTACGTTTGCCGCCGAAGCCCCCGCCCATTCCGGGGGTTTCGTCCCCCGCCGAATCCACCCGCGGCCGCCGCCGGCGGTGGCCGGCGGGGCCGCGGCGGTCCCGGGCGGGGTCCCGGCGGGGGCCGCGGCGTTCCCGGGCGGGGCGGCTAGAGGGGGATGTTGCCGTGTTTGCGGGCCGGCCAGGCCGTGCGCCGATCGGCGAGCAGGCGCAGGTGCCGGGCCACCCGGCCGCGGGTCTCCGAGGGCAGGATGACCTCGTCGACCAGGCCGCGTTCCGCGGCGAGGTAGGGGTTGAGCATCCGGTCCTCGTACTCGCGCTCCCGTTCGGCGATGAGCCGGGCGACGAGCTCCTCGCCCTGCCCGGCCGCCGCGGCGGCGCGGATCTCCCCCCGGTGGATGAAGCCCACCGCCCCGGAGGCGCCCATCACCGCGATCTGGGCGGTGGGCCAGGCCAGGTTGACGTCGGCGCCCAGGCCCTTGGAGCCCATCACGCAGTAGGCGCCGCCGTAGGCCTTGCGCATGGTCACCGTGATCTTCGGCACCGTGGCCTCGGCGTAGGCGTAGAGCAGCTTCGCCCCGCGGCGCAGGATCCCGGAGTGCTCCTGGTCCGCGCCGGGCAGGAAGCCGGGCACGTCCACCAGCAGCACCAGGGGGATGCCGAAGGCGTCGCAGGTGCGGATGAACCGGGCGGCCTTCTCCGCGGCGTCGATGTCCAGGCAGCCGGCGTAGTGCAGCGGCTGGTTGGCCACGAAGCCGACCGCGCGGCCGTCGAGCCGGCCCAGGGAGCAGACCACGTTCTCCGCCCGGTCGGCCTGGATCTCCAGGTGGTCGGCGTCGTCGGTGAGCGCGGTGATCACCTCGCGCACGTCGTAGGGCACGCTCGGCGAGTCCGGGATGATCGAGTCCAGGGCCGCATCCGCCGGCCCCGGCTCGGCCCAGGCCGGGTCCGCCGAGGCCCCGTAGCCCTCCCCGGCGGGGGGTCGGCCGGTGTTGTTGTCCGGCAGGTGGTCGAGCAGATCGCGCACCCAGTCCAGGGCGTCGGCCTCGTCCTCGGCGGTGTAGTGGATGGTGCCCGCCGAGCGCATATGCGGCCCGGCCCCGCCGAGCTCCTCCTGGGTGATCCGCTCCCCGGTGACGGTGCGGATGACGTCCGGGCCGGTGACGAACATCCGGGAGGAGTCGCGCACCATCACGGTGAAGTCGGTGAGCGCCGGGGAGTAGGCGTTGCCGCCGGCGCAGGCGCCGAAGATCACCGAGATCTGGGGCACCACCCCGGAGGCGCGGACGTTGGCGCGGAAGGTGCGGGCGATGTAGTCGAGGCTGACCGCGCCGTCCTGGATCCGGGCCCCGGCGCCCTCGTAGAGGCCGATCAGGGGTCGCCGGGTGGCGATCGCCAGCTCCTGGAGCTTGACCATCTTCTCCCCGTAGACCTCGCCGAGGGCGCCGCCGAAGACGGTGCCGTCCTGGCTGAACACGCACACCTCGCGGCCGTCGACGGTGCCCCAACCGGTGACGATGCCGTCGGTGACCGGGCGCCGGGCGGACATCCCGAAGGCCTCGGTGCGGTGCCGGGCCAGGGCGTCGAGCTCCACGAAGGAGCCGTCGTCGAGCAGGTGGTCCAGGCGGTCCCGGGCGGTGAACCGGCCGGCGGCGCGCAGCCGCTCATGGGCGGCCGGGCCCATCGGGGCGGCGGCCTCGGCGCGGCGGCGCAGCAGATCGGCGTGCCGTTCGGCGGTGGAGCGCGGCGCGGCCGGCGGGGTCGGCGGGGCGGGCGCCGCCGGCGGGGCGGGGGCCTGCGTGCCGGCGGGCTCGGCCAATAAACGTGAGGGAACTGTCATGTTCAGGAAAAATAGCGTTCGGTAACGAAAGAGTAAAGCGGGCCAGGTGTGATTCCGCTCACGGCCGGCCCCGGGGCGGGTGCGGGCGGCGGCGCCCGCGCGGGGGACCGGCGGCGTCCGGGCGGCGACTATGCTCGGCCACCATGACCGCGCGCACCCCCCTCGACCCCGCCGCCCTGCGCGCCGGGCTGCCCGGCCGCGAGGTGCACGCCCCGGCGGCCACCGGCTCCACCAACGCCGACGCCCTGGACCGGGCCGCCGCCGGCGCCCCCGGCGGCACCGTGGTCGCCACCGCGGAGCAGAACGCCGGCCGGGGCCGGATGAACCGGTCCTGGGTCGCCCCGCCCGGGGCGAATATCGCGCTCAGCGTGCTGCTGCGGCCGCTGGGCGTGCCGCTCACCCGGCTCGGCCTGCTGCCCCTGGTCGCCGGGCTGGCGGTGCGCGACGCCCTGGCCGGCCTCGGCGTGGCCGCGGAGCTGAAGTGGCCCAATGACGTGCTCGTCGGGGGCCGCAAGATCTGCGGCATCCTCGTCGAGGCCGCCTCCCTGGAACCGCCCGCCCTGGTCGTCGGCATCGGGGTGAACGTGGACCTCGCGGAGGCGGAGCTGCCGGTGCCGCACGCCACCTCGCTGCGCCTGCTCGGCCACGTCGACGTGGACCGGGAGGCGCTGGTCGCCGCCATCGTCGCCGCCCTGGACGCCCGGGTGGCGCGCTGGCGCGCCGATCCCGCGGCGCTGATGGCCGACTACCGGGGCGCCTGCGCCACCATCGGCCGGCGGGTGCGCGCCGACCTGCCCGACGGCTCCGCCATCGACGGCACCGCCACCGCGGTGCTCGGCGACGGGGAGCTGGAGATCCGGGGCGCCGACGGCGCCCGGCACGCGCTCACCGCCGGTGACGTCACCCACCTGCGCGGCGCCGGCGGATACGGGGGCCGCTGAAGCGATGGCCTTCCCCCAGGACGAGCTCGACCCCGGCGAGGAGGTGCTCCTCGACCTCAACCCCGTCTTCGGCCGGCTGGTGCTGCCCTGGCTGGAGCTGATCTTGATCACCGGGGTGATCTGGCTGCTCATCGGGGTGATCGACGGCCCGCTGATCGCCGCCGGGGATCTCGGCTGGCTGCGCCGGGGGCTGCTGGTCGCCTGGGCGGGGCTGGTCGCCTGGCGCGCGGCGGCCCCGGTGGCGGCCTGGCTGGGGGAGCGCACCGTGGTCACCGACCGGCGGATCCTGCTGCGCCGCGGCTGGCTGCGGCCCCGGGTGGTGGTCATCGACCGGGCCGCGATCCGGGCGGTGGATCGCCGCGGGGCGGACCTGGAGCTGCGGGTGGATCCCTGGGGCCCGCCGCTGGCGCTGCGCGACGTCCCCGGCGCCCGCCGGGTCGCCCGGCTGCTCGCCCCCGGCCGGGGCTGACCCGCCGCGGGCGCTCAGCGCTTCCGGTACAGCGACTTGACCTGGAACTCCGGCTCCGAGGTGACCTCGATGCCCAGGTTGCGGAAGATCCCCTCGTCCACGCTGCCCAGGATGGTGGTGGTGTGCGCCTCGCAGCCGCGCAGATTCGCCAGCTGCGCCAGCGCCCGCCGGGCGTCGTCATCGCCGTCCGCGGAGGTGGACAGCGCGATCAGCACCTCGTCGGTGTGCAGCCGCGGGTTGCGCGAGCCGAGGTGATCCACCTTGAGGGTCTGGATCGGGGCGATCGCGCCCGGGGCGAGCAGATCCACCGCCGGGTCGATCCCGGCCAGGTGCTTCAGCGCGTTGAGCAGCATCGCCGCCGAGCAGCCCAGCAGCGGGGAGGTCTTGCCCACGATGATCGACCCGTCCGCCAGCCGGATCGCCGAGGCCGGCGCCCCGGTGGCCGCGGCCAGCTCCACCGCCGGGGCCACCACCGGGCGCATCCGGTGGGTCAGCCCCAGCTTGCCCATCAGGATCGCGATCCGGTCGGAGACCTCGCTGCCGGACTCCTGCCGGCGCTCCGCCACCAGCGCCTTGTAGTGCCGGCGGATGATCTCCTGCTCCGCGGCGGCCCGGCACACCGCGTCATCGCGGATCGCGAACCCGGCCATGTTCACCCCCATGTCCGTGGGCGAGGCGTAGGGCGAGGAGCCGGAGATCCGCTCCAGCAGGTGCCGGAGCAGCGGGAAGACCTCCACGTCCCGGTTGTAGTTCACCGCCTGCTCACCATGGGCCTGCAGATGGAAGGGGTCGATCATGTTCACGTCGTCGAGATCGGCGGTCGCCGCCTCATAGGCCATGTTCACCGGGTGGTCGATGGGCAGGTTCCACACCGGGAAGGTCTCGAACTTCGCGTAGCCGGCCTCCCGGCCGGCGATATGCTCGTGGTAGATCTGCGACAGGCAGGTCGCCAGCTTCCCCGAGCCCGGCCCCGGCGCGGTGACCACCACCACGTCCCGGGTGGTCTCGGCGTACTCGTTGCGGCCGAAGCCGCCCTCGCCCACGATCCGCTCCGCATCCGCCGGGTAGCCGTCGATCCGGTAGTGCCGGGAGACCGTCAGCCCCAGCCGGGTGAGCCGGGCGCGCAGCTCCTCCGCGGCGGAGTTGTCCTCCTCGTACTGGGTGAGCACCACATGGCGCACCAGGAACCCGCGCTCCCGGAAGGCGTCCACGATGCGCAGCAGATCCTCCTCGTAGGGGATCCCCAGATCGGCGCGCACCTTCCGCCGGGCCAGATCCCGGGCGTTGAGGCAGACCAGGATCTCCATCTCCTCCCGGATCCGCTCCAGCATGGCGATCTTGGTGTCCGGCTCGAAACCGGGCAGCACCCGGGAGGCGTGGAAGTCGTCGAAGAGCTTGCCGCCCATCTCCAGGTAGAGCTTGCCGCCGATGGCCTCCCGGCGGCGGCGGATGTGCTCGGACTGCAGGGCGATGTACTTCTCGCGGTCGAAACCGACGGCAACCTCAGGCATGGGACACCATGGTAGCGGCCCCGCCGGTGCCGGCGGGCCGCCGGACCCTAAGATGAACCCGTGACCACCAGCGACGCGAACACCCCCCAGTCCACCGAGAACCCCGGGGCGCACGCCGCCGGCCGGCCGGTCGTCGCCGTCATCGGCGACGGCCAGCTCGCCCGGATGATGCAGACCGCCGCCATCGAGCTCGGCCAGTCCATCCGGCTGCTCGCCGGCGCCCCGGACGCCTCCGCCGCCCAGGTCTGCGCCGATGTGGTGCTCGGCGACTACCGGGAGCGCGCCGACCTGGACCGGGCGGTCGCCGGCGCGGACGCGGTCACCTTCGACCATGAGCATGTGCCCACCGAGCACCTGCGCGCGCTCATCGACGCCGGCCACAGCGTGCAGCCCGGCCCGGACGCCCTGGTACACGCCCAGGACAAGCTGGTGATGCGGCGCCGGCTCCGCGAAATCGGCGCCCCGGTGCCGCCCTTCGCCCCCATCGGGTCCGTCGCCGACGCCCGCGCCTTCGCCGAGGCGGTGCACGGGGCGGTGTGCCTGAAGGCCCGCCGCGGCGGCTACGACGGGCACGGGGTGTGGTTCCCCGACCCGGGGGAGCTGCCGGAGCTGGTCTCCCGGCTGCTCACCGAGGGGGTGCCGCTGATGGCGGAGCGCAAGGTGGACCTGGTCCGGGAGCTCTCCGCGATGTGCGCGCGCACCCCCTCCGGGGAGGTGGCCTGCTGGCCGGTGGTGGAGTCGGTGCAGCGCGACGGCATCTGCGTGGAGGCGATCGCCCCGGCGCCCGGGCTGCCGGCGGACCTGGCCGACCAGGCGCGCGCGCTGGCCGAGCGGATCGCCGCCGAACTCGGCGTCACCGGGGTGCTCGCCGTGGAGCTCTTCGAGTCCCGCGACGCCAACGGCCGGCCCCGGATCCTGGTCAACGAGCTGGCGATGCGCCCGCACAACACCGGGCACTGGACCCAGGACGGCTGCGCCACCAGCCAGTTCGAGCAGCATCTGCGCGCCGTGGTGGACGCCCCCCTGGGCGCGACCGACCCCACCGCCGCGGTCACCGTGATGGCGAACACCCTCGGCGCCGCCGAGGAGCCCGCCGAGCCCCTGGCGGAGCGCTTCGCCGCGGTGTGGCGGCGCTTCCCGGCGGCGCGCATCCACTGGTACGGCAAAACCCACCGGCCCGGCCGCAAACTCGGCCACGTCAACGTCACCGGCGCCGACGGCTCCGCCGCCGGGATCGCCGCCACCCGCCGGATCGCCGAACTCGCCGCCGGCTACATCGTCGACGGGGTGTGGGCCGACGGGCACGTCGAGCGCGGCTGAGCCGGCGCGGATCGGGGACACTGGGGGACGGACGCCCGCCCGCAGGGGGCGGCGCAGAGAGGATGAGGCATGCAGGACGACAACGCCGCCGCGGGGCCCCTGGTCGGGCTCATCATGGGCAGCGACTCCGATTGGCCGACCATGGCCCCGGCCGCGGAGGCGCTCGCCGAATTCCAGGTGCCCTTCGAGGTGGGCGTGGTCAGCGCGCACCGCACCCCGGAGCGGATGCTGGACTACGCCAAAGCCGCCGCCGGCCGGGGGCTGAAGGTGATCATCGCCGGCGCCGGCGGGGCCGCGCACCTGCCCGGGATGGTCGCCGCGGCCACCCCGCTGCCCGTGATCGGGGTGCCCCGGCCCCTGGAGCACCTCGAGGGCGTGGACTCGCTGCTGTCCATCGTGCAGATGCCCGGCGGGGTGCCGGTGGCCACCGTCGGCGTCGGCCAGGCGAAGAACGCCGGGCTGCTCGCGGTGCGCATCCTCTCCGCCGGGGACCCCGCCCTGGTCACCGCGATGGCCGACTACCAGGAGCGGATGCGCGAGCAGGTGCTGGCCAAGGACCGGGCGCTGCGGAAGCGGCTGCTCGGCGAGTAGCCGCCGGGCCGGGTCAGCGCAGCCGGCGCCAGCGCCGCCAGATCGCCACATCGGCGATCACCAGGACGAGCAGCAGGAAGCTCGCCGCCACCGAGGGGTGGCCGATCGCGATCCGCCAGGCGGCGAGGCCGCCGACCACGGCGGTCCAGAACAGCAGGAAACCCGCGGCGGCCTCCAGCCGCAGCCGGAGCGCCCGCGGGTCGGTGCGCCGGGAATCGTCCATGCCCCCAGCCTAGGCGGGCCGCCGCCCGCCCCCGCCGCGGCGGGGGCGGGGCCTACTCCTTGACCCCGCCGGCGGTGAGCCCGGAGACGATCCACCTCTGGAAGATCAGCACCATCACCACCAGGGGCACGGTGACCAGGGCCCCGGCGGCCATCGTCGCCGCGTAGGGGTATTCGAAGGCGCTCGGCCCGGAGAACCGGGCGATGGCCACGGTCACCGGCTCGGTCGCGGTGGTGGACAGCTGCTTGGCCAGCATGAACTCGTTCCAGGTGGTGACGAAGGCCAGGATCGCGGTGGTGAACAGCGCCGGCGCCGCCAGCGGCAGGATCACGTCCCGGAAGGCCCGGCCCCGGCTCGCCCCGTCCACCCGGGCGGCCTCCTCCAGCTCCCAGGGCAGATCCCGGAAGAAGCTGGTCAGGGTGTAGACGGTCAGCGGCAGCACGAAGGAGATGTTCGGGATCACCAGCGCCCGGTACTCGCCGATCCAGCCCAGCTCCCCGAAGAGCTGGAACAGGGGGGTGACCAGGGCGATGCCCGGGAACATGGACGCCGCCAGGATCACCCCGGTGACCAGGCCCTTGGCCCGGAACTCGAGCCGGGCCAGGGCGTAGGCGGTGAACACCCCCACGGCCAGGGCGGCCGCGGTGGTGGCCGCGCCGACGATGAGCGAGTTGCCGATCGCGGCGAGGAAGTCGTTGCCGGTGCCGGTGGACATCGCCTCCCGGAAGTTGTCCAGGGTGACGTCGGTGAACCAGGGGGTGGTGTCGAAGGTGCCGCGGGAGTCGCGGAAGGCGGTGACCAGCATCCAGTAGAACGGGGCCAGCCCCCACACCAGGATCGCGGCCACCGGCAGGTAGTCCGCGGCCAGCCGGCGCAGCCGGCGCGCGCTCATCGGGCCACCTCCCCGGGGGCCGCGGCATCCGCGCCGGCGGCCGCCCGCGCCCCCGCCCCCGGGTCCGGATCCGGGTCCGGGGCGGGGGAGCCGGCGTCGCGGCGCATGCCGCGGCCGGAGACGTCCGCGCCGAGCAGCCGGATCATGGCGAAGGCGACGCCGAAGATGAGCAGGAACACCAGGGTGGACAGCGCCGAGGAGGAGTTGAAGTGGCCCTGCCGCATATCCTCCACCACCAGCTGGGAGATCGTCGCCGTCGGCGAATTCGAGGAGGCGGAGATCATGATCACCGGCAGGTCGTACATGCGCAGCGCGTCGAGGGTGCGGAAGAGCACCGCCACCACCAGGGCGGGCTTGACCAGCGGCAGGGTGATGGTGCGCAGCCGCTGCCAGGCGGTGGCCCCGTCCACCCGGGCCGCCTCGTGCACCTCCCGCGGGATCATCTGCAGCCCGGCGAGGATGAGCAGCGCCATGAACGGCGCGGTCTTCCACACGTCGGCGACGATCACCGCCGCCCGGGCCGCCCACGGGTCGGTGGTCCAGCGCACCGGATGGCCCAGGATCGGCGCCACCAGGGCATTGGCGATGCCGTAGTCGGCGAAGATGAACTGCCACAGCTTCGCGGTCACCGCGGTGGGGATCGCCCAGGGCACCAGCACCGCGGCGCGCAGCAGGCCGCGGCCGGCGAAGTCCCGGGCCATCACCAGGGCCATGCCCAGGCCCAGGGCGGTCTCCAGGGTGACGGTGACCACGGCGAAGAACAGGGTCACCGCCACCGCCGGCCAGAAGTCGGTGGCCAGGGTGCCGGGGGCGCAGGTGCCGACGGTGCCGTCGGCGAGCAGGCACCGCTGGGTGAGCCAGTACAGGTAGTGCTGGGCCCCGGCGAACCCGCCCTCGACGAACATGCCGGTGGCCGGGTCCAGGTGCCGGTCGGCCCGGAGGGAGAGCCACACCGCGCGCAGCACGGGGTAGCCGATCACCACGGCGAGCACCGCCAGGGAGGGCCCGACCAGCCAGGCGGCGGCGAGCCGGCCCCGGCTGCGCGGGGCGGCGGGGGAGGACACGGGCTCGGATGCTCCTTCCGGCGCGCCCGGGGCGGGGATCCCCGGGGCGCCCTCGCGGGCCCCGCCGCCGGCCGCGCGGGGCGCGGGGCGCGCGGCGGGGCCCTCGGCGGACTAGCGGCCGGCCTGCTCCAGGGCGGCCTTCATGTCGGCGATCGCGTCATCGACGCTCTTCGCGCCGTTGATCGCCGCGTAGGCGTTGTCCTGGATGGCCTTGGACATCGCCGCGTAGAAGGGCGACACCGGCCGCGGCCGGGCGTTCTCCAGGGAGGTCTTCAGCGCCGGCAGGTAGGGGTACTCGGCGACCAGCGACTCATCGTCGTAGATGCTCGCCAGCACCGGCGGGAAGGACTCCTCGGCGAAACCGCGCTGGGACTCCTCGGAGATGACGTACTCCACGAAGTCCCGGGCGGTGGCCTGGTGCGCCGAGGCGGCGTTGATCGCGTTGTTGTAGCCGCCCAGGGTGGACGCGCCCACCCCGCCCGGGCCGACCAGGGCGGAGACCTCGAACTTGCCGGCCACCGGGGTGTCCTCGGCGGCGGTGTACATGTACGGCCAGTTCACCGCCATGGCGGTCTCCCCGGTGGTGAAGGCCTGCAGGGTCTCCTCCTCGGTGGCCCCGGTGGAGGAGGCGGTGATGGTGCCGTCGGCGTAGGCGTCGACCAGGGCCTGCAGCCCGGCCCGGGCCTCCGGGGAGTCCACGGTGACCGCGCCCTCCTCGTCGATGAGGGAGCCGCCCCAGGCGTGGATGAAGTCCAGGGTGTTCAGCGCCAGGCCCTCGTACTGGGACAGCTGCATGGTCAGGCAGCCCGGCAGATCCGGGATCACCCGGCAGGCCTCCACCAGGCCCGCCCAGTCCGCGGGCGGCCCGTCGGGCACCAGCTCGGTGTTGACGTAGAGCAGCTGGCCGTTGGTGTTCTGCGGCACCGCGTACAGGGTGCCCTGGTAGGTGGCGGAGTCCACGGTGGGCTGCAGCAGCCCGGAGACGTCCACCGCCAGATCGCCCTCCAGCGGGGCGATCCAGCCGTTGGCCGCGAACTCCGCGGTCCACGGCACGTCGAGGGCCATCACGTCGAACTCCCCGGAGCCGGACTCCAGGGACTGCACCAGGGTCTCCCGCTGCGCGTCGGCCTCGCCGGCGAGCTCGTGGACGGTGACCTCCTCCTCGGGGTGCTCGGCGTTCCAGCGATCCGCGATCTTCGCCACCTTGCCGATGTCGTTCTTGCCCATCGCGAAGGTGATCGGCCCGCGGCCGTCGGACCCGGCCGCGGTGTCGCCGGCGGCGGCCCCGTCATCGCCGGAGCAGCCCGCCAGGGCCAGGCCCGCGGCCGCGCCGGCGGCGATGAGTGCCTTTCGGATAGAGACCATGGGGTGGTCGTCCTTTCAGTCGGGACCCCGCCCGCGCGGGGTGCTTTCCCAAGTCTAAATGGCCCGGTGGGGCCGCGTGCTCAGTTCAGCCGACGCCCGTCGCCGGCGTCGAAGAGGTGGATCCGCGCCGGGTCGGCCACCAGCGACACCCGCGTCCCGGGGGCCGGCGGCGCCGCCGCGCCGACCCGGGCGATCGCCGGCTCCGCGGCCGCGGGATCGCCGAGGGCGCGGGCGTAGACGTAGGAGTCGGCGCCGAGCTCCTCGACCAGCACCACCTCCGCGTCCAGTCCGCCGGCGCCGAGCCGGGCGTCCTCCGGGCGCACCCCCAGCACCACCTCGGCGCCCTCGGCGGGGGCCGCGCCCGCCGGCAGCGGGATCCGCTGGCCGCCGAAGGCCACCGCGCCGCCGGCCACCCGCGCCGGGCGCAGGTTCATCGCCGGGGAGCCGATGAACCCGGCGACGAAGACGTTGCCGGGCCGGGCGTAGAGCTCCTTCGGCGGGGCGACCTGCTGCAGCACCCCGCCGTCGAGCACCGCCACCCGATCCCCCATGGTCATCGCCTCCACCTGGTCGTGGGTGACGTAGACGGTGGTCACCCCGAGGTCGCGCTGCAGCGTGGCGACCTGGGCGCGGGTCTGCACGCGCAGTTTCGCGTCCAGGTTGGACAGCGGCTCGTCCATGAGGAACACCTTCGGCTCGCGCACGATGGCCCGGCCCATGGCCACCCGCTGGCGCTGCCCGCCGGAGAGATCCCGGGGTTTGCGGTCCAGCAGCCCGGACAGGCCCAGCATCGCCGCGGTGTCGGCCACCCGGCGCCGGATCTCCGCCCGGCCCACCCCGGCCAGCTTCAGCCCGTAGCCCATGTTCTGGCGCACCGACATATGCGGGTAGAGCGCGTAGTTCTGGAAGACCATGGCGATATCGCGCTCCCGCGGCTCCGCGGCGGTGACGTCCACCCCGTCGATGAGGATCCGCCCGGCGCTGACCTCCTCCAGCCCGGCGAGCATCCGCAGGGTGGTGGATTTGCCGCAGCCGGAGGGGCCCACCAGCACCAGGAACTCCCCGTCGGCGATGTCCAGGTCGAGATCCCGGACGGTCGGCGCCGCCGCCCCCGGATAGGTCAGCTGCACATGGTCGAAGGTGACGGTGGCCATGGGGTCGAACCTAGCATTCGGGGGTGCCCCGCGGGCCCCCGCCGGGCGCGCCTCGGCGGGCTCAGCCGCGCCCGGCCGGGGCGGCGTTCTCCATCCCCGCGATCCGGGCCCGCCGCCCGGCGTCGCCGCCGCGCACCACCACCGTCGACCCGGCCGCCGCCCAGGGCGCGAGCAGCCCGTCCACCAGGGCGCCGGCGGTGAGCCGGCCGCCGTCGAGCCAGCCGCGGGTGAGCACCCGGGCGCCGGGGGCGGGCGCGGCCGCCCGGGCCCGGTCCATCAGCTCCGCCGCGCTCGCCCCGTCCAGCAGCGGCTGGCCCGGCCCCGGGCCGGGCCCCAGGTAGTCGTCGGCGTGCAGCCGCACCTCGGGGCCGAAGTCCACCACCCCGGGCGGGATCTCCCCGCCGCATTCCACCACCCCCCGGCCGAAGGCGTCGTCGGTCACCGCGGCGAGCACCGCCTCCGGGTGCCGCTCCTCCCAGCCGGCGAGATCGGCGGGGGCGGCGAACACCGCCAGCGGGTCCTCGTCGCTGAGCTCCACCCCGGCGCGGGCGGCGCCGAGCACCAGGCAGGCCGCCGGCCAGATCACGGGCAGATCCACCCAGGCGGCGTCGCCGGGCTCCAGGTCGAACTCCTCGTGCAGCATGTTCGCCACCTTGGCGGCCCAGTTGTCCAGCGTGGTGGCGTTGAGGTCGGTGCGTCCCCCGGTCACCTCGTCATAGCAGGTGAGCCGGGGCGCGGCCGCGTCGTCGGCGAGCAGCCCGGTGAGAATGTCCACGTCCGCCGATGGTAGCCGGGAATCAGCCCAGCAGCACCGCGATGAGGAGGGTGACCGGCAGCACCGCGAAGGTGGTGAGCACCCCGCAGTCGCGGGCCTGCACCGGCCCGGCGCCGGTGCGCGCCCCGTAGCGGGTGGCGAAGGTGAACACGTTCTGCGCCGTGGGCAGCGCGGCGACCACCACCACGGCGAACAGCGCGGCGCCGTCCATCCCGAACACCAGGTGGCCCAGCGCCCAGGCGGCGGCCGGGTGCACGGTGAGCTTCAGGACGCTGGCCACCGCCACCGCCCGCCGCGGGGAGACCCCGCGGCGCAGCACCGGGGCGCCGTGCATGGACAGCCCGAAGGCGAGCAGGGCCATCGGCACCGCCGCGTCGGCGAGCATGGCCACCGGCCGGTCCACCAGCTCCGGCAGGCGCGCCCCGGTGGCGGAGAGGACGATCCCGACGATCGCGGACAGGGTCATCGGGTTGGACAGCGGGGTGACCAGGGCGGTGCGCGGGTTGAGCCGGCCGGCCGGGGAGGTCAGCACGTCGAGCACGGTGAGGCAGGCCGGGGCGTAGAGGCCGATCTGGAAGAGCAGCGCCGGCACCACCACCGCCGGATCCCCGATCACCGCCGCGGCGATCGGGATGCCCAGGTTGGCGACGTTGTTGTAGCTCGCGGACATCGCCCCGACCACCCGCTCGGGACCGCGCTGGCGCAGCAGCGCCGCGGCGACCAGGGCGTAGAGCGCCGCGGTGGCCAGGGCGGAGCCGGCGGCGACGGCGAAGGCGGGGCCGAAGACGTGCGCCACGTCCCGCTCGGCGAGGGTGTGCACCAGCAGGCAGGGCATCGCCACCCAGAACACCACCATGGTCACCACGGTGACCCCGGAGCGGCCGAGCACCCCGGAGCGGCCGAGCAGCCAGCCCACCGCGACCAGGATCGCCACCGAGCCGAAGCCGGTGAGGATCTCGGTCATCGGGGGAGCTCCCGTCGGGTCGGGTCAGCCGCGGCGCGCGGCGGCGGGGGAGGGGGAAAAGGGGCGGACCCGCCCGCCCCGGTGGGGCGTGGCGGGTCCGCGACGCTGTTGTCGCACGTCTCGTCGTGCGGGCCCAGCGCCAAAGCAGCCGTCCGGGGCCGTTTTAGCGGCTGGAGAACGGCAGCAGGGCCATCTCGCGGGCGTTCTTCACCGCGGTGGCGACCTGGCGCTGCTGCCGCGGCGTCAGGCCGGTGACCCGGCGGGAGCGGATCTTGCCCCGGTCGGAGATGAACTGGCGGAGCAGGTTGATGTCCTTGTAGTCCACCGTCTCGACGCCGGCGGCCTTGAGCGGGTTCTTCTTCGGGCGGCGGGACTGCTCCATCCGCGCCTTCTTCGGGTTGGTGTTGCGCTTCATCGGAAAACTCCCTTACCAGCTGGACTTGCGGACGCCGGGCAGCTCACCGCGGTGGGCCATCTCCCGGACGCGGACACGGGACAGGCCGAACTTGCGGAGGTACCCGCGGGGGCGGCCGTCGGCGGCGTCGCGGTTGCGCACGCGCACCGGGGAGGCGTCCCGGGGCTGCTTGTTCAGCTCGTACTGCGCCTCCATCCGGTCCTCGTCGGAGGTCTCCGGGTTCTTGATGATGCGCTTGAGCTCGGCCCGGCGCTCCGCGTAGCGGGCGACGATCTCCTTGCGCTGCTCGTTCTTGGCGATCTTGGACTTCTTGGCCATCTCTTAGCGCTCCTCGCGGAATTCGACGTGCTTGCGGGCGATCGGGTCGTACTTCTTCAGGGTGATCCGATCGGGGTTGTTCCGCTTGTTCTTGCGGGTGACGTAGGTGTAGCCCGTCCCCGCGGTCGACTTCAGCTTGATGATCGGCCGGATGTCGTTGCGAGCCATATCAGATCTTCTCCCCACGTGCGCGGATCTGGGCCACCACGGCCTCGATGCCGAGCTTGTCGATGGTCTTCATGCCCTTCGGGGAGACGTTCAGCGTGATGCTGCGGCCCTCGGACGCGAGGTAGTACTTCTTGCGCTGGATGTTCGGGTTCCACCGGCGCGAGGTGCGCCGGTGCGAGTGGGACACGGACTTGCCGAAGCTCGGCTTCCGGCCCGTGACCTGGCAAACTGCCGACATGGGTCTTCCTTTGCTCTTCCTGCCGCCCCGCGGGCGTGCGGCACCGCACCGGGGACGCGACCGGGTTTCCGGGCGTGCTCGGGGCGCCGACGTGCCGGGCACGGGGCGTTCAACGATTGGTTAGACAACAGCGAGAGCCGAGCATACAGCCAAACCGGCCCGCGGCCTAATCGCCGGGGGCGCGCGGGCGCTCCCGGCGGCCGGGGTCCGCGGGGGTCGCCCGGCCCCGGCGGGCGGGCCCGGGATTTCCCCGCGGGGGCCGTGGCCTGTACAGTGTCGCGAAGCGCCACCGGGGCCCGCCGGCCGCGGTGCCGCCTCCGAGATCGCGAACCCAACCCGGGCACGACCCGGGGCCCGCCGGCGTCCCCGGCCCGCCCCCGGGACCGACCCGTGGTCCAATCCTGAGGGAATCGAGAGCTTTTCAATGAAGAAGGACATCCACCCCGACTACCACCCGGTGGTCTTCCAGGATGCGGGCACCGGGACGAAGTTCCTCACCCGCTCCACGGCCACCTCCTCCCGCACCGTGGAGTGGGAGGACGGCAACGAGTACCCGCTCATCGTCGTCGACGTCACCTCCGAGTCGCACCCGTTCTGGACCGGCGCCCAGCGCGTCATGGACACCGCGGGCCGCGTGGAGAAGTTCCAGCGCCGCTACGGCAACCGCGTCCGCCGGGCCAAGAAGACCAACTGAGACAAGGAGGGTAGGAAACCATGGCAGTTCCCAAGCGCCGCATGTCCCGCGCGAACACCCGCGCCCGCCGCTCGCAGTGGAAGGCTGACAACGTCGCCCTCCAGGCCGTCAAGATCGACGGCCGCGAGTACATTATCCCGCGCCGGCTGGTCAAGGCCGCGCAGCTCGGCCTGGTCGACGTCGACAAGCTCTAGCCGACGCCGCCCCGCCGCGCGCACGCGGATTCCCGGGGGCGCCCCGGGCACGGCCGACGGCCGCGCCCGGGGCGCCCCCGTTCCCATGCCCGGGGCCGGCCGCCCGCGGCGCCCGACGCCGCGGGCGGCGGGGACGGATCCGGGCCCGCCGGCGGGGCCGCGGGGCGCCGATCCGGGCGCGGCGGTAGGCCCGCGGCCGCGCACGCGGCATGATGGGGGCATGAAGATACTCGTTGTCGACGACGACCAGGCGGTCCGCGACTCCCTGCGCCGCTCCCTGACCTTCAACGGCTACACCGTGGTGATGGCCGAGGACGGTGAGCAGGCGCTGGCCATGATCGAGTCCGACCGCCCGGATCTGGCGATCCTCGACGTGATGATGCCCAAGCTCGACGGGCTCGACGTGTGCCGCCGGCTGCGCAGCGAGGGCGATGATCTGCCGGTGCTCATGCTCACCGCCCGCAACACCGTCTCCGAGCGGGTCTTCGGCCTCGACGCCGGCGCCGACGACTACCTGCCCAAGCCCTTCGCCCTGGAGGAGCTGCTCGCCCGGGTGCGCTCCCTGCTGCGCCGGGCCGCCCTGGAGCCGGCGACCAACCGGGAGCCGGCGGCGCTGACCTTCCAGGACCTCAGCCTCGACCCGGAGACCCGGGAGGTCTTCCGCGGCGAGCGCGCGATCTCGCTGACCCGCACCGAGTTCGCGCTGCTGGAGCTGCTCATGAACAACCCCCGCCGGGTGCTCACCCGCACCCAGATCCTGGAGGACGTCTGGGGCTACGACTTCCCCACCTCCGGCAACGCCCTGGAGGTCTACATCGGCTACCTGCGCCGCAAGACCGAGGCCGGGGGCGAGGAGCGGCTCATCCACACCGTGCGCGGGGTCGGCTACGTGCTGCGGGAGACCGCGCCGTGATCCCGCTCCGCGGCCGGCGGGCGGGGGCCGCCGCCGCGGCGGCGCCGGCCGGCGGGGAGACCGGCGACACCGGCCCGGAGCGGCCGCTGCGCCGGATCTCGCTGCGCTGGCGGCTGACCCTGCTCACCGCCGGGATCGTCGCCGCCGCGATGGCCCTGATGACCGGGGCGGCCTACCTCACCGTGCAGGCCACCCTGTACCGGGAGGTGGACATCAACCTGCGCAACCAGGCCACCCAGCTGCTGAACTCCCCCTACGGCACCGAATTCGCCCTCGAGCCGGCGGTGACCGCGGAGACCCTGAAGATCCTCAACCCGGACCTGGACGCGATGTTCTTCGCCCCCGGCCGGATCACCGGCCGCGGCGACGTGATCACCCTGGGGGGCCCGGAGCTGGCGGTGATCCGCGGCAACCGGGCGGAGTCGCTGCGCACCGACGAATCCACCAACCAGCGCATCTACGCGGTGCACGACGACTCCGGGGCGGCGCTGATCCTCGCCCAGGACATGGACTCCACCGAGGCGATCCTGCGCTCCCTGGGCTCGGTGCTCTTCGGCATCGCCATGCTCGGCATCGTCTTCGCCCTCGGCGCCGGGATCACGGTGGCCACCGCGGGCCTGCGCGCGGTGGCCCGGCTGCGCCGGGCCGCGGAGCGGGTCACCGTCACCGACGAGCTGCGCCCGATCCCGGTGCACGGGGAGGATGAGCTGGCCATGCTCACCCGCAGCTTCAACGAGATGCTGGGCGCGCTGGCCCGGTCCCGGCAGCGGCAGGCGGAGCTGGTCGCCGACGCCGGCCATGAGCTGAAGACCCCGCTGACCTCGCTGCGCACCAATGTGGAGCTGCTCATGATGGCCTCCCGGCCCGGTGCCGCGGCGCGAATCCCGGAGGATGAGCGCGACGCCCTGGAGGCCGATGTGCTCGCCCAGATCGAGGAGCTGTCCACCCTGGTCGGGGATCTGGTGGACCTGGCCCGGGAGGACGGCCCGCAGCAGGTGATCGAGCTGGTGGACCTCTCCGAGGTGCTGGACAGCGCCCTGACCCGGGTCAACCGGCGCCGCGCGGACGTCTCCTTCGAGGTCTCCTCGGCGGACTGGTACCTCTACGGGGATCCGGCGGCCCTGGGCCGGGCGGTGCTGAACCTGCTGGACAACGCCGCGAAATGGTCCCCGCAGGATGGCCGGGTGCGGGTGCGCCTGGCCCCGGCGGGGGCGGATCTCGCCGAGCTCACCGTCGCCGACTCCGGCCCGGGCATCCCCGAGGAGGACCGGGCGAAGGTCTTCGAGCGCTTCTACCGCTCCCTGCAGTCGCGTTCCATGCCCGGCTCCGGGCTGGGCCTGGCCATCGTGGAGCAGGTCGTCGCCCGGCACGGCGGCACCATCGTCGCCGAGGAGTCCGCCGACGGCGGCGCCCTGATGCGGGTGAGCCTGCCCGGGTCGGCCACCCCGCCGGAGCCGGCCGGCGAGGCCGCGGCGGACCCGGACGGGGCCGGCCCCGGCGACGCCGCACCCGGGCCCGGGGCGGCCGGCGGCTGAGCCGGCGCCACCGGCCCCGGCGGATCCGCCCCCGGTGAGCTGCGGTGACCGTATTCACCGGGAAATAGGCCATCCCTCTCAGGGATTCATCAGTTTTCCCGGGCACCCTCTCGGCATGACCGATTCCCAGCCCGGAGGCGTCATGCCCCCCGAACCGCCCGCCCACGACCCCACCCACGACCCCGCCGCCGCGGCGGCCCGGTCCTGGGCCGCCGATCCCCGCGCCGCGCACGGCCCCGCCGCGGCGGCCGACCCCGGCGCGGCGCCGCCGGCCGCCCCGGCCGACGCCGGCGGCCGGGGCGGCCGCCGGGGGGTGGGCCTGCTCGCGGTGGCGGCGCTGATGCTCGGCTCCGCCGCCGTCGGCGGGGTCGCCGGCGGCATGGTCGCCGGCGCGGACGACCCCGCCGGCGGGCAGGCCCCGCCGGGCAACGCCCTGGAGCGGCCCGCCACCCCGCGGGAGCAGCCCGCCCCGGCCGGCTCCATCGAGGAGGTGGCGCAGAAGGTGCTGCCCTCGGTGGTGTCCATCCAGGTCGCGACCGGCCGCGGGATCGACACCGGCTCCGGGTCGATCCTCTCCTCGGACGGGCTGGTGCTCACCAACCACCACGTCGTCGCCGACGCCGACGCCCCCGGGGCCCGGATGAGCGTGCTGCTCAACGACGGCAGCGCGCATCCGGCGGAGCTCATCGCCAGCCACCCGCAGACCGATATCGCGGTGATCCGGATCCTCGACGTGCGCGGGCTGACCCCGATCACCCTCGGCGAGTCCGCCGGGGTGCAGGTCGGCCAGGAGGTGGTCGCGGTGGGCTCCCCGCTGGGCCTGACCGCCACGGTGACCTCCGGGATCGTCTCCGCCCTGAACCGCCCGGTGAGCGCCTCCGGGCCGGGCGGGGAGGCCAGCGTCATCGACGCCATCCAGACCGATGCGGCGATCAACCCCGGCAACTCCGGCGGCGCCCTGGTGGACATGGCCGGCAACCTCATCGGGGTGCCCTCGGTGATCGCCTCCAACACCGGCGGGCCGGGGGAGCAGGCCGGCAGCATCGGCCTCGGCTTCGCCATCCCGGTGGACCAGGCCCGCCGGATCGCCGATGAGCTGATCGACGATGGCCAGGTGACCATGCCGGCGATCAACGCCCGCATCGACACCCGCTCCGCCGGCGGCGCCCTCGTCGGCGAGATCGTGCCCGGGGGTGCCGCGGACCGGGCGGGCTTGCGCGCCGGGGATCTGATTGTGAAGGTGGATGAACGGAGAATCGACTCGGGTGTGGCGCTCATCGCGGCGATCCGCTCCCGCGCGGTCGGCGACACCGTCACCCTCACCGTCGCCGACCCCGACGGCGCGGATCCGCGCACCCTGGACGTCACCCTCGAGGCGGCCCGGGAATGACGGGCGCGGCGCAGTCCGGGCCCCCGGCCGCCCGCGCATGCGCGGCCGGCCCGAACGAGGAGAGGATCATGACGAACCCGGACGTGGACAACGAACCCGACGCGGGCACCCTGGCGCAGGTGGAGCAGCTGCTGCGCGACGAGGACCTGCGCCGCCGGGCCCTGGTGGTGCTGGTCGGGGACCATCCCCGGGCCGATGACCGGGCCGGCGCCCTGGTCGCCGAACTGCTCGACGAGGACGGGCTGAAGGTGGACGCGGTGATCCGAGCCCCCGCGGAGAAGACCCGGGTCCGCCAGGCCCTGGAGACCGCGGTGGTCGGCGGCGCCGATCTGGTGGTCACCGTCGGCGGGGTCGGGGTGGGCCCCCGGGACCGGGTCCCGGAGGCCACGGAGAAGGTGCTGGACCGGCGGCTGTGCGGGATCGAGGAGGCGGTGCGCGCCTCCGGGCTGGCCGTCGGCGCCGCCGACGCGGGGCTCTCCCGGGGCCTGGCCGGGGTCTCCGGCTCCACCGTGATCGTCAACCTCGCCGACTCCCGGGCCGCGATCCGCGACGGGATGGCCACGGTGCTGCCGCTGGTGCACCACGTCATCTCGGACCTGGGCCGCTGGCGGGTGCAGTGAACGGGCCGGGCCCGGCCCGCCGGCCCCGGCGGCGCCGCCGCGCCCGGCGCCGGATTGACCCGGTGCCCCGCGGCGGGGCCGGCGCGGACGCCGCGCCCACCGGGCGGCCGGCGCGGCCCGGGCGGGCGGCCCCGCGCCGGATCGGCGCGGAACCGGAGACCCCGGAGGAGGCCATCGGCCTGGACCGGGGCTTCTGGGAGGCCCAGCGGCCCCCGCACTGGGGCTGAGCGGCTACTCCGCCCGCTCCCCGGACCCGTCCGCGGTGGCCCCGCCGGCCGGCCCGGCCGCGGTCCGCTCGGCGAGCAGATCCCGGATCTCGGTGAGCAGATCCGCCTCGGTGACCTCCTCCTCGGCGGTGGTGCCCAGCCGGTGCTGGCGCAGCTGCTCCAGCTTGTTCATCGGCACCACGATGAGGAAGTACACCACCGCCGCGATGAGCAGGAAGTTCACCGCCGCGGTGATCACCGCCCCGATGTTGACGAAGGTCTCCGGGTTGCCCTTGCGCAGCAGGAAGCCCAGGCCGATGGAGCCCTCCCCGCCGATCGCGGCGATGAGCGGCTCCAGCAGGTTGTCCGTGAAGGCGGTGACGATGGCGGTGAAGGCGGAGCCGACCACGACGCCGACCGCCAGGTCGATGACGTTGCCGCGCATGAGGAAGTTCCGGAAGCCGGCGAGCATGGGGTGGGGGTGTCCTTTCCGCGGGGGCTGGGGTACGGCCGGCGCCGCCGGGGCCGGGATCGGCCCCGGGCGGCGCATGCGGGCCACCACCCTAATCACCGCCCCCGCTCAGCCCGGCGGCGGGGCCGCCCCGGCGAAGACCAGGGTCAGCGGGGCGGCCAGGCCGGCGGCGGCCACCGCCGCCGCGGCCGCCGGCTCGGCCGCCAGCAGCACCGCGCCCTCCGGATCCACCCGCACCACCCGGGCGCCGCGGGCCACCGGGGTGGCCGCCGCACCCGCCCCGGCGGCGAGCACGTCCACCGCATCGCCCACCGCCAGCGCCGGCAGCAGCCCCGGATCGCCCGGGGTGACCGCCACGATCGCGGCATCGCCGCGCCCGGTGAGCAGCTCCGCCAGCCGGGTGCCGGTGAACCGGGCCTCGGTGAGCACCTCCCCGGCGGTCACCGGCCCGGCCAGGGTGCGGCCCACCGCCGCCGCCGGGCCGGCCAGCGCCGCCTCGGGCACCTCCTCCGGCGGGATCCCCCGGGCGGCGACGTCGCCCGCGGCCACCCGGTGCCCGGCGGCCAGGCCCCGGGCGGCCACCGCCACGGTCTCCCGGCCCCGTCCGGGGTGGCGCAGATCCGCCGCCGCCGAGGCCGCGGCCAGGGCCACCAGCGCCGCGGCGGCCAGCCGGCGCCGGGCGGCCCGGTCCCGGGCCCCGCGCCCGCCCGGCCACCGCCGGATCCGCCAGCCCCGCCGCATCACGCCCCCTCCCCCGGGGCGCGGCCGCCGCGCCCCTACCCCTTGGACGCGGCCGGGGTCCGCACGGTTCCCGCGGCGGTGAGGATCGCCCCCACCGGCCGGTCATGCCGGTCATGGGGCACCGCGGCGAGCAGCTCCGGCGGGTGCAGCAGCACCGCCGTCGCGCCGGCGAAGCCGGCCAGGGAGCGGTCGTAGTAGCCGGCGCCGCGGCCCAGCCGCATCCCCTCGCGGTCGGCGGCCAGGCCCGGCAGCAGCGCCGCATCCGCCGCGCCCAGCGCCGCCGGCCCCAGCGCCGGCCCGGCCGGTTCGGCCAGGCCGAAGCGGCCCCGGGTGAGCCGGCCGTCGAAGCGGGCCCAGCGCAGCGCCGCCGGCGGCCCCGGCGGGCACACCGGCAGCAGCAGCCGGGCCACCGCCGCGGAGCCGGCCAGCGCCGCCACCAGATCCGCGGCCGCGGCCGGCTCCGTCCCGGCCGGGGCGTGCGCGGCGAGGGTGAGCGGCCGGCCGCGGGCCCCGGCGAGCCCGTCCACCCAGGACAGCGCCCGCGCCACCAGGGCCGCGTCCTCGGCGGCCCGGGTGCGCGGATCGCGCTCGTCGCGGGCGCGCAGCAGCCGGGCGCGCAGCGCCGCCTTGGCGGCGCCGGCGGACTCCTCGGGGGTGCGCGGCTCCATGGCCCGCAGGCTACCCGCGGGCCGGATCGGCCGGGCCCGCGGCCCGGCACTCGGCCTCGCATCCCGGGCGGGGGCGGTGAACCCGGGTAGGATCCGCAGCATGATCTCCCCCGACGCTGACCCCTCGAAGGCCACCCGGACGAGCGTGCGGACGGTGATCGTCCCCGCCGCGGGGATGGGCACCCGGTTCCTGCCCGCGACGAAGACGGTGCCCAAGGAGCTGCTGCCGGTGGTGGACACCCCGGGCATCGAGATGATCGCCGAGGAGGCCGCCGCCGCGGGGGCGACCCGGCTGGCGGTGGTCACCGCCCCGCACAAGGAGGGGGTGCTCGGCCACTTCCGCCCCCGCCCCGATCTGGAGGAGACCCTGCGCGAGCGCGGCAAGGACGCCATCGCGGACAAGGTCAACCGGGCCTGCGAGGTGATCACGGTCGCCCCGGTGGTGCAGGAGCGCCCGCTGGGCCTGGGGCATGCGGTGCTCGTCGCCGAGGAGCTGCTCGACGCCGACGAGGACGCGGTGGCGGTGATGCTGCCCGATGACCTGGTGCTGCCGCGCGGGGTGATGGACCGGATGGCCGAGGTGCGCGCCCGTTTCGGCGGCAGCGTGCTGTGCGCCCTGGAGCTGCCCCGGGAGGAGGTCTCCAGCTACGGGGTCTTCGACATCGCCGACTGCGCCGAGGAGGGCTTCGCCGACGTCAAGCGGGTGCGCGGGATGGTGGAGAAGCCGGAGCCGGCGGAGGCGCCCTCGAACTTCGCCGCGGTGGGCCGCTACCTGCTGGACCGGGCGGTGTTCGACGCGCTGCGCGCGATCCCGCGCGGCAAGGGCGGCGAGTACCAGCTCACCGACGCCATCGAGGCGCTCATCGAGGACGGCCACCCGGTGCACGTGGTGGTGCACGACGGCTTCCGCCATGACCTGGGCAACCCGGGCGGGTTCATCCGGGCCTGCGTGGACTTCGGCCTGGCCGCCCCCGAGTACGGGCCGGGGCTGCGCCGCTACCTTCAGGCCCGGCTGGCCGAGGACGACACCGCCGCCGCCCGCGACGACGGATCGGGCCGGGGCGCCTGATGCGCCCGGTGGAGGAGCAGCTGGCGGCGATCACCGCCGCCGCGGCGATGCCGGACCCGGTGCGGGTGGCCATCTCGGAGGCGCTCGGCCTGCTCTGCGCCGAGGAGGTCGTCGCCGAGCGCCCGCTGCCCGGGTTCACCCAGGCCGCCATCGACGGCTACGCGGTGCGCGCCGTGGACGTCAACGCCGGCTCCACCGAATCCCTCGCCGAGTTCACCGAGGTGCGGCTGCCGGTGGTGGGGGAGGTGCCCGCCGGCTCGCACCATCCGCTGCGGCTGCAGCCCAAGCAGGCGGTGCGGGTGCACACCGGGGCGCCGCTGCCCACCCTCGCCGACGCGGTGCTGCCCCTGGACTGGACCGACCGGGGCCGGCGCCGGGTCACCGCGCTGCGCCCGGTGTCCTCCGGGGATTTCGTGCGCCGGGTCGGCGATGACGTGCAGACCGGGGACGTGGCCGTGTCCACCGGCTCGGTGATCTCCCCGGCCCAGGTGGGGCTGCTCGCCGCGGTGGGCCGGGCGAAGGTGCTGGTGCACCCCCGGCCCCGGATGTCGGTGGTCTCGGTGGGCCCGGAGCTGGTGGACATCGACCGGGACCCCGGCCTCGGCCAGGTCTTCGACGTCAACTCCTACGCCCTGGCCGCGGCCGGCCGGGACGCCGGGGCGGAGGTGCACCGGGTGGGCATCGCCGCCGGGGAGCCCCGCCGGATCCGGGAGATCCTGGAGGGCCAGCTCATCAAGTCCGAGATCCTGGTGATCTCCGGGGCGGTGGGCGGCGCCGCCGGGGCGGCGGTGCGCGAGGTGCTCGCCGAACTCGGCGAGGTCGACGTCACCCGGGTGGCGATGCACCCCGGGTCGGTGCAGGGCTTCGGGCTGCTCGGCGAGGACCGGGTGCCCACCTTCCTGCTGCCCGCCAACTCCCTGGCCGCCCTGGTGGTCTTCGAGGTGATGGTGCGGCCCCTGGTGCGGATCGCCCTGGGCAAGCGCAACCCGCGGCGCCGGATGGTCGCCGCCCGGGCCGCCGCCCCGGTGGAGTCCACCCCGGGCCGGCGCGGCTACGTGCGCGGCCAGCTGATGCGGGACCGGGACACCGGGGAGTACCTGGTGCAGCCGCTGGGCGCCCCCGGCGGCCGGGGCGCGCATCTGCTCGCCGGGCTCAGCGAGGCCAACTGCCTCATCGTGGTGCCCGACGAGGTGGACCGGGTGCGCGCCGGCGAGGTCGTCGACGTGCTCTTCCTGTCCCGGCAGGCCTAGGCGCGGGCGGGGCCGGGGCGGCGATGCGCACCGAGCGGCTGCGGGTGCCGGCCGGGATCGTGCGGCTGCGCCCGCTGCGCCGCGCCGATCACCCGGCGTGGCGGGCGGCGCGGGCCGCCGACGAGGCAGGCCTGCGCGCCGTGGAGCCGGAGGCCCGCGGGCCCTGGGCGGCCCGGCACTCCCGGCGCGCCTTCCGCGCCTACCTCACCGCCTCCCGGGCCGGGGTCGGCGCGGGCGCCCCGCCCGGCGGGGTGGCCAGCGCCGCCATCGAGCTCGACGGCCGCTTCGCCGGCCAGCTCACCCTCGCCGACTGGCGGCCCTTCCCGGAGGCCGAGTGCAGCGTCGGCTACTGGGTGGCCCCGGCCGCGCGCGGCGGCGGGGTGGCCACCGCGGCGCTGGCCCTGGCCGCCGACCACGCCCATGCGGTGGGGGTGCACCGGGTGACCGCCACGGTGCTGCCGGACAACGCCGCCTCCCGGGCGGTGCTCGCCCGCTGCGGCTTCCGCCGGGAGGGGCTGCTGCGCGCCAGCCTGCGCGTCGACGGGCGCTGGCGGGATCATCTGCTCGCCGCCCGGCTCGCCCCGGGGCCGGGCGAGCCCGGGGCGGTGCAGTCGATCCTCGCCGCCGGGTGGGCCGAGCCGGTCGCCGGGGACCACGGGGGCCCCGATGATTCCTCGGTCTACGGCCTGGCCCCGGGCTGAGCCGGGCCCGGCGTGGCGGGGCCGGTGCGGCCGCCCCGGCGTTTAGGGTGGATCGTGACAGTGCTTCAGGTCGGGGAAGGGCCTGGTCGTCACGGCAACAGGAGGAGACCCCGCATGTCCAGTTCACTTCTCCTTGTGCTCATCGTCGTGGTGTGGGCCTTCGTGCTCGCGCCGCTGGTGGTGCGCAACAGGGAACCGATTCGGCGCACCTCGGAGGCGCTGGGCCGCACCCGGCTGCTGCACACCGGGGGCGAGCCGGTGGCCGCGCGCCGCCGGCCCCGGTTCAGCGCCGAGGAGGTCCGCCGCGGCGCGGACGCCGGGGCCGAGGACCTGGAGATGGTGCACGCCGAGGTCGAGGACCCCGCCGACGGGGTCGACGGGCTGCTCATCGACGACGTCGACGGGGACCCGGGCACCCCGGAGGTGATCGAGGGCGAGCTGGTGCTGGAGCTGGAGCCCGCCGCGGCCGAGGCCGGGGACGCCGCCGATGCGGAGCCCGCGGAACCGGCCCGCGCGGGCGGCTCCACCGCCGCCTCCGCGCTGCTCGCCGATGCGCCCGGCGACGCCGTCGCCGAGGTCGCCGAGGACGATGCCGCCGCCGAGGCGGAGGTGGGCCGGCTGGTCGAGGACGCCGACGAGCCCTATGACGACGACGCCCTGGTCGCCGCCGGCCTCGCCCCCGACCGGGGCGCCGCCCCGGACGCCGACGCGGCCCCGGAATCCGCCGCGGAGGACGCCGGCGCCGACGACCCCGCGGAGCCGATCGACGATGATCTGGCCGAGGAGTTCGACGCCGAGCTCACCGAGGAGGACATCGCCTACGCCCGCTCCCGGCGCGGCCGCGGCGGCTACGAGCCGGAGCGGGAGGACCGCTACGCGGAGACCCGGCACATCCGCCGCCGGCGCAGCGTGGTCGGCCTGGCGGCGCTCGCCGTGGTGCTCGCCGGCCTGGCCGGCTGGCTCGGCGGCTGGCTGGTCTGGGCGGCGGTCGCCGCCGCGGTGCTGCTGGTGGCCTACCTGGCCTCGCTGCGGCGCACCGTGGTCATGGAGCGCGAGCTGCGCGAGCGCCGGATCCGGATGATGAAGCGCCGCCGGCTGGGCGTGCGCACCAGCGCCGATGCGGAGCTGGGGGTGCCGGAGCGGCTGCTGCGGCCCGGCGCCATCGTCGTCGAGCTCGACGACGAGGACCCCGATTTCGCGGACCTGCCCTACGGCCACCTCGACGACCGCTGGGGCGACGACCGGCACCGGGTCGCCGGCTGAGGTCCGCCGCCGGCCGCGGCGCCCGCCCGACCGGGCGGTTTGGCCCCGCGGCGGCGGCGTTGCTAGGATGAGCGACGTCGCAATCGCGGTCCCCGCCGGGCCGCGGTTGCGTCCGGGGCTATAGCGCAGTTGGTAGCGCGTCTCGTTCGCATCGAGAAGGTCAGGGGTTCGATTCCCCTTAGCTCCACCACCGGCCACGACCCCCGCCCGCCAGGGCGGGGGTCGTGGGCGTTCCGGGGGCGGGGAAAGGGTTCCGCCGGCGCCCGGTGAGGCGTAACGTCATGATGATGAACAGGCAAACCTCACAGGACGTGGCCCTCCTCATCCTCCGGCTGGGCCTCGGGATCGTCTTCGTCGCCCACGGGTGGCACAAGCTCTTCTTCACCGGCCCGGAGGCCCTCGGCGGGATGTTCGCCAAGTCCGGGGTGCCGCTGGCGGAGGCCTCCGCGTGGTTCACCGCGGTCGGCGAGCTGGTCTGCGGGGTGGCCCTGCTCATCGGGCTGCTCACCCGGATCGCCGCCGGGGTGCTGCTGTTCATCATGGTGGGCGCCTACGTCTTCGTGCACGCCGGCACCCCGCTGGTCACCGACGAGGGCGGCGCCCAGCTGGTCGTGGTGATCATCGCCGCGCTGGTGGTGCCGCTGCTCATGGGCCCCGGCCGGATCTCCCTGCACCACCTGATCCGCTCCGCGCGCACCCCCGCCCCCGCTAAGGCCTGAGCCCCGCCCGACCCCCGGCCCCCGCCAGATGGCGGGGGCCGTCGCCGTGCCCGGCGGCCCCTCCTTCAGCCCGCCGGCGGCGCCGGGCGGGCGCGGAGCCGCCGGCGGTACCGGGCCATGCCCCGCCGGCCCAGCGGCTCCAGCAGGGTCAGCGCCGCCGGCAGCACCGGCGGGTGCAGCATCGCCACCCGGGCGGCGAGGCCCTCCACCCGGCCCGGGTAGACCTCGGCCACCGGCCGGCCGGCGATCGCGGCGCCCACCGCGCCCAGGATCCGCCCCGCGACGTCGGCGGGGGTGGCCGGGTCGCCGAGGAACTGCAGCGCATTGCCGCCGCCGGCGGCCTCCGCGGCGAGCATCGGGGTGTCCACCGCCCCGGGCAGCACCGAGGTCACCGCCACCCCCTCGGCGCGCAGCTCCATGGCCAGGGAGAGCAGCGCCCCGCGCAGCCCGAACTTGGAGGCGGCGTAGATCGCCTGGCCGGGCATCGGCATGACCCCGCCGAGGGAGCAGAGCACCACCACCTGGGCCCGGGGCGGGCGCCGGCGGCGGGGCCCGCGCCGGGTCGGGTGCGCCCCGGCCAGCCGGCCGGCGCGCAGTGCGGGCAGCGCGGCGGAGATGAGGTGCAGCGGGGAGTGCAGGTTCAGGTGCAGCTCATCGGCGACGTCCCCCGGATCCCGCTCGGCGAAGGGCTCCAGGGACACCCGGCCGGCGGCGTGCACGAGCAGGTCGATCCGGCCATGCGCGGCGGCCACCCGGTCCACCAGGGCCGCGGCCCCGGCGGCGTCCCCGGCCCGGGCGGCGACCTGGGTGATCCGGCCCGACCCGGGGGCCGGCGCGGCCGGGGCCGGCGGGACCGCCGGCAGATCCGCGGCGATCACCTCGGCCCCGGCGGCGGCCAGGGCGGCGGTCACCGCGGCGCCGATGCCGCCGCGGGCGCCGACCACCAGCGCCACCCGACCCCGCAGATCCGGTGGGGTGCGGCGGGCGCGGATGATGTTCATGCCCTGAACGTATCCGATGCGCCGCGGGGCCGGGCGGCCTCGCCCGGGGCGGGGGCGACGCGCGGTAGCATGACCGCCATGGACCGACCCGCCGTACGCGATGCAGCGCTGCTGATCCTCCGCCTGGTGCTGGGGATCATCTTCGTCGCGCACGGGTTCGACAAGGTCTTCGGCGTCGGCGTGGATGCCACCGTGGGCTACTTCGTCGCCGCCGGGATCCCGCAGGCGAAGCTCACCGTGTGGCTGGTCGCCGTGGTGGAGATGGTCTGCGGGGCGCTGCTCATCCTCGGCCTGCTCGCCCCCGCGGTGGCCGGGGTGCTGCTCATCGAGATGGCCGGCGCCTTCTGGTTCGTGCACCTGGGCCACGGCCTCTTCGTCGCCGACGGCGGCGCCGAGCTGGTGCTCGCCCTCATCGCCGGCCTGGTCGTGGTGGTCGCCTTCGGCGCCGGCCGGGCCAGCCTCGACCGGGCCTTCACCCGGTAGGCGGCGGCCGTGGATTGCGAGGCGGTGCGCGCCGCCCTGTCCGCCCGCCTGGACGGGGAGGACGCCCCCGGCGAGGATGACGTCGTCGACGCCCACCTCGACGCCTGCGCCGACTGCCGCGGCTGGTTCGAGAAGGCCGTGGCGGTGAACCGCTCCCTGCTCATGGGCCCGGCCGCGGAACCGCCCGGGGTGGATTTCGCGGAGCTCTCCGAGCGGATCCTCACCACCGTGGAACCGCAGCGCCGCCGCCGGGAGCGGGCCTGGCGGCTGGTCGCCGGCGCCGCCCGCGGGGTGCTCATCGCCTTCGGCCTGGCCTACGTGGTGTGGGGCATCGGCGATCTCGTCGCCGCGGGGCGGCTGCTCGGCGGGGCCGCCGGCGCCGCCGTGGAGGATCCCGGCGCGGGCTACGCGGTGGACGCGGCGGCGCTGCGCCTGGCCCTGGCCGCGGGGCTGTTCTGGGCGGCGTGGCGGCCGCAGGTGGCCGCGGCGATGGCCCCGGTCTACGGGGCGGCGGCGATGTTCTCCGCCGGCTTCGCCACCCGGGCGCTGGTGCTCGGCGCCGCGGATGCCGCGGATCTGGTGCGGCTGGCGCTGATGTTCGCCACCGCCGGGGTGCTCACCGTGGTGTGGTTGGGCGGCTACACCCCGCGGGCGATCGCCGAGGCGTGGCGGGCCGCCGCCGGGCTGCCGGTCGCCGGGGTGCCGCCCCGGCCCGGGGCCGGCCCGGGCCGCTGAGGCCCCGCGCTCAGCGCCAGGAGGGCAGCCAGAAGCGCAGCCCGGCGGAGGCCTCCGGCAGCGCCAGCCCGGCCAGGATCGGGTACCAGAAGGCGAAGGCGGCCACCACCAGGGCCAGGTACAGGGCGACCAGGCCCAGGCCCACCCGGCGGCCGCGGACCCGCCAACCGGCGAGATCGGCGGCCGCGGTGGCGAAGGCCAGGATCCCGAAGGGGATGAGCGCGGTGGCGTAGAAGAAGTACATCTGCCGGTCCTGGGCCACCGCCCAGGGCAGCCAGGAGGCCACCGCCCCGGTCACCGGCAGCGCCAGCCGGCGGTCCAGGCGCCGGATCAGCCGCCATGCCGCCCAGGCCAGCACCGGGGTGAGCAGCCACCAGATCGGCGGGGTGCCGAAGAGCATCTGCCGGGCGGTGCAGCGCATCCCCTCGGCGCAGTCGCCCTCGCTGGAGTAGTAGAGCATCGGCCGGCCCGCCCACAGCCACTGCCAGGGCTTCGACTCCCAGGGGTGGTGGTGGCCCCCGGAGGTGGTCAGCGAGGCGTGGAACTCCAGCACCCCGCGCTGGTAGTGCAGGAAATTGCGGATCGGCTCCGGCCAGCCGGCCGCGGCGGCGAACCCCGGTTCGGCCTGGTCGGCGGGCAGGTGCCGGTACACCGAGGTCTCCTGGGCGAACCAGGAGCGCCAGGACATGAGGTAGGTCCCCAGCGGCACCGCCACCAGGTGGCCCAGCGCCGGGAGGGTGTCCCGGCGCAGGGCGCCGAGCACCGGGTGCGCCGCCCCGGCCCGGCGCCGGTCCGCGAGATCGGTGAACACGCTCCACAGCCCGAAGGCCGCCATGTAGTACAGCCCGGACCATTTCACGCCCAGGGCCAGGCCGAGGGCCACCCCGGCGGCGAAGCGCCACCAGCGCCAGGGAAGCCGGGGGCCGAAGGCGGCGTCGGCGGCGGCGGCCGCGCCGGCCGGTCCCGCCGCGGCGGCGGCCTCGCGCCCCCGCGCCCAGTCGGCGAGCCGGCGGGCCTGCCGATCCCGGTCCACCAGCAGCGCCCAGGCCGCGGCGAGGATGAACAGGGTCTGGATCATGTCCAGCATGCCCACCCGGGAGCCGACGAAGAGCACCCCGTCGCAGATGCCGAGCACCCCGGCGGCGACCATCGCGACCCGGGAGCCGGTGAGCCGGCGGGCGGCGTCGACCAGCAGCAGCACCACCGCCACCCCGGCCAGGGCGGACATCACCCGCCAGCCGGCGGGGCCGTAGCCGAGCAGCCATTCCCCGATGGCGAGCACCCGCTTGGCCACCGGCGGGTGCACCACCAGGCCGAATCCGGGGTTGTCCTCGATGCCGCCGCCGGCGATCCCGGCGAGGGTGCCCCGGGTGGAGCGCAGCATCTGCCAGGCCTGCGGCACGTAGTGCTTCTCGTCGAACACCGGGGTGCCGTGGTCGGTGGGCCGGGTCAGCCCGGTCAGCCGGGTCAGCGCGGCGAGCAGCCCGAGCACGGTGAGGATCACCCGGTCCAGGCGGGTCAGCGGCACCGGCTCCCGGGGGCCCCGGGGGGCGGCGGGCAGCCGGTGCGCGCCCCCGCGGCGGCGCCGGCGCCACCGGCCGCGCAGCCGGGCAAGGGCGCCGCGCCGGCCGGGCCGCGCCGGGCGGGCGGCGGCCGGTGCGGCGGCGGCGGGGTCCTCGCGGGTCGGGGGCTCGGGGCTCACCCGGTCGAGTCTAGGGCCTGCGCGGCGCCGGCCCGCCCCGGTCGCGCCGGGCGGGGGCCGCCCCGGGTGACCCCGGCCGCCGGGCGCGGGGCCGCGGCTGCGGGGGATAGGCTGGCCGCATGCCCGATCGCCCCGCCCGCCCCGCCCGCCCCCGGCATCCGCTGCGTCCCGGGATCACCCTGGCCGCCACCCCGCTGGGCAATGCCGGCGACGCCGGGGAGCGGCTGCGCGATGCGCTGGCGGATGCGGACCTGATCGCCGCCGAGGACACCCGGCGCACCCGGGCGCTGGCCGCCGCCCTGGAGGTGCCGATCCGCGCCCGGGTGGTGTCCAATTTCGACCACAACGAGGACGGCCGCGCCGCGGAGCTCGTCGACGCGGCCCGGGCCGGGGCGAAGGTGCTGGTGGTCAGCGACGCCGGGATGCCGGTGGTCTCGGACCCGGGCCTGGGCGTGGTCGCCGCCGCGCATGCCGCCGGGGTGCCGGTGACCTGCCTGCCCGGGCCCTCGGCGGTGACCGCGGCGCTGGCGCTGTCCGGGCTGGGGGTGGGCCGGTTCATCTTCGACGGCTTCGCCCCGCGCAAGGCCGGGCCCCGCCGGGCCTGGCTGGAGTCGCTGCGCGGCGAACGCCGGGCGGTGTGCTTCTTCGAGTCCCCGCACCGGATCGCGGCCACCCTCGCCGACGCCGCGGAGGTGCTCGGCGCGGAGCGGCGGGCGGCGGTGGCCCGGGAGCTGACCAAGACCCATGAGGAGGTCCGCCGCGGCGGCCTCGGCGAGCTCGCGGACTGGGCCGCCGGCGGGCTGCGCGGGGAGATCACGGTGGTGCTCGACGGGGCGGGGGAGGCCCCGGCGGCGGATCCGGCGGAGCTGGTCGCCGCCGTGGAGCGGCGGGCCGCGTCCGGGGTGCGGCTGAAGCAGGCCTGCCGGGAGGTCCTCGCCGCCCACCCGGGGTCCGGGGTGCGCCCCCGGGAGCTCTACGAGGAGGTGCTGCGGGCCCGATCCGGCGGCGCCGGGGAGGCTCCCGGATAATTGTTATGAACCTGTGATGTTTTGCCGTCGAAGGCGCGATCTACCTGCCGCTATCGGCGTTCACCAACTGCACGAAAACGAAAAGGCGCAGCGTACGGGCCTGCCCCGATTTGAAAAGCCCCCCGCACCCCGGTCACCCTGTTCGCATGACTGACTCGACTCCTTCCGGGGCCGGCGCGCCCGGGGCCGACCCCGAGGCCCTCGCGCCCGTCGCCACCGAGCACATGCCCGCGCCACCGGCCGAGGACGATTCCGCGCCGATCGACTGGAAGGTCGCCGGCCCCGCCGGGGTGCTGCTGCTCGCCGTCGTCGCCTGGGGGCTCATCGCCCCGGAATCCTTCTCCGGCTTCGCCGGCTCCGCGCTGGACTCCGTGGTCGCCGACTTCGGCTGGCTGTTCGTGCTCGCCGGCACCGTGTTCGTCTTCTTCATCATCGCCATCGCGGTGTCCAAGTTCGGGCATATCCGCCTCGGCCAGGACGATGAGGAGCCCGAGTTCACCACGCCCAGCTGGATCGCGATGATGTTCGCCGCCGGGATGGGCATCGGCCTGCTGTTCTACGGCGTCGCCGAACCGCTCAGCCACTACCGCACCCCGGTGCCCGGCCACGGCGAGCACGAGGTGGGCACCGCCCTGGCCACCACCATGTTCCACTGGACGCTGCACCCCTGGTCGCTCTACGCCATCGTGGGCCTGGCGATCGCCTACGGCACCTTCCGGCTGGGCCGCAAGCAGCTCATCTCCGCGGCCTTCATCCCGCTCATCGGCGCCAAGCGCGCCGAGGGCCCGCTGGGCCGGGTGATCGACATCCTGGCCATCTTCGCCACCGTCTTCGGCACCGCCGCCTCCCTGGGCATCGGCGTGCTGCAGATCGCCGCGGGGCTGGGCAAGACCGGGATCCTGGCCAACCCGGGCACCTGGACCCTGGTCGGCATCATCGTCGTCCTCGGCGCCGCCTTCCTGGTCTCCGCCCTGTCCGGGGTGAGCAAGGGCATCCAGTACATCTCCAACTTCAACATGGTCGCCGCGCTCATCCTGGCGGTGTTCGTGCTGATCGTCGGCCCCACCGTGGCCATCCTCAACACCATCCCCACCGCGATGGGCTCCTACCTGGACCAGTTCTTCCAGATGGCCTCGCGCACCGCCAGCTCCGCCAACGCCTCCGCCGGGGACTGGCTGGCCGGCTGGACCATCTTCTACTGGGCCTGGTGGGTGTCCTGGTCGCCCTTCGTGGGCATGTTCATCGCCCGGATCTCCCGGGGCCGGACCATCCGCGAGTTCGTCTTCACCGTGGTGCTGGTGCCCTCCCTGGTCTCCCTGGTCTGGTTCGCCATCTTCGGCGGCTCCGCCATCGACCTGGAGCAGGCCGGCGAGTCCATCTGGGGCGACGGGACCGCGGAGAACCAGCTCTTCGATCTGCTGGCCACCATGCCCGCCGGCAAGGTCGCCGCGATCATCGCGATGGTGCTGCTGGCCACCTTCTTCATCACCTCCGCGGACTCCGCCTCCACGGTGATGGGCACCATGAGCCAGTCCGGCCGGCTCACCGCCGCCAAGCCGGTGACCGCCTTCTGGGGCGTGACCACCGCCACCATCGCCGTGGTGCTGCTGGTCTCCGGCGGCGAGGACGCGCTGAACAACCTGCAGAACGTCACCATCCTCGCCGCCAGCCCCTTCCTGATCATCATCATCGCCCTGATGTTCGCCATCGTGCGCGGCCTCGGCGATGACCCGATGTACCTCGACGAGAAGGAGAAGCGCCGCTTCGCGCTCAAGCTCGCCCGGGAACGCCGGATGGCCGAGCACGAGGCGCGCAAGAACGCCGGGCGGTCCCGCGGCCACGGCCGCGGGCGCGCCGGCGCCCGGGACTAGGCCCCGGAGACGGGACCGGCACCAGCACCGCCGGCGCCGCGGCCCGCCCCGCATCCGGGGCGGGCGGCGCCGGGAAAGGACGACCCCCATGCAGCAGCACGACGACAGCGCCGACCGCCGCCCCGGCGGGGACGCCGCCGGCGGCCCGCTGGCCGCCGAGGCCGCCGCGGTGGACCCGATCGGCCGCGGCGAACCCGTCGCCGCCCCCGAGGCGGTCGCCGACGAGGGCGCCCCCGGCGGGGTGGACCTCAAGGTCGCCGGCCCCGCCCTGGCCGCCGTGATCGGGATCGTGATCTGGGGCCTGGCCGATCAGGAGGGCTTCGCCGCGGTCACCGGGGCGGCGCTGGGCTGGATCCTGGACAACCTGGGCTGGCTCTTCGCCACCATCGCCACCGCCATCGTGGTGTTCGTGATCGCCCTGGGCTTCTCCCGCTACGGGGCGATCCGGCTCGGCGGCGACGAGGAGCGCCCCGAGTTCTCCACCCCGGCCTGGATCGCGATGATGTTCGCCGCCGGGATGGGCATTGGCCTGCTGTTCTACGGCGCCTACGAGCCGCTCAACCACTACCGCAACGCGCCCCCCGGGGTCGCCGGGGAGGACGTCTCCGCGGCCTTCGCGCACGCCCTGCTGCACTGGACCCTGCACCCGTGGTCCATGTACGCCATCGTGGGCCTGGCGATCGCCTACGGCACCTTCCGGCTGGGCCGGCCCCAGCTCATCTCCGCGGCCTTCATCCCGCTCATCGGCGCGAAACGCGCCGCCGGCCCGCTGGGCCGGACGATCGACGTGCTCGCGGTGTTCTCCACCGTCTTCGGCACCGCCGCCTCGCTGGCGGTCGGCGCCACCCAGATCGGCGCCGGGATGGAGTTCACCGGCTTGGTCGGCTCCGCCGGCACCGGGCTCTTCGTCACCGTGGTGGTGGTGCTCGGCGTGGCCTACCTGGCCTCGGCGATGTCCGGGGTGGGCCGCGGTATCCGCTGGCTGTCCAACATCAACATGGTGCTCGCCTCGGTGCTCGCCCTGTTCGTGCTGCTGCTCGGGCCCACCGTGGCCGCCCTGGACGCGCTGCCCATGGCGGTGGGCTCCTACCTGGACCAGCTGCCCCGGATGGCCTTCCGCACCGCCGCGAACCAGGACGGCAGCGCCGGGGAGTGGCTGAGCTCCTGGACCCTGTTCTGGTGGGCCTGGTGGATCTCCTGGTCGCCCTTCGTGGGCATGTTCCTGGCCCGGATCTCCCGGGGCCGGACCATCCGGGAGTTCCTCGCCGGGGTGATCCTGGTGCCCTCGGTGGTCTCCGCGGCCTGGTTCGCCATCTTCGGCGGCTCCGCGATCCACCTGGAGCGGGACGGCCGCGGCATCTGGGGCGACGGCACCCCGGAGTTCATCCTCTTCCGGCTGCTCGACCAGCTGCCCTTCGCGGCGGCGGCCTCCGGGGTGGCGATGGTGCTGCTCGGCACCTTCTTCATCACCTCCGCGGATTCGGCCTCCACGGTGATGGCCACGATGAGCCAGTACGGGCGCACCACCCCCTCGCCGTGGCTGTCCGCCATCTGGGGCACCATGACCGGGCTGGTCGCGGTGCTCTTCCTGGTCACCGGCGGGGAGGACACCCTCACCGCGCTGCAGACCATCCTGATCGTGGCCGGTTCGCCCTTCCTGCTGGTCGCCGCGGGCCTGGCCGTCTCGGTGGCCGCCGGGGTGGCCAAGGACCCGCTCTACCTCGACGAGCGGGAGCGGCGCAGATTCGCGCTCCGGCTCGCCCGGGAGCGCCGGATCAGCCGCGACGAGGCCGCCGCGCTCGGCTGAGCCGGCGCCTGCCCCACCCGCTCGACCCGCGTCACCCGCCCCACCCGCGGCAGCCGCCGCACCAGCCCGCCTGCTCGACCCGCTCGACCGCGTCCGGCGACCGCCGGATGCGCCATCCCGCCCGCGGCGCCCGCCGCGAGCCGGCGGAAGGAACCGACCATGACCGAGGCGTCGCACGCCTCCGCATCCGGCGCCGCGCAGGCGCTGCCCGAGACCCTGCAGGCCCCCGGACCCGCCCCGGACGACGACAGCTCGGGGGTGGACCTGCGGGTCACCCTCCCGGCGCTGGCGCTGATCATCGGCATCGTGGTGTGGGGGCTCACCGCCCCGGCCGGGTTCACCGCCGTCGCCGGCGCCGCCCTGGACTGGATCCTCACCGACCTGGGCTGGTTGTTCGCCCTGGTCGCCACCGGGATCGTCGCCTTCGTGATCGCCCTGGGCTTCTCCGGCTACGGCCGGATCAAGCTCGGCGCCGATGAGGAGGAGCCGGAGTTCTCCACCCCGGAATGGCTGGCCATGATGTTCGCCGCCGGGATGGGCATCGGGCTGCTGTTCTACGGCACCTACGAGCCGCTGCAGCACTACATGAGCCCGCCCCCGGGCCGCCCCGAGCGCGATGCCGCCGGCGCCTTCGCGCACGCCCTGCTGCACTGGACCCTGCACCCCTGGGCGATGTACGCCATCGTCGGCCTGGCGATCGGCTACTCCACCTTCCGGATGGGCCGGCGCCAGCTCATCTCCTCCGCCTTCGTGCCGCTCATCGGCGCCCGCCGCGCCGCCGGCCCGATCGGCCGGGTGATCGACGTGCTCGCGGTGTTCTCCACCGTCTTCGGCACCGCCGCCTCCCTGGCCGTCGGCGCCACCCAGATCGGGGCGGGGCTGACCTACATCGGGCTCATCGACGGCGCCTCCACCGGGCTCTACCTCGGCGTGGTCGTGGTGCTCGGGGTGTGCTACCTGGCCTCGGCGATGTCCGGGGTGGGCCGCGGCATCCGCTGGCTGTCCAACGGCAACATGGTGCTCGCCGGGATCCTGGCGGGCTTCCTCATCATCTTCGGGCCCACCGTCGCCGCCCTGGACTCCATCCCGGTGGCGCTGGGCTCCTACCTCGACCAGCTGCCCCGGATGTCCTTCCGCACCGCCGCGAACCAGGACGGCGGGGCGGGGGAGTGGCTCTCCGCCTGGACCCTGTTCTACTGGGCCTGGTGGGTGTCCTGGACCCCCTTCGTGGGCATGTTCCTGGCCCGGATCTCCAGGGGCCGCACCATCCGGGAGTTCATCGGCGGGGTGCTCGTGGTGCCCACCGTGGTCTCCGCGGTCTGGTTCGCCATCTTCGGCGGCTCCGCGATCCACCTGGAGCGCAACGGCGAATCGGTGTGGGGCGACGGCTCCCCGGAGGGGATCCTGTTCCGGATGCTGGGCCATCTGCCGGCGGCGACCATCGCCTCCGCGGTGGCGATGATCCTGCTGGCCACCTTCTTCATCACCTCCGCGGACTCCGCCTCCACGGTGATGGGCACGATGAGCCAGGGCGGCCGGGTCACCCCGGCGCCGTGGATGTCCGCCATCTGGGGGTCGATGACCGGCCTGGTCGCGGTGCTCTTCCTGGTCACCGGCGGGGAGGACACGCTGTCGGCGCTGCAGACCATCCTGGTGGTCTCCGGCACCCCCTTCCTCATCGTCGCCGCGCTGCTGGTGGTCTCCGTGGCCAAGGGCATCGCCGCCGACCCGCTCTTCCTCGACGAGCGGGAGCGCCGCCGGCATGAGCGGCGCCTGGCCCGGGAGCGCTTCCTGGTCGGCGACCCCGAGGCGCCGGGGGACCCCGCCGGGGCCGCGGCGGCCGAGGGGGCGGGCCGCCGGCCCTGATCCCCGCGGCCCGCGGCCGCGGCCGCCCGGACGGGCGCGGCGATCGTCGATCGCGCCCGGACGCACCCGGATCCGGGGGCGAATCCCGGGCGGCCCCCGGGGGCCCGCCGGGGCCCGGATCGGCCCCGGATCCGGGCCCCGGCCCCCGGATCGGGGCGTCCGAATCCGGTGGTCGAGGTTCACCCATAAGGGGGCAATGCACCCCCGGCGCTGCGGGCATTGCTCTATTGTTATTCCCGGTTTTCTTTGTCAAGTAAACGTCCGGCAGCGCACCCGCACCGCGGGAACGGGCTCCGGGCCCGCCGACGGAAAGTGGAAAAGTGAATAGTCCCGTAACCCGATCCGCCCATCATGACGACGCCACCGGGGTCCCCGACGACCCCGTCGCCACGACGAGCGCGCTGGCCAGGATCGACTTCGGCGTGGCCGTGCCCGCCCTGCTGCTCATCCTCGGCATCGCCGCCTGGGCCATGTTCGGCCGGGATTCCTTCGACGTCGCCTCGACCTCCTCCTTTTCCTGGCTGGTCAATGACATGGGCTGGGCCTTCATCCTCATGGCGACGGTGTTCTTCTTCGTCATGTTCGGCATCGCCTTCTCCCGCTACGGGCACATCAAGCTCGGCCGGGATGATGAGAAGCCGGAGTTCTCCACGCCCTCCTGGGTGGCCATGATGTTCGCCGCCGGGATGGGCATCGGCCTGCTGTTCTACGGCCCCTACGAGCCGCTCTACCACTACCGGGAGGGCGTACCCGGCCACGCCAAGCACGAGGTGGGCACCGCCTTCGCGACCACCCTGCTGCACTGGGGCCCGGTGGCCTGGGCCACCTACGCCATCGTCGGGGTGACCATCGCCTACGGCACCTTCCGGCTGGGCCGGCCGCAGCTCATCTCCGCCGCCTGCATCCCGCTCATCGGGGAGCGCCGCGCCAACGGCTGGCTGGGCAAGCTCATCGACATCGCCGCCATCTTCGTCACCGTCTTTGGCACCGCCATGTCCCTGGGCCTGGGCGCCGGCCAGATCGCGGCCGGCCTCACCGCGGTGGGCTGGATCGACGGCACCACGGTCACCGTGATGCTCGGCGCCATCGGGGTGCTCGCCGTGGCCTACCTGGCCTCGGCGATGTCCGGGGTGGCCCGCGGCGTGCAGTGGCTGTCCAACACCAATATGCTGCTCGCCGGCGCGGTGGCGGTGTTCATCCTCGTCTTCGGGCCCACCGTGGCGATCCTCAACACCATCCCCACCGCCGCCGGGTCCTTCCTGGACCAGGCCTTCGAGATGCTCGGCCGCTCCGCCGGCAGCGTGGACGGCACCGCCGGGGAGTGGATGGGCTCCTGGACCATCTTCTACTGGGCCTGGTGGGTGTCCTGGACGCCCTTCGTGGGCATGTTCCTGGCCCGGATCTCCCGGGGCCGGACCATCCGCGAGTTCACCGTCGGCATCGTGATCGTGCCCACCGTGCTGGTGCTGGTCTGGTTCGCCATCTTCGGCGGCACCACCATCCAGATGGAGCGCTCCGGCGACTCCGTGTGGGGCGACGGCTCCCCGGAGGCGATGCTGTTCAACATGCTCGGCGAACTGCCCTTCCCCGGGGTGGTCTCGGTCATCGTGGTGGTGCTGCTGGCCACCTTCTTCATCACTACCGCGGACAGCGCCTCCACCGTGATGGGCACCATGAGCCAGCGCGGCCGGGTCAACCCCACGCCCTGGGTCACCGGCATCTGGGGGCTGATGACCACCATCATCGCCTCGGTGCTGCTGCTCTCCGGCGGCACCGACATCCTCAACTCGCTGCAGACCATCATCATCGTTGCCGGCGCCCCCTTCCTGCTGGTGGTCATCGCCCTGATGCTCTCCCTGGCCGTCGCGGTGCAGGAGGACCCGATGTTCCTGGAGGAGAAGGAGGCCCGCAAGGCCTACGTGCGGCTGCTGCGCGAGCAGCGCAACCGGGAGCGCCGCGGGGTGATCGACGACTCCGCGCACTCCGGGTCGATCACCGCCGACGCCCCCGAGGATCTGGCGAAGAAGTGGGGCTGAGGCCCCCGCCCGCCCCGGGGCCCCGGGGCGGGGAGCTTAGCCCGCTAAAATGACATCGGGCGGGCGGGGCGCCACCCCGCCGGCCCGGAGCATCGCAGAACCCCGGCCGCCGGCCCCGCCGCCGCGGCCCGAAAGGACCCCATGGCCAACCCCGATGACCCGAACCGCGCCGGAGGCCCCGGCGGGCCCGGCGCCGGCGACGAGCGCTGGACCCAGGAGGAGGCCGCCGCCATCGCCGACCGCGCCGACCGGGCGGCCGAGGACGCCGAGGGGGAGGACCCGCCGGCCCCGGCCGGCACCCCGGATCGCGCCGAGGCCGCCGCGCTGCTCGCCGAGGGCCGCGACGCCTCCGGCCGACCCACCGGCATCGTCGACTACGCCGTCGCCGCCCCGGCGCTGATCGTGATCCTCGCGATCGCGATCTGGGCGATCGCCTCGCCGGCCAGCTTCGACCGGGTCTCCACCGCCGCCTTCCAGTGGCTGATCACCGACCTCGGCTGGATCTTCGTGCTCGCCGCCAGCCTGTTCTTCTTCGCCATGGTGGGCCTCGCGATCAGCCGGCACGGGCACATCAAGCTCGGCCGGGACGATGAGAAGCCGGAGTTCTCCACCACGTCCTGGGTGGCCATGATGTTCGCCGCCGGGATGGGCATCGGCCTGCTGTTCTACGGCCCCTACGAGCCGCTCTCGCACTACCTCAACGGGGTACCGGAGCATCAGCCCCGGGAGGTCGGCACCGCCTTCGCCACCACCATGCTGCACTTCGGCCCGGTGGCCTGGGCCACCTACGCCGTGGTCGGCTGCGCCATCGCCTACGGCACCTTCCGGCTGGGCCGGCCGCAGCTCATCTCCGCCGCCTGCATCCCGCTCATCGGCCCCCGCCGGGCCCGCGGGCTGCTCGGCAAGCTCATCGACATCGCCGCCATCTTCGCCACCGTCTTCGGCACCGCCATGTCCCTGGGCCTGGGCTCGGCGCAGATCTCCGCGGGCCTGGCCGCGGTCGGCTGGATCGACGCGCCCACCATCACCTCCATGCTGTGGGTGATCGGGGTGCTGTCCATCGGCTACCTCGCCTCGGCGATGTCCGGGGTGGCCCGCGGGGTGCAGTGGCTGTCCAACCTCAACATGTCCATGGCCGGGCTGCTGCTGGTGTTCCTGCTCATCGCCGGGCCGACGGTGGCGATCCTCAACCTGCTGCCGCTGTCCGTGGGCTCCTTCTTCGACCAGCTGCCGGAGATGCTCTCCCGCACCGCGGGCGACGATGACGGCAAGGCCGGCCAGTGGCTGTCCAACTGGACCATCTTTTACTGGGTGTGGTGGGTGTCCTGGACCCCCTTCGTGGGCATGTTCCTGGCCCGGATCTCCCGGGGCCGCACCATCCGCGAATTCGTCGGCGGGATCGTGCTGGTGCCCAGCGTGCTCACCCTGCTCTGGTTCGCGGTCTTCGGCGGCAACGCGATCACCCTGGAACGGGAGGGCCGCTCCATCTGGGGCGACGGCACCCCGGAGAAGATGCTCTTCGCCATGCTGGACCGGCTGCCGCTGACCGGCATCTCCTCGGTGCTGGCGATCGTCCTGCTGGGCACCTTCTTCATCACCACCGCGGACAGCGCCTCCACGGTGATGGGCACCATGAGCCAGCGCGGCCGGGTCAACCCCACCCCGTGGGTCACCGGCGTCTGGGGGCTGATGACCACCCTCATCGCGGTGGCCATCCTGCTCTCCGGCGGCACCGACGTGATGGATTCGCTGCAGGTCATCATCATCGTCGCCGGGTCGCCCTTCCTCTTCGTGGTGGTGGCGCTGCTGGTCTCGCTGTGGCGCGGGGTGACCACCGACCCGGCGCACCTGGAGGACCGCAAGGCCCGCTTCGCCTACGCCCGGCTGGCCCGGGAGCAGCGCATCCGGGCCCGCCGGGGGGAGGGCGGCATGGACGCGGCGGCGAAGTCCATCACCCGCGACCGGGTGATCCCGGAACCGGAGGACAACCCCGGCCCGGCGCCGGCGAAACCCCCGATCCGCTAGGTCCCCCGCCGCCCGTCCGGCGAGCCGCTCAGTCCAGCAGCGGCGCCGCCTTGGCGGCGATCTCGGCCCATTCCGCCGCGGCCTCCGAGTCGATGGTGATGCCCCCGCCAACCCCGGCCTCGGCGCGCAGCCGGCCGGGTTCGCCGCGGAACTCCACGGTGCGGATCGCCACGTTGAGCTCCAGCCGGACCCCGGCGGCGGCGCCCACCGCCCCGCAGTGCACCCCGCGCGGCTCCGGCTCGAGCTCCCCGATGATCCCCGCCGCCCGGAGCTTCGGGGTGCCGGTCACCGAGGCCGGCGGGAAGCAGGCGTCGATGAGCCCCGCATGCGGCAGGGCGGGATCGAGCTCCGCGGCCACCGTGGACACCAGGTGCAGCACCCCGGGCGCGGGGCGGACCTCGAGGAGCCGGTCCACCCGCACCCCGCCGACGCGGGCGACCCGGCCCAGGTCATGGCGCACCAGGTCCACGATCATGATGTTCTCCGCCACGTCCTTGCCACTGCCGGTCAGCTCCGCCGGATCCGCCCCGGCCGGCACGGTGCCCTTGATCGGGGAGGAGCGCACCGCCGCGCCATCGCGGATCAGGAACTCCTCGGGGCTCAGCGAGGCCGTCGCCACCCCGGCCCCGTCCGCGGCAACGCCCGGGAGGAACGCCGCCCGGGCCGGGTGGTGGGCGCGCAGTTTCGCGGCGAACCAGGCCTGGGCGGCCAGCTGCGCCGGCGCCGGGCCGGCCCCGCCGCCGGGCAGGGCCGCGCTGGCGTGCAGCCGGGTGGACAGGCAGGCCTGGTAGATGTCCCCGGCCCGGATGTGCTCCAGGATGGCCGCCACCCCGCGCTGATGCGCCGCCCGGTCCCCGGAGTCCCAGGTGAGCGCCGGAGGCGCCGGCGCGGGTGCGGGGGAGTCGGCCAGGGCGGTCGCGGCCAGCCCCGCGGCCACGCCGCGGTTCTCCCACCGGCCCCCGGCGAGCACCAGCACCCCGCGGTCGGCGACCGCAGCGTAGGCCTCACCGGAGTAGGGCAGCCAGCCCAGCCGCAGCCCCGGGCCGGGCCCCTCGTCCCCGGCGGGGGAGGAGGGCGCCGCCGGCCCGGGGAAGACCTCGTCGAAGGCCATCGGCCGGGTGACGGCGCCGGGGGCGACCACCGCGTCCACCCCGAACCAGTCCCCGGCGAGCACCGCGGCCGGCACACCGGCGGCGGTGAGGTTGCCGAGCACCCGGCCCGCCTCCGCGGCGGCCGCCGGATCCGGCCGGCGTGGGCTCATCGCCGGCGCGGCTTCCCGTCGCCGGCGGCGCCGGGCTTCGCCCCGTCCGCGCCGATCCCCCGGGAGGCCACCGCCCAGGCGGCCAGGCCCGCCAGGGCCACACCCAGGCCCGGGCCGACATGGCCGTTGTAGACCACCGCCGCGGCGACCGTGTACAGCAGCGCGGAGACGGTGAGCAGCACCGTGGCCCGGGTCCCCGGGGTGATCCCGGCGGGCAGCATCGGGTGCGGCCGGCCGCGGGAGGCGGCCGCAGCGCCGGTGGCGGTGTACAGGGCCAGCGCGATGAGCAGGATCGGGGTGAGCAGCTGCATGCCGCCGAGTCTAGGTGCCGAATCGGGAGGTGCGGCAGGCGGCCCGGCGGCGGCGTCCGCCGTGGTCGGGCCATGGTTTACCCTGGATGGCATGTCTCGCATCCTCGTCGCCGTCGCCTGGCCCTACGCCAACGGTCCCCGCCATATCGGACACGTCGCCGGGTTCGGGGTCCCCTCGGACGTCTTCGCCCGCTACCAGCGGATGATCGGCAACGAGGTGCTGATGATCTCCGGCACCGACGAGCACGGCACCCCGCTGCTGGTGCAGGCGGAGAAGGAGGGCGTCGCCGTCCAGGAGCTCGCCGACCGGTACAACCGGCAGATCGTCGAGGACCTCGCCGGGCTGGGCCTGTCCTATGACCTGTTCACCCGCACCACCACCCGCAACCACTACGCGGTGGTGCAGGAGCTCTTCCGGGGCCTGCACGACAACGGCTACCTGGTGCGGGAGACCATGATGGGCGCGATCAGCCCCTCGACCGGCCGCACCCTGCCGGACCGCTACATCGAGGGCACCTGCCCCATCTGCGGCGCCGGCGGCGCCCGCGGCGACCAGTGCGACAACTGCGGCAACCAGCTCGACCCGGCCGATCTCATCGACCCGGTGTCCAAGATCAACGGCGAGACCCCCGAGTTCGTGGAGACCGAGCATTTCCTGCTCGACCTGCCCGCCCTGGCCGAGAAGCTCGCCGAGTGGCTGCGTGGCCGCGACGACTGGCGGCCGAACGTGCTGAAGTTCTCCCTCAACCTGCTCGAGGACATCCGGCCCCGGGCGATGAGCCGGGACATCGACTGGGGGGTGCCGATCCCCCTGGAGGGCTGGAGCGAGGAGGCCTCGAAGAAGCTCTACGTGTGGTTCGACGCCGTGGTCGGCTACCTTTCGGCCTCCATCGAATGGGCGCACCGGATCGGCGACCCGGAGGCCTGGCGGCGCTGGTGGAACGACCCGGAGGCGCGGTCCTTCTACTTCATGGGCAAGGACAACATCACCTTCCACTCCCAGATCTGGCCGGCGGAGCTGCTCGGCTACCGGGGCGAGGGCGCCCGCGGCGGCGAGGTCGGCGAGCTCGGCGAACTGCGGCTGCCCACCGAGGTGGTCTCCAGCGAGTACCTCACCATGAGCGGGTCGAAGTTCTCCTCCTCCAAGGGCGTGGTCATCTACGTCAAGGACTTCCTCGCCGAGTTCGGCGCCGACCCGCTGCGCTACTTCATCGCGGTGGCCGGTCCGGAGAACCAGGACACCGACTTCACCTGGGACGAGTTCGTCCGCCGGGTGAACAACGAGCTGGCCAACGGCTGGGGCAACCTGGTCAACCGCACCGTGTCCATGGCGCACAAGAACTTCGGCGAGGTGCCCGAACCCGGGGAGCTCACCGCGGCGGACCGGGAGCTGCTGGAGCTCGCCGAGCGCACCTTCGGCAGCGCCGGGGAGGCCATCGGCGCCTCCCGCTTCCGCACCGGGACCACCGCGATCATGCACGTGGTGGGGGAGGCCAACGCCTACATCGCCGCCCAGGAGCCGTGGAAGCTGGCGAAGGACCCCGAGGCCCGGGGGCGCCTGGCCACCGTGCTGTGGACCGCCCTGCAGGTCGTCGCGGACTGCAACGTGATGCTCACCCCCTTCCTGCCGGCCTCGGCGCAGAAGGTGCACGAGACCCTCGGCGGGGAGGGCCTGTGGGCGGCGATGCCCCGGGTCGACGAGGTCGTCGACGATATGCCGGTGCAGCCGGTGGGCGTGGGCCTGCCGGAGCCCGGCCGCGGCTACCCGGTGATCCGCGGCGACTACGCCGCCGGCGCCGCCCGCTGGGGCCGCCGCGACATGGTCCCGGGCACGCCCCTGGCCAAGCCGAAGCCGCTGTTCGCGAAGCTCGACCCGGAGCTCGGCGAGACCGGTCCGGAGTGGGCGCCGGTGGTGCGCTGAGCCCCTCCCCGACGGGGATGGGGCGCCCCGCCGGCGCGACATGCCCGGTGGACGTGCCGAAGGGGGCGGGGGCGGTCCGGGCATGTCCGGGCCACGTGCCGGTGGCGTGTGCCCGTCGGCGGGACGCGTCGATGGGGGAGGGGCACCTCCGGCATGCCCCGCCCGGGCGGCGGGCGCGGGGCGCGCCGGGCGCGGCTAGTGCCCGGCCTCCAGCCCGGCGATAATGAACTCGACCTTGCCGTCGAGGAAGCCCCGGTCCAGCCAGGTGTCGTCGGGGACGAAGCGCCGCGATCCCTCGGGGCGGATCCGGTCCATCCGCTCCCGGGCGGCGTCCAGCCCCTCCCGGCGGATCGCGGCGACCGCGATATGGGTGACCAGCGCGGTGTCCCCGATGAAGTCCAGGGCGAACTCCATCCGGGCCTCGTCGCCGGGGAAGCCGGCGCCGCGTAGGCCGGTGACCATCTGGTCCAGGTAGCCCTGGATGTGCGCGTGTATCCCGGGGTTGTCCAGCAGCACCTCGGCCAGGCCCGGGTTCGCCTCGTAGCCGGCCCAGCAGTCGTCGGCGAAGCGGCGCAGCTGGTCCTGCCAGGACAGCGTCGGATCCGGCACCCGGAAATCCGCCGCCAGCCGGGCGAGCAGCCGGTCGAGCAGGTCCTGGCGGGAGTCCACCACCCGGTACAGGCTCGGGGTGGCCACCCCGAGCTCCTTGGCGACCCCGGTGAGGGTGAAGTCCCGGATGCCCAGGCGCAGCGCCGCGGCCTCGACGTCGGCCAGCGTGAAGATGGGCTTCGGACCGGTCTTGCGTCCCACGCGCGCTGCATTCATGCCGACGATCCTAGCGGGGGCCGCCGCGGCCCCCGCCCCGGCCGCGGGGCCGGGGCGGGGTGGGCCCGGGTGCCTCGCATGACCGGCGCCGCTCCCGCTCAGCCGGCCAGGGTCCAGCCGGTGGCGGCCTCCCGGCGGTCCCAGAACCTGCGGTAGGCGCCGCCGGCGGCGTGCAGCTGCTCGTGGGTGCCGGTTTCCGCCACCCGGCCGTGCTCGTCGAGGACGATGATCCGGTCGGCGTCGCGGATGGTGTCCAGCCGGTGCGCGATCACGATGAAGGTCGACTCCGCGCGCAGCGTCTCCACGCTGGCCAGGACGTTGGCCTCGTTCTCCGCGTCCAGGGCGCTGGTCGCCTCGTCGAAGAGCACGATCGGGGCCCTCTTCAGCAGCGCCCGGGCGATGGAGACGCGCTGGCGCTCCCCGCCGGACAGGCCCCGGCCGCCCTCGCCGACCCTCGCCGCCCAGCCGCCGGGCAGCCGCTCGGCGATCGCGGTGACCCCGGCGAGATCCGCGGCGGCGCGCACCTCGGCCCCGGTGGCCTCCGGCCGGCCCACCCGGATGTTCGCCTCCAGGGTGTCGTCGAAGAGGTACACGTCCTGGAAGACCAGGGAGAGCTGCGCCATGAGGGTTTCCGTGGGCAGCTCCCGGATGTCCGCGCCATCGACGCGCACGGTGCCGGAGTCGACGTCCCAGAACCTCGAGATCAGCCGGTGCACGGTGGTCTTGCCGCAGCCCGAGGGCCCCACCAGGGCGGTCATCGTGCCCGGTTCGGCGGTGAAGGAGAGATCCCGCAGCACCGGGTGGTCCGGGTCGTAGCCGAAGGTGACGTGGTCGAACTCGACCCGGCCGGGGGCGGTGCGCGCCGCGGTCGCGGCGGGGTCCGGCTCCGGCAGCCCGGGCGCCCCGATGATGGCGCCGGCCTCCTCCAGCGGGGGCCGGGCGATCTCCATGCTCACCACGAACCGGCCGATCGCGTCCAGACTGCGGCTGAACCGCAGGGTCAACCCGATGAAGGCCACCGCCTGCACCGGGGCGACGTCCCCGGACACCGCCAGCGCGGCCACCCCGGTGATGAGCAGCACCACGAAGGCCTGCACCACGATCCCGTTGAGGGTGAGCGCCAGCAGCGACCACCACATGTTCACCCACCGGGCCCGGTCCACCCGGGCGCAGGCCCCGCCCAGGGGCGCGAAGTCCTCGGCCCGGCCGGCCGCGCGCAGCGCCGGCTGGCAGGCGGCGTACTCCACCAGGCGGGCGGACAGCTCCGCCTGGGCGGCGCTCATCGGCCGGTCCTTGGCGCGCTTGAGCGCCTGGGCGGCGACCATCGCGGCCAGCGCCACCGGGGCGAGCAGGGTGAGGGTGAGCCCGATCCGGGGATCCCAGAACCAGCCGCCGAGGATCAGGGTGAGCACCGCGAAGGCGGAGGTCACCGCCTCCGGCATGATGTGCGCCACCCCGCCGGCGGCGGCCATGAACCCGTCGGACATGAGCCGGGACAGGCCCCCGGTGCGCTCCTTGGTGAACCAGCCCAGCGGCAGCCGGGCCAGCTGGTCGCCGATGGCGCGGTGCCCGGTGCGCAGGAAGTCGATGGCCGCGGCGTAGCCCACCCGGGCCTGCGCGTAGCGCAGCACCGCGGCGGCGACGGCCAGTCCGGCGAGCACCCACAGCCAGCCGGCCAGGCCCAGGCCGAGGGAGGGGGAGCCGGTGGCGAGCACCGTGGCCGCCGGCAGCAGGGCGAGCAGGCCGAGGCCCTCCAGCACCCCGCCGAGGGCGTGCAGGATCAGCGCCCGGGTGAGCAGCCGGCGCCCCGCGGGGGTCATCATGGCCCGGTAGCGGCCGAGCAGCAGCGGATCCCGCCAGTCGGCGACCCCGTGGCCGTGCGCGGTGGTCTCATTCATCGGTGGCGTCCTTCCCCTCGGCGCCGGCCGGGGCGGCCCCGGCGGCGTGGTCGGCGGCGCCGGCGGCGCCGCGGGCGAGCGTGATCCGGCGCAGCGCGGATCCGGTGATCTCCGCGCCGGCGAGGCGCTCGGCCACCCGGCCGCGGTCGAGCACCACCACCTGGTCGGCGCCGAGCACGGATTCCGGGCGGTGCGCGATGACCAGCACGGTGCGCCCGGCGGTGAGCCGGTTCAGGGCGGTCTGGATGTCCGCCTGGGCGTCCGGGTCGGTGGCCGACATCGCCTCGTCGAGGATGAGCACGTCGGCGTCGGCGAGCAGGGCGCGGGCGATCGCGATTCGCTGTGCCTGCCCACCGGAGAGCACCGAGTCCTCCCCGTAGACGGTGTCCAGGCCCTCCGGCAGGGCGGCGATCTCCTGGTCGATGGCGGCGTCCCGGGCGGCGGCCCAGATCTCCTCCTCGGTGGCCTCCGGGCGGGCCAGGGCGATGTTCTCGCGCAGGCTCAGCCGGGGCAGCTGCGGGTCCTGCAGCACGAAGGCCACCCGGCGGTAGAGCTCCGCCGGGCGCAGGTCGGCGATGGGCGCCCCGTCGAGCAGGATCTCGCCCTCGTCGGGGTCCTGGAAGCGGGCCAGCATGGTGGCCAGGGTGGATTTGCCGGATCCGGATTCGCCGAGCAGCGCGGTGACCGTGCCCGGTTCGAGCGTGAGGTCCACCCCGTCCAGGGCGCGGTGCTCGCCGTAGGAGAAGCCCACGCCCCGGAACTCGACCCTCCCGGCGCCGGCGGGGGCCTCGGCCTCGCCGGCGGGCAGTTCCCCGGTGGCCAGGATCTCGTGCAGCCGGTGCGCCGCCGCCCCCGCCAGCTCATAGGACCAGGCCATGTTCATCAGGGTCTCGATGCTGCCGGGCAGCACCAGGGCGATGAGCGCGGTGGCGACGACGTCGGCCGGCCCGACCGCCCCGGCGCGGACCAGGGCGGCCCCGCCGGCGACGTTGATGAGCACCAGCACCGGCACGCTGACCGCGGACAGCGAAATCGCCGAGGAGCGCAGCATGGGCTTGACCCAGTCGTAGTAGAAGTCGCCGAACTCGTCGGCGGCCCGCGCGAAGCGGGCGTGTGAGCGGCCCACCGTCCCGAAGGCCTTCACCACGGCGATGCCGTCGGCGAACTCCACCGCGGTGGCGGAGACGTGGCCCAGGCGGGTGTCCATCTCCGCGGTCTTCTCGCCCATGCCGCGCAGCATCAGCGCCTGCAGCCCCAGGTAGATGGGGATCATGGCGATGGTGAGCAGGCCCAGGCGCCAGTCGATGCTCATCGCGTAGCCGACCAGGGCCAGCGGGGTGACCACGGCGACGGTGGTGTCCACCGGGGCATGCGCGACCAGGGCGTGCAGGGTGCTCACGTCATCCTGGACGGCCTTGCGGATCCGCCCGGAGGTCTTCTCCGTGAACCAGGACAGCGGCGCCCGGGAGACCCGGTCGATGATCCGGTCGCGGAGGATGGCGCCGAGCCGCAGATCCGCGAAATGGGTGGCGGCCAGGGCGGTGAAGAGCAGCACCAGCTGGCCGAGGAAGGTGCCGATGAGCAGCATCGCGATCCGGTGCACCCGATCGGCGTCGGGGGCGACCCCGGCGGCGCGGGCGGCGAGCAGCACCTCGCCGAGGCGGACCAGGGCGATGTAGGGGGCGATGGCCAGGATCCCGGAGGCGGCGCCGAGGATCCGGCCCAGCCACAGCCGGCCGCGCACCGGGGCGAGCAGCTCCTTCAGGGCCGCCTGGCCGGCGGCACGCTTGGCCGCCGGGTCCGTCGCCGGCGGGGTGCCCGCCGGCGGCCGCGGGTCGGGTTCGGCCGGGCCGCCCGGGGCGGGCCCGGGTGGTGCGGATGCTGCGCTGCTGCTCATGTGCTCCCCTTTCCGGTGTCGTGATCCGAACCTAACACCTAAGGGGCTTAGTGGGAAGGGTGTGCGATGTATTTTTCCGCGACGCTTCCCGGCGGCGGGGATGCGCGGTGGCAGGGCGGGCGCCCGCGGCGGTGGCGGCCCGCGGCGGGCTCAGCGCGGCGAACCCGGCCCGGCCACCCGGTTCACCGCCGGCAGGTGCACCTCATGATCGGCGCAGGCCTCGATCAGCTCCTCGTCATGGGTGACCACGACCACCACCGACCCGGCATCGGCCAGGGCCCGCATCCGGGCGGCGATCGCCTCCAGATGCGCCCGGCCCACCCCGGAGGTCGGCTCGTCGAGGATGTGCACCCGCTTGTCCTGGGCCAGCGCCGAGGCGAGCACCAGGCGCTGGCGCTGCCCGCCGGAGAGCGACTGCGGATGCCGGTCCTGCAGCCCGGCGAGATCCAGGTCGGCGAGCAGCCCGGCGACGTCCACCGCGGCCGCGGCGGCGCGGTCCAGGCCCAGGGTGACCTCGTGGGCGACGGTGTCGGCGAAGAGCTGCCGGCCCACGTCCTGCATCACGATGTAGCTGGCCCGGGCCCGGGCCGGGCCGCGCAGCCGGCGCCCGGCCAGCCGGATCTCCCCGCCGCGGGCCGGGTCCGCCAGCCCGCAGATGAGCCGGGCCAGGGTGGTCTTGCCGCAGCCGTTGGGCCCGGTGAGCGCGGTGATCCGGCCGGCCGGGAACACCGCCCGGTCGATGTCCAGCACCGGCCGGCCCCGGTAGCCGAAGCGCACCGAGCGCAGCTCCAGGCCGTCCGCCGCGGCCTCCGCCGGCGGGGCCGGGGGCGCCGGCCGCTCCGGGGCGGCCAGCCGGCGCAGGCCGAGGCCGCGCCGGGTGGCCTCGTCGAGGGCGAAGAAGGACTCCCCGTCGAAGCGGCGCTCGATCCGGCCGTTCCGGAAGTACAGCACCTGGTCCACCAGATCGCGCAGGAAGTGCAGCCGGTGCTCGGCGACGACCACCGCCCGGCCCGCGGCCTTCTGCTCCGCGATCAGCCGGCGTAGCCGGCCGATCGCCTCGGCGGAGAGGTTCGAGGTGGGCTCGTCGAGCAGCAGCACCGGTGGCTCGGCGGCGATCGCGGCGGCGAAGGCGACCTGCTGGGTCTGCCCGCCGGAGAGCTCGCCCAGGCCCCGGCCGAGCAGCCCGGTGACCCCGGTGGCGGCCGCGGCGGCGCGCACCCGGGCGACCGTGGTGGCCCGGTCGGCGCCCAGGTTCTCCGAGCCGAAGGCCAGTTCGGCGAGCACCGCGTCGGTGAAGAAGCCGGTGCGCGGGTTCTGGAAGACCATCCCGGTGCTGCGCCCGGCCTCGTGCAGCGGGCGGTTCGGCACCGCCTCCCCGGCGACGGTGATCTCCCCGGTGAGCTCGCCGCGGTGGAACTGCGGCACCAGCCCGTTGAGCAACCGCAGCGCGGTGGTCTTGCCGGAGCCGGAGGGCCCGCACAGCAGGGTCACCGTGCCCGGGGCGAGCTCGAAGGAGATCCCGGACACTCCCTCCGCGGCGAGGTCCCCGGCGGTGCCGCGGGCGTAGCGGAACCCCGCCCCGGCGACCCGCACCGCGGGATCCGCCCCGGCGCTCACGGCAGCCCCCAGCCGCCGTAGTTGGCCACGAGCAGGCCCACGATCATGGCGAGCACCACCGCGTCGACGGCGCGCGGGCCCAGCGGGGCGATGCCCCGGGGCCTGCCCGGGGCGCCCAGGCCGCGCACCATGGCGGCGGCGGCCAGCTCATCGCCGGCGCGCACCACGGTGGTCAGCAGCGGGATGAGCACCAGCTCCCCGGTGCGCACCGGATGCGCGGCCAGGCCCCGGGAATCGGGGCGCAGCCCGCGCAGGGTCATCGCGTCGATGACCGCGGCGGCCTCCACCGCGATCACCGGCAGGACGCGCAGCACCACCGCCAGCGGCACCACCACCGCGTTCGGCAGCCGCAGCCGGCGCAGCGCCTCGATCAGCTCGGTGGGCTTGAGCGAGGTCACCGCCCACCAGCCGGCGGCGATTGCCACCGAGAAGCGGCCGAACCAGAAGCCGAAGAGGCTCACCGCCGCGGTGAGGCCGTTGGCCGCGAGCCGCGGGGCGGCGACGGCGGCGCCGAAGCAGATCAGGAAGACCAGGGCGAAGCGCACCGCGGCCCGGCGCCGGCCGGCCACGGCGAGCAGCGCCACCGCGCAGGCCGAGGCGGCGGTGGGCACGCTCAGGGTGGGCGCGCCCAGGGCGAGCACGTTCGCGGTGAGCAGGAAGAGCAGCACGGTGCGCGGATCCGGGCGGGCCGCCGGGCGCACCCGGGCGGCGGCGATCGGGTCCGCGGCGGCCTCCCCGGCCGCGGCGGCGGGGGCGGGCCCGGTCACGCCAGACCGGAGCGCTCGAAGTGGCGGCGGGTGGCGCGCACCCCGAGCAGCCCGCCGAGCAGGCCGAGGATGAACACGGCCACCGCCCAGGCCGGCAGCACCCAGCCCTGGAAGAGCTCCTGCATCCGCCGCGAGTAGTCGGCGCCCATGGTCTCGTCGACGTAGGTCCAGTACCCGGCCGGGTCGAGCACGATGGGCAGCAGCGGCACCATGTACCACAGGCTCATCACCGCGTAGGCGAGGGGGAAGCGCTTCGCGGACAGGCCGTCGCGGCGGCGGGCGGCGAGGATGGCGTCGCCGGCCAGGCCCAGCAGCGGGGCGAGGATCGGGGTGAACCAGGGGTGCCCGGTGGCCCAGAAGAGCAGCCCGTTGACGAGGCCGATGAGGGCCAGGGCGCCGAACTTCGGGGTGCGGGAGACGTAGAGCGCGATCACGATGCCGTTGAGCAGGATGCCCAGCCCGTAGCCGAGGAACATCACCCAGGGGGCGATGATGCCGAGCATCCCGGTGCCGAAGACGACGACGAAGTAGAGGGCGGCGAAGACGCCGACGTTGATGAAGTCGCGGGTGCCGAGCCGGCCGGCGGCGACGGCGGTGTTCGTGGTGGCCATGCGGTGGTCCCCTTTCTCATGGCGGGCGCGGGCGCGCCCGAAAACCCCGCCTATCCTAACAGCTAAGGGCATTAGGTCAAGTGTCCGCGCCCCGCGCCTACACTCGGGGCCCATGTCCAGGAAGAAGCGCCCCGTCGCCCGCCCCGCCGCCCCGATGGGGCCGCTGTTCGACGCGCACACCCACCTCGCCTCCTGCGGCGCCCGCGATGACGCGGCCGTCGCCGCGCTCATGGACCGCGCCGCCGCGGCCGGGGTGGTGGGGGTGTGCACCGTCGGCGACGGCCTGGCCGAGACCGAGCTCGCCGCCGCGGCCGCCCGCGGCCACGACCGGGTGTGGGCGGCCGCCGCGATCCACCCCACCCGGGCCGGGGAGCTCGACGAAGCCGCCCGGGCCCGGCTCGCCGAGCTCGCCGCCGAACCCCGGGTGGTCGCCGTCGGGGAGACCGGCCTGGACTGGTACTGGCTGGGCAAAATGGACGGCTGCGCGGACCGGGGGACCCAGCTCGAGGCCCTGCGCTGGCATATGGATCTCGCCCGCGAGGTCGGCAAACCGCTGATGATCCACAACCGGGAGGCCGACGAGGACCTCCTCGCCGCGCTCGAGGGCTACGACCATCCGGTGATCCTGCACTGCTTCAGCTCCCCGCCGGCGGTCGCCCGGGAGGCGCTGGGCCGCGGCTACGTGCTCTCCTTCACCGGCAACGTCACCTTCAAGCGCAACGACCACCTGCGCGCCGCGGTCGCCGAGGCCCCGGCGGGGCAGCTGCTGGTGGAGACCGACGCGCCCTACATGACCGCCGAACCCCACCGGGGCGCGCGCAATGAGCCGGCCTTCATCGGCCACCAGGTGCGCTGCATGGCGGAGGTCCGCGGGGTCGCCGCCGAGGAGATGGCCGCGCTGCTCACCGGCAACGCCGCGCGGATCTACGGCATCGACCTGGGCTGAGCCGGGCCCGCGCCGCGCCGCCGGCGGCCGTGGCGGATGTGGCGGACGGGTCGGCTGGGGCGGATGCGCGTTGAGCTGCGCGGATCGCCCCGGACCGGGGTGGACAGCCGCGGCGCCGTTACCGTACTGTTATTGCGATATCGCGGGCCCGGGGCATCCGGGCCACGCGGCCCCCGAGCACCCGAGGAACCCCCGCACGTGAGCAACACCGCCAAGCGCACCGTCAACCCCCGCAACACCCGGGCCGCCGCGCCCATGAAGTTCGGGGCCGCCACCCTGGTCGTGGCCATGGCCGCCGGCGGCGGGGTCGCCGCCGCCACCCAGAAGACCGTCACCGTCGAGGTCGACGGCCAGGTGCGCCAGGTCTCCGTCATCTACGGCGGCCTGGACCGGGTGCTCGACTCCGCCGAGGTCGATCTCGGCGCCGGCGACGAGGTCATCGCCCAGGACACCGTCACCGACGGCGACCGGATCATCGTGCGCACCGCCAAGCCGGTCACCCTCGTCGTCGACGGGGTGCGCCGGGAGCTGACCACCACCGCCGCCACCGTGCGCGAGATGCTCGCCGAACTGCCCGACCTGGACGGCGCCGCCGTCGACGGCTCCGGCCGGATCCCCGCCGACGGGGTGGAGCTGGCGATCACCACCCCGAAGGAGATCGAGCTCGCCGATGACGGCCACGTCGCCCGGATGAGCCTGCCCGCGGCCACCGTCGCCGAGGTGCTGAAGATGCGCGGCATCGAGCTCGGCCCCGGCGACAGCGTCACCCCCGACCCGGCCACGAAGGTGGTGCAGGGCCTGCGCATCGCGGTGTCCCGGATCATCGAGCGCGAGATCGTGGAGGACGTCGAGGTGGCCCCCGGGGAGGAGGTCATCGAGGACCCGGAGATGTTCGAGGACGAGTGGGAGGTCATCGAGGAGGGCGTCCCCGGGCAGAAGCGGGTCACCTACAAGGTGACCACCCGCGACGGCGAGGAGCTCGCCCGCGACGTCGTCGCCGAGGAGCCGATGCGCGAGGCCACCGCCACCCTGGTGCGCCGCGGCACCAAGGCCCGCCCCGCCGCCCCGGCCGCCGGCTACGGCGTCTGGGACGAGCTCGCCCAGTGCGAGTCCGGCGGCGACTGGCACATCGACAACGGCAACGGCTTCTCCGGCGGGCTGCAGTTCACCGACTCCACCTGGGCCGCCTACGGCGGCACCGAGTACGCCCCGCGGGCCAGCCAGGCCAGCCGGGAGCAGCAGATCGCGGTCGCCGAGCGCGTCCAGGCCGGGCAGGGCTGGGGCGCCTGGCCCGCCTGCTCCGCCCAGCTGGGCCTCATCTAGGGCCTTGGCCGCCGACCACCCCGGCGCGCCCCCGGTGCGCTACCTCGGCCCCGCCGAGATCCGCGATCTCGCCACCGGCCTGGGGCTCTCGCCGACGAAGAAGCTGGGCCAGAACTTCGTGCACGACCCCAACACGGTGCGCCGGATCGTCGACGCCGCCGGCATCGGCCCCGGCGACCACCCCGTGGAGGTCGGCCCCGGCCTGGGCTCGCTCACCCTCGCCCTGCTGGACCGCTGCGGCCGGGCCAGCGCCGTGGAAATCGACCCCCGGCTCGCCGAGCTGCTGCCCGCCACCTGCGCCGAACGCGCCCCCGGCCGCCCGCTGCGGCTGGTGCGCGCCGACGCCATGACCGTCACCGCCGCCGATCTCGCCGCCGCGGAGGTGCACGGCGGCACCGCCGCCGCGCTCGCCGACCCGCCCACCGCCCTGGTGGCGAACCTGCCCTACAACGTCTCCGTGCCGGTGCTGCTGCACATGCTCGCCGAGTTCCCCGGCATCCGCACCGTGCTGGTGATGGTGCAGGCCGAGGTCGCCGACCGGCTCGCCGCGGCCCCCGGGTCCCGGGCCTACGGGGTGCCCAGCGTCAAGGCCGCCTTCCACGGCCGGGTGCGCCGGGCCGGCGCCATCGGCCGCACCGTCTTCTGGCCCGCCCCGAAGGTCGACTCCGGGCTGGTGCGGATCGACGTCTTCGGCCCCGGCTCCCCGGCCGGGGAGGCCCCCTGGCCGGTGGACGCCGCCACCCGGGAGGCGGTGTGGCCCCTGGTGGACGCCGCCTTCGCGCAACGCCGGAAGACCCTGCGCGCGGCGCTGGCCGGGCACTACGGCTCCGCGGCGGCCGCGGAGGCGGCGCTGCGCGCCGCCGGCGTCGACCCCGGCCTGCGCGGGGAGCGCCTGGGCGTCGCCGATTTCGTCCGCCTCGCCGGGGTGGCCGCCGGCCGGTAGCGCGCCGGCCCCGCCGCGGATCAGCCCGCGGGCCGATCCCGGCCCCCGGGGCCGGCCGCCGCCGGGGCGGCGGCGCCGGGGGCCGCATCGGCGCCCGCGGCGGGCTCGGAGATGCCGAGCAGCCGGTTGAAGAAGCAGGTGAGCTTGCCGTGCCGGCCGAGGATCACCACGACCAGGGCGAGCGCCAGGGTGATCCCCGCGGTCCAGGCGAAGTTCATCGGCGAGGGCTCCAGCACCGCCCCGGTGAAGGAGGGCACCGCCACCAGCAGCGAGGCCACCGCCAGACCCCGCTCCATCCGGGTGCGCTTGCGCTCCTCCCGATCGCGCTTGCGCTGGGCCGCCTCGGCCTTCTGCTGCCCGGCGAGGCCGGAGAGGATCTCGTGGCGCAGGGTGAGGTCCTCGGTGAGCTCGGCGAGCTGCGCCGGGATGTCCAGCCGATCCTGCATCGCCTGCAGCATCGCGGAGGCCACCGGCCGGCGGGGCACATGGCCGAACCACAGGTTCTTGCGGTAATCCAGCATCATGCCGTTCAACCTGGTCAGCCCCGCGTAGGCGCGGGCGATCTCCCTGCCGGCGGCGCGGTCCGGCGGATCCCCGCCATCGCCGTGCCGGGGGTCCACCGCCGCGGCGCCCTCCGCGGGGGTGGCGTCGAGCGCGTCCGCGGCCTCGGCGAGGTACTCCAGCCCGTAGAGCTGCCGCATCGCCAGCACCGCCAGGTCGACGTCCCGGGTCTGCGCCAGGCGCAGCGGCTCCCCGTACCGGGAGGAGTCCGGCTCGGTGCGGATCGTGGTCATCCCCCAGCCGGTGACGTAATCCGCCCACCCCTCGCGCAGCTCCAGGCTGTCGCGCCCGGCGCCCTCGGCGGTGTCCGGGGGCAGCGCGGAGGAGGTGTCGGCGCCGGTGGACAGCAGCAGCCCCCACTGCCGTGCCCGGGTCCACGCGGGGTCGGCGTAGCTGAGGTCCGTGGCCTCGGCGATCGGGCAGGCCGGCAGCCCCCGGCCGGGCACCGGCAGCGCCGCGACGGTGGTGTACAGCCGCCGCCGATCGGAGGCGTCGTTCTCCTGCCGGGCCTCGGAGCGCACCCGGGTGTGGCCGGCCCGGATGGCGAAGATGACGCTGGTCCCGCCGGCCTCCCCCGCCGGGGCGAGATCCAGCTCCTGCGGCAGGTGCAGGCCCCGCGGATCGGCGGCGGCGAGCAGCTCCGCCGCGATCGCCGCATGATCCGGTTTCCGGGTGGCGGCATCGTAGTGCCGGTGCTCCAGGAGGATCACCTTGACGTGGTACTCCAGCAGCTCCGAGGCGCTGAGCGTGCGCGGCGCCACCCCGTCGCCGGCGTCGAAGGCCATCCGCGCGTACGGCTTGACCTCCCCGGTGGGCGGGCGCAGCGCCGCGGTGGGCGCCCCGGTGCGCAGGCTCTGCCGGAAGGCCACCAGATCCTGGGCATGCGGGGCCTCCAGGGCGAGCTGGGCGACGAGGAAGTCCATGCTGTCGGTGCGGTGCTGGCCGGTGAACCGGAGCACCTCCACGCTGCGCAGGTCGATATGGCCCCGGTGCGCCAGGTCCGCGATGCGCAGGGTGCCGCGGAGGCTCGCCTGGCAGTCCTCGGCCTCCCCCCAGTGCCCGTTGCCGCCGCGGCGCTCCCGTTCCAGCAGCGTCGAATCGAGGTTGATCCCCGGATCCGGGAAGACGGTGCCGTCCGCGCTGCAGGTGGCCCCGGCGTCGGGGAGGCTGCCGGTGGCCCGCCACAGCCGGCGCGGGAACCACTGCTCCGGCGCCCGGTAGACGCCGGCGAGCTCCCCGCCGTCGGGCTGGCGGACCGCGGCGATGCCCCGGTAGCGGCCCGGGTGGAAGCGGTTGCCCAGGGCGGCCTCCGCCCCGGGGGAGCAGAGGTTCACCGGGATGATCACGCTCATCAGGACCAGGCGGAACCGGTCGCCGCACCGGGCCGGGTCGGCCAGCAGGGCGGCCTCGGCCTCGCCCAGGGCGGATTCCTGCCGCCGCTGGGTCCATTTCAGGCAGTCGGGGACCACGCATGAGGTCCCCGCGGCGGTGGCGCGGGTGGCGGCTGCGGTGCTCATGGGCCGAGCACACCGCGGGGCGGCCCCGCCGGGCCAGTGGCGCGAGGAGCGTTCCCCGCCGGCGGGCGCGGATAGGATCGGGCATCATGCGCCTCGCCACCTCCGCCGACCCCGCCGCGGGCGCGGCCGCGGTCGCCACGGCGCCGCTGCTGCTCGCCCCGCATCTGGCGCTGGCCGGGGACGGCTCGGCCACCGCGGTGGTGGTCCCGCTGTCCCAGCGGGTGCGGGCCCGCGCCCGGTGGGCGACCGCCGGCGATGCGGCCCCGGCCCCGTTCGGGCCGGCGGATCCGCCGGTGCGGGTGGCCTACCACGGGTTCTGGACCCCGCCGGCGGCCACCGCGCCGGGCTCGCCGCTGCATGCCGCGGCGGCCGCGGTGGCCCGCGCCGCCGCCGCCGCGGGCACCGCCCCGGCCGGCGCCGCCCTGGAGGTGGCCGCGACGATCCCGGCCCCGCCGCAGGCCGGCCTCGCCGCGGTGGACGCGGCCGTGGCCGCCGCCCTGGTCGCCGCGGACGCGGTGGCCGGCACCCGGCTCGGCGCGGCCGGGCTCGCGGAGGTCGCCGGCTGCCCGCCGGTGGCCGGCGGCGCCCCGCTGGCCGGGGTGGCGCTGGCCGGCTCCGCCGCGCTGGCTCGCCTCCCCCGGCTCGCACCCGGGGAGCCCGCCGCGCCAACCCGGCACAGCCCGGTGCTCGATCGCGGCGCCGTGCACTGGGTGCTCTCCCTGGTCAACGAGGACCCGGGCCGGGACGCGGTGCTGGCCACCCTGGCCCGGATCCGCGCCACCCGGGCGGTGCCCCGGGCCGGGGACCCGGGGCCGCTGCTGCGGGCGCTGGCCGCCGGGGACGCCGCCGCCGCGGCGGCGGCCATGGTCAACGACCTGGCCCCGGCGACGGTGTCGCTGCTGCCCCGGCTGCGCCGGACCCTCAAGGCGGGTGCGGACCTGGGCGCCCTGGCCGGTATCGTGTGCGGGGCGGGTTCGGCGGTGGCGCTGGCCTGGCCGGATCGGGCCGCGGCGCTGGATGCGGCGGCGCAGCTGGCCACCACCGGCGCCGGGGCGTGGACGCTCGCGGCGGCGCAGGCCGGCCCGGGCGCCCGGCTGGAGCCGGTGCGGTAGTCGACGTGGAAGGCGGGATGGGCGGACGATGGCCAACCTGGTGAACCTGGAGAAGGTGTCGAAGTCCTTCGGGCTGAAGACGCTGCTCGACGAGGTGAGCCTGGGGGTGCACTCCGGCGACCGGATCGGGGTGGTCGGCCTCAACGGGGGCGGCAAGTCCACGCTGCTGCGGATCCTCGCCGGGGTGGAGCCGGCCGATGCCGGCCGGGTCTCGCACAACGGGGACATGACCATGGCGCTGGTCGCCCAGGACGTGGGCCTGGATCCGGGGGCCACCGTCTTCGACTCGGTGATCGCCCCGCTGGGCCTCGCCGAGCACGAGTGGGCCGGCGACGCCCGGGTGCGCGAGGTCCTCGACGGCCTGGGCATCGGGGCGCTGGGCCTGGACACGAAGGTCGGCGGGCTCTCCGGCGGGGAGCGCCGCCGGGTGAACCTCGCCGCGGCGCTGGTGCGGGATCTGGACCTGCTGGTGCTCGACGAGCCGACGAACCACCTGGACATCGAGGGGGTGCGCTGGCTGGCCGATCATGTGCTGGCCCGGCGCTCCGCGCTGGTGGTGGTCACCCACGACCGCTGGTTCCTGGACACCGTGGCCACCCGCACCTGGGAGGTCCACGACGGGGTGGTGGACCAGTACGAGGGCGGCTACAACGACTGGACCTTCGCCCGGGCCGAACGCGCCCGGCAGGCCGATGCCGCGGATGCCCGGCGGCGCAACCTGGCCCGCAAGGAGCTGGCCTGGCTGCGCCGGGGCGCCCCGGCGCGGACCTCGAAGCCCCGTTACCGGGTGGAGGCCGCCGAGGCGTTGATCGCCGATGTGCCGCCCCCGCGGGACACCGTGCAGCTGATGAGCTTCGCCCGCACCCGGCAGGGCCGCACCGTGATCGATCTGGAGGACGCGGAGGTGCGCAGCCCCGATGGCCGGGTGCTGGTCGCCGATCTCACCTGGCGGCTGGCCCCGGGGGAGCGGATCGGCCTGGTCGGGGTGAACGGCTCCGGGAAGACCACCCTGCTGCGCGCCCTCGCCGGGGAGCATCCGCTGGCCGCCGGGCGCCGGGTGCAGGGGGTGACCACCCGGGTGGGCCAGCTGCGCCAGGAGCTCGACGATCTGCCCACCGGCATGCGGGTGATCGAGGCGGTGGAGGACGTCGCCGCCCGGATCGAGATGGGCGGCCGGGAGTTCACCGCCGCGCAGCTCGCGGAGCGGCTCGGCTTCCCGCCGAAGCGGCAGCGCACCCCGGTCGGCGATCTCTCCGGCGGGGAGCGCCGCCGGCTGCAGCTCACCCGGGTGCTGATGGGGGAGCCGAATGTGCTGCTGCTCGATGAGCCGACCAATGACCTGGACATCGACACCCTGCAGGAGCTGGAGGATCTGCTCGACGGCTGGCCGGGCACCCTGGTGGTGATCTCCCACGACCGCTACCTGGTGGAGCGGGTCTGCGACTCCACCTGGGCGCTGTTCGGCGACGGGGAGCTGACCCACCTGCCCGGCGGGATCGACGAGTACCTGCGGCGCCGCCGGGACCTGGCCGCCGCCGGGGACGCCGGCAAGGGCGCCGGCCGGGCCGCGCCCGCCGCGGGGGGCCCGGACGCCGCCGGGTCGGGCGGGGACGGGTCGGCCGCCCCCGCGCCGGGGTCGGCGGAGCAGCGCCGGATGCAGAAGGAGATGCGCGCCCTGGAGCGGCGGCTGGCGAAGCTCGAGGAGCGCGAGGGGGCGATCCACCGGGAGATGGCCGCGGCCAGCGCGGACCCGGCGAACCTGGACGCGGCGAAGCTCGCCGCCCTGGACGCGGAGCTGGCGGAGCTGGCCGGCGAACGCGAGGGGATCGAGCTGGAGTGGCTGGGCCTCGGCGAGGCCCTGGAGGGCTGAGCCCGGCCCGAGCGCGGGGCGGATGCGGCGGCGCCGCCGGGGATCCGGGGATCTCCGGCGGCGCCGGGAGCGGGGTGGCCGGGCGGGTCAGGGGTGCATGTCCGCCTCATGGCCGGCATGCGCCGGCTCCTCGATCTGGATGGTGGAGTGGTCGATGCCGAAGCGTTCGCGCAGCACGTCCTGGGCGGCGTCGAGCAGGTCGCAGCCCGGATCCGCCGCCGGATCGGCGACCAGGTGCGCGGTGAGCAGCACCTCGGTGCCGGAGACCGACCAGACGTGCAGATCGTGCACTTCGGCGACCCCGTCGATGGCCTCCAGGGCGGCGCGGATCTCGGCGGCGTCGATGCCGGCGGGGGTGCGCTCCATGAGGATGCCCAGGCAGCGCAGCAGCAGCTGCACGCTGCGCGGCACGATGAGCCCGGCCAGCAGCAGGGAGATCACCGCGTCGATGGCGTTCCAGCCGGTGGCCGCGATGACGATGCCGGAGATGATCACCGCCACCGAGCCCAGGGCGTCGACCAGCACGTGCAGGTAGGCGCCGCGGATGTTCACCGAGTCCTTCGCCGGGGCGGCCAGCAGCATCATGCCGATGAGGTTGGCCACCAGGCCGACCACGGCGACGATGATCATCGGGGTGGTGTGGATCTCCACCTCCTCGCCGGTCATCCGGCGCACCGCGCCGTAGGCGATGACGATCCCGATGCCCAGCACGGTGAGCGCGTTGACCAGGGCGGCGAGCACCTCGGCGCGGCGCAGCCCGTAGGTGGAGCTGTCCGTGGCCGCGCGCCGGCCGATGAGCAGCGCCACCAGGGCCATGATCAGCCCGGCGGCGTCGGTGAGCATGTGCCCGGCGTCGGCGAGCAGCGCCAGGGAGCCGGTGAGCCAGCCGCCGATCGCCTCGGCGAGGAAGATGGTGGTGGTCAGCGCGACGACGGCGAGCAGCCGGCGCGGGGAGTCGGGCACATGGGAGTGGTCGTGGTCATGGCCGTGTCCGTGGCCGTGATCGTGGCCGAGCAGCCCGCCGTGGCCGCGATCGTGGCCGTGGTGCCCGGGGTCGTCGTGGTCGTGGCATTCGTGGGCCTCGGCCCCGGCGGCGCAGCAGGCGCCGTGGGCGTGGTCGCGGTGGCCGGCCTCGGTGTCGCGGCAGGTGCCGTGGTCGTGGTCGTCGTGGTCATGCGGATGCCGGTGATCCGGATGATCGCTCATGCGTCCTCCTTGGGTTGCCCGCAAGGCTAATGGAAAAGCGATGCCCCGTCTACCTGCGTAAATGCGTAGGCGTTTTCAATAAGGCCTAGAATGTGCCGAGCTGCAGGAAGGCCGCTGCGCGTTGCGGCTCCCGGATCCGGCCGGTGCGCGCGAAATCCGCCCAGATCCGGCGCAGCTCGGCGCCCTCGGCATGCGTCCGCGACCAGGGCACGTCCGAGGTCAGCGCGCTGCCGCGCCAGCATTCCCGGTCGCCGAAGAGCAGCGGCAGGTCCGAGGTGTGCGCCGCGCGCAGCGGATTGCCGGGCCCGCCCCAGTCCAGCAGGTAGCGGTACCCCCGGCCGCCCCCGGCGACCCAGTTGGCGAGAAAGCCGTCCAGGCCGTAGGTGCGCTCGGCGTAGCGGGAGACCAGGGCGTCGAAGACCCGGCCCCCGCCGGGCAGCCGGCGCACCCGGCGCAGCGCCGGGTGATCCGCCATGAACAGCGCCGGCTCCCGGGCGGTGCGCCCGATGAGCAGCCCCACCCGGCCGGCCACCGCGCGCCAGGCGGCGTCGAGCTCCTCCTCCGGCGGCAGCGGGGGTGCGCCGTAGGCGAGCCCGAAGGGCATCGCCGCCTGGGGGCCGAGCCCCCGCGCGGCGGCCTCGGCGCGCCGCGCCGCGGCGAGCATCTCCGCGGTCGGGGCGTCCGCCGGCGGTGGGCCGGCGGCGTCCCGCATCGCCGCGAGCATCGGCGACCGGCCGCGGATGAAGCCCACCGGGGCGCTCTGCACGATCGCGCGGGCCACCCGCAGCGGCAGCGCCCCGGCGCCGACCGCGGCGAGGATGCCCAGCACCGCGTCCGCGCCCGCGGACTGGCCGGCCAGGGTGATGTTCGCCGGGTCCCCGCCGAAGCCGGCGATATTGCGCGCGGTCCACGCCAGTGCCCGGTCGATGTCCAGCAGCGCCAGGTTCGCCTCCCCGAGGAAGCCGTAGACGCCGAGCCGGTAGCCCACGGTGACCACCACCACGTCCTGCTCGGCGACCAGCCGGGCCGGGTCATTGGCCGCCGCGTCGGCGGCCCCGGAGGTGTAGGCCCCGCCGTGCACCCAGACCAGCACCGGGCGGCCGCCGCCGTCCCCGGCGGCGCCGGCCGGGGCGGTCACGGACAGCCGCAGGCAGTCCTCGTCCTGGGCCGGGGCGGCCGCGTGCGGGGCGAGCAGTGCCGCCACCGCCGAGGGGTTCTGCGGGCAGGCCGGGCCCGCCGCACGCGCGTCCACCGTCGTCGCCGGGGTGGCGTCGGCCACCGGGGCGGGGGCGGCGTAGCGCTCGGCGCGGGCGTAGCGGATGCCGCGGAAGCGCTCCACCGGGCCATCGGCGAGCCCTAGGAACCGGCCCGCCGGGGCTTCGGCCACCGGGCCATGGGGATCCTTCATGCCCCGATACTGTCACGCCAGGTAGGGTCCCGCCCAGCAGGCGATGAGATCCGCGGCCCGCGCCGCCGCACCGCGGTGCACCAGCCGGTGATCCGCCCCGTCCAGGGTGGCCAGCGCCTTCGGCCAGGCCGCCCCGGCGAAGAGCGCCTCGGCGTGGTCGAGGCCGATCACCTCGTCGTCGGGGGAGTGCAGCACCAGCAGCGGCACCCCCAGCGCGGCCAGCGTCGCCGCCGGATCATGGGCGTCCAGGGTGGCGATGAAGGAGTCGGAGAGCCGCACCGTGCGCCCGGCCAGGGTGATCTCGCGCACCCCGCGCGCATCGGGGGCGCCGAAGAGCTCGGCGAAGCGGTGGATCACCGGGCCCGGCCGGTAGGGGGCGGCCACCGTGGCCACCGCCCGCACCCCGGGCAGGTCGACCGCGGCGCCCAGCGCCGCGGCCCCGCCCAGGCTGTGCCCGACCAGCAGCCCCGGGGCGCGGCCGGCGGCGGCCAGGGCCGCATGCGCCGCGCGCAGATCCGCGATGTCCCGGTTGAGGCCGCTGTCGGCGAGGTCCCCGGGGGAGTCGCCCACCCCGGTGAAGTCGATCCGCGCCGCGCCGATCCCGTGCGCGGCCAGGCCGCGGGCGATCCGGGCGGCGGCGGGGGATTTGCGGCCGCAGGCGAAGCAGTGCGCGATGAGCGCCCAGCCGCGCACCGGCCCGGCCGGATGATCGATGCTCGCCGCGAGCTCGCCGGCGGCCCCGGGCAGCCGGAGATGTTCGGTGGCCATGGGCACCAGGGTAACGGGGCGGCGCGGCGGGTTCCGGCGATCCGGCCACGGCGCTAAGGTGAGGGTCGACTAAGACGGAGGTGGACCCATGGCCGAGCCCGAGATCCCCGCCGAGCCCGCCGGGGCCGCAGTGCCGACCGTGCCGGCGCCGACCGGGCCGGCGGCGCCGGAGGGGCCCGCCGGGCGGGCGGGCCCGCGGCCGGTGCGCGGCCCGCTGCGGGTGCTGCTGCTGGTGCTCGGCACCATCTGCGCGGGCATCGGCGCCCTCGGGGTGGTGCTGCCGCTGCTGCCCACCACGCCCTTCCTGCTGCTGGCCGCGGTGTGCTTCGCCCGGGCCTCGACCCGGCTGCATGACGCGCTGCTGGCGCACCGGGTGCTCGGGCCCTACATCCGCGACTACCGCAACGGCGCCATGACCCGCGGCCAGCTGACCCGCACCATCGGGCTGCTCTGGGCGAGCCTCGTCCTGTCCTCGGTGATCGTGGCCAAGCCCGTGGTGTGGGTGGTGCTCGCCGTCATCGGCATCGCGGTGAGCTGGCATCTGCTGAGCATGCGCCGGCGCTGACCGGCGCGCCCGCGGAGGCGGCTCAGCGCACCGCCACCCCGGGGCCGAGGTCGATGCCGAGCAGGTACCAGCAGACGAAGAAGGCGAACCAGCCGATGAGCATCGCCAGCGAGTAGGGGATGGTCAGCGACATCAGGGTGCCCACCCCGGAGGCCGGCCGGTACTTCTGCAGGAAGGTCAGCGCCAGCGCGAAATAGGGCGACATCGGGGTGATGATGTTCGTCGGCGAATCGCCGATCCGGAACAGCATCTGGGTGACCTCGGGGGCGATCCCGACGTACATGAGCATCGGCACCACCACCGGGGCCATCAGCGCCCACTGCGCCGACCCGGAGGTGATGAACAGGTTCAGCGCGGCGACCATGAGCACCAGGGCGGCGAAGAGCACCAGGGGCGGCAGGTCGGCGCGGGTGAGCAGCTCGGCGCCGCGGATCGCGGTCCACCGGCCCAGGTTCGACCAGTCGAAGTAGGCGGTGAACTGGGCCACCGCGAAGAACAGCACCAGCATGGTGGTCAGCGTGCCCATGCCGCGCTCCATGAAGGCGGGCACGTCCGCCGACCCGCGGATGGAGCCCACCCGCATCCCGTAGGCGATGCCCACGGCGGCGAAGAGGATCGCGATCGGCACCACGATGTCGGTGAGCAGCGGGGAGTTGAGGATCCCGTCGCCGGCCCCGCGCAGCGGGGAGCCGGGGATGAACAGCGCCGCCGACCAGGCGGCGAGCACCGCGGCCCCGGCCAGCGCCCCGGCGACCAGGCCGCGGCGCTCCACCGGGTCCAGGGCCAGCTCCTCGGCGAGCTCCTCGGCGGAGGCGGAGTCCCCGCCGGCCCGCGGGGCCTCCGGGGCCCCGCCCCCGCCCGCGGCGGCGTCCTCGCCGTTGCCGGGTTTGGTGAAGGCCGCGGCCTCGTAGTTGATCTCGTCATCGTGCATGGTGCGCGCGGCGTGGGCGGTGACGAAGAGCTCCGTGACCACGGTGATGATGATGGACAGCACGATCGCCGAGGCCATGGAGAAGAAGTAGTTCGACAGCGGGCTGACCACGTAGTCCGGGTCGACGAACCCGGCCGCGGAGGTGGAGATGCCGGCGAGCAGCACATCGGTGATGTTGAGCACCAGGGAGGAGTTGAACCCGGCGGAGGAGGCGGCGAAGGCGACCATCGCGCCGACCACCGGGTTGCGGCCCACCGAGCGGAACGCCGCCGCGCCCAGCGGGATCAGGATCACGTACACCGCGTCGGAGGCCACCGAGCCGGTGACCCCGGCCAGGGCGATGGCGAAGGTGAGCTGCCAGCCGCCGTGGATCCGGCCCACCGCGGCGCGGATCGCCGCGCCGATGAACCCGGAGTACTCGGCGACCGCGACGCCGAGCATGCACACCAGGATCAGGCCCAGCGGGGCGAAGGAGGTGAAGTTCTCCACCGCGTCGGTGATCATCCGGGAGGCGTATTCGGCGGTGAGCAGGCTCTCCACCCGGATCTCCTCGCCGCTGGCGGGATCGGTGGCGCTCATCCCGGCGGTGGCGCCGGCCCAGGAGGACGCGATCACCGCCAGCGCCAGGATGACGAAGAGCCAGAAGGGGTTGGGCAGCCGGTTGCCGATCCGCTCCAGGGCGGCGAGGACGCCGCCCGGCCGGTCGGCGGCTCCGCCGCGGGTGGCGGCGCCCGGATCGGCGCCGGTGGTGGTCGGGGTGTCGGTCATGGTCATCCTCGGCCGATAGGGGACAGGTACGCGGGGTTCACCAAAATAACGGGTTTCACCGCCGGGCGCGAGGTTTCGGCGGAAAAACCCCGCGCCCGCCCGCGACGGCCCGTGGCCGGGGCGGACCGCCCATGGCCGCCGCGCCGGGCCGCGGGCTAGGATGGGTCGGGTTATGGCGAAGAAGCGGAAGTCGAAGAAGGGCCGGGCGGCCGGGGCGAACCCGGTCATCGCGACCAATCGGCGCGCCCGGCACGACTACCACATCCTGGAGACCTGGGAGTGCGGCATCGTGCTCGTGGGCACCGAGATCAAGAGCCTGCGCGAGGGCCGGGCCAGCCTGGTCGACGCCTTCGCCACCGTCGACGAGGGCGAGGTGTGGCTGCGCGGGCTGCACATCCCGGAGTACTCGCACGGCTCCTGGACGAACCACGCCCCGCGGCGCAACCGCAAGCTGCTGCTGCACCGCCGGGAGATCGACTCCATCGCGGGCAAGGTCCGCGACGGCAACAACACCCTCATCCCGCTGTCGCTGTACTTCGTCAACGGCCGGCTGAAGGTGGAGCTGGCCCTGGCCCGCGGCAAGCAGGACTACGACAAGCGCCAGGACATCAAGCGCCGCACCGAGGAGCGCGAGATCACCCGGGACCTGGGCCGGCGGATCAAGGGCATCAAGGGCTGAGCGGCGCCAACCGCCGTTGACCCGGGGCCCGGCCCGCGCTATCCTGGGATATCCGCCGGGTAAACGCATGACCCGCCCGGCGGCGCACAAGGGGCCGATTCTGGTTTCGACTCCGTACAGCGAGCCAGGGGAAGCGTGCCGGTGCAGGCTGAGGACCACCGCAAGCGTCGCAGCAAACAATCAAGCGCCGAGAACACTCAGCGCGACTACGCCCTCGCTGCCTAAGCAGCGACCGCGTGTCTGTCAGACCGGGATGGCCCCCGTCCCGGACCCTGGCATCGACTAAGAGGGGCTCGCCAGCCCGGTTGGCCGCAAGGCCGGGCTGGGACACCTTCCTTGCGGCTGGGCCCGTCATCCGGACATGTTCGCCTGAGCCGGAGGGCCGAGCAGAGACCCCGCGCGAACTGCGCACGGAGAAGCCCTGGCGAGATGGCGGAGGACCCGGGTTCAATTCCCGGCGGCTCCACTGCTCCCCCCGACCCGGTCCCCGGGTCGGGGGTTTTCCCTGCATCCCGGTCTCAGGCGATGACCTCCCAGCCCGCCTCGGCGAGCTCCTCGAGGTGGGTGAAACGCATGTATTCCTCACCCAGGTCGGTCGGGCTGCCGGTGAGGATGCCCACCGGCAGCGCCGCCCCCGAGTTCGTGACCAGGAACACCGGGGAACCGGAATCGCCCTTGATGCTGAGCATCCGGTAGTCGTCGAAGGAACCGTTCCGGCGATGCCAGGGGCCGCAGCCCAGCCCCGTCTTCACCCCGACCTTGCACACGGTGGGCCGGTGCGCCCGCAGCCACGCCGCATCCCCCGGCACCGGGTCCGGGGCGACGTTGAGCACCGCGATGGTGCGCTCATAGGGGATGGCCGGATCGGTGATCCGGACCACCCCGATATCGCCGTGGGCGGCGGCGTCGCCCGGGTTGGCGTAACGGACGTGGCCGACCTCGATTTTCCGATCCCCGTGCAGGATCCCGATCCGGTCGCCCGGGTCGCCGCAGTGCCCGGCGGTGGCGAAGTCCAGCCCGGGATCCGCGTGGGAGAGCACCTGGAAGCCGAAGGTGCAGATGGTGCGCCCATCGGCCCGATCCAGGTTGTAGAACATGGTGCCCGGGGCGATGCTGCCGTAGTCGCGCAGGTCGACCTGGGGCTCCGCGGCGGCCGGCCCGGCGGGCAGGGCGAGCAGGGCCGCGGCCAGGGCCGCCGCGGCCGGGCGGCGGAGGCGGGCGGGGATCAGGCGGCGGATGCGGGTACGCGGGCGCATGGGGGCTCCTTCGGCGGGTCAGGGGACGAGCAGGTACCGGGCGGGTTCGCAGCCGTCGCGATCCAGGGCGACGATCTTCCAGGCCGGGGCATCCGATCCCCCGCCGAGGGGGAGGCGGGCCAGCCGGTAGCTGCGGGAGCATTCGCCGCGCCTCTGGTCGGTGGGGTCGGTGCTGTCCAGCAGCGTGTAGTCGGCGTCCATAATCATCCCGCCGGCGGTGGGCCGGAGCCCGGCGAGATGCGGATCGTGCAGCTCATAGGCGCCCACCGACCGGGAGGCGGTGTCCAGGATGGGCGCGAGCTCCGCGGGGCCGGCCACGTCGAAGCGGGCGGCGGTGGCCGCCAGGAAGGCCCGGTCGGCGAGCAGCCCGGCGGCCGGGTCGCCCTCGCGCAGCGCGGCCTGCAGCCGGTTGTAGATCCCGGTGGCGGTCTCCGCGTCGAGCTCCTCGGCGAGCTGCCCGGGCACCGGGGCGATCGCCGCGGCCGCCGGATCCGGCGTCATCTGCGCCGTATCCGCGACCGGATCCGGCGCCGCGGGCGGGGTCGCGCACCCGGCGGTCAGCGCGGTCAGGCCGGCGGCGAGCAGCGCGGCGGCGCCGCGCATGCGGTGCGGCGGGGTCGGGGCGGGGAGGGGCATCGCGGGATCTCCTGTCGGCGGCCCCGGCCCGGTGCCGGGGTCGCCGCTGGGACGCGCCGGGCGGCCCCGATGTTCCCCGCCGGCGCCGGGTCGTGGCCGGCTCAGCCGGCGTGGTCCGCCGCGGCCGGGGTGCACTCCCGGTAGGAGTCGGCGAGCGCGGCCAGGTCTTCGGTGGTGGCGGCGTCCGCCGGCCGCGGGATCCCGTCGCCGCCGACCAGCATCGGGGTCCACCGCGCGCCGGTGACCCGGGGCCGGTCCCGCTCGGCGGCGGGGGCGTCGCCGGCGGGGATCTCGACGTCCAGGGTGAGCACCCCGGTGTGCCCGGCCTCGCCGCGGTTGAGGTAGTAGACGAAGTTGCCGAGCCCGTAGTGCACGTAGGTGTCGCCCACCCAGCCGCGGCCGGCGACCCGGTGGTTGTGCGCGGAGATCACCGCGTCCGCCCCGGCGGCGGCGAGCGCGTCGACGGTGTCGATGAGGTGCTCCCCGGGGCAGTGCGTGCCCTCGACCCCGCCGTGCATCATCACCACCACCAGGTCGTGGGTGCCCTTCGCCGCGGTCACCGCCTCGGCGAGGCGCCGCCGGCCCTCCGCGGTGCGGGTCGCCGCGATGCCCGGGGTGGACGCCCCGGCGGTGTGGTGCTGCGTGGTCTCCTCGAGGAGGTCGTTGCCGGCGAGCAGCGCCACCCGGGCCCCGCCGGCGGTGAGGGTGACCGGGGCGTAGGCCTCCGCGGCATCCCGGCCGATCCCGGCCATCGGGATCGGCGAGTCCTCCCGGATCGCCAGGGTCTCCGCGAGGCCGGCGGCGCCGTGGTCGGCGGCGTGGTTGTTGGCCAGGCTCACCGCGTCCACCCCGGCGCCGGCGAGGGCGTCCAGGGCGCCGGGGCCGGTGCGGAAGGTGAAGGGCTTGCCGGGGATCGGCGCCCCGCCGCCGCGGGTGACCGCGGTCTCCAGGTTCACCACGGAGAGATCCGCCGCGCCCAGGGTGCCGGCGAGTTCGGCCAGCGAATCCGGGTCCTCGGCCAGGGGCGCGAGATGGGCCTCGAACATCACGTCCCCGCCGAAGGCCATGGTGAGGGCGCGCGCCGGGGCGGGATCGGCGGTGGCCGCCGCATCGGGCCCGCCGCCGGCGCAGCCGCCGAGGGCGAGCAGGCCCGCCGCGGCGGCGGCGAGGGCGCGGGGCGGGCGGCCGGGCGTCGGGGGCATGGCGGAATCCGGGGTGGCTCGGGCGATCGGGGATGCGCCGCGGGGGCGGGCCCCGGGGTGCGGGGCCCGCCCCCGGCGGGGCGCGGCGCGGCCTAGACCTGGCGGGCGATGATCTCGCCCATCGCCTTCGAGCCCTCGATGGTGGGGTGGAACTTCATGTTGTGGTTGCTCACCGTGTCGTAGACCCCGGAGACGTAGCGCTGCTCGGGGGCGGCGCACATGCCGTGGCCGGCGGTGAGCGGCTTCATGTCGATGAACCGGGCGCCGACCGCGGCCGCGGAGGTGGCCAGGGTGCCGCGCACGCCCTCCTCCAGGCCGGCGACGCCGGGCACGATGAGCGACAGCGGGGTGCCGGTGGTGTCCACCGGGCAGACCCGGTCGCCGTCGGCGATCTCCGGGTAGCCGACGATGATGATCTCGGCGCCGGGGGCGGCGGCGCGGACCTTCTCCGCGAAACCGCGCAGCTCGGCGGTGTAGGCCCGCGGCAGCGGGGACTGGCCGGCCACCCCGGTGACGGTGTCCGCCCACTGCAGGGTGTTCAGGGCGCCGTACATGAGGAAGACCTTCTGCGTGCCGCGGCCGAGGTGCCCGCGGGCGGTGGCGGCGTCGACGTGGTCGTAGAGGGTCTTCACCGGCAGCCGGCCGTCGCCGTTGCAGGAGTAGTCGGCCAGGCCGCGGTCGCCGACGCCGGCGGCGCGGGCGGCGACCCGGGGCCAGTTGTGGAAGTCCTGCTCGCAGCCGGGGGCGAAGCTGGGCACCGGGTGCCGCTCGGCGGCCCGGGGATCGTGCCCGGCGAAGATGGAGCTCGCCGGGATCACCGGGTTGGCGGCGTAGGAGTCGCCGAAGACCACCCACGGCGCGGCCGGGGCGCGGTCCCCGGCGGGGGCCGGGACGGGGGCGCCGGGCAGCGGCGGCAGCGCGGGCAGGGCCCCGGCGGCGGGGGCGGCCAGGGCCATCGCGGCGGCGGCCGCGGTCGCGGCGATGAGGCGGCGCAGCGGGGTGCGCGGGGTCTTCGGGGAGGTGGTCATCGGGGCGGCTCCGGGGGTCGTGCGGGAACCCGCCGGCGGTGGCCGGCGGCGCGGGTGACGGCCGGTTCCTCCGCCCGCTGTGACGCATGGGGCGAACTGTTACCGGTCCGTGACCGGTCATTGTAGGCGGTGCCCGAGTGGCCGCCGCAGCCGGTCCCCGGATGGGGGTGCCCGCGGGGGTGCGGGGCCGGGCTCAGTCGCCCCGGTGGTAGCGCACCGCGATCACGTCGGCGAAGACCCGGGAGCCGCGGTGGGTGAGGTGGTTGGTCATGTTGTACTGCGCCACGTCGGAGTCGAGCACCGCGGAGACCAGGCGCTCCCCGTCCGGGGCGCACATCCCGGCCCGGACGTGGGCGACGTCCTTCATGTCCACGAAATGGGCGCCCGCCGCGGCCGCGGCCGCGGCCTGCCGGTGCTGCAGCTGGGCCTCGGCGACGTGCACCGGGGCGGCGGGCACCTCCGGGGCGACGCCGGCGACGTTCACCGGGCAGGCGAAGTGCCGGTCGTCGCGGGAGGTCAGCTCCGGGTAACCGATGAGCTTCACCTGGGCCCGGGGCGCCCGGGCGCGGATGTCGCGGAGCGCGGCGACCACGGCCTCGTGGAAGGCGGCGTCCTGGGCGGGGGCGGGCGCCCAGCCGGCCTGGGCGGCGTCGTTGGCGCCGATGAAGACGGTGACCAGGCGAGTGGCGCCGTTGAGGTGCCCCGCGGCGGTGGCGGCCTCGATCTGGCCCCGCAGGGTCTTCTGCGGCTGGCTCGGCATGAAGGCGGTGGAGCCGTTGCAGGTGTGGTCGTGCAGCCGCAGGTTGAGGGTGCCGGCGAGCAGCCGGCCGACATTGCCGCGGCCCTGCGGGCAACCGCCCGCGCCGGGCACCTCGTCGCCGGGGCCGGGGTTGGCCGGGAAGGAGTCGCCGAAGGCGACGTAGCCGCCGGCCGGGGCCGCGCCGGCCGGCCCCGCCGGGGCGGCGACCAGGCCCGCGGCCGCGGCGACCGAGGCCAACGCGAGGGTCAGCGGGCGGCGGGTGCGGCGGGGCGTCGCGGGGGCGGGGTGGCGGGGTGCGGGGACCGGCATCGGGGCTCCTCGGGAATCGGCGCGCCGGGGCGCGCGATAACGGAAGGGTAACGACGACCTAGCCAACACCATTACTGTTTGAAATGCAAATCACAGCGATGGGCTCGGGTCCCGCGGCACCCGCCCCCCGGGGGTGCGGCTCAGTCCGCCCCGCCGCCGTCGAAGGTGGCGCGCAGCGCCGCGAGCACCCCGTCGGCGACCCCGGTGCCGTCGCGCAGCTCCACCCGGTCCTCGGCGAAGGGCCCGGCCTCGGCCAGCTCCGCCTCGGTGGGCCGCGGCTGGATGAGGGTCAGCTCCGGGCCCTCGGCGAGGACGGCGGAGATCAGCCGCGCCTGCCGGGCCAGGCCCTCGGGCACCCGGGCCCGGACCTCCTCCAGGCTGAGCCCGCCGATGGCCTCGCCGTCGGCGGGGTCGACCACCAGGATTTCCTGCACCAGCACCGCGCCGACCACCCCGGCCGGCCAGGTGGTGCGGGCCAGGAAGTCCGCCAGCTCCGGGGAGCCGCCCTCGACGCCGGCCGGCAGCGGCTCCTGGGTGACCAGGGCCAGCGGCGAGTCGTCGAGGGTGGCGTCCAGGGCCCGGGCGACCAGCTCCGCCGGCACCAGGGCGATGAGCTGCGGGGGCTCGTCCCAGCCGGCGGCGTGCACCAGCTCCACGGCCTCCAGGGCGGCCCGGTTGAGCGCCTGCGGGCTGCGCCAGGGCGCCGCCTGGGAATCCGACATCTTCGGTGACCTCCTCGTCGACGTGCCCGGCGGGGCCCCGGCCCGCCCCGCGGGCCGGGTGCGCGGATTGCCGCCGCGGCGCGGTTTTTCTTTAGAGTGGGGTCAACCCTAGGCCCGCCGCCGCCGGGCGGCGCAATCGCCGCCGCCGCGCGGCCGGGGCGTGTCCACCGGTATCCGCCCGCACCCGTCGCAGTCAGGAGATTCGCGTTGTCCGCAAGCGCAGCCCCCGCGGGGATGAAGGGTCGGGGCCGGCCCCGGCCGCTGGCCGTCGTGGCCGCGGTCCTCGCCGCCCTGCTCTTCGTCTTCCCCGTCCTCGTGTCCGTGTACACCGACTTCCAGTGGTTCGGGGAGGTCGGCTTCCGCGGGGTGTTCTCCACCGTGTGGCTGACCCGGATCCTGCTCTTCCTCATCGTCGGCGCCCTGGTCGGCGCGGTGGTGTTCCTCGCCCTGCTCGCCGCCTGGCGGACCCGGCCCCCGGAGGACCCGGCCCTGGACCCGCGCAGCCCGGTGGCCGCCTACCGGCGGCTCGCCGAGGCCGGCTCCCGCACCGCGCTGATCGGCCTGCCGGTGGCGATCGGCCTCTTCGGGGGCATGATCGGCCAGTCCGCCTGGCGGCAGGCCCAGCTCTTCCTCCACCGCCGCCCCTTCGGCGAGGTCGACCCGCAGTTCGGCAAGGACTACGGCTTCTACGCCTTCCAGCTGCCCTTCCTGCGCTTCACCGTGGGCACCCTGGTGCTCGCGGTGCTCATCGCCCTGGTGCTCTGCCTGCTCACCCATTACCTGCTCGGCGGGATCCGGGCGGGCAACCCGGCCACCGGGGAGAAGATGAGCGTCTCCGCCCCGGCCCGGGCCCAGCTGGCGGTGTGGGCCGGCGCCTTCATGCTGCTCAAGGCGGCCAGCTACTGGCTGGACCGCTACGACCTGCTGGGCAACCGGCAGGAGACCTTCACCGGCGCCTCCTACACCGACGTCAACGCGCTGCTGCCCGCCAAGATCGTGCTGCTGGTGATCGCGATGCTGGTCGCGGCGGCCTTCTTCGCCGCGATCTTCCTGCGCAACCTGGCCATCCCGGCGATGGCCACGGTGCTCATGCTGGTCTCCGCCCTGGTCATCGGGGTGGCCTGGCCGCTGATGGTGGAGAAGTTCTCCGTGGACCCGAACCGGGCCGCCAAGGAGCGCGAGTACATCTCCCGCAACATCGACGCCACCCGCTACTTCTACGGGCTGACCGAGGACAAGGTCACCGTGGAACGGGACTGGGGGGTCGCCCCCGAGCGGGAGGACGACGCCGCCTCCGCCGCGGAGGGCGCGAAGTCCATCGCCGCCGACGAGTCCACCATGTCGAATATCCGGATCCTGGATCCGGAGGTGCTGCCGGCGACCTTCACCCAGCAGCGCCAGCTGAAGAACTTTTACGGTTTCCCCGAGGTGCTCACCGTCGACCGCTACGAGATCGACGGGCGGATGCGCGACTTCGTGGTCGCCGCCCGGGAGCTCAACCCGCAGACCCTGCAGGGCAACCAGACCAACTGGATCAACCGGCACACCGTCTACACCCACGGCAACGGCTTCATCGCCGCCCCGGCGAACCGGGTCGACGAGGTCGCCACCGAGGCCGGCTCCGCCCGCGGCGGCTACCCCATCTACACGGTGGCGGACCTCTTCGAGTCCGAGGACCCCAACGGGATGAACCTGGAGCTGCAGCAGCCCCGCATCTACTACGGGCCGGTGATCGCCGACTCGGACGCGGACTACGCCATCGTCGGCGGCAACGGGTCCGGCTCGGACGTGGAGTACGACGCCGACGGCCGCAACTTCACCTACGACGGCTCCGGCGGGGTGGGCATCGGCAACCTCTTCGACCGGGCGGTGTACGCCACCCGCTACCAGGAGCTCAACATCCTGCTCACCGACCGGATCGGGCCGGAGTCGAAGATCATCTTCGAGCGCGACCCCCGGGACCGGGTGCAGAAGGTCGCCCCCTGGCTGACCACCGACACCCGCACCTACCCGGCGGTGATCGACGGCCGGATCAAGTGGATCGTGGACGGCTACACCACCCTGGCGGACATGCCCTACTCGCAGCGGATGAGCCTGCAGGAGACCACCACCGACTCGCAGAACCCGGACGGCACCCCGCGGCCGCTGCCGAACACCGAGGTCAGCTACATCCGCAACTCGGTGAAGGCGGTGGTCGACGCCTACGACGGCACCGTGGACCTCTACCAGTTCGACGAATCCGATCCGGTGCTCTCCGCCTGGATGGGCGTCTTCCCCGGGGTGGTCAAGCCGGCCAGCGCGATCACCGAGGATCTGCGGGAGCACTTCCGCTACCCGGAGGACCTGTTCAAGGTGCAGCGGGAGCTGATGGCGAAGTACCACGTCTCCGATCCGGGGGTGTTCTTCACCAACGACGCGTTCTGGTCGGTGCCCAATGACCCGACCGCCCCGGAGGAGAAGAAGCTCTCCCAGCCGCCGTACTACGTCGTCGCCGCCGACCCGCAGACCGGCAAGCCCAGCTTCCAGCTGATCTCGGCCTTCCGCGGCCTGGAGCGCGAGTTCCTCGCCGCGCACATGACCGCCTCCTCCGACCCGGACGACTACGGGCGGATCACCATCCGGGCGCTGCCCACGAACACCCAGACGATGGGCCCGAAGCAGGCGCAGGACACCATGATGTCCGCCGACGAGGTCGCCCAGGACCGCACCCTGCTGGAGGGCGCGAACGTGGTGACCAACGGCAACCTGCTCACCCTGCCCGTCGGCGACGGCGAGATCCTCTACGTGGAGCCGATCTACACCAAGCGCAAGGGCCAGGAGACGGCCTTCCCGAAACTGCTGCGGGTGCTGGTCAGCTATCGCGGCGAGGTCGGCTACGGGGCCACCGTGGCCGCCGCCCTCAAGCAGGTGGGCATCGATCCCTCGGCGGCCACCCGGGTCGCCGGCGACCCGGTCGACGGGGAGGAGGCCGAGGACGCCGAGGGCGCGGAAACCCCGGCCGCGGATGCGGGGGACTCCGGGGAGGCCGACCGGCAGGTCGACCCGGCCGCCCGGGATGCGGCGGTGAAGAAGATCAACGCCGCCCTGGACGCCCTCCAGGAGGCGCAGAAGAACGGCGACTTCGCCGCCCAGGGCAAGGCCCTGGCGGATCTGGACGCCGCGGTGGCGGAGTACCGCCGCGCCAACGGCCAGGAGTAGCCGCCGGGCGGATCCCGCCGACGGGGCCGGGGCGCGCACCCGCGCGCCCCGGCCCCGTCGCCGCATCCGGCCCCGCCGGCGGCGCGCCCGCCGCGGCCCGGGTCCCGCGGATCCTCGCTCTGAACTGGGGATTGGCCTTTTGCGGCGGAGGGCGTTAGAGTGGTGACTCGTTGGCCGCGAGGCCGGCACCCGCTGCGGGAGACCGCAGTCGACGCGGGGTGGAGCAGCTCGGTAGCTCGCTGGGCTCATAACCCAGAGGTCGTAGGTTCGAATCCTGCCCCCGCTACCACGTGAAAGGCGAAACCCCCGGACTCCGGTCCGGGGGTTTCGCCGTATCCGCGATCCCGGGCCCCGCCCCGCCCGCCCCGGGCCCGCGGGCCCCCCGCGGCGGGGTGGGGGAGGGGTCCGCCGGGGCGCCGGGGCGGAGGCCCGCCGGCGGCCCGGATCCGGCCCGGACGAGGCGGCGCGGGCCGGCCGCGGTCCCGGATCCGGGACCGCAGGATACCGCGTGGGGTATTCCGCACTGAATGGTTAAAGGTATTGACCTGCGCTAAGGCAATGGTAATGAACACTTGGCCGGATCGTTGCCGTCCTGTGACGGTAAATCCGGGGCACCTGCGTTATGGTGGGGTCAACGCCACAGAGTGAACGATAAATACTCAGTGGTTTGACAGAATCATCCGAAGATTAAGAGGAGCATTCGCCGCATGAGCGACAAGAAGAGCATCCGGGACCTGTTCGACGCCACCGCCTACGACAAGGCCGGCGACAAGCTGGGCGACGTCAAGGAGGTCTTCGTCGACGACCGCACCGGCCAGCCGACCTTCGTCGAGGTTGGGCACGGCCTGTTCGGCATGAGCAGCTCCCTGGTGCCGATGCGCGGGCACCGCCTCGAGGGCGACCAGCTGACCCTGGCCTTCGACAAGGACCGGATCAAGGACGCCCCCGACTTCGACGCCGACAAGGCGCTCACCCCGGAGGAGGAGCGGGAGATCTACGCCCACTACGGCGTGGACACCGCCGCCGAGGTGCAGGGCTACGACGCCGGCCGGGAGACCGCCCCGCGGCACGCCGCCGGCACCGAGGCCGCCGCGACCACCGGCGCCGCCGACCGCGGCGAGACCGTCTCCGATGACACCATGATCCGCTCCGAGGAGCGCCTCAACGTCTCCAAGGACCGCGTCGCCACCGAGACCGCCCGGCTGCGCAAGTACGTGGTCACCGACACCGAGACCGTGGAGGTCCCGGTGACCCGCGAGGAGGTGCGCCTGGAGCGCGAGCCGATCTCCGCCGAGGAGGCCGCCCGGATGAAGGACGCCGGCGAGATCGGGGAGGAGACCGCCGAGGTCACCCTGCACGAGGAGCGCGTCAACGTGGAGAAGGAGACCGTGCCGGTGGAGAAGGTGCGCCTGTCCAAGGAGCAGATCCAGGACACCGAGACCGTCTCCGGCGAGGTCCGCAAGGAGCGCTTCGAGACCGACGTCGACGGCGAGCGCAAGTAGCACCCGGCCTCCCCGCCGCGGCCGGACCGCTCACCCCGGACCGCGGCGGGGCCGCCGCCGCCAGGGCCCCCACCGCAGCACGGCTGCGGCGGGGGCCCTCGCGCCGTCCGGGCCCGCCCCCGGCGGCCCGGCGCTATCCTTGGCCGAATGGCAGCCCCCATCGACGCCCGCGCCGCCGCCAGCCGCGGCTGGATCCCGGAACTGACCTCGCTGCGCGCCGTCGCCGCCTTCGCCGTCTGCGTCACCCACGCCGCCTTCTGGACCGGCGGCTACACCGACGATCTCGCCGGCCGGCTGGCCGGCCGGATGGAGATCGGGGTCACCGTCTTCTTCGTGCTCTCCGGGTTCCTGCTCTTCCGGCCCTGGGTGGCCGCCCTCGCCGGGGCGGGCGCCGCACCCGGGGCGGCGCCCTCGGCCCGGCGCTACGCCCGGCACCGGGTGCGCCGGATCCTGCCCGGCTACTGGATCACGGTGCTCGCGGTGTACCTGCTGGACCTGCACCCGATCGACGTGGGCGGGCCGCATCCCGGGGGCGCGGCCTGGATCGACGCCGCCGAGACGGGGACGCCGATGGCCGCCGGCGGCTGGGCGGGGCTGCTGCGCACCCTGACCTTCACCCAGTCCGCCCAGGCCGGCTGGTTCCACGCGGGGCTCACCCAGATGTGGTCCATGGTCGTCGAGGTGGGCTTCTACCTGGTGCTGCCGCTGGTCGGGTGGGCCATCTGGCGGCTGCTCGGCGGGCGCTGGCGCCCGGTGGCGCTGGCCGGCTGCGTGGTCGCCTTCGGGCTCATCGGCCCGGCCTGGGCGGTGGCGGCGCACCGGGTGGAGGCGCTGCCCTTCATCGCCCGGCTGTGGCCGATGGGGTACTTCGACTGGTTCGCCGGGGGCATGGCCCTGGCGGTGGCCCGCCGGGCGGGCCTGCGCGCCCCGGCGCACCTGGCCTGGCCGCTGGCGGCCGCCGCGCTGGCGGTGGCCGTCACCCCGGTGGCCGGCCCGGCCACCCTGGTGCCCGAGGAGCTCGGCCAGGCGCTGGCGAAGAACCTCGTGTACCTGGTCTTCGCGGTGGCCCTGATCGCCCCGGCGGCGCTGGGCCCCGCCGCCGGCGCCCCGGCGGCGCGCGGGCTGGGCTGGCTGCGCCACCCCGCCCCGCATTGGCTGGGCGAGATCTCCTACGAGTTCTTCCTGGTGCACCTGGTGGTGCTGGAGCACGTCATGCCGATGCTGGGCTACGGCGCCTTCCAGGGCTCCTTCCTCGGCGCGCTCATCGTCACCACCGCGATCTCGGTGCCGCTGGCCTGGGCGCTGCGCCGGGTCACCGATCGGATCACCGCGCACCGGGGCCCGGCGAGCCCCTGGGCGGCGCCGCTGGGCGGCTGAGCCGGCCGGCGCGGGCGCGGATATGAGGGCGCGCCCGGGGGCTCCGGGCGCGCGGGGCGGGCGGGGCCTCAGGCGCGGATCCGGGCCCGGTCGGCGATGTCGCGCAGCCGCTCCCGGTCGACCTCCCCGGCGTACACGGCGCGCTGCAGCTTGTGCACCACCACCGGGCAGTTGCGGCAGCGCACCCGCTTCTGGCAGCACCGCGGCTTCGGGGTGGCCAGGGCCAGCTTCAGGCCCTCCAGCGGGGAGGAGCGGCGCGCCTCGGCGAGGTCGAGTGCGGAGCCGTAGCGCTCCAGCCGGCGCATGCGCTTGTCCTTGCCCATGGGGGGCAGGCTAGCCCACCCTTCGGCATATCCGCAAACACCGATATGCGAAATACGCCCGTAACATCGCCTGCTCGGCGGCGTTCGCCCAGGTGGAGAATATGCTTCACTACCCCCCGTCGGCCGCCCCCGCGGCACCCTCCGCGGCCGCCGCGCCGGTGCCGATCCGCGCCAGCACGGCGGCGTGCAGCAGCCCGTTGGTGGCCAGCGCGTCCCCGCCGGCCGGGCCGGGGGTGCCGTCCAGGGCGGTGAAGGCCCCGCCGGCCTCGGTGACCAGCACCGCCAGCGGCGCCAGATCCCACAGGCTCACCTCGGGTTCCGCGGCGACGTCCACCGCGCCCTCGGCGACCAGGCAGTAGGAGAGGAAGTCCCCGTAGCCGCGCAGCCGCCAGGCCTCGTCGGTGAGCGCGATGAGATCGTCCCGCAGGCCGCGGTCCCGCCAGCCGCTGAGCGAGGACACCGACACCGAGCAGTCCGCCACCTCGGCGACCCGGCTCACCGCCAGCCGGCGCCGGGCCCCGGCGAAGTCCAGGTGCGCCCCCGCCCCGGCGGCGGCCCACCAGCGCCGGCGCAGCGCCGGGGCGCTGACCACCCCGACCACCGGCTCCCCGTCCACCAGCAGGGCGATCAGGGTGGCCCACACCGGCACCCCGCGGACGAAGTTCTTCGTCCCGTCGATGGGGTCGAGCACCCACTGCCGGCCCGAGCCCGCGGTCGCGCCGCCGAACTCCTCGCCGAGCACCTCGTCCCCGGGCCGGGCCTCGGCGAGGGCGGCGCGCAGCCGGCGCTCGCAGGCCAGGTCGGCGTCGGAGACCGGGGTCAGATCCGGCTTGGCCGACACCGACAGGTCGGCGGCGCCGAAGCGGGCCATGGTCAGCTCATCGGCGAGGTCGGCGAGGTCGCGGGCGAGGGCGAGGTCGGCGGCGTAGTCGGTCATGGCCGGTAGTCTATCCGGCAGGCGCGCCACACCCCGGCCCGCCCGACGCCCGCCACCCAGGAAGATCCCGCCGCATGCTGCACGCCCTCTCCTACGCGTTCGTGGACTCGATCAACGTGCTGCTCATCGGGGTCGTGGTGGCCCTGGGCGTGCTCGCCCCGGCCGGGGTGTACCGGCGGGTCACCCCGCTGCTCATCGCCGGGGACTGGCTGGGCGTGCTGGTCCCGGCGGCGGCGGTGCTGCTGGTCTTCGACGGCCTCGGCGAGACGGTGCGCCGGCTCGTGGAGTCCCCCGCCTTCGGCATCCTGCTGGTGGCCACCGGGGTGCTCACCGGGGCGCTCACCCTGCGCGGCGGGGGCACGCCGCGGGTGCTGGACCGGATCCTGGCCCCGCTGCTGCGCCCCTCCATCCTCACCGTGGGCACCGGCTTCGCCCTCGGCGCGGTGCAGTCGTTGACCTCGGTGCCCTTCTTCGCGGGCCTGGCCGTGCTCTCCGCCGAGGGCCTGCCCGCGGCCACCCGCTACCTGGGGCTCATCGCCTACGCCTCGCTGGCGCTGAGCCTGCCCACCGCGGTGGCCGTCGCGGTGGGCGGAATCCGGCACCGGCCCGACTCCGCCGCCGGGCGGGTCTTCGCCGCGGCCCGGGCGAACCAGGCCGCGGTCGCCCGCGGCGCCGGCTACCTGGTCTCGGCGCTGCTCATCCTGATCGGCGGGCTGCAGCTCATCTGAGCGCCCGCGGTCCCCGCGGCGCGGGCGGGCCTAGTCGGCGCCGAGGATCCCGCCCAGGGTCCGCACCGTCGCCGGGGCGCCGGCGATCCGCCAGCCGCCGGCGAGGTCCCCGGCGCCCCCGGCCCCGGCGACCAGGGCGAACCCGGGCAGCCAGTCCCAGGGCGCCACCGAATGCTGGAACCAGGCGCCCAGCCGGCCCTCGGCGACCCCGGCGAGATCCAGCGAGGCCGAGCCGAGCACCCGCCAGGTGGCGAAGCGGCCGGTCGCCGTGGTCCAGCGCCGCGCCAGCGCCGCATCGGCGGCGCCGGCGCCGGGGCCGAAGTGGGTGCCGTGCAGGTAGGTCGCCGCGCACATCCGCTCCGGGGCCGCCGCGGCCACCCCGGGCAGCGCCCGGGTGCGCCGCACCCCGTCCGCCCCGGGCCGGCTGGTGACGGTGGGCGCGCCCGGGCCGCCCACCCAGCCGGCGTCGCCGGCGGCGCGGTGCACCGCGCCGAGCAGCAGCCGGTCCGGGTCCTCGGCGGGGCCCTCGACCAGGGCCACCGCCGAGCACCAGTAGTCGGAGCCGGCGGTGAAGTTGTAGGTGCCGTCGACCGGATCGACCACCCAGGTCCGCCCGGAGGCGGAGGCCTTCGCCGAGCCCTCCTCGCCGAGGATCCCGTCGGCCGGGCGCAGCCGGGCCAGGGCGGAGACCACCAGCTCCTCGGCGGCCCGGTCGGCGGCGGTGACCACGTCGGAGACGGAGGTCTTGTACTCGGTGTCCAGGCCATCCGCGCGCATCCGGGCGGCCAGCTCCGCGGCGGCGGCGACGACCGCGGCGGCCACCTCGGCGTCGTCGGCGGCCGGATCCAGGGCACGGAGGCGGGCGGCGTGCGGGTTGGGCTGATCCATGGCCCCCATTGTGCCCACCGCGGCCGCCGCCCGCCGCCGGGGCGGGGCCGCGGGGGCCGCTCCGGCGCCGCGCTAGAGTGGGGCCCGTGAATCCCGACGTGACCGCAGACCTCGCCGACCTCGACGTGACGCTGACCACCATCGAGAAGGTGGTGGATCCGGAGGAGCTCTCCGACCGGATCCGCGAGCTCGAGGCGCAGGCCTCCGATCCCTCCCTGTGGGATGACCCGGATCATGCCCAGACGGTGACCTCGGAGCTGTCCGCCAAGCAGGCCCAGCTGAAGAAGGTCCGCGCCCTGCGCGAGCGGCTCGGCGACCTGCCGGTGATGTACCAGCTCGCCGAGGAGGAGGGCGACGCCGACGCCGCGGAGCTCGCCGACGCCGAACGCGCCGAACTGCGCGCGGACATCGCCGCCCTGGAGGTGACCACCATGCTCAGCGGGGAGTACGACGCCCGCGAGGCGGTCATCAACATCCGGGCCGGCGCCGGCGGGGTGGACGCCGCCGACTTCGCGGAGATGCTCATGCGGATGTACGTGCGCTGGGCGGAGAAGCACGGGCACAAGGTCGACGTCTACGACACCTCCTACGCCGAGGAGGCGGGCCTGAAGTCCGCCACCTTCGTGGTGCACGGGGAGTACACCTACGGCACCCTGTCCGTGGAGCAGGGCACGCACCGGCTGGTCCGGCTGAGCCCCTTCGACAACCAGGGCCGCCGGCAGACCTCCTTCGCCGAGGTGGAGGTGCTGCCGGTGGTGGAGCAGACCGACTCCATCGAGGTGCCCGACTCCGAGATCAAGGTCGACGTGTACCGCTCCTCCGGGCCGGGCGGGCAGTCGGTGAACACCACCGACTCCGCGGTGCGGATCACCCACCTGCCCACCGGGATCGTGGTGACCTGCCAGAACGAGAAGTCCCAGCACCAGAACAAGGCCTCCGCGATGCGGGTGCTCGCCGCGAAGCTGCTGGAGCGCAAGCGCCAGGAGGAGCAGGCGGAGATGGACGCCCTCGGCGCCGGGGGCAACGCCTCCTGGGGCAACCAGATGCGCTCCTACGTGCTGCACCCGTACCAGATGGTCAAGGACCTGCGCACCGGCTACGAGGTGAACAACCCGGATGCGGTGCTCGGCGGGGATCTGGACGGTTTCCTGGAGGCCGGGATCCGCTGGCGGATGGACCAGCTGCAGGGCGAGGGCGACTGAGCCCGCGGGGGGTTCGGCGGGGCGCGCCGCCGGGGATGATGGGACATGCGGGGCGCCAGTGGCTAATGTGGCCCACGTGATCACCTTCGACCACGTGACCAAGAGCTACCGCACCTCGACCCGGCCCGCCCTCGACGACGTCTCCGTGGAGATCGGCAAGGGCGAGTTCGTCTTCCTGATCGGCCCCTCCGGGTCCGGGAAGTCGACCTTCCTGCGCCTGATGGTGCGCGAGGAGCGCGCCGACTCCGGCGTCATCACCGTCGCCGGGGAGGACCTCACCAAGCTCTCCGCCCGCAACGTGCCGAAGCTGCGCCGCCGGATCGGCTACGTCTTCCAGGACTTCCGGCTGCTGCCGAAGAAGAACGTGCACGACAACGTCGCCTTCGCGCTGCAGGTGATCGGCAAGGACCGCAAGACCATCGACCGGCTGGTCCCGGAGACCCTGGAGCTGGTCGGCCTCGACGGCAAGGCCAACCGGATGCCCCATGAGCTCTCCGGCGGGGAGCAGCAGCGGGTGGCCATCGCCCGGGCCTTCGTCAACCGGCCGCTGGTGCTGCTCGCCGACGAGCCCACCGGCAACCTGGACCCGGACACCTCCGGGGACATCATGCTGCTGCTGGACCGGATCAACCGCACCGGCACCACCGTGGTGATGTCCACCCACGACGACGACGCCGTCGACGCGATGCGCCGCCGGGTGATCGAGCTGTCCCTGGGCACACTCGTCCGCGATGACGCCACCGGCGTCTACGGCATCGGCCGCTGAGCCGCGAACCCGAGCAGGAGAGAAGCACATGAAGACCCGGTTCGTCCTCGGCGAGGCCCTCGCCGGCCTGCGCAAGAACCTCACCATGACCGTGGCGATGATCATCACCACCGCGATCTCGCTGGCCCTGCTGGCCTCCGGGCTGCTGGTCACCGACATGACCAAGCGGACCAAGGACATGTACCTCGACCGGGTGGAGGTGATGCTGGAGCTGGACGAGGAGGTCTCCGCCGGCGACGACGCCTGCACCACCGAGCCCTGCCGGGAGGTGCTCGACGCCCTCGACGGGGTCGCCGGCGTGGAATCGGCGACCTTCCGCAACCGGGAGGCCAACCACGCCCACTTCGTGGAGCTGTTCCAGGCCACCGATCCGGTGCTGGTGGAGAACACCACCGCCGATTCGCTGCCCGCCGTGGTGCTGGTGCGCCTGGCCGATCCCACGGACCTCTCCCCCCTGGCCGGGGTCCGGGAGCTGCCCCAGGTGGTGCACGTCACCGACCAGGCCGAGGACGTCGGCGAGGCCGTCGGCAACCTCGACTCGATCCGCAACGCCACCTTCGTGATCGCCGCGATCCAGGCCCTGGCCGCGGTGTTCCTGATCGCGAACATGGTGCAGATCGCCGCCTACTCCCGGCGCAAGGAGGTCGAGATCATGCTCATGGTCGGCGCCTCCCGGCTGTTCACCCAGGCGCCCTTCGTGCTCGAGGCGGTGATCGCGAGCCTGATCGGCGGGCTGCTCGCCATCGGCGGGCTGTTCCTGGGCAAGTCCGCGGTGGTGGACCCGGCCCTGGGCAACCTGTACCGGGCGCAGCTCATCGCCCCGGTGCAGGCCGCGGACATCTGGATCGTGGCCCCGGTGGTGATCGCGGTCGGGGTGATCTTCTCCGCGATCACCGCCCAGGTGACGCTGCGGCTCTACACCCGCCGCTGAGCCGGGGACCCGCGGGATCCGCCCCGGTGCGGCCGCGGCGACCTTGTAGCATTGCGATCATGAGCAAAGACGAGCCGACCCGGCCCCCGAAGCTGAACAAGAAGGCCTACGAGAAGGAGCTCAAGCGGCTCCAGGCCGAGCTGGTGGAGATGCAGCAGTGGGTCGTGGAGACCGGCGCCCGGATCGTGGTCATCATGGAGGGCCGCGACGCCGCCGGGAAGGGCTCCGCGATCAAGCGGATCACCCAGTACCTCAACCCCCGGTCCTGCCGGATCGAGGCGCTGCCGGCGCCGACCTCCCGGGAGCAGGGGCAGTGGTACTTCCAGCGCTACGTGGAGAAGCTGCCCGCGGCCGGCGAGATCGTCATCTTCGACCGCTCCTGGTACAACCGCGCCGGGGTGGAGCGGGTGATGGGCTTCTGCACCTCCCAGGAGTACCGCCGCTTCCTGCACCAGGCCCCGATCTTCGAGCGGCTGCTCGTCGAGGACGGGATCATGCTGCGCAAGTACTGGTTCTCCGTCTCCGACGAGGAGCAGGTGCGCCGCTTCGAGTCCCGCCGGGAGGATCCGCTGCGCCGCTGGAAGCTCTCCCCGATGGACCTGGAGTCGATCACCCGCTGGGAGGACTACTCCCGGGCCAAGGACGAGATGTTCATCCACACCGACATCCCCTCCGCACCCTGGTACACCGTCGAATCCGAGGACAAGAAGCGCTCCCGGATCAACGTGATCAACCACCTGCTGTCCACCATCCCCTACGAGCACATCGAGCGGGAGCTGCCGGAGATCCCGGAGCGGCCCGAATCGGAGGCGGCCTACGAGCGCCCGCCGCGCACCGAGTTCCGCTACGTGCCCGATGTCGCCGCCGGCCTGGAGAAGGGCCGGGACGACGACGCCGGCAAGGACAAGGCCAAGGTGAAGGCCAAGGGCAAGGGCAAGGCGAAGTCGAAGGGCAAGGCCAAGGGCGACTAGGCCCGGCGGGGCCGGGGGCGGGGGCGCCCCCGCGGCGGGAAAACGTGTCCTGTGTCACACTGGGGGCATGAGCGATACCGTGCACGCGACCGTCTCCGGGCTCTCCGGGCGGCTCACCCTGGACCGGCCGAAGGCCCTCAACTCCCTCGACACGGCGATGGTGCGCGCCATCGCCGGGGCCCTGGACCGCTGGCGCGAGGACGACGCCATCGCCCAGGTGATCCTCGACTCCGCGCATCCGAAGGCCTTCTGCGCCGGCGGCGACGTGCGCGCCGTGCGCGAGGCCCAGCTCGCCGGGGACTTCGCCTCCGGCGACGAGTTCTTCGCCGTGGAGTACCGGATGAACGCGGCCATCGCCGAGTTCCCCAAGCCCTACCTCGCCCTCATCGACGGCATCGCCATGGGCGGCGGCCTGGGGGTGAGCCTGCACGGCAGCCACCGGGTGGTCACCGAGCGGGCCAGCGCGGCGATGCCGGAGATGGCCATCGGCTTCGTCCCCGATGTCGGGGTGAGCCACCTCTCCCAGCGCACCCCGGTCGCCGGCGGGGCCGCCGACCCGGCGGTGGCCCGCTTCCTCGGGCTCACCGGCTACCGGCTGGACGCCGCGGAGCTGCTCTGGGCGGGCTGGGCCACCCACTACCTCGGCTCCGCGGACATCCCCGCCTTCCTGGACCGCGCCGACGCCGAGGGGGTGGACGCGGCCCTGGCCGAGTTCGCCCGGGATCCGGCGGAGGCCGGGGAGCCCGCCCTGGCCCGCTGGCGCGCCGACATCGACGCGGTCTTCGGCGCCGGGGACTACGCGGCCATCGAGGCCGCCCTGGACGCCCCGGACCGCGATCCGGGCTTCCGCGCCGAGGTCGGGCGGCTGCTCCGCCCCGCGGCGCCGACCTCCCTGGTCGCCGCCGTCGAGCTCTACCGGGCGAACCTGGACGTGGACCTGCGCACCGCCCTGGGCCATGAGCTGGTCATCGGCGGCCTGCTGCGCCGGCACCCCAATTTCGCCGAGGGGGTGCGCGCGGTGCTCGTGGACAAGGACCGCGCCCCCCGCTTCGACCCGGAGCGGGCCGCCTCGGTGGACCCGGCGCCCTATCGGGAGGCGCTCGCCGCGGCCGGCTGATCCCCCGACCCGCAACCGGCGGCCGGCCCGGCCGGCGGCCCCGGCGGCGCCGCCGGGGCGGCGGGGGCGGGCATGGCGTGCCGGCCGGCGGGGGCGCCGAAATCCTCCGCGATGGTCGCCGCCAGGCGCCGGTAGGCCAGCGCCGTCGCCGGCTGCAGCCGGCGCAGATCCAGATCCGCGCCGCGGGCGATATGCGGATCGAAGGGCACCGGATGCACCGCCCGGCAGCGGGCCCCGAACAGCTCGGCGAGCTGGTCGTCATCGACCCCGGTGGCCCGATCCGCGGTGCGGTTGACCACCACCACGGTGGCCGAGACCAGGTGCCGGTAGCCGTGCGCGGAGAGCCAGTCCAGGGTCGCCCACGCCGAGCGCGCCCCGTCCAGCGCCGGGGTGGCCACCAGCACCAGGCAGTTGGCGTGCGCGAGCACCGCGGACATCGCCGAATGCACCAGCCCGGTGCCGCAGTCGGTGAGGATCAGGTTGTAGTGGCTGCGCAGGATGGCCAGCGCCCGGGCGTAGTCCGCCGCGGAGAAGGCCTCGCTGACCGAGGGATCGCGTTCGCTGCCGAGCACCTCCAGCCGGGACGGCGCCTGGGTGGTGTAGGCGCGCACCTCCGCGTAGCGCCGGGTCGAAGGGGCGCGCAGCAGATCCCGCACCGTCGCCGGGTTCGGCTCCGGCACCCGATCGGCGAGGGTGCCCAGATCCGGGTTCGCGTCCACGGCGACCACCCGGTCGCCGCGGGCGGCGGCGAAGGTGGCGCCCAGGCCGATGGTGGTGGAGGTCTTGCCCACCCCGCCCTTCAGGCTGAGCAGCGCGATCCGGTAGTCCCCGGTGATGGGGGCGCCGATCCGCTCGGCCAGCTCCCGATCCCGGCGTTCCGCGGCCGATTCGCCCGGATCGATCCGGCCGCCGGTGGCCCGGTGCACCGCGGCCCGCCAGCCCCGGGTCGGCCGGGGCCGCTCGACCAGGCCCGCGGCCAGGTCCGCCACGGTCAGCGGGGTGCGCCCCGCCCCGGGTTCTCGCGTCATCGCCCCGTCCCCCTTCCTCGCCCCGTCCCCCCTCGGGACCGCGTGGCCGGCAGGCTACCGGCGCCGGCCCGGTCCCGCATCCGGTGCGCGCCGGCGGGGGAGGACCCCGGGGGGGGGAGCGGTCGCCGGGGCGGCTCAGGCGGGCAGCACCGCGGCGAGGATCACCACGGCGCTCACCGCCATCTCGGAGAGGCCGATGGTGCGCGGCCGCCAGGGGGTGCCGCGCCGGGCCGCCTCATGCGGCATCCACCAGGCCCGGCCGGCGACGAGCAGCGCGGCCACCGGCACCAGCCAGTGGATCCGGCCCGCCGCGGCGCCGGCCACCGCGGCGACCGCCGCGAGGGCGTGGAACACCAGCGAGAACATCAGCCAGCCGCGGTCCCCGCGCTCCCGGATGAGGGTCTTCACGTAGGGCACGGTGCCCAGGTAGTAGACGGTGAGCACCCCGGTGACCACGATCACCCGGGCGTCCAGGGGGTGCCCGCCGGCCCAGGCGGCCACCGGCAGCATCAGGCAGGCGGCGATCACCGTGGACCAGCCGGAGAGCAGCGAGCGCGGCCGGCGCCGCCAGGTCTCGTAGACGGCGATGGCGACCAGGGGCGCGTACACCGGCGCCCAGATGAGCAGCCGCCAGTTCAGCAGCAGGGTGAGCGCCCCGGCCACCGCGGTCGCCGACCCGTAGGCGACGACCGGGGGCCGGTTGGTCGCGCGGAAGCGGGAGCGCATCCAGATCCCGGCGGCGAAGAAGGCGAAGTAGCCCGCCCACCAGGTCGCCAGCAGCGGGATGTGGATCCAGGCCGGGGCGAAGAGGACCCCGAGCAGCACCGGGACGGTGACCATGAACCAGGCGCCGTGCTGATCCGGCACCCAGCCCTTGGCCCGGCGGCGCCTGCGCGGCCGCCCCTTCGCCCCCGTGGCGGCCCGGCCCGCCCGGCCCGTCCGGGCGCCCGCGGCGGGTGCCGCGGCCGCGGATCCGGTGTCGCGGGGATTCTCGGGGACGGGTGCGCTCTCGGCCATGAGTCCAGCCTAACCGCACCCGCCGATAAGGCGCCCCGGGGCTGCGCAATAGCCGCCCACGCGGGGCCGGCGGAACCGGTGCCGGGCGCGGTGCGGGGGTGCTAGCCTGGGCCCCACGTTCTCAGGGCGGGGTGGAATTCCCCACCGGCGGTGACGGCGACGCGGCCCCCATGGCCGCGGCGGCGGAGCCCGCGAGCGCCCGGCGGACCCGCCGCCCCGCAGCGGCCCGGGTCCGGCGGGGTCAGCAGACCAGGTGCGATTCCTGGGCCGACGGTGACAGTCCGGATGGAAGAGAACCCCGCGTCCCGTGACGCGCGGCCCGCCCCCGCCGGCGACCCCGGCGGGGGAGGCCCGCCGCCGCGGCGCCCGGGTGCCCCGGAGGACCACGACGACGACCCCGGCACCCGGGAGGGACAAGTGGACCTTTTCATCGGACTCCTCGACGCGCGGCTGAGCATCGGCGGCACGACGATCCTCTGGCGCGAGATCATCGGCAACGCCTTCGGGCTGGCCTGCGCCTACGGCGGCATGCGGCGGGTGGTGTGGGCCTGGCCGGTGGGCATCGTCGGCAACGCCCTGCTGTTCACCGTCTTCCTCGGCGGGGTGTTCCACACCCCCCAGGACCTCGACCTCTACGGCCAGGCCGGCCGGCAGGTGATGTTCATCGCGGTGAGCCTCTACGGCTGGTGGCGCTGGGCGCGCACCCGGGCCGCCGGCCGCCGGGAGGCCGCCGGGGTGGACCCCTCCCGTTCGGTGGTCGCCGCGGTGCGGCCGCGCTGGGCCACCGGCCGGCAGCGGGCGGCGATGGCGGCGTTCTGGGTGGCCGGCACCGTCGCCTGCGCCTGGGCGTTCACCGCCCTGGGCTCCTGGGGGCCGTGGGCGGACGCCTGGATCTTCACCGGCTCGATGCTGGCGACCTGGGGGATGGCCCGCGGGCTCACCGAGTTCTGGCTGGTCTGGATCGGGGTGGACATCGTCGGGGTGCCGCTGCTGCTCGCCGGCGGCTACTACCCCTCGGCGGTGCTCTACCTGGTCTACGCCGGGTTCGTGATCTGGGGCTTCGTCACCTGGTTGCGGGCCGGGCGCGCGGAGCCGGCCGCGCCCGCGCCCGCCCCGGCGCGGGTGGGTTCCTGAGCCCCGGGCGGGCTCAGCGGCCCAGCAGGTCGAGCAGCCGGTTGACCGTGACGACCACCCCGGCCTCGGCATTGGCCGGGGCGACGTAGTCCGCGGCGGCGAGGATCTCCGGGTGCGCGTTGGCCATGGCGAAGGAGAGCTCCCCCTCGGCCATCATCTCCAGGTCGTTGAGGTAGTCGCCGAACACCGCCACCGCGGACCTGGGCACGCCCAGCCGGTCGCGCAGCGCCGCCACCGCGGTGCCCTTGGTGCGGGCCGGGTCCATCATGTCCACCCAGTGCGCCCCGGAGACCACGGTGCGCAGGGTCGCCGGGGCGGCCGCGGCGAGCGTCGGCAGCGCCCGGGCCTCGGCGTCCACCGGCTCGTAGGCGGCGAGCTTCACCACGTCCCCGGCGAGGGCGTGCAGATCGGCGACCACGGCGTGGTTGCGGTAGTACTTCGCCAGTTCCGCGGCCATCCCCTCGGGCAGCCGCTCGGCGTAGGCGCGGTCGGCGTGGCAGCGCACCAGGGTGATGTCCGCCCCGGCGGCGTTGGCGGCGCGCACCGCGTCGATGATCGCGGCCACCGCCGCCGGGTCGATCGCCGCGGAGTCCACCACGGCGCCGTGGTGGGCGACGACGTTGCCGTTCTCCGCGATGTAGGTGTGCACCGGCACCGGGGCATCGTCGAACATGTGCCGCAGGGTGGCCAGCTGGCGGCCGCTGGCGGGCACGAACACCACGCCGGCGGCGTGCATCCGGTGCAGCAGGGCGGTGAAGCCGGCCGGGGTGTCGCCGGCGTCGTCGAGCAGGGTGCCGTCCATGTCGGCGACGACCAGGCGCAGGTCCTCGGGGTGCTCCGGGTACCGGGGATCGGGTCGGGTCATGGCGGCGGCTAGTCCTCGGGCAGCGGGGGCTGGTGGCGCAGGTCCCGGGCCTCGGCGCGGCGCACCTCGCGTTCGGCGCCCCCGCCGCGGCGGCCCCGGGTGGGCCACTCCGGCAGATCGGGCAGCTTCTCCAGGGCCTCCCGGCCGGCCTCCAGGGAGCGGCGGAGCACCCCGCCGCCGGCCTCCCGGGTGCGGTCCAGGGCGTCGGCGGTGATGTGGCCGACCTTGCGCTGCAGCTCCCGGCGGCGGCGCTCCCGGCGCTCCTCCCGGCCGCGGCGGGCCGCGGCGGCGTCGTTCTGCCGGCGGCGCTCCCGCTCGAAGGCCTCCGCGTCCCGGGCCTCCGCGGCGGAGAGCCGCGCCGAGGCCGCGGCGGCGGCGTCCCACAGCTCCTCCAGGGTCTCCGCCAGGTGCAGCATCGCGTCGATCCGGCGCTCCACGTCGCGGATCCGCTCCCGGTAGCCGGACTGGATGGAGAACCGGCGCAGCAGCCGGCGGGCGCGCACCGCCTCCTCCCGCCAGGCCGCGATCGCCCCGTCGTGGATGGACTCGTCGACGATGAAGCGCATCTCCCAGGGATCGACGTCGGCGGCGGCGAGGTTCGTCCGGACCCGCTCCTCGCGGTCGAGGATGTCCTGGACGAGCCCGCGGGCGCGGTCCTCGGCATGCGCGGCGCGGCTGGTGCGGGAGTTGTCCGGTTGGAAGATCACGGGCCCCATCCTACGGGCCGGGGCGGCCCCGGCCACCGCCCGCCGGCCGCCGCGCCCGGGGCGGGTCCGCGGCGCCGCTCAGCGGCGGCGGCCCTCCACGGTGCGCCGCTTGGTCACGTCCACCGCGTCGCCCAGGGCGGCGACCAGCGCGGAGACGGTCAGCGGCTGGAAGGTGCCGGCGATGCGCAGCATCGCCTCCCGGTCCAGCGCCCCGGCCCGGTAGCGCGGCCAGATCCGCTCCCGGAACACCTCGGTGAGCCCCTCGGCGATCGCGGCGACATGCTCGTCGATGAGCCGGCGGGCGGCCTCGGCGGCATCCGGCGGCAGGCCCGCGTCGAGCAGCGCGATGCCCTCGGCGAGGGTGCCGCCGCGCACCTGCCAGCCGCCGCGCGGATCGGCCTCGATGATCCGCAGCTGCACCAGCAGCGCCCGGTCCGCCTCGTCCAGGGCGCGCCCGGCCCGCTCGTCGAGCCCGGCGTCGTCGAGGTGCTCCGCCGGGTCCGCGGTCCACGGCGCGAGCAGCGCCCCGTGCAGCGCGATCGCCTCCTCGGAGGCGTCCGCCGGCAGCCGGCGCAGGTAGTCGCCGATCGCGTTCAGGCTCAGCCCGGTGGCCTGCAGGGTGCGGATCAGCTCCAGCCGGGCCAGGTGCCCGGGCCCGTACACCGCGGCCCGGCCGCGCCGGGCGGGGGCGGGCAGCAGGCCGCGGGTGGTGTAGAAGCGGATGGTGCGCGCGCCCACCCCGGAGCGCGCCGCCAGCTCCGCCAGGCCCAGCTGCGCCGGGGCGCCGGCCGCGGCGCGGTCGTCGGGGTCCTCGGCGGTGCTCATGGGCCCATCGTCTCATAGCCGTGGCAGCGGGCGGGTCGCGCCGGGCCGTGCCCCCGCGCCGGCCGGGGGTGGCCGGGGAGGGGGATTGAGAAGGAGATGCGCGGATCCGGCCCCCATGCTGACAGTGACAGTGTTACTGTCCCCGTAATCGCCGGGGCGCCGCCCCGGAGCCCGTGCCCCGACGAATCCCCCAGGAGCAGCAGCATGACCGCATCCCCCGGCGCCGCCGCCGATTCCCCCGCCGATCCCGCCGAGGTCGCCGCGGCCCCGCTGGCCGGGGTCCGGGTGGTCACCCTCGCCCCGAACCTGCCCGGCCCGGTCGCCGCCGCCCGGCTCGCCGCGCTCGGCGCGGACGTGGTGAAGGTGGAGCCGCCGAGCGGGGATCTGCTGGCCATGGCCTGCCCGCCCTACTACGCGGCGCTCGCCGAGGGGCAGCGGGTGCGGGTGATCGACCTCAAGGGGGCCGCCGGCCGCACCGAGCTCGAGGAGCTGCTCCGCGACGCGGATCTGCTGCTCACCTCCTCCCGGCCCGCCGCCCTGGCCAAACTGGGCCTGGGCTTCGCCGATCTCGCCGCCCGGCACCCCCGGCTGGCGCAGGTCGCCATCGTCGGCGAGGTCGCCGACCCCGAGCACCCCGGCCACGACCTGACCTACCAGGCGGCCGCGGGCACCCTGCAGCCCCCGGCGATGCCCCCGGTGCCCTGGGCGGACATGGCCGGCGCGGAGCGCGCCGTCGCCGAGGCGCTGCTCGCCCTGGCCATCGTCGATCGCACCGGGCGCGGGGTGCTGCGCACCGTGGGCCTGGGCGATGTGGTCGCCGATCTCGCCGCCCCGCTGCGGCACGGCCTCACCGGCCCCGGCGCCCCGTTGGGCGGGGCGCTGCCCCAGTACGCCATCCACGCCGCCGCCGAGGGCCATGTCGCCGTCGCCGCCCTGGAACCGCATTTCCTGGGCCGGCTCATCGACGAACTGGGCCTCGGCCCCGATGAGGCCGCGGCGCTGGCCTCCGGCGACGGCGCCGCCCTGGCCGAGGCGCTGCGCGGGCGCACCGCCGCGCAGTGGGCGGCCTGGGCCGCCGAACGCGATCTGCCGATCGCCGAGGTCCGCCGGCCCGGCTAGCCCCGCGGGCCCCGCCGCCCGACGACCCCCATCGACCCCCACCACCCCCACGCCGCCGCGGGATCCCGCGCCGGCCGATCCCCACACAAGGAGCACGCACATGTTCAGCCGCACCGAATACACCTCGCCCTGGCGCACCCCCGACGTCGAGGAGCTGGGCAAACTCGCCCGGGACGTCTTCCTCAAGGAGGCCGTGCCGAACCAGGAGAAGTGGGACGCGCAGAAGCACGTCGACCGCGGGTTCTGGAACACCTGCGGGGACGTGGGCATGCTGCTGCCCTCGATCCCCGAGGAGTACGGCGGCGGCGGGGGCACCTTCGCCCATGAGGCGGTCATCCAGGAGGAGCAGGCCAAGGTGGACAACGACTCCTTCGGCTTCTCCGTGCACTCCGGGATCGTCGCCCACTACATCCTCGCCTACGGCACCGAGGAGCAGAAGCGGCGCTGGCTGCCGAAGATGGCCAGCGGCGAACTGGTCGGCGCGATCGCGATGACCGAGCCGGGCACCGGCTCCGATCTGCAGGCGATCCGCACCTCCGCGAAACTCGACGGGGACCATTACGTGGTCAACGGGGCGAAGACCTTCATCACCAACGGCTCCCAGGCGGAGCTCATCATCATCGTCTGCCGCACCAAGGACGAGCCCGGCGGGGCGGGCCTGAGCCTGCTCGTCGCCGAGGTCGCCGACCTGCCCGGGTTCACCCGGGGCCGGGTGCTGGACAAGATCGGCATGCCCGGCCAGGACACCTCGGAGCTGTTCTTCGAGGACATGCGGGTGCCCAAGGAGAACCTGCTCGGCGAGGACGAGGGGATGGGCTTCCTGCAGCTGATGATGCAGCTGCCCCAGGAGCGGCTGATCATCGCCGTCGCCGCGGTCGCCGGCATGGAGCGCGCCCTGGAGCTGACCGTCAAGTACACCAAGGAGCGCACCGCCTTCGGCCGGGAGCTGCTGAAGTTCCAGAACACCCGCTTCGAGCTCGCCGAGTGCACCACCGAGACCTACGCGGTGCGCACCTTCGTGGACCACTGCGTGGGCCTGCACATCGAGGGCCGGCTGGATCCGGCGACCGCCTCCATGGCGAAGTACCTGGCCACCGACAAGCTCTGCGAGGTCGTGGACCGCTGCCTGCAGCTCTTCGGCGGCTACGGGTACATGAAGGAGTACCCCATCGCGCGCTCCTACGCCACGGCCCGGGTGCAGCGCATCTACGGCGGCACCAACGAGATCATGAAGGAGCTCATCGCCCGCTCCCTGTAGCGGCCCCGCCCGCGCCGCCGGCGCCCGCGCCCCCTCCCGGGGCCCGGGCGCCGTCGGCGCGGGCCGGTTCAGTGCGGGGCGTAGTGGGAGTCCAGCAGATGCCGGAAGTTCGCCATGATGGTGCGCCGGCGCAGCTTCATGGTGGGGGTGAGCTCCCCGGCCTCCACGGACAGCTCCCGGTCCAGGATGGTGAACCGGCGCACCCGCTCCCAGTGCGAGAGGGTGGCGTTCAGCTGCTCCACGTAGCCGCCGATGAGCTCGCGCACCTCCGGGGCCTTGGCCAGGTGCGGCAGCTCCAGCGAGCCCAGCCCGTGCCGGGCCGCCCAGTCCCGGATCGCCGCCTCGTCGAGGGCGACCAGGGCGGAGACGAATTTCCGGCCCGGCCCGTCGACGACGATCTGCGCGGTGAAGGGGCACAGCGCCCCGAAGGTGGACTCGATCTTCGTCGGCGCCACGTATTTGCCGGTGGAGGTCTTGAACAGCTCCTTCTTGCGGTCGGTGATGCGCAGGAACTCCCGATCGTCGAGCCGGCCGATGTCCCCGGTGTGCAGCCAGCCGTCGGCGTCGATCACCTCGGCGGTGGCCTCCGGCAGCCCGTGGTAGCCGTCCATCACCCCGGGCCCGCGCAGCAGCACCTCCCCGTCGGGGGCGATGGCCAGCTCGGTGCCGGGCAGCGCCCAGCCCACGGTGCCGGCCCGCCAGGCCCACATCCGGTTCACGGTGGCCGCGGCGGCGTACTCGGTCATCCCGTAGCCCTCGTACACCGGCAGCCCGATGATCGCGAACCAGTCGGCGACCTCGGCGGCCAGCGGGGCCGCCCCGCTCATGATGGCCTGCACATTGCCGCCGAAGCGGGCCCGGATCTTGGCGAAGACCAGCCGGTCGGCCAGGGCCACCTGGGCGCGCAGCCGGGCCGGCACCGGCTCCCCGGCGCAGCGCAGCGCCCAGGCCCGGCCGCCGACGGCCACCGCCCAGCGGTACAGGGCGGCCTTGGCCCCGCCGGCGGCGTCCATGGCCGAGCCCACCCCGGCGTGGATCTTCTCCAGCACCCGCGGCACGCAGGCGAGGAAGGCCGGGCGCACCGCGGCGAGGTTCTCCGCGAGATGGTTGACGTCGCCGTCGATGGTGGTCACCGCGCCGACCTGGTAGCTGGCGCCGAGCAGCACCTTGCCGAAGGAGTGGGTCAGCGGCAGCCACAGGTAGTGGCTGTCGCCCTCGTGGATGAAGCCGATGGTGGTGCTCACCGCGCCCTGGTAGGCTACCGCCCGGTGGGACAGGCGCACCCCCTTGGGCAGCCCGGTGGTGCCGGAGGTGTACATCAGGGTGCACAGGTCATCGGCGGTGACCGCCTCGGCGCGGGCGGCGACCCGGCCGGGGTCGGCGGCCAGCGCGGCCCGGCCGGCGGCGAGCAGCTCGGCGAAGGTGCGCACCCGCCCCGGCGCCGCCGCGGCGGCCTCGCCCGGCCGGTCGTCGAGGACGATGATCTCGCGCAGCCCGGGCAGCTGGTCGGCGTGGGCGGCCAGGGTGCGCACATGGTCGGCGTCCTCGGCGAAGAGCACCCCGACCCCGGCATCGCGGAGGATGTGCACCAGCTCGGCGTCGATCGCGGTGGGGTAGAGGGGGGTGGTCGCCGCCCCGGTGAACATCGCCCCGGTGTCGGCGAGCACCCATTCGTAGCGGGTGCCGGAGAGGATGCCGACCCGGTCGCCGGGGGCGACGCCGAGGTCGATGAGCCCGGCGGCGACGGCCTCGGCGGCCGCGCCGAAATCGGCCCAGGTGTGCTCCACCCAGGTGGCCGGGTCGGCCGGGTCGGCCGGGGGCGCGGCGGCGTGCGGATCGGGGTCCGCGGCGGCGCGGTGCCGGAAGGCGATCCGCTCCGGGCTGGCCGCGATCCGGCGGCGGATCTGGGTCACCACGGTGAGGTCGGGGTCCGAGATCGGGGCCAGATCGGCCGGCTCCTCCTCGGGCCGCCGGTGCCGGGTGGGGTTCGGTCGGGGTGCCCGCATGGCGTGTCTCCTCGGGTCGGTTCCTCGGGGCGGCGACCGGGGCCGCGCCCCTAACCTACGGCTCGGTAGGTTACGGTTACGTTAGCGTAGGTTCAGGTGCCCCGTCGAGGGATTCCCCCCGGGGTAGCCTGGTGACATGGATCACCTCCCCCGGCTCATCGGGACGCCCCGCCCCGGCGGCGACCTCATCGTGGTCGCCGTGCCCGCCGAGGCCGCCGGTCTCGCGGAGCTCGCCCCGGTGCTGGTCACCGGGGTGGGCCGGCTCGCCGCGGCCGCGGCGCTGGCCGGGCACCTGGGCCGCGGCCCCCGCCCGGGCCGGATCCTCAACGCCGGCACCGCCGGGGCGCTGCGCGACGACCCCGGGCTCGCCCCCGGCACCGTGCACCGGATCGGGCAGGTGCGCCTGCACGACTACCCGCATGCGGTGATCGCGGACCTCGCCGGGGCGGATCCGCATCCGCCGCTGCGCCTCGACCCCGCCCCCGGGGCGGTCCGGCTGGCCACCGGGGACGCCTTCGTCGCCGACCCGGCCACCCGGGCGCGGCTGGCCCGGGGCGCGGATCTGGTGGACATGGAGGGCTACGCGGTGGCCTGGATCGCCGCGCGCGCCGGGATCCCGGCCCGGCTGGTGAAGGTGGTCTCCGACACCGCCGGCGGGGGCGGCGACGCCGCCGCGGCCTGGGCGGCGGCGGTGCCGCGCTGCGCCGGGCTGCTCGCCGGGCACCTCGGCGCCGGCTGAACGCGCGGCCGCCCCCGCGCGCCGGGGCCGGCGGCGGGGGCGGGGCGGCGGCGGGTCAGCGGTAGTGCGCGTCGAGCAGCTCCCGGAAGTTCTCCAGGATCACCCGGCGGCGCAGCTTCAGCGTCGGGGTGACCTCCCCGCGCTCGATGGACAGCTCCCGGTCCAGGATCGTGAAGCGGTGCACCTGCTCCCAGTGCGCCAGGCCGGCGTTGAGCCGCTCCACGTAGCCGGCGATGAGCCCGCGCACCTCCTCCCGGGCGGCCAGCGCGGGCAGATCCAGATCCCCCAGGCCGTTGGCCGCCGCCCAGTCCCGGATCGCCTCCTCGTCGAGGGCGACCAGCGCGGAGACGAACTTCCGGCCCGGCCCGTCGACCACCAGCTGGGTGCTGTACGGGCACAGCGCCCCGAAGGCGGCCTCGATCTTCGCCGGGGCGACGTACTTGCCCACCGAGGTCTTGAACAGCTCCTTCTTCCGGTCGGTGATCCGCAGGAAGCCGCGCTCGTCGAATTCGCCGATGTCCCCGGTGCGCAGCCAGCCCCCCTCGTCGAAGGCCGCCGCGGTGGCCTCCGGCAGCCCGTGGTAGCCGTCCATCACCCCGCCGCCGCGGATGAGCACCTCCCCGTCGTCGGCGCAGCGCATCTCGGTGCCCGGCATCGGCCAGCCCACGGTGCCCGCCCGCCAGGCGCCGATCCGGTTCGCGGTGGCCGCGCCCCCGCATTCGCTGAGCCCGTAGCCCTCGTAGACCGGCAGGCCCACCGCCGCGAACCAGTCCGCCACCTCCGTCGACAGCGGGGCCGCCCCGCACATGATGGTGCGCAGCCGGCCGCCGAAGCGCTCCCGGATCCTGGCGAACACCAGCCGGTCGGCGAGCGCCATGCGCAGCCGCAGCACCGCCCCGATCGGCTCCCCGGCCACGGTGCGCCGCCAGTATTCGCCGCCGACCGCGATCGCCCGGCGGTAGAGCAGCGCCTTCACCCCGCCGGCCTCCGCCATCGCCGAATCCACCCCGGCCCGGATCTTCTCCAGCAGCCGGGGCACCGCGGCGATGAAGTGCGGCCGGGCCACCGGCAGGTTCTCCAGCAGGTGGGCGGGGTCGCCGTCGATGGTGGTGTCGGTGCCGTTGTGCAGGCAGGCGCCGATGAGCGCCTTGCCGAAGGCGTGCGACATGGGCAGCCACAGGTACTTCGCGTCCCCCGGGTTGACGAAGCCCATGGTGTCGGTGGCCGCGCCCTGGTAGGCGGCGGCCCGGTGGGACAGCCGCACCCCCTTGGGCAGCCCGGTGGTGCCCGAGGTGTAGAGCAGGGTGCACAGATCCGCGGGCCGCACCCGGTCGGCGCGGGCGGCGACCAGCTCCGGGTCCGCGGCGTGCACCCGCCGGCCGCGGGCGATGAGCTCCTCGAAGGTGCGCACCCGGGCCGGGGTGGCCGTCACCGCGGCGGCGGCCGCCTCCCCGGCCAGCGCCCCGGCCCCGCCGAGCATGATGATCTCGCGCACCCGGGGCAGCTGCCCGGCGTGCGCGGCCAGGGCCTCCAGATGCCGGGTGTCCTCGGCGAACACCACCTCGGCTGCCGAATCGCCGAGGATGTGCACCAGCTCGGCGTCGATCACGGTGGGGTAGAGCGGGGTGGTCGCCGCCCCGGCGAGCATCACCCCGGCGTCGGCGAGCATCCACGGGTAGCCGGTGCCGGCCAGGATCGCCACCCGGTCGCCGAAGCCCACCCCGGCGTCCACCAGCCCGGCGGCCACCGCATGGGCCTCGGCGCCGAACTCGCCCCAGGTGCGGGTGGCCCAGCGGGCCGGCTCCCCGGGGCCGTCCACCCGGAAGCGGATCCCGATCCGGTCCGGGGTGTCGGCCACCCGGTGCCGGATCTGCTTGACCACGGTCAGCTCCGGATCGGAGATCGGGGCCAGGTTCACCGGCTCATCCTCGGGGCGGTGGATCCGGTTGGGTTCGGGTCGGGTGCGCTGCATGTCCTCGCCTTCTCCTGGCACGGCCCCGGGCGGGGCCGCGGGGACCGCGGCACCGCCGGATGCTCCGGTGATCCGGACCGTGGCTACGGTTGCGTAGGTTAGCGTCCCGGCCGCCCCGGCGGGGGCGGAACCCCCGGACGGGCCCCCGAACGCGGGGCGCCGCCCCGGCGGCTCAGCGGTAGTGCGCCTCGAGCAGGTGCCCGAAGTTCTCCATGATGGTGCGCCGGCGCAGCTTCATCGTCGGCGTGAGCTCCCCGGCCTCGATGGAGAACTCCCGGTCGATGATGGTGAAGCGGCCGATCCGCTCCCAGGGGGAGAGGGTCCCGTTGAGCTCGTCGACGTAGCCGCCGATGAGCTCCCGGACCTCGTCGGCGGCGGCGAGGTGGGCGAGGGTGTCGCCGGCCACGCCGTGGGCGGCGGCCCAGTCCCGCACCGCCGGCTCGTCGAGGGTGATCAGCGCGGAGACGAACTTCTCGCCCGCCCCGCCGACGATCGCCTGCGCCACGTAGGGGCAGCTCGCGCCGAGGCCGGCCTCGATCCGGCCCGGGGCGACGTATTTGCCGGTGGAGGTCTTGAACAGCTGCTTCTTCCGGTCGGTGATCCGCAGGAAGCCGCGCTCGTCGAGCTCGCCGACGTCGCCGGTGTGCAGCCAGCCCTCGGCGTCGATGGCCTCCGCGGTGGCCTCCGGCAGCCCGTGGTAGCCCTCCATCACATGCGGGCCGCGCAGCAGCACCTCCCCGTCCTCGGCGATCCGCAGCTCGGTGCCGGGGAAGGGCCAGCCCACGGTGCCGGCCCGCCAGGCCCACATCCGGTTCACGGTGGCCGCGGCCCCGCATTCGGTCATTCCCCAGCCCTCCAGCACCGGCATCCCGATGGCGGCGAACCAGGTGGCGATCTCCTCGCCCAGCGGGGCGGCGCCGCTCATCACCGCGCGCACCCGGCCGCCGAAGCGCTCCCGGATCTTGGCGAAGACCAGGCGATCGGCGAGGCGGTGCCGCAGCCGCAGGGTCAGCGGGGGCTCGGTGCCGGCGACCCGGTGCGCCCAGTGCCGGTGCCCGACGTCGATCGCCCAGCGGTACAGCGCGGCCTTCACCCCGCCGGCCTCGCCCATCGCCGCGCCGACGCCGGCGTGCACCTTCTCCAGCACCCTGGGCACCGAGGCGAGGAACACCGGCCGGAACTCCGGCAGGTTCGCCATCAGGTGCTCCGGGTCGCCGTCGATGACGGTCTCCGCCCCGAACTGGATCGAGGCGGCGACCAGGACCTGGCCGAAGGCGTGGCTCAGCGGCAGCCACAGGTAGTGCACCTCGCCCTCCGCGATGAGGTCCAGGGTGCGGGTCACCGCCCCCTCGAAGGACATGCAGCTGTGCGGCAGGCGCACCCCCTTCGGGGCGCCGGTGGTGCCGGAGGTGTACATCAGGCTGCGCAGATCCGCGGGGGTCAGCGCCGCCACCCGGCGCTGCACCAGATCCGGGTCCGCGGCGAGCGCGGCGGCGCCGAGCTCGCGCAGCCCGGTCAGGGTGCGCACCCGCCAATGCGCCCCCGGGTCCGCCGCGCCCGGCTCGTCGTCGAGGATCACCACGTCGGAGACCTCGGGCAGCCGGTCGGCGATCGCGGTGAGCCGGGCCAGCTGGGCGGCGTCCTCGGCGAAGACCACCCGGGCCCCGGAGTCGTTGATGATGTGCCGGATCTCGTCCGGGATGGAGGTGGGGTACAGCGGGGAGGTCGCCGCCCCGGCGTGGATGATCCCGGCGTCGGCGAGCACCCACTCGTAGCGGGTGCCGGAGAGCAGGGAGACCCGGTCGCCGCGGTGCACGCCGAGCTCGGCCAGGCCCGCGGCGACGAGCCGGAGCTCCTCGCCGAATTCGGCCCAGGTGCGGGTGAGCCAGCCGCCGGCGCCGTCGGGGGAGCGGAAGGCGGTCAGGTGGGGGGTCTTGCCGATCCGCCGGGCGATCTGGGCGGTGACGGTGCCGGGATCATCATCCAGGACGGAGCCGTCGATGGGCTCGTCCTCGGGTCGGCGGTAGCGGTTCGGCTCGGGGTAGACGGCGCTCATGCGGCCTCGGCTTCTCGGTCGGTGGTCCATCGCGGTTCCGCGGGCCACCGCGGCGCCATCGGCGCCGTCGGCCGCGGACCCGTCCGGGGTGTGAGCCACATCATAGCCTCGGTGCTATCCGTGGGGAACGGGTTTCGCCGAAAAACCTATCCGCCCGCCGCCGCCCGCCCCGGTCGGCGGCGCGACTCAGTCGGCGACCAGGGTCTCCAGGGTGAACTCGGGATGCTCCTTCTCGATGAAGGACAGCTTCCACTTGTCCCCGAACAGGGCGATGATCGCCCCGTCGGAGCGGTGGAAGATCTCCACCCCGCGCTGCCGGGCCAGCCCCGGCGCGGAGGCCTCGTCGGTGCGCCGGGCCACCGAGTAGGGGATCGGCTCGGTGACCGTCTCCACGTTGTACTCCCCGGCCATCCGGGCCTGCATCACCTCGAACTGCATCGGGCCGACCGCGGCCATCACCGGGGCGGCCTCGCCGCGGGCGTCGTTGCGCAGGATCTGCACCACGCCCTCGGCGTCGAGCTGCTCGATGGCCTTGCGGAACTGCTTGTAGCTGCCCAGCGACTTCGCCCGCAGGGTGCGGAAATGCTCCGGGGCGAACTGCGGCATCGGCGGGTACTGCACCCGCCGGCCCGCGTACAGGGTGTCCCCGGGGGCCAGCGCCCCGGCGTTGACCAGGCCGACGATGTCGCCCGGGTAGGCGGTGTCCACGGTGGCCCGGGTGCGCCCGAACACGGTGAGCGCGTACTTGGTGGAGAAGCTGCGCCCGGACTGGGCGTGGGTGACCTGCATGCCCCGGTCGAAGGCCCCGGAGACCACCCGCAGGAAGGCCAGCTTGTCCCGGTGGTGCGCGTCCATCCCGGCCTGCACCTTGAACACCACCCCGGAGAAGTCGTCGCCGGGGGCGCGGGAGTCGTCCATGGCGCTGGTCGCGGCGGCCAGCGCCGCCGGGTCCGCGGCCCGCGGCCCCGGTGCCGGGGCGAGCTCGCAGAGGGTGTCCAGGATCTGGTGCACCCCCCAGTTGAGCATCGCGGAGGCGAAGATCACCGGGGAGGTGTCCCCGGCCAGGTACATCTCCTGGTCGTGGTCGGCGCTGTCGGCGGAGAGCAGCTCGGATTCCTCGGCCGCGGTCTCCCAGGCCGCGCCCTGCTCCGCGGCCGCGGCCGCCGGGTCCAGGTGGGTCTCCCCGGCGATGGTGGAGCCGCCGGCGGTGCGCTCGAAGCGGATGAACCCCCGGGCGGCCCCGCCCTCGCCACGGTGCAGCAGCCCCCGGAAGTCCCCGGCCTCGCCCACCGGCCAGTACAGGGGGGTGGGCTGCAGCCCGATCTCGGCGACGATCTCGTCCATCAGCTCCAGCGGCGCCTTGCCCGGCCGGTCCCATTTGTTGATCACGGTGATGATCGGGATCCCGTTGGTCTTGCACACCCGGAACAGCTTCAGGGTCTGCGGCTCCAGGCCCTTGGCCCCGTCGACGAGCATCACCGCCGCGTCCACGGCGGTGAGCACCCGGTAGGTGTCCTCGGAGAAGTCCGCGTGGCCGGGGGTGTCCACCAGGTTGATCACGTAGGGCTCGCCGACGTGGCCGGCCGGGGCGTACTCGAACTGCAGCGCCGAGGAGGCCACCGAGATGCCCCGGTCCTGCTCCATCTCCATCCAGTCCGAGACGGTGGCCTTGCGCCCGGATTTGCCGTGCACCGCGCCGGCCTCGGCGATGACGTGCGCATGCAGCGCCAGCGCCTCGGTGAGCGTGGACTTGCCGGCGTCCGGGTGGGCGATGACCGCGAAGGTGCGGCGGCGGGCGGCCTCGGCGGCGGGGGAGGACATGGGGGGATCGGCTTCCTTCCGTGGTCGGTGCCGGTCAAGGATACCGCCGCGGCGCGCCCGCCCCGCGCCGCCCCGGGCCGGGCGCGGGGGCCGCCCCTTCGGGGGCCCCGGCGGCGCGGAGGGGGCGCAAGCGGCTACTTTCGGGGGTGAGCCGTCCGCGGTGACCGCGGACGCCGCCACCAGCCCACCCCCGCCGGCGACCTTCGCCGGCGCCGCAGACGATGGAGGATCCATGACCGTCGACAGCCCGCACCCCGAATCCACCGATCCGGCCGACGCCGACGACATCCGCGGCACCCACGCCGCCGGGGTGTCCGCGCCGATCACCGACGCCGACTGGAACGAGCGGATCGCGCTGGCCGAGGCGATGATCCCGCTGCTGGGCCGGCTGCGCCGGGAGCGCAACGTGGTGACCTCCATCTTCGGCCGCCGGCTGGAGAACGTCACCGAGACCGGGATCATCAAGTCGCACCGCTACGCCCGCCGGATCATCAACGAGGAGCTGCCGCTGGCGCAGACCCTGCCGATCCTGGAGCAGCTGGTGGAGATGGACCTGGGCACCGCCTCCATCGACCTGGGCACCCTGGCCACCCGGCACGAGGAGGTCGGCGGGGATCTGCGCGCCTTCCTCGACGCCGAACTCGCCGAGGTCATCGGCCGCAACGAGGAGACCCCGAAGACCGACGTGGTGCTCTACGGCTTCGGCCGGATCGGCCGGCTGCTGGCCCGGATTCTGCTCACCCGGCAGGCCGACCACAACGGCCCGGTGCTGCGCGCCATCGTGGTGCGCCAGGGCGCCGAGGACGACATCGTCAAACGCGCCTCCCTGCTGCGCCGGGACTCGGTGCACGGCGCCTTCGACGGCACCATCTCGGTGGACCGGGAGAACAACGTGATCTGGGCCAACGGCACCCCGATCCAGGTGATCTACTCCGATGACCCGGCGACGGTGGACTACACCGCCTACGGCATCGACGACGCGGTGGTGGTGGACAACACCGGCCGCTGGCGCGACCGGGCGGGGCTGGAGCAGCATCTGCGGGCCACCGGGGTGGCCCGGGTGCTGCTCACCGCCCCGGGCAAGGGCGACGTGAAGAACATCGTCTACGGGATCAACCACAAGGGGATCACCGACGCCGACCGGATCCTCTCCGCGGCGAGCTGCACCACCAACGGGATCACCCCGGTGCTCAAGGTGGTCAACGACAAGTGGGGGGTGGCGCACGGCCACGTGGAGACGGTGCACTCCTTCACCAACGACCAGAACCTGATCGACAACTTCCACCGGGGCTCGCGCCGCGGCCGGGCGGCGACGCTGAACATGGTGCTCACCGAGACCGGGGCGGCGAAGGCGGTGGCCAAGGCGCTGCCCGAGTTCGAGGGCAAGCTCACCGGCAACGCGATCCGGGTGCCCACCCCGGACGTGTCCATGGCGGTGCTCAACCTCACCCTGGAGCGCGAGGTCACCCGCGAGGAGGTCAACGACTACATCCGGGAGGTGTCGCTGCGCTCGGTGCTGCGCCAGCAGATCGACTACATCCACTCCCCGGAGGTGGTCTCCAGCGACTTCATCGGCACCACGCACACCGGCATCGTGGACGGCCTGGCGACCATCGCCGCCGGCCGGCACCTGGTGCTCTACGTCTGGTACGACAACGAGTTCGGCTACTCCAACCAGGTGGTCCGGATCGTCGAGGAGATCGCCGGGGCCCGGCCGATCGTGCTGCCCAAGCGCAAGCACCTCGAGGAGCTCTAGGCCCCGCCCCGGCCCGCCGGCCGGCGCCCCCGCCGCACCGGCGGGGCGCCGGCCGCCGCCGATCCCCGGGGCGGCCTAGCGGCCGTGCACCCGGTTCTGCGCCCCGGTCAGGCCGAGGTCGACCAGCGCCTCCACCGCGTCGGCGGCCTCGGCCACGGCGAGCGCGAACTCCTCGCGCTCCCGCGCCGGGGGTTCGCGCAGCACGTAGTCGGCCGGGTCCATCCGCCCCGGCGGCCGGCCGATGCCCACCCGCACCCGCAGGTAGTCGCGGGTGCCCAGGGCCTTCGAGGTGGAGCGCAGCCCGTTGTGCCCGCCCTCGCCGCCGCCGCGTTTGAGCCGCACCACGCCCGGGTCCAGGTCCAGCTCATCGTGCACCACGATGATCCCGGCGGGGTCGATCTTGAAGAAGCGGGCCAGGGCGGCCACCGGGCCGCCGGAGAGGTTCATGTAGCTGCGCGGCTTGGCCAGGATCAGCGCCCGCTCGCCGCCGTCGGGCAGCCGCCGGCGGATCCGCGCGATCTCGGCGTTGGAGCGCCGGTGCGCGGAGAAGGACGCCGGCATCGGGTCGGCCCGCCCGGCGAGCTCATCGAGCACCAGGTGGCCGATGTTGTGCCGGGTGCCGGCGTACTTCGGGCCCGGGTTGCCCAGGCCCACCACGAGGAGGGGGGAGTCGCTTGCTGGCATGCCGGCCATGATCGCATAGACCGGCCCCGCCGCGCCCATGCGGGTGCGGCGGGGCCGGTCGGGGCGGCGGGCCGGTGGCCCGCCGGCGGTCCGGGCGGGGGAGGGGCTACTCCGCCGCCTCGCCCTCGCCCTCGGCGGGCTCGTCGGGCAGCTCGTCCTCGCCCATGCCCTCGATGTCGGCGTCGACGTCGCCGGCCGGGTCCTCCTCCGGCTCCACGATGTTGAAGATGAGCAGATCGGCGTCGTCGGCCAGCTCCAGGCCCTCCGGCAGGGTGATCTCGCCGGCGGAGATCTGGGTGCCCTCCTCCAGGCCCTCCACGGAGACCTCGATCTCCTCGGGGATGGCCAGCACCGGGGCGAGCACCAGGATGGAGTCCGCGTCCTGCATGACCAGGGTGTTCGGGGCGGCCTCGCCGACGTGCACGACCGGCACCTCGACCTCGACCTTCTCGCCACGCTTGATCGCCAGCAGGTCGACGTGGTCGAACTCCATGGTGATCGGGTTCTGATCCACGGCCTTGACCATGGACAGCTGCTTCTCGCCCTCGACGTCGAACTCGATGATCGCGTTGATGCCGTAGTTGCGGATCACCGCGTTGAACTCCAGCACGTCCATGGCGATGTGGATCGGGGCGTCCAGGTTGGTGCCGTAGATGACGGCGGGGATGGACCCGTCGCGGCGCAGCCGGCGGGCGGCGCCCTTGCCGAACTCGGTGCGCGCGCGCACCGACAGGCTGGTGATGTTGGGCTTCTTGGCCATGTCTGACTCCTTGTTCGCTCTGTCGGGACCCGGGAGTCGACCACTTCGGCGCCCGCGGCGGCCCCTGGGGGGCGCCGGCGGCGGCGCGTCGCGTCGATAACGGGGCCGGGTGCGGCGGGGACCCGCCGCGCGCCCGGCCGCCCTCGCCGAGACATAACGCACCGCATCCTACCCGCGGGCGGGTGCGGCGGGGAAATCGCCCCCGGGAGGCGCGGGCAGGGGCGGACCCGGCCACCGCGCGGTGGCCGGGTCCGGTGCGGGTGCCTCGGCGGCGGCTAGGCCTGGCCCTCGAAGAGGGTGGTCACCGAGCCGTTCTCGAAGATCTCGTGGATGGTCTTCGCCAGCAGCGGCGCGATCGGCAGCACGGTGAGGTTGTCCCAGCCCTCGGTGCTCTGCGGCAGGGTGTCGGTGGTGATGACCTCCTTGGCCCCGCAGCCGGAGAGCCGCTCCGCGGCCGGCCCGGAGAACACCCCGTGCGTGGTGGCGATGATGACGTCCTTCGCCCCGGCGGCGCGCAGCACCTTCACCGCCCCGGCGATGGTGCCGCCGGTGTCGATCATGTCGTCGATGAGCAGGCACACCCGGCCGTCGACGTCGCCGACCACCCGGTTGGCCACGATCTCGTTGGCCACGTCCACGGAGCGGGTCTTGTGGATGAACGCCAGCGGCACATCCCCCAGGGTGTTCGCCCACTTCTCGGAGACCTTCACCCGGCCGGCGTCCGGGGACACCACGCACAGGTTCTCCATGGAGTACTTGTCCTTGATGTAGTCGGAGAGGATCGGCATCGCGTGCATGTGATCCACCGGGCCGTCGAAGAAGCCCTGGATCTGGTCGGTGTGCAGATCCACGCTGACGATCCGGTCCGCGCCGGCGGTCTTCAGCAGGTCGGCGACCAGGCGGGCGGAGATGGGCTCCCGGCCGCGGTGCTTCTTGTCCTGCCGGGCGTAGGGGAAGAAGGGCAGGATCGCGGTGATCCGCTTCGCCGACCCGCGCTTGAGCGCGTCGATCATGATGAGCTGCTCCATCAGCCACTTGTTCAGCGGGGCCGGGTGCGCCTGCAGCACGAAGGCGTCGCAGCCGCGCACGGACTCCTCGAAGCGGATGAAGGTCTCCCCGTTGGCGAAGTCCCGGGCGGTGGTCGGGGTCAGCCGCACCCCCAGCTCCCGGGCCACCGCCTCGCCCAGATCCGGGTGCGCCCGCCCGGAGAAGAGCATCAGGTTCTTCTGGTTGTCGATCCACTGGCCGGTCATCGGCAGTCTTGGCCTTCCTCGTCGTCAACGGTGGGGTTCGGCGCGGCCTCGCCGGCGCCGCCGGCGGCCGCCGCAGCCTCCGCGGCCGGGGTGCCCGGCCGCTTCCGCTGGACCCATCCCTCGATATTCCGCTGCCTGCCCGCGCTGACGGCCAGCGCACCGGGGGGGACATCGTCCTTGATCACAGTACCCGCCCCGGAATACGCGCCGTCACCGACCGTCACCGGGGCGATGAACATGGTGTCCGAGCCGGTGCGCACATGGGAGCCGATCCGGGTGCGGTGCTTGCGCACCCCGTCGTAGTTGACGAACACGCTGGAGGCGCCGATATTGGACTCCTCGCCGACCTCGGCGTCGCCGATGTAGGTCAGGTGCGGCACCTTCGAGCCCGCCCCCACCTGGGCGTTCTTCGCCTCCACGAAACCGCCGAGCTTGCCGCGCGGGCCGAGCACGGTGCCCGGCCGCAGGTAGGTGAAGGGGCCCACCTCCGCATCGGCGCCGATCCGGGACTCCCGGGCGTGGGTGCGCGCCACCGTGGCGCCCTCGCCGACCTCGACGTCGACCAGGGTGGAGTCCGGGCCGATGACCGCCCCCTCGGCCACCCGGGTGCGCCCGGCCAGCTGCACCCCGGGCAGCACGGTGACGTCCCGGCCGAGTTCGACGTCCATGCCCAGCCAGGTCGTCGCCGGGTCCACGATGGTCGCCCCGGCGCGCATCGCCTCCTCGCACAGCCGGCGGTTCAGCTCCGCGCCGACGGCGGCCAGCTGCACCCGGTCGTTGACCCCGGCGACCAGCCAGGGATCGTCGAGGCGGTGCCCGCGGGCGGTGCGGCCCAGCTCCCGGGCGATGCCGATGACGTCGGTGAGGTAGAGCTCGCCCTGGGCGTTGTCGGTGTCCAGCAGGGTCAGCGCCCGGCGCAGCGTCGCGGAGTCGAAGGCGTACACCCCGGAGTTGATCTCGGTGATCTCCCGCTGCCGCTCATCGGCGTCCTTCTCCTCAACGATCCCGGTGACCTCCCCGTCGGCGGTGCGCAGGATCCGGCCGTAGCCGTGCGGGTCGGCGACGGTGGCGGTGAGCACGGTCACCGCCGCCTTCGGCGCCCGCTCGTGCTCGGCGAGCAGGGCGCGCAGCGTGGCGCCGTTCAGCATCGGCACATCGGAGGTGGTCACCACCACGGTGCCGGCGAACTCGGCGGCCCGGTCCAGGGCGGTGAAGGCGCACTGCACCGCGTGCCCGGTGCCGTTCTGCTGCTCCTGGTGGGCGATGTCCACCGCCTCCGGGGCCAGCCCCGCCGACTCCGCCCAGGCGCGCACCCCGGCCTCCACCCGCTCCCGGGCATGCCCCACGACCACCGCGATCCGGTCGGCGCCGGCGTCGCGGGCGGCGTGCAGGGCGTGCGCCAGCATGCTCCGCCCGGCGACCTCGTGCAGGACCTTCGGGGTGGCCGAGCGCATCCGGGTGCCCTGGCCGGCGGCCAGGACCACCACCGCGGTGGCCGAGTCGGGGTTCATCATCCATCTCCTCATGCGGGCTGGGATCGTCCGTCGGGGATGAGGGTACCGCCTCAGCCGCCCGCCCCCGGCCGGGACACCTCGGGCAGCGCGCGGGCGGCGGCCACCCCGGCCAGGCCCATCGCGGCGAGCAGGAGCAGCGCCCACTCGACCCCGATATGCGCCAGGGCACCCGAGATCACGCCGGTGAGCAGCAGGATCGCGCCCATGGCGGTGTTGCCCACCGCCACGTACGCGGTGCGCCGGTCCCCGGTGGCCATGTCCACCACGTAGGTTTTCCGGGCCACCCGGATCTCGGTGTGGGTCAGCGCGAGCAGGAAGTAGGTCGCCGGCAGCGCCCAGCCGGCCGCGCCCGGGGCGAGCCGGGCCAGCGCCAGGGCGGCCAGGATCACCGCCGAGGCCGCGGCGGCACCGAGGATCATCGCCCGCCGGGAGGAGCGGTCGGAGAGCCGCCCGGCGATCCGGCCGCCGATGATGGACGCCGCCCCGGAGGCGATGAGGAAGGTGCCCAGCCCGCCCAGGCCCGCCCCGCCCCGGGCGGCCAGGGCCACCAGGAAGGCCGGGGCCAGGGCGGAGACCAGCAGCAGGGCGCGCACCACGACGAAGCGCCGGAAGGGCCGGTCCTCGCGCAGCAGGTCCACCGATTCGCGCAGCCAGCCGGGGCCGGCGCCCGGATCCTCGGGGGCGGTGGCCGGTTCCGCGATCCGGGCGAAGATCACCGCCCCGGCCACCCAGGCCAGCGCCGCCGCCCCGATCAGCCACTCCAGATCCGCCTCGGTGAGCCGGCCGGCCCCGCCGAGGACGCGCACCGCGGCGCCGACGGTGATCGCGGCGACGCCGCCGACCATGGTGGACACCCCGCTGACCCGGCCCCGCCGGCCCTTGGGGATCACCCGGCCCTGGATGTCCTTGGAGCCGATCGAGCACAGCGAACGGCCCAGGGAGAACCCGGCCAGGCCGAGCAGCACCAGGGCGCCGGCCGCCGGCCCGGTGGCCGCCGCCGCGGCGAGGGCGATCACCGCGGCCATCGCCGCCTGGGTGAGCGCCCCGATGAGCCACACCCGCTTGCGCCGGGGCTGGGCGCGCACCCAGGGGGTCAGCGCCGCCTGCGGCAGCATGGAGCCGGATTCGCGGATCGGCACCAGCAGGCCGAGCATGAACCCGGGGGCGCCCAGGGCGTGCAGCAGCCAGGGCAGCACCGTCTTCGCGTCCACCACCTGGTCCCCGGCCGATTGCAGCCCCTGGGCGGCGACCAGCCGCCGGGTGTTCGCCGGAATCGCCCGCCGGACGTCGGGATCCATGCCCGCCGCCCCGTCGTCCCCGTGCCCTCCGTCCGCGCCCATCGCGCCCGTCCTTCCCGCGTCAACCTGGTGCCGTCCTCGGCGCGCGGACCGTGCGGCGGGCGCTCCCCCGCCAGGACTCGAACCTGGAATGCCTGAACCAAAATCAGGAGTGTTGCCATTACACCACGGGGGATCGTCGGCGGCGGTGCCGCGGCCACGCGCCGATGGTAGCCGATACAGTGGGGTTTCATGAGCACCCCCGCCCGCCGCCGGATGAGCACCGCCGAGCGCCGCCGCCAGCTTCTCGACGTCGGCTGCACCGCCTTCGCCCGACTCGGCCCGGACGGGGTGTCCATGGAGGAGCTCGCCGCCCGCGCCGGGGTGTCCAAACCGGTGGTGTACGAGCATTTCGGCTCCAAGGAGGGCTTCTACGATGCGGTGGTCGCCGAGGAGATGGAGCGCCTGGAGGCGGTGATCGCCGGGGCGATGTCCCTGGGCCGGGCCCGGCTGCGGATCGAGCGGGCGGTGCTGGCCCTGCTCACCTACGTCGAGGAGCACCCCGACGGGTTCACCATCGTCGCCCGGGACCCGGCGACGAAGGAGGGCTTCGCCACCCTGCTGGGCAACGCCACCTCCCGGGTGTCGCATATCCTCGGCGCCGCCTTCACCCGCGCCGGGCTGGACCCCTCCCCGGCGACGCTGTACTCCCAGGCGATGGTGGGCATGGTCTCGCAGACCGCCCAGTGGTGGCTGGAGCAGGGCAGCGCGGAGACCGCCCCGGACAAGGAGACCGTCGCCGCGCACATCGTCAACCTGCTGTGGAACGGGCTGGCCGGGATGGAGGCCGAGCCCCGGCTGCGCCGGGAGGTGCCCGCCCCGGTGGCCGGGGAGGGGGTGCGCCTGGGCGCCGGGGAGTCCGCCGACCCGGCCGAGGCGATCGCCGCCGGGGCGGAGCCCGGGCCCGGGGACCCGGCCGCGGGCTGAGGCCCGCGCCGGGGCCGCCACCGGCCCGTCCCCGGGCCCGGGGGGCCAAGTAGACTGCCCGGACGTGACCGCCCCCGACGCCGCCGATCCCGACCCCACCGCAGCCGCAGCCCCCGCCCGCCCCGACGCCGCCGCCCCACTGGGCGGGCTGGCCCGGGTGGTGGCCACCGAACCGCAGCTGAGGGGGGTGCTGCGCCACCTCGGCGAGGCCGAGCTGCACCTCACCGGCCCCGAGGAGCTGCGGCCCTTCCTCGTCGCCGCGCTCGCCGGCGCCGCCCCGGTGCTCGCGGTGACCGCCACCGGACGGGAGGCCGAGGAGCTCGCCGCCGCCCTGGCCGGGCTGCTCGGCGAGCGGGTGGCGCTGTTCCCCTCCTGGGAGACGCTGCCCCATGAGCGGCTCTCCCCGGCGGTGGACACCGTCGCCCGGCGCCGCCGGGTGCTGCACCGGCTGCGCGCCGGGGGCCTCGACGTGGTGGTCGCCGCGACCCGCTCCCTGGTGCAGCCGATCCTCGACGACCGGGTGGCGCCGATCCGCCTCGCCGAGGGCGCCGAGGTGCCCGATCTCGCCGAGAAGCTGGCGGAGCTGGGCTACTCCCACGCCGACATGGTCGGCCGGCGCGGCCAGTTCGCGGTGCGCGGCGGGATCGTCGACGTCTTCCCCGGCACCATGGACAACCCGGTGCGGGTGGAGCTGTGGGGCGACGAGATCACCGATCTGCGGCTGTTCAGTGTCGGCGATCAGCGCACCATCGAGGAGGAGCGGGTCGAGGTCGCCGAGGTCTACCCGGTGCGCGCGCTGCTGCTCGACGCCGGCGTGCGCGCCCGAGCCGCGGACCTGGCCGCCCGGCGCTCCGGGGACGTGCAGGAGATGCTCACCCGGATCGGGGAGGGCCAGTGGGTGGAGGGCATGGAGGCGCTCATCCCGCTGCTCAGCGAGGTGCCGCTGGCCACCCTGCCGGAGCTGATGCCCGCCGGCGCGCACACCCTGCTGCTCGCCCCGGAGCGGATCCGCTCCCGGGCCGCGGATCTCATCGCCACCGGGGAGGAGTTCCTCGCCGCGGCCTGGGAGTCCGCGGCGATGGGGGCCGCCGCCCCGGTGGCCGACGACGCCCTGGCCGCCACCGCCTACCGGGACCTGGACCAGGTGCGCGCCGCCGCGCCCGGGCCCTGGTGGGGCTTCGCCCCGGAGGGCATGCTCGGCGCGGTCGCGGACACGGAGATCCTGCCGCTGCGCTTCGAGCCCGCCCCCCGCCCGCGCGGGGACCTCGCCGCGATCGGGGAGATGATGTCCGGGCTGCGCCACCGGCTCGCCGAGGGCGCCCGGGTGGCCTATCTCGCGGCCACCCCGGCGGGGGTGCGCCGGCAGGCGGAGCGCTTCCGGGAGGCCGGGCTGCCCTGCCGGGTGGCCACCGGCCCGGAGGAGCCCGAACCCGGCCGGGTGACCGTCTACCGGGGGGTCAACCACGGTGGGCTGGTCTTCCCGCGCACCGCCGGCGGCCCGCTGACCGTGCTCGCCGAGGCGGATCTCACCGGCAATCGGGTCACCGCCGCCGCGGGCCGCACCCGCGGCCCCGCCAAGCGCCGCAACCGGGTGGACCCGCTGGCCCTGGAGGCCGGGGATTTCGTGGTGCACGACACCCACGGCATCGGCCGCTTCGTCAAGCTCACCGAGCGCACCATCGGCTCCGGGGCGGAGCGGGCCCGCCGCGAGTACGTGGTGCTGGAGTACGCGCCCTCCCGCCGCGGCGGGCCCCCGGATCAGCTCTTCGTGCCGATGGAGAGCCTGGACCTGCTCAGCCGCTACGTCGGCGGGGAGACCCCGACCCTGTCCCGGATGGGCGGCTCGGACTGGAAGGCCACCAAGCGGCGGGCCCGCGGGGCGGTGCGCGAAATCGCCGGGGAGCTGGTGAAGCTCTACGCCGAGCGCAAGGCCGCCCCCGGCCACGCCTTCGCCCCCGATTCGCCCTGGCAGCATGAGCTGGAGGACGCCTTCCCCTTCGTGGAGACCGAGGACCAGCTGCGCGCCATCTCCGAGATCAAGGCGGACATGGAGGCGCCCACCCCGATGGACCGGGTGCTCATCGGCGACGTCGGCTACGGCAAGACCGAGGTGGCGGTGCGCGCGGCCTTCAAGGCGGTGCAGGACGGCCGCCAGGTGGCGGTGCTGGTGCCCACCACGCTGCTCGCCCAGCAGCACATGGCCACCTTCACCGAGCGGATGGAGGAGTTCGGCACCACCATCCGGGGCCTGTCCCGGTTCACCCCCGCCAAGGAGGCCAAGGAGACCCTCGCCGGCCTGGCCTCCGGGGAGGTCGACATCGTCATCGGCACCCACCGGCTGCTGCAGACCGGGGTGACCTGGAAGAACCTGGGCCTGGTGATCGTCGACGAGGAGCAGCGCTTCGGGGTGGAGCACAAGGAGCACATCACCGCGCTGCGGCACAGCGTGGACGTGCTCACCATGTCCGCGACCCCGATCCCGCGCACCCTGGAGATGTCCATGGCCGGGATCCGGGAGATGAGCCAGATCCTCACCCCGCCGGAGGACCGGCACCCGGTGCTCACCTACGTCGGCGCCTACTCCGGTAAGCAGGTCGCCGCCGCGATCCGCCGGGAGCTGCTGCGCGAGGGCCAGGTGTTCTACCTGCACAACCGGGTGCGCACCATCGACGCCGCGGCGAAGCGGATCCGGGACCTGGTGCCGGAGGCGCGGGTGGTGGTCGCGCACGGGCAGATGCCGGAGGAGCAGCTGGAGCGCACCGTGCAGGGCTTCTGGGACCGGGAGTACGACGTGCTGGTGTGCACCACCATCGTGGAGACCGGCCTGGACATCGCCAATGCGAACACCCTCATCGTGGAGGACGCGCACCATATGGGCCTGTCCCAGCTGCACCAGCTGCGCGGCCGGGTGGGGCGCAGCCGGGAGCGCGCCTACGCCTATTTCCTGTACCCGGCGGAGCACACCCTCACCGAGGCCTCCTACGGGCGGCTGTCCACGATCGCGGCGAACAACGAGCTCGGCGCGGGCATGGCGGTCGCGATGAAGGACCTGGAGATGCGCGGGGCCGGTTCCATCCTCGGCGCCGAGCAGTCCGGGCACATCGCCGGGGTGGGCTTCGACATGTACGTGCGCCTGGTCGGGGAGGCGGTGCGCGCCCTGAAGGCCGCCGCCGACGGGGAGGCCGTGGACGGCTCCGCGGAGGAGCCCGCCGAGGTGCGGGTGGATCTGCCGGTGGACGCGAACATCCCGCCGGACTACGTCGCCGCGGAGCGGCTGCGCCTGGAGGGCTACCGGAAATTCGCCGAGGCCCGGGGCCTGGACGAGGTGGATCGGGTACTCGAGGAGCTCGCCGACCGGTACGGGCCGCCGCCGGTGGAGGTGCAGCGGCTCGCGGCGATGGCCCGGCTGCGGATCATCTGCCGCGAATTCGGGGTGCGCGAGATCTCCGCGGCCGGCAAGCACATCGCGGTGTCCCCGATGCAGCTGGCGGACTCCAAGCAGGTGCGGCTGCGCCGGCTGCACCCGGGGTCGACCTACCGGGCGGCCTCCGGGACGGTCACCCTGCCGCAGCCGAGGTCCGGCCGCGGCCCGGCGGCGCGGCCGGTGCGCGACGTCGCCCTGGTGCAGTGGGTGGCCGATTTCCTCACCGCGATGGCGGGGATCCCGGCGATGGACGTCACCGGCGGTGCCGCGGAGCCGCCCGCCGCGGACCCGGCCGCCGGGCGGGGCGGGCGGAACCGCCCGGCACCCGACCGGGGCGGCGCCCACCGTCGCGGTGGTGGACGTGGCAATGTTGAGGGCGGAACAGGGCGACCGGCGCGCCGCGCCGGCGGAAAGGACTGACGATGGCCATCATCGAGCTGGATCCCCGATTCCCCACCGCCGTGCCGCTGCAGGCGGCCGGGCTGCTGGCCGGCGAGGTCAGCTACACCGAGGAGGTGCCGATCCGGGTGCGGTGGGCGATCGCCGACGCCGGCGGGCATTCGGTGAGCGATGCGGAGGTGCTGGTCACCACCGACCCGGACAATGAGGAGGTTCGCGCCCGGGTGGAGCGCGGGGAGCCCCGGATCGCGGTGGAGTTCGCCGAGGGCGCCGGGGCCGCCCCGGCCCCGGCGGCGCAGGAGCCGCCGCAGCCGGTGGTGGACCCCGCCGATCCGCTCGGCGAGAACGCCCCGCCGCTGCCCCGGCTGGCCGAGGCCGTGGAGCTGATGGCCCGCGCCCGGCGCCGCGGGGAGTGGGAGGCCGGGCGCACGCACCGCAACCTGCTGCCGCATCTCATCGAGGAGACCCACGAGTTCATCGACGCCGTCGAGGACGGCGGGGACATCCTGGGGGAGCTGTCCGATCTGCTGCTGCAGGTGCTCTTCCACGCCGAGATCGCCGAGGGCTTCGACATCGAGGACGTCGCCGACGCCTTCGTCGCGAAGCTGCGCCGGCGCGCCCCCTACCTCTTCGAGGCGGGGGAGGGGCAGGTGCCGGTGGCCGAGCAGGAGCGGACCTGGGCCGCCGGCCGGGTCGGCCCGCGCGCCGAGCCGGCCCGGGGGCTGCCCGCCCTGGCGCTGGCCGAGGAGGTCATCCGCCGGGCCCGCGCCGCCGGGCTCAGCGACTCCGACATCCCCAATGAGCTGCTCTGCCCGACCCCGGGCCTGGAGCTCGACGACGGCGCCGAGGCGCGCACCCGGCACGCCGCCCGGGTCTTCCTGGCCACCTTCGAACCCGCCGCCGGCGACGGGGACGCCACCGCGGCCGATGCCGCGGCCGAGGAGGCCCCGGAGGATGCGGGGGAGGAGCCGGCGGACCGCCGGGCCGGGGACGCCGCCGCGGCGGCCGAGGACGCCGAGTCCGCCGGCTACGAGTCCGCCGGGGTCGCCGACGCCGCCGTGGACGAGGCCTGGACCGCGGCCGGCCCCGGCGCGGCCGCCCCGGAGCCCGGGCGGGACTGACCCGGCCCGGCGGGGCCGCGGTGCCCCGGCGCCCGCGCCCGCCCCGTAGGATGTGACCCCGTGCCCGAATCCGCCCGCCCCCGCCCGCCGGCCGCCCGCCGCCGCGGCTCCTCCGGCTGCGGCCTGCTGACCCTGACCTCGGCGGCCGTGCTCGCGCTCATCGCCCTGATCGGGGCCATGACCATGCTCGGCGGCCCCTCCGGGGTGCCCTTCACCCGGCAGCCGATCCCCGATGACGTCCCCCCGAAGGCCGCGGAGCGGGCGCTGAGCGTCGACGTCGACGCCCCCGGCCGGCCCGCCGCGCAGCTCGCCCAGTGGGCGGCGCCGATCGCCGCGGCCACCGGGATCCCGGAGCAGGCGCTGCGCGCCTACGGCCTCGCCGAGGTCCGCGCCGGCCTCGAGTTCCCCCAGTGCAACCTGCGCTGGAACACCCTCGCCGGCCTGGGCTGGGTGGAGAGCCGGCACGGCACCTACAACGGGGACTGGTTCAACCGCTCCGGGCTGCGCGCCGACGGGGTCGCCGAACCGCCGATCATCGGGGTGCCGCTGGACGGCGGACCGGGCCTGGCGGAGATCCCGGACACCGACGGCGGCAGGCTCGACGGCGACCCGGACTGGGACCGGGCGGTGGGCCCGCTGCAGTTCATCCCGGAGTCCTGGGCGAGGTACGGGGTGGACGCCTCCGGCGACGGGGTGGCCGACCCGCAGCAGATCGACGACGCCGCCGCGGCGGCGGTCCGGCTGCTGTGCTCCGGGGAGCGCGATCTGGCCACCCCGGAGGGCTGGACCGCGGCGATCGGGGCCTACAACCAGTCCGCGCAGTACATCATCGACGTGCGCGACGCCGCGGCGAACTACGCCCTGAACCAGCCCGCCTGAGCCCGCCCCGGCGGGGCCCCCGGGGCGCCGCCGACACTGCGGGTGACACCGTTAGCCCATGGTGCCCGGGGCCCGCGCCGGCCCGGCGGCGGGCGGGTCCGGGCGGCGTCGGCGCGCGACCGCGAAAAGTGGAACAATCGGGGTCGTACGGCCGGAAGAGTTCTGGCGGAAAGGTGATACATGGCTGCACCCATCATTGGAATCCGGGCGCTGGAGATCCTCGACTCCCGCGGCAACCCGACCGTCGAGGTCGAGGTGGCGCTGGAGGACGGTTCCCGCGGGGTGGCGATGGTGCCCTCGGGCGCCTCCACCGGGGAGCATGAGGCGTATGAGCTGCGCGACGGCGGCGACCGCTACCTGGGCAAGGGCGTGCAGGAGGCCGTCGCCAACGTCGGCGGCCGGATCCAGGACGCGCTGCAGGGCGAGTTCGCCGATGAGCAGCGGGCCATCGACCGGGCCATGCTCGAGCTGGACGGCACCCCGAACAAGAAGGACCTCGGCGCCAACGCCATCCTCGGCGTGTCCATGGCGGTGGCCAAGGCCGCCGCCGCCTCCGCCGACCTGGAGCTCTACCAGTACATCGGCGGCCCCAACGCCCATGTGCTGCCGGTGCCGATGATGAACATCCTCAACGGCGGCGCGCACGCCGACTCCGGGGTGGACGTGCAGGAGTTCATGATCGCCCCCATCGGGGCGGACAGCTTCGCCGAGGCGCTGCGGATGGGCGCCGAGGTGTACCACGCCCTGAAGTCCGTGATCAAGGGCAAGGGCCTGTCCACCGGGCTCGGCGACGAGGGCGGCTTCGCCCCCTCCGTGGACTCCACCCGCGCCGCCCTGGATCTCATCGCCGAGGCGATCCGGGAGGCCGGGTACGTCCCGGGCGAGGACGTCGCCCTGGCCCTGGACGTCGCCTCCTCCGAGTTCTACGCGGACGGGGTGTACCGCTTCGAGGGCGGCGAGCACAGCGCCGAGGAGATGGCCCGGGTCTACCGGGAGCTCGTCGAGGAGTACCCGATCGTCTCCATCGAGGATCCGCTGGACGAGAACGACTGGGACGGCTGGGTGAAGCTCACCGAGGCCATCGGGGACAAGGTGCAGATCGTCGGCGACGACTTCTTCGTCACCAACCCGGAGCGCCTCGCCGAGGGCATCGCCAAGGGCGCGGCGAACGCGCTGCTGGTGAAGGTCAACCAGATCGGCACCCTCTCGGAGACCTTCGAGGCGGTCGCCCTGGCGCACAACAACGGCTACAAGTCGATGATGTCGCACCGCTCCGGCGAGACCGAGGACACCACCATCGCGGATCTGGCGGTGGCCCTCAACTGCGGCCAGATCAAGACCGGCGCCCCGGCCCGCTCCGAGCGGGTGGCCAAGTACAACCGCCTGCTGCGCATCGAGGACCAGCTGGGCTCGGCCGCCGTCTACGCCGGCCGCGCGGCCTTCCCGCGCTTCGCCAAGTAGCGCACGCCCCCCCGGGGCGCGGCCTGCGCCCCGGGGACGCCCCGGCCCCCGCGGAGGATCCCCCCGCGGGGGCCGCGGCGCATCCCACCGGCCCCACCGGCCCCACCCGCCCCGGCCGCGCGGACCGGGCGGGCGCGCCGCGGGCCGGGTGGGCGCCGGGTAGAGTCGGCGCCATGGACGACCACCCCAGGCGGGCCCGCTGGTCCCGCGGCACCCGAGTCGGCCGCGCCGGCGGCGCCGGCCGCGGCCGGGATCTGCCCTCCGGCGCGGGTTTCCGCGAGCTCTCCCCGGCGCAGGCCCTCGGCGGCGGGCTGCTGGTGCTGCTCCTGCTGGGCACCCTGGTGATCCCGCTGCGCGCCTACGCGGAGCAGCGCGCCCAGCTGGCCGCCACCCGGGCCTCGATCGTGCGCCTGGAGGATCGCCGCGCCGAATTGGAGGGGCAGATGCGCCGCTACTCCGACGAGGCCTACATCCGGGAGCAGGCCCGGATCCGGCTGGGCCTGGTGGAGCCGGGGGAGACCCCCTTCCGGCTGATCGACCCCGAGCTCGGCGCCGGGCCGGGCCGCGCCCCGGGCGAGGAGGACCCCGCCCCGGAGCAGGCCTGGTGGCGGCTGCTGTGGGCCTCCATCGCGGAGCCCCCGCAGCCGGCCGCCCCGGATCCGGGGGTGCGCGACGAGTCCACCTCCCCGGACCGGGTGCCCCGGGTGCCCGACCCGGCCGCGGAATAGCCCCCCGACGCGAGCCGCCCCGGCCCCGGCCGACCCGTCACGGGTCGGCCGGGGCCGGGGCGGCAAGCGTTGCCGGCCGGGCCTAGGCGGCGGCGCCGCGGGCGCGCGCGGCGCGCAGCCCGTTGATGATCACCAGCACCTCGGCGGCCTCGTGGATGAGCACGATCCCGCCCAGGCCGAGCACCCCGGTCACCGCCAGCGGGGGCAGCACGATGACGATGAGCGCGGAGAGCACCAGGTTCTGGGTGATGATCGTGCGGCACCGGCGGGCATGGGCCAGGGCCCGGGGGATGAGCCGCAGATCATGGCCGGTGAAGGCCACGTCCGCCGATTCGATGGCCGCGTCCGAGCCGGCGGCGCCCATCGCGATGCCCACCTCGGCGGCGGCCAGCGCCGGGGCGTCGTTGACCCCGTCGCCGATCATCGCCGTGGGGGAGGCCCCGGACAGCTCGCGCACCGCCGTGGACTTCTCCTCCGGGCGCAGGCCCGCGCGCACGTCGTCGATCCCGGCCTCGGCGCCCAGCGCCGCGGCGGCCGCGGCGTTGTCGCCGGTGAGCATGGTCACCCCGATGCCGGCGGCGCGCAGCGCGGCCACGGCCTCGGCGGCCTCGGCGCGCAGGTTGTCGCGCACCCCGATCACCCCGGCGACCGCGCCGTCGACGCTGAGCGCCACCACGGTCATCCCGGCGGCCTCCAGCTCGTCGAGTTCGCCGGCGAGCTCGGCGGGCAGGCCCGCGGCCAGGTGCCGGGGGTTGCCCACCTCCACCGCGGCGCCGTCGACGACGCCGGCCACCCCGGTGCCGGGGCGCTCCTCGACCTCGTCGGCGACCAGGTCGCCCACCCCGGCGGCGTCCGCGGCGGCCACTATCGCGGTGGCCAGGGGATGGGAGCTGCGCCGCTCCAGGGCGGCGGCCAGGGCGAGCACCCGATCCGGGTCACCGCCGGCGACGGGGCGCACCCGCTCCACGGCGGGCCGGTTCGCGGTGAGCGTGCCGGTCTTGTCCAGGCCGATGTGCCGGATCCCGCCGAGCCGCTCGAAGGCGGCCCCGGATTTCACGATCACGCCGAAGCGGCTGGCCGCGCCGATGCCGGAAATGACGGTCACCGGCACCGAGATGGCCAGGGCGCAGGGGCTGGCCGCGACCAGCACCACCAGGGCGCGGGTCACCCACACCGCCGGGTCGCCGAGGATCGAGCCGAGGATGGCCACCGCCAGGGCGACCACGATCACCGCGGGCACCAGCGGCCGGGCCAGCCGGTCGGCCATCCGGGCGCGTTCGCCCTTCTCCGCCTGGGCCTGCTCGACCAGGGCGACGATGGCGGTCAGCGAGTTGTCCGCGCCGGGGTTGGCGGCCTCCACCTCCAGGGCGGCGGAGCCGTTGATGGAGCCGGCCCGGACCTCGTCGCCGGGGGCGACCGCCACCGGGATGGATTCGCCGGTGATCGCGGAGGCGTCCACGGAGCCGGCGCCCGAGCGCACCACCCCGTCGGTGGCGATCCGGTCGCCGGGGCGCACCAGCAGGGTGTCGCCCACGGCGATCTCGGCGGCCGGGATGGTCCGGGTGAGCAGCCCCCGGCGCACCTCGGCGGTGTCCGGGACCAGCTCCAGCAGCCCGCGCAGCCCGGCCCGGGCCCGGTCCATGGCCCGGTCCTCCAGGGCCTCGGCGATGGAGAACAGGAAGGCCAGCATCGCCGCCTCGGCGACGTGGCCCAGGGCCACCGCGCCGATCGCGGAGATGGTCATCAGCAGGCCCACCCCGGGCTTGAGGTCCTTGACGAAGCGGCGCAGGGTGCCCGGGATGAAGGTGGAGCCGCCGAGCAGCAGCGCCGCCCAGTAGGCCACCTGGGCCGGGATCGACGCCCCCGCCCAGTCCAGCAGCAGCCCGGCGAGCAGCGCCGCCCCGGAGGCCACCGGGACCAGGATCGCCCGGTCCCGGTACCAGGCCGGGTGCTCCTCGATCGGCCCGGCGGGGGCGTCGGCGGCGCAGGGTTCACCGCATCCGCAGGTCATGCCGCACCCCCCGTCACCGCGGCGGCGCAGCCGGGCAGCTCGCAGTCCGGCTCCAGGCAGGTCGCGGAGTGGTCCACGGCCAGGGTGACCTCGACCAGGGTCAGCAGCGCGGTGCGCAGCGCCGGATCGGCGATCTCGTAGCGGGTCTGCCGGCCCTCGGCGGTGGCGGTGACGATCCCGCAGTCGCGCAGGCAGGCCAGGTGGTTGGAGACGTTCGGGCGGGTCAGCCCCAGCCGGTCGGCGAGCGCGGCCGGGTAGGCGGGCCCGTCGAGCAGGATGAGCAGCATCCGGGAGCGGGTCTTGTCCGCCATGGCCCGGCCGAGCCGGTTGACCACGTCGAGGCGCGGGTCCGCACCGGGATCATTATTCAGCATGCGCTGAATGGTACACCCTCGGCTGAACAATGTAAGGGGCGGACTGCCGGACCCGCCCGGCGACCCGGTAACCTACCGCGGGACAGGGGGCGCGCCGGCGGGCCCGGGACCGGTCCGCCGCGCCGCCCGCGATCGACGATCCCCGCCGCCCGGCGGGGCAGTGGAGGGAGCACCGACGTGAGCGTTTCCGAGGCCGACCTGGCGGCCGTCGCCGCCCAGCTGGGCCGCACCCCCCGGGGGGTGCTCGACGTCGCCTACCGCTGCCCGGACGGCGCCCCCGGGGTGATCCGCACCGCCCCCCGGCTGCCCGACGGCACCCCCTTCCCGACCCTGTACTACCTCACCGACCCCCGGCTCACCGCCGAGGCCTCCCGCCTGGAGGTCGCCGGGGTGATGCGCGACATGACCGCGCGGCTGGTCGCCGACGAGGAGCTCGCCGCCGACTACCGCCGCGCCCACGAGCACTACCTCGCCGAGCGCAACGCCCTGGCGGACCTGGGCACCGACTTCTCCGGCGGGGGCATGCCGGACCGGGTGAAGTGCCTGCATGTGCTCATCGCCTACGCCCTGGCCGAGGGTCCGGGGCATTTCCGGCTCGGCGATGAGGCGGTCGCCCTCGCCGCCGAGGGCACCGGGCTGCGCGGGAGCGCGCTGCCCGCCGACTGGCCGGACTGCGCCGCGCTGGGTATCCGCCGCCCCGGCGCCGGGGACGCCGAGGGGGCCGCCCGATGAGCCGCTACGCCGCCGTGGACTGCGGCACCAACTCGATCCGGCTGCTCATCACCGAGGTCGCCGAGCGCGGCGGGGTGCTGGAGTTCACCGAACTGCACCGGCTGATGGAGATCGTCCGCCTCGGCGCCGGCGTCGACGCCACCGGCCGGCTGGACCCGGCCGCGCTGGCCCGGGTGGACGAGGCGCTGGGCCGCTACGCCGGGCTGATGGCCGAGGAGGGGGTCACCCGGGTGCGCATGGTGGCCACCTCCGCCACCCGCGACGCCGCGAACCGGGAGGAGTTCTTCGCCATCGCCCGGCGCCGGCTCGCCCCCTGGGCCGCCGGGGCGGAGGTCATCGACGGGGAGGCGGAGGCGGCGCTGTCCTTCCGCGGCGCGGTCGACGATCTCGACCCCGCGGACGGGCCCTTCGCGGTGATCGACATCGGCGGCGGCTCCACCGAGATCCTGATCGGCGACCACGACGGCACCGGCTACGGCGCGGCCAGCGCCCCGATGGGCAGCGTCCGGCTCACCGAGCGCTTCCTGCACGACTCCCCGCCGAGCGCCGGGCAGCTCGACGCCGCCCGCGACTACGTCGCCGGGATCCTCGCCGGGCTCGCCGAGCGGCTGCCGGTGGCCCGGGCCCGCACCGTGGTCGGCTGCGCCGGCACCTTCACCACCCTCTCCGCCCTGGCCCAGGGCCTGGAGAGCTACGACCCGGCCGCGATCCACCACTCCGAGCTGCGCTTCGACGCGCTGCGCAGCCTCAACGCCGCGGTGCTCGCCACCGATGCCGCGGCGCTGGCGGCCAATCCGGTGATGCACCCCCGCCGCGCCGACGTGTTCGCCGGCGGACTGGTCGTCGTCGATGCGATGATGGACCTCTTCGACGGCGCCGGGGCGTTTAGGATCAGCGAGAAGGACATCCTCGACGGGATCATCGCCGGTCTCGTCGACGAGGCGGGCTAGCCCCGCCGGCGCGGCCGCGCCCCGCGGTCGCGCCCCGGCCCCCGTAGCCCAATCGGCAGAGGCGGCGGACTTAAAATCCGTGCAGTGTGGGTTCGAACCCCACCGGGGGCACCACCGGGCACGCGCCCCGGCGCGCGCACGCCCGCCGGGGCGGGCGCCCGCGCCGAAACCCCCGGCCGGCCGCGGCTGCGGCCGACCGGGGGTTATTCGGTTCCGCCCCGGCGCGGTGCGCCGGCTAGGGCAGGATGCGGAACTTCTTGCCCAGGTTCAGCGCCAGGCTCATCACCCGCGAGTAGTTGCGCCGGGAGAGGAAGGGGAAGGTCACCGGGAACAGCCGCTGCACGGTGACGGTCTGCGACTCGGTGTACTTCAGCAGCCCCTCGGCGCCCTGCCGGCGGCCCACCCCGGAATCCTTCCAGCCGCCCATGGGGGCGTCCACGGAGGCGAAGGTGGCGCCGAAGCCGTCGTTGACGTTGACCGAGCCGGCCTCCAGCAGCGGGCCCAGCTCCCGGCCCCGGCGGGGGGTGGTCCACAGGGAGGCGTTGAGCCCGTAGCGGGAGTCGTTGGCCCGCCGGATGCCCTCCCGGGCGTCGGCGACCCGCTCCACGACCACCACCGGGCCGAAGACCTCCTCGGTGCACACCTCGGTGCCCTCCGGCACGTCCACCAGGATGGTCGGCTCGTAGAAGGTGGGCCCCAGATCCGGGCGGGTGCGCCCGCCGGCGAGCACGGTGGCCCCGGCGGCGCGGGCGTCCTCCACGAAGCGCTCGGCGGTGGCCAGCTGCTCCGGGGACTGCAGGCAGCCCATGTCGATCTCCCAGCCGTAGCCGGCGCCCAGGGTCATCGCCTTGGCCCGGTCCACGAAGGCGGCGAGGAACTCGTCCCACACCGCGTTGGCGACGTAGATCCGCTCGATGGACACGCACAGGTGCCCGGAGTTGGTGAAGCAGGCCACCCGGGCGCCGTCGGCGGCGGCCGCCACATCGGCGTCCTCCGCGACGACCAGGGCGTTCTTGCCGCCGAGCTCCGCGGAGAAGCCGATCAGGCGCTCCCCGGCCTGGGCGGCCAGGGAGCGGCCGGTGGCCGAGGAGCCGGTGAACATCAGGTAGTCGGCGCGCGCCAGGATGGCCTGGCCGACCACCCGGCCCGGCCCGGGCACCACGTTGAACAGGCCCTCCGGCAGACCGGCGCGGGCGAGCAGGTCCGCGGCGATGAGCGCCGAGTAGGGGGTGGTCGAATCCGGCTTGAGCACGATCGCGTTGCCCGCGGCGAGCGCGGCGATGGCGTCGGAGACCGCCAGGGTCAGCGGGTAGTTCCAGGGCGCGATGACGCCCACCACGCCCTTGGGGTGGTGGTGCA